>DASRBO010000092.1:0-27320 GCA_035653595.1 Acidimicrobiales bacterium | reverse complement strand
TGTCCAGCCTGCGCCTCCTGGGCTCGGTGGGCGAGCCGATCAACCCCGAGGCCTGGGTCTGGTACTGGCGCCACATCGGCGGCGAGCGCTGCCCGGTGGTCGACACCTGGTGGCAGACCGAGACGGGCGGGATCATGATCTCGCCCCTCCCCGGAGCCACCGTTCTCAAGCCGGGCTCGGCCACCCTCCCCCTCCCTGGCATCGGCGCCGAGGTCGTGGACGACGCCGGAAACCGGGTGGAGAAGGGCGGGGGCTACCTGACGCTCACCCGGCCCTGGCCCGGAATGCTGCGCGGCATCTACGGCGACCCCGAGCGCTACAGGGAGACCTATTGGAGCCGCTTCGACGGGCGGTACTTCGCCGGCGACGGCGCCAAGCTCGACGACGACGGCTACTTCTGGCTGCTGGGCCGGGTCGACGACGTGATGAACGTGTCCGGCCACCGGGTCTCCACCACCGAGGTGGAGTCCGCCCTCGTCGACCACCCCACGGTGGCGGAGGCGGCGGTGGTCGGGGCCAACGACGCCACCACCGGCCAGGCCATCATCGCCTACGTCACCCTCAAGTCGGGCAACCAGGCCAGCGAGGAGCACGGTCAGGCGCTGCGGTCGCATGTGGCCGGCCGCATCGGGCCCATCGCCCGGCCCAAGACCATCATCTTCACCGACGACCTGCCCAAGACCCGGAGCGGGAAGATCATGCGCCGGCTCCTGCGCGATGTCGCCGAGGGTCGCGACCTCGGCGACACCACCACCCTGGCCGACGCCGGGGTGGTCGAGGAGATCCGCCACCGGGCCCGGGTCGCTCCGACGGAGGAGTGAACCTCACCCCCGAGAACTGGCGGTGGCGCTCCGGCCCCATCGACGGCCGCTGTGTCATCTTCGACCTGGACGGGGTCCTGTCCGACGCCGCCAGCCGTCAGCACTTCCTCGAGTCCGGCCGGCGGGACTGGGACGCCTTCTTCGACGCCTGCGGCGACGACCCCCTAATCGAGGAGGTGGCCGACCTCCTGGGCCTCCTCACCCACGAGGTGGCCATCGTCCTGCTGACCGCCCGCCCCATCCGGGTCCAGCCCCAGACGCTGGCGTGGCTGGACCGCTACCAGCTGCGCTGGGACCTGCTCATAATGCGCGATCTGGGCGACTACCGGGCGGCCCGGTCCTTCAAGCAGATGACCGTGGGCGAGCTGCGCCGCTGGGGCCTGCAGCCCCAGCTGGCCTTCGAGGACGACCGGCGCAACCTGGAGATGTTCCGGGCCGAGGGCGTCCCGTGCGTCTACATCCACTCCGGCTACTACGACTGACGCCTGGCTACGACGCCACTCCCAGCCGCAGCCCAGCGTTTTCCCAGCCCGGACCGGCGAGATTGGGAAGACGTCGAGCAGCGGTAGCGTTCCTGGAGAAGCTATGAGCCGCAACACCATCAAGACCTACGTCCTCCTGGCCGCCCTGGGCGGCCTGGTGGTCCTCATCGGGGGCCTGCTCCGAGGCAGCACCGGGGCGGTGATCGGCCTGCTGATCGGGCTGGCAATGACCGGGGGTTCCTACTGGTTCGCCGACACCCTGGCCATCAAGGCCGCCCGGGCCGTGCCGGTCTCCGAGGCGGAGATGCCCGAGTACTACCGGGTGGTGAGGGAGCTGACGCAGGCCGCCGGCATGCCCATGCCCCGCCTCTACGTCACGCCCGACATGCAGCCGAACGCGTTCGCCACCGGTCGCAACCCCAACCACTCGGCGGTGGCGGTCACGCAGGGCATCCTGTCGGTGCTGGACTGGGACGAGCTGCGCGGTGTCCTTGCCCACGAGCTGAGCCATGTCCGCAATCGCGACATCCTCATCGGATCGGTGGCGGCCGCCATCGCCATGGCTATCACCTTCATCTCCCGCATGATGTTCTGGTTCGGTGGTGAGGAGGAGAACAACGGCCTGGCCGGGGTGATCGGCACCCTGGCGATGCTGATCCTGGCCCCGCTGGCCGCCTTCCTGCTCCAGATGGCCGTCACCCGCAGCCGCGAGTACGAGGCGGACCGCTCCGGAGCGCGCCTGATCGGTGACGGCGAGCCCCTGGCCAGGGCGCTGGCGAAGATCGAGGCCGGCGTGCGCACCGTCCCGATGAACGTCCAGCCTGCCGAGGCGACCCTGTTCATCGTGAACCCCCTCACCGGCCGGAATGTGAGCTTCGCCAACCTGTTCATGACCCATCCCCCGACCGCCGACCGAATCCGCCGGCTGGAGTCGGGGGAGTGGCGCAAGGAGTTCTGAGCCTCCGCTCCGGGGTCGCCAGCTGCGGAACGGCGGCGGGGTGGTGATCGGTCGAGTTGCCGCGCAACCCCGGCGGCGGCTGAGGTGTGAGACGGTGTCGTGCCATGGTCGCCTCCGGTTGGCCCAGGGTCGGAGGCGCGACCTGTCTCCCGTCATGAAAGAATTCCGGCTATGGCCAATGCAAGGTCCGCCAAACAGGCCGTCGAGCGACTGCGGCGCATCTGCTTGGCGCTACCCGAAGCCGAGGAGAAGCCGTTTGGTGGCCACGCCGCCCCTGCCTTCCGCGTGCGGGACAAGCTGTTCGTGATGACATCCGAGGACGGCACGACCATGAACTGCAAAGGCGCCCCAGGGGTTCAGCAGGCACTCGTGGCGTCCGAACCAGAGCGCTTCTTCATTCCTCGGTACACGGGCAAGAACGGCTGGATCGGTATTCGTCTGGACGTCGATCAGGACTGGGACGAGATCGCCGAGCTGGTCGAGGAGAGCTGGCGCCGGACAGCGCCAAAGGCAGTGGTGTCCCGGTTCGACGCGCCCAACTAGTCGGGATGCGGCCTCAGCGCGACGGACGACCTAGGCTCATGCGACAATTGGTGGGTGTCCCGCACGCAGACGTATGGAAGCGAGGGCGGCCATCTGGGCCTTGGTGCTCGACTGCACCGACTTGGCCCGCGCTGCGGCCTTCTGGACTGCCGCCCTTGGCTATGAGACGGTAGGTGCCCCCCATGGTCCCTATCAGGTCCTCCTGGCAGGAGAGCGGAACGGGGTCGAGCTCCTCCTGCAACGCGTCCCTGATGCCAAGGTGGCCAAGAACCGGCTGCATCTGGACTTGAGGACGAAGGACCTGGCTGGGGAGGTCGAGCGTATCCGCGGGCTCGGAGCGACCCAGATGACGTTGGAGCCGATAGTCGAGGGCGGTTGGAGCTGGCACGTACTGGCCGATCCGGACGGCAATGAGCTTTGCATCTTGGAGCCCCCTGCGAGGTACTGGCAGGGAGCGATCGGTTGAAGCATTGGGTCCCCGCCGGCGATCATCCTGATCGTTTCTGCACAGCAATCGCGGTGGGCGATCCTGCACCCTAGGGGTCACTCCGAGGCTTCCTTGCGAGCACCCGCGGGTCGCCGAAGTCACCCCGAGGTCCCAACAGTGGGCCCCGTCATCGGTGGGAAGTCTGGCACTGTGAGAGGTCATGGACGCTCGGGCGGCATTTCACCCGGGGCGGAACATCGCAGTAAAGGTGCCCTCCGCCCTGTTCGAACGAACCGTTGCCTTCTACAAGGACGTAGTCGGCCTTTCACCACTGCAGATCGGGCGAGGCTCGCAGGGCTTCGAGTTCGGTGGCATGACGCTCTGGATCGATGCGGTCAATCACGCTACCCATACCGAGGTATGGCTCGAACTGGCCACCGAGGATGTCGATGCCGGATCGGCATCGATCGTTGCTGCCGGTGGACGTGTTGCGGATGAGATCGAGCCTCTGGAAGGGAGAAGAGCCCATTGGGTGATCGATCCCGCCGGTCTCGTGGTCCTCCTGACCACGCCGGAAGGGACAACGACGAAGGCCCCATGAGCACACAAGCGAACGCCACTACAGGGTCAGTCTCGTGTCTCGGGGTGCTGTCCGAGGCATCGCGCCGGGTTGGCGTGGGCGCGACCGTTCCGAGAGAGGTGAGCGAGGATGGCGAGTTCCATCTGGTCTCGGATCCCGAGTCCACAGAGGTCCGCAGCGCCTGAGGCCATGGCACCCATCTCTTCCAGCCAGAGACGATCAACCCCCGCCTATGTCACCCGAGAGTTGTCGGCGCAGACCCTGGGGGACTTCGAAGCGCTGTTCTCGCGGGGTAACGGCTGGGACCACTGCACCTGCATGTACTTCCAGCGCGGAGGAGCGGCGCCGAACTGCCGCACGCGGGCCGAAGCCAGGGCGCGGAACCTGGCCGACAAGCGTGAGCTGGTGGCCACGGGCCACGTCCACGGCATCCTGGTCTACGCCGGGGCCGATCCGATTGGGTGGTGCCAGTTCGGCCCGGCGGATGAGCTACCTATGCCCGGCCGTCCACCACGGCCCACGGCGCAACCGGGCACGGACTGGCGCATCACCTGCTTCGTGACGGACAAGGCGCACCGGATGCAAGGTGTGGCCCGCTTGGCGCTGAGCGCAGCCCTCAAATCCATCGCAAAGGCCGGCGGCGGATCGGTTGAGGCCTACCCGGTTGTCCAGGGTAAGCCCGACGCCGAGCTCCGGGCGCTGATCCGGGTGTACGGCCGGGAGTCCCACGAAGTCAGGCGGTACCTGCGTGTGAAGAAGCTGGCGACAGTGGCGATCGACGGGGTCGGGGACGTTGCCGTTGCCCGTGGGTCGTTCGGGTTCAACTCCACGCAGGGCACAGTGTCCATGTTCTCCCGCGAGGACTTCAGGGCTGTGGGTCTCGTCACCGGAGGCTTCGCCGCGGCCGGTATCGCCCTGTCGCCGCCAGGTGCTGTTCACGTCCGGATGCGCAGACTGGTGACGCGGCTTCGCTGAAGGGGTTCGAGGAGGGTCCTAGAGGCTACGTCTGATCCGGCATCGCTGAGTCGAGGCCCCGGGTTGTCCGGGCGCCGGCGAGAGCGGGAGAGGCCGCGGGGCGGCTCCTGGGAGGGTCATGATCAGGAATGGTGGCCTCGACGAGCAGCAGGTCGGTCGCCGTTCTAAGTGTCCCAGACGGGTGCAGACCTCCGTTGATGAGCAGCTGCTCCATTTCACGTCTTGAGCGCTCTCTCCCGCCCTCGGTCATGGTCAGCATTTGCAGATCGATCATGGAGAAGCGCGGGTGAACCTCGTTACGGTCCTGATTGCCTTCGATGGCGACGAGGCGAGCGCCGCTGGGCATCGCCGAGGCCACGTTCTTGATAATCCTCTGGCAGGTCGCGTCGTCCCAGTCGTGGAGTATCCACTTGAGGAGATAGATGTCCGCCGTTGCGTCGATCTGTCCGAAGAAGTCCCCCTCGACCAGTTGGACCCGGTCGGCGAGGCCGATCGATCCCAGGTAGGTGGCCGCCTCGGCGAGCACGAGCGGTGCCTCGACCAGGATGCCGCGAAGCCCAGGTTGGGCCCCCAGGATCTCCCCGAGGAGGACGCCGGCGCCTCCGGCGATGTCGCATACGGTTCCGGTCTCGGGGAACCTGTAGGTGGCGATGATCATCTGAGCCTCGGATCGCGTGAGCCCGCCCAGGCCGGAGCCGAATCTGCGGCCCTCATCGGGGTGGGCATCGAACCACTTGAAGGTGGACATCCCGTTGATGCGGCGGAACCCGTTCTGGCCAGTTCGGATCGTCTCCGCCAGGTCGGCCCACGCAGCCTGGAGCGAAGGCGAGCCGATGTATCGACACCAGTCGGCGGTGGCGCTTGGGTCAGTCGAACCCATCGGTCTCATGAGTCGGGTTGTGTGGAACCGGCCACTCTTGTCGATTCGAACCAGGTTGCAAGCTGCCGCAGCCCGCAACGCCCGGTGGAGTGCGTCGGCGTCGCAGCGCAGCAAGATCGCCAGATCGCCAGATCGCCAGATCGTCAGCCGTCTTCGGACCGCCGGCCAGATGATCGGCGACTCCAAGCTCGGCGAAGGCGGCCAAGAGATGGGTGGCAACGAACTGGTGGACGTGCTCGAGCAGAGCCACCTGGGCCGGGAGGGCCCGGTCGGCCGCGCGCAACAACGACCGCCGCAGCCACATCGAGCTGCGTATGGCGAATCGGGGCGGTACTCGCCGCTTCGCCGGCCGCTTGAGCCTTCGAGCCCCGTCGCGTCCCGCCGAAATCGCCTGATCCGTCATGGCCGACCCCTTCTGTGCGTCGTTGCGGGGCCTTGGGTCTTTCTCAGCGATGGCGCTGATTGGCTGCGCAGGTAGTTAGACTCTAAGTCTAATGACTGTCCCTGTCAAGGCTGGTCCCGAATGGCCGGCCCGAAGAGCGAAAGCCCGCGCCACGCGCGCCGCAATCATCCAGGCGGCGGCCGATCTATTCATCCAGCAGGGATACCTGGGCACGTCGGTCCAAGCCATCGCCGACAACGCCGGTGTCAGCCGGGCCACCGTGTTCAACTCCGTCGGCGGCAAGCTCGAACTTCTCCGGGCGGCATTCGACGTCGCCACCGTGGGCGACGATGAGCCGGTACCGCTGCCCCAGCGACCAGAAGCCCTCGCCGTTCGAGCCGAACCCGATCCCCGGAAAGCCGTCGCTGGCTACGCGGCCCTGGTGACCGGTGTGAGCAGCAGGGTTGCTGGCATCTACGAGGCCTTTCGCTGTGCGGCCGGGGTGGATCCCCGGGTACGGGTCCAATGGGCCCAGATCCAGGAGGAGCGCTTTGGCGGCGCCAAGGGATTCGTCGGCATACTCAGCGCCAAGGGGCCACTTCGAGACGGTCTCACCCCGAACGATGCCGCAGACCTTGTCTGGGTCCTGATCGACGCCAGCCTCTTTCACCGGCTGGTCGTCGAACGCTCATGGCCCACGAGCGACTTCCAGAGGTGGCTGGCCGCAACGATGCAGGCTCAACTCCTGCCACCTTATGACAACTGAGCGCCGCCCGACATCCGAAACGCCATCCTTCCGGGGACGGCAGTAGAGCGCCTCGCTAGCCTTTGTCAGCGGGAAGATGGCCGCGGGAGGACTGGCGGAGATGATCGCTCTGACGGCAGCGGGCTCAGCTCTATGCGTGCTGGCCAGCGTGGCGCTCTCTCTCTTGTGGCGCTCGCGGCTGACTCGGACTGAGGCGGTGCCTCTGCACTGGAGCCCAACAGGCTTCAACGGCTTCGTCCGCCCGAGGACAGCCCTGATCGCCTTCCCGCTGATCGTAACGGTCATGGCCGTCCTGGGCCTGGTCGCCGTGGTCGCCACCCACTCGCACTACAGCCCCCGTGCGTCCGAGCCCGCCGACGCGGGGAGAGCGGCGTCACCTGGTCCCGAGCACTTCACCATGTTCGTGGCTATCGCGTCCACGGCGGGGACCGTCGTTCTCCAGCCCATCTTCTACCGTCATGCCCGGAGTTAAGGGGGCCACGCGCGCCAGCCACTCGACGGCCGCAGCAGGGTCGAGGTAGCCCAGCTGAGGCTGCATTTCGGGGCGCCTTGTCCCCTCGGCCTCGCTCATCGCCGCTTCGGGTTCTCGAACCGGTGTAATGCCGTCTCGACGAGGTGTCGGACTTCCTCCAGGTCCTCTGGGCGGTTGGCACTCAGGCGCATGAGGACGGAATCCTCCCTCTCGGGCCGGTGGTCTGTCCGAGAGAAGCGCTCCGGCTGCGTCGCCACCGAAAAGTCCCGCTCCTCGGGGCCGACCTTGATGAGGAAGAGATCGGGATCGTTCTCGTGCCCCCTGGCGAAAACCTTGCTCGATACCCGGAAGGCAGGCGCTCCGTACCAGGTGCCTTCTTCCGCACCGGGAAGCCCGGCGGCGAGGTCGCACACCGCACCCAGCTCGATCACTGAACCATCTCCTACCGGGCAGTCGGAGGGCCCGTCGTCAGTGGTCCCTGCGCCGGCGCCCGCAGCCGGTACAGGTCGCGCAGGCGACAGGACGCCTAAGGGTTGTTGGCGGTGATGAAACCGACCAGCGCCGACTCGAAGTCGGAGGGCATGTAGCCCTCCACGATGGCGGACAGGTGACCCTTGCCGGCCAGCACGACATTGGTGAAGTTGGACAGTTCTCGCCACAGCCGGTGGGTCTTCTGGTAGGGCCGGTCGTACTCGCCGTTGACGGCCAGAACCGGGAAGTGGATCGTCGTCAGGTCGATGTCCAGCACGGGCCGCCCGGGCCGCTGAGCACCCTCGGGCGAGCGGGCGGGGACACCCTCGCTGATGCCCCCGGCCGCCCGGGCCGCCCGGGCCGCCTCCTCGTCAGGGGCAGCGCCTTCCCTGTCGGGCGGAACCCGCTCGGCCCACTCCGGAGTCTCGCGGATGCCCGAGCCGCCGAAGAACGCTGTGATGAACCGCTCCGGATGGGTGGCGAGCAGTCTGGCGGTGATCATCCCACCCATGGAGTAACCCCCGACGTGAGCCTTGGCCACCCCCAGGCTGTCCAGAATCTCGATTACGTCTGACGGCATCTTCTCGAAGCTGGCGGCATCGGCGGCATCGGACTCGCCGTGGCCCCGCATGTCCGGGACGATCACCCGATTGGTGCGGGCCAGGGTAGGCGCCAATCCGTTGGCAAACCACCGCTCGGCCCGGCTGCCAGCCCCGTGGATGAGCACCACTGGCACCCCTGAGCCGGCGCTCACCCAGTGCACCTTGGCTCCGTCGGAGGCGACGAAGTAGTGGTCGGCTCTATCCGGAATGGTGCTACTCGACATTCGTTCCCCCAAGGCGTCGCTGTGTCCAACTTCCGCCGTTCTATCACCCGCGAGTGGCCAAGGGACGCCCGACCCGTCGGCGTGGCCATCTCCGCTTGATCACCTGAGTCCGACGCATCCCCCGGCACGAAGGCCATGCTCAGGAAGAGGACGCTCGCGCCGCCGTGTCCGTGCAAGGCTGGGCCAGTGCGTACCGAGGCGGGACTGGAACTCGAAGTCTTCGAAGCACGCTCGGCCTCAGACTCCCTGGTGGCGGACTTTGTCAGCTACCTGGATCGCCGCCGAGCGGAGGCAAGGCCGGAGGACCCGCCAGTTCAGACCGAGATGGTGAGAGCGAGTCTTCGCAACCTTCCCCGCCATGTCGATGAGTCTGGCTGGCTCGTCCGAGGTCCCGAAGGTGACATCGTGGCCGAGGCGTTGGCGGTCACCCAGGACATCCCGGAGTACAGGGGATTGTTCCAGGTCGGCCTGGGCGTTCTTGAGGCTTTCCGCCGTCGAGGGCTGGGCACGGAGCTGCTGGGGCTCCTCGTTCAGCGGGCTGAGGCCCTGGACAAGTCGCTCCTGGTCGGGGCCACCACCGACCGGGTGCCTGCGGGGGCGTCGTTTTGCGAGGCGATGGGTGCCACGAGGGCACAGGAGGTCCACATCAACCGATTGATCCTCTCCGAGGTTGATCGTAACTCGTTGCGCCAATGGAAGGCCGATGGACCCCGCCGAGCTCCTGGTTACTCAATGCTCGGCTTCGATGGTGCCTGTCCCGATGAGCTTGTGGAGTCCCTGGTCGACCTGCTCGGGGTGATGAACGACGCCCCGAGGGACGCACTCGATGTCCCGGATCACCAGATCACGGTCGCCGAGCTCCGCGACCTCGAGAGGCTGACCCGTGCTCGGGGCGAGGAGTCATGGTGGTTCCTGGTCCGCCACGATGCGACTGGACAGCTGGTCGGTCTCACGACTGTGACATGGGACCCCTCCCGACCGGAGAGCGTGAGCCAGGGCGACACGGCGGTGCGCCCCGATCACCGCGGCAGGAGGATCGGCCGCTGGCTCAAGGCCGCAATGCTGCTGCGAGTCCTAGAGGAGCGGCCCCAGGCTCTCGACGTCCGGACCGGCAACGCCGACTCCAATGCAGCCATGCTGGCTATCAACACTGAGCTCGGCTTCCGCCCCCATCTCGGTATGACCAACTGGCAGATCAGCCTGAGCGACCTGAAGCTAGGGCTGGAGTCGCTCAAACATAGTTCTGCCGGCCACGCGGCCAGGAACCAGCGGTCAGCATGGCGATGAGCATCAGTAAGGCGACGAGCCGATACCTCATTACCCTTGACCAGACGGAGCGTCGCTCCGGTCCCCCTTCAGAGGTGACCTCCGAAGCTGTGCTGACCCCAACGTGGGGATGGGTGCGGTCGACTCGGTTCGTGCGTCGGCCTCAACGGGAGGGAGGACGGCCACTGAGGAACCGCAGGTCGGACAGGACGCTGCTCCCGCCGGCGTCGTCGCCAGGCAGTTGGCGCAGATGCTTGCTTGTGCAAGGGTGTCCAGGCCAGAAGGCGACACGCGGGTTCCCCTGCCGTTGCCAGCAATAGTCATGTGATCTCCTCTGGCACGCTGGGCGTGCGCCCGCCTGCCGCCGTTCCCGCCCCACCATGAAGACAGATCGCCCTACCCCGGCGACCTAAACGCTATGGACCAGTTGGCCGGGTTTTGGTAGGACCAATCGCATTTGGCGTCAGCAGCGCGTTGACAGCGGTGTCATAACGGACATCACAGAGAGTGCTGAGACGAGCGCTGAAACTGGGGAGCTTCGGCAATGAGGACAGACACCGGCGTGGTGCCCGGAGCTCACCTTTGCCTCGCGGGCGATGGGGCAGTCGCCCCTGAGCTTGTCGGTCTCGACCGCCTTGGCGTGGCGCTCGGCGTCGGTCTTGCGCTCGAACGCCTTGACCGCTGCCGGTTCTACGGGTCCCGGTACCGGACCTCGTAGGTGCCTGAGGGGGTCTGCCGGACGCCCGCCATGGCTGGACCGGCGTATCTGGGAGTGTTCGTGACTTGTATGGGGTGACTGTCGGAGGCGGGCTCCGGCGTCAGTGTCGACCCGTCGGCCTGGCCCCGAAATGGGCTGTGACCAGGGCTTTTGCCTCCAGTGGGCCGGGGAGGGTTCGAACCTCCGAAGGCTGAGCCGGCAGATTTACAGTCTGCTCCCTTTGTCCGCTCGGGCACCGACCCTGGAAGCCAAGAAGATAGCGTCTGGGCCGTGCCCAGCTTCGACGTCGTCTCCGAGGTCGACATGCAGGAGGTCCGCAACGCCGTGGACCAGGCCAGCCGCGAGGTCGGGACCCGCTTCGACTTCAAGGACACCAGCTCCTCGATCGAGCTCGGCGAGACGACCATCACGCTGCGCTCCGGCACCGAGGATCGCTTGAAGGCGGTCATCCAGGTGCTGGAGGAGAAGCTCGTCCGCCGCCAGGTGTCCCTGAAGGCCCTCCAGTACGGGAAGGTCGAGGAAGCGACCAAGGGGACCGTCCGCCAGGTGGCCACCCTGGCCGCAGGGATCTCCTCCGACCATGCCAAGAGCATCAACAAGGCGATCAAGGACCTGGGCCTCAAGGGCATCTCGTCCCAGACCCAGGGCGACCAGGTGCGGGTGACCGGCAAGAAGAGGGACGACCTCCAGGAGGTCATCGCGGCCCTCAAGGAACAGGACTTCGGCATCCCTCTTCAGTTCGGTAACTTCCGCGACTGACGTCGCCCCCCGGCCTGAGACGGCGGGGGCCGGGGCGCGTCGCCCGACGGCAGGATCTACTCTGCGGCGCATGAGCGATGTTCTGAACCGCTACCGCGAAGTTGCCGATGGCTTCAGCGCCCGGGTGGAGGCCGCATCCCACCAGAAATGGGAGGCGACCGCACCCTGTGAGGGCTGGACCGCCCGGGACGTGGTGGCTCACGTCGTCAACGGTCAACGCCGGTTGGTCCTGGGCCAGGACGAGGTCCCCCAGGCCGCCGACCTCTCGTCGGCGTGGCAGGAGACCCGTCAGCAGGTGGAGAAGCTGGCGTCCGACCCCGCCAAGATGGCCGAGACGGTGCAGACCCCCATGGGCCCGATGCCCCGGCAGCAGCTGATCGCCAACCTGGTGACGATGGACCTTCTGGTGCACACCTGGGATCTGGCTCGTGCAGTGGGGGCGGACGAGAGCCTGCATCCCCAGGCCGTCGCCGACGCCTCCGAGGCACTGAAGCCCATGGACGCCATGATCCGCATGCCGGGGGTGTTCGGGCCCAAGGTGGAACCGCCGGCGGGCGCGGACCTGCAGACCGAGCTCCTCTGCTTCCTGGGCCGCAGGGTGTAGAGCCCGCTACGGCCGGGTCAGGCGTGTAGGACGCTCTCGATCCAAGAAGCGGCGGAGTCGACGATCGGACGTATGTCGCCAAGGAAGTGGGTCGTGTCCGGAAGGGTGTCGACGGTGGTCGAGGTCCAGTCGGACGTGGCCTTGCGGACCGAGTCCGGTGACGAGTACCGGTCCAGTTCGGGGACCACTATGCGCTTCGGTCGGGCGCTTCTGCCGATCATGGAGCCGGTCAGGAAGGACACCTGGGGCGCCAGCAGGTACCAGGCCACGACCCGCTTGTCCTCGACCGTGGCGGCAATTCCGGCCCCGAATGAGTAACCGGCGAGCACCACCGGCACCGTCCCCCAACGGTCGAGGCCGGCCTTGATGGCAGCGATGGTCTGGGCCTTCGCCTCGGCTGGCTCCGCCGACGAGAAGTCGAAGCGCACCGCGCCGATGCCGGACTCGTCCAGCCGCCGGAAGAGCCCGTCTATGAACGGATGGAGCTGGTCTCCACCGAAGTCCGGGTGGGGATGGAGCAGGACGGCGAGGGCCAAAGCGTCCGGCGTGTAGCTCAGCTCGACGCTCATCGCCCGCTCCGCCCTTTCGCCCGTCCCCGCCTGGTCACCATCTGACCGCTGCCCCATGTCTCGCGCCCCTGCCCGCCGGAGGGCTCAGCATCGCAGCCTGGCGCGGTCTTGGCAACGGGACTGAGCTGCCGCTGCCGGCCCCCGTTGACCCCGCCGAGGCAGACCGAATGGGGCATAGGGGATAACGTCTCGGTGGTCGGCGGCCGCCGACTTGCCGGCGGGGGGGCGTCCCGAGCTCCCCAGGCAGAGAGGGAGGTTGCCAGTGCCGACGACCCGGGTGGGCGACGTCGATGTCGCCTGGGATGAGGCCGGCACCGGTGAGGCCCTCATCCTCGTGCAGGGTCTGGGTTTCGCCGGCGAGATGTGGTACCGGGTGGTGCCCCTGTTGGCTCCACGGTTCCGCGTCATCACTATCGACAACCGGGGCACTGGGGCGACCGGTGCCCCGCCCGGGCCTTACACGGTGGAGGTGATGGCCGGCGACGTGCTCGCGGTGATGGACGCCGCCGGGCTCGATCGGGCCAATCTGCTGGGCATATCCATGGGTGGCCTCATCGTCCAGCAGGTCGCCTTCAGCGCCCCCGAGCGACTGCGTTCCCTGATCCTGGTGGCCACCAGCGCGGGCGACCCCGAGCGGTCGGTGGCCCCACCCGCCGAGGTGGCTCAGATTCTGGCCAGCCGGGCATCGTTGCCGCCGCGGGAGTCGATCGAGGCGACCATCCCGATCGCCTATGCCCCCACTACCAAGCGGGAGCTGATCGATGAGGACATCCGCCGTCGTCTCGAGCGGCCGACCAGCGCGGAGGGCTACACCCACCAGCTGCTTGGCGCCTCCCAGTGGAGGGGCTCGGTCGAGCGGCTGGGCCAGCTGAAGGTCCCGACCCTGATCGTGCATGGCACCGATGACGGCATGGTGCCGGTCGCCAACGCCCAGGTACTCGCCGACGCCATACCGGCCGCGGAGCTCCAGCTGATCGAGGGGGCGGGCCACGTCCTAATGACCGACGCCCCCGACGAGTTGGCCAAGGCGATCACCGCCTTCATCGACCGGCGGGGGTAGGCGCCGAGGGGTCAGGAGCCGGCCACGGTGGTGATCCCCGACTGGAACCACGGCAGGGGGCTGGTCGGAATCTGGCCCACCTGGAAGCGCTGGCCGTTGAGCATGTAGCGGTAGGCGCCGGCGTTGCCGGTGACGGGGTCGGTGGCGGTGGGGTCGTACCAGACGAGGGATATGTAGTCGGAGAAGGCCCAGTGGCCGGGGCCGTAGTAGCCCCCGATCGACCACTGCGGGTCAGGGCGTCGGGCCGGCATCTTGAACAGGCCCTTGATCACATTGGCGGGGGTCAGGTGCGGTCCGGCCAGCTGCACGCCGTCGGCCAGCTGCAGGAGCCGGGGGAACTGGATGGTGCAGATGCTCAGGTAGCCGGTCTGCGGGGTCCCGCCCGGGTCCATCTCCTTGAACGCCTTGTAGCAGTCCTGCTCGTTCATCGGTCGCGGGATCTCCAGCGCCGAGATGCCCAGGGCGTGGCCCCACTGGCTCGGGTCGTAGTACTCGGCCAGCTGGTTGAGGTCCATGCTGGCGGTGCCCGGCATGATCCACTCGGGGAAGTAGGACTGCTGGCTGGCCGAGTTGATGATCTCTATGGCGGTGAAGGGATCACAGAAGCAGGCGAGGGTGGTCACCCCGGCCGCCCGCATCTTGGTCATCGCCGTCGCCAGGTACTGGGCGAGGTTGGCGTTCACATAGGGGTCGTAGGTCACCACCTCGCTCCATTTGGCGCCGCATTGGCGGGCGAGCGGATTCTGGATATCTGCTGGGCTGTAGGCCCCACTGGCGGTGGTGTCCGAGTCGGCCAGCAGGAAGGCGCCGTACACCCGGCTGCGGCCCTTGATGGGTGGCACAGTGAACGCGGCCGGGTGCCCCTCCAGCTGCTTGCACATCATCTCGCTGGTGAGCTGGGTGAGCTCGGTCCCGCTCATGTCGAACTCGAATGCGGGCTGATGGGCGGCGAACCACTGCTCGCCGTTGCCGACCAGGCCGGTCGCCAGCAGGCCGAGGCGCTGCGCTTCGTCGGTGGCGGCGCCGAAAGGCGAGCTGACGGCGAACAGCGGCCACTGGGCGTTGGCGCTGTCGACGGCCTGCACGAAGTCGGTGCTGTTGCAGGGCTGGGGATTGGTCTGAACGAATTGCAGCTGGCGGCCGTAGAACTGGAAGTGGCTGTTGAAGTACTGCTGGTACACCCGCCAGGTGGTGTCGGCCGAGCTCTCGCCTGGTTGGGGCTGGTTCGGAGTGGGTCCGGTGTAGGTCGTGTGGTAGTCGCCGTCGCACTCCACAATGGCCACCCGGAAGACATCGGCGCTCACCCCGTGCCAGGTGGCTCCCCCGTTGTTGCCCTGCCACACTGGCGCACAGGGCGCCGCATACAGCGACGACGTCTGGCGGGGCGGATCGCCGTAGCCGAACGGGCAGTATGCCGCCACCGGCCTCACGACCGCAGTGGGTGTGGCGGCCCCGCTGCCCGCGGCCCCGCCCGTGCCCCCGGCCTGGTTGGGGCCGGCGCCGGCCGTACCCGACTGCGCCTGACTGAAGGCAGCGATGATGGACTGACCCTGGTGGGGGGAGTTCGGCGAGAGCTCCGCTGACTGGTTCGACTGCTGGGCGGGCGGCCGGAGGGCCGAGGGAAGCACGAAGGCGATGACCAGCAACGCCACCGCGAGGTAGGCGAGGGGCAGCCAGGACTCGCGGCCGCTCCGGCGTCTGGTTGCCGCGACTGGCTGCCGTCCTGCGGAAGCGCCCGTTGGCATCAGACCCGGTCGAAGGCTTCCGCCAGGAAGGTGGTGATGGCGGCGGCGGAGTCCGGGTGGGTGTTGATGGTCATGTGGTTGGCATCGACCTCCACCACCCGGGCGGTCGGGACCTCGGCGGCGAAGCGATCGCGGTCGGCTGCCGACACGATGTGTCCGGAGCCGGGGAGGAACTCGCGGGTGGCACGGAGCAGCAGGGTTGGCATCGCAAGGTGCCTCCACAGGCCGTACAGGTCCTGGGTGGCGGCGTAGGCGCCGTCCTCGGCTATCGCCTCCGGTCTGGTGCGCGAGCGGTAGCCGCCCTCGACTTCTTCGAGCTCGTAGCGGTAGTAGCGCTCCCAGTACTCGCTCCAGGGTTCGATCGTTCCCTGAGCCCGCACCGTGGCGAGGTAATCGTCGATGGACGGATAGGTCTCGCCCAGACGGCTCACCGACCGCCCGATCACGGCCAGGGTGCCCGGCTCGGGCACCCCGCAGGCGTCGAGGAGCACTACGGCTGCGATCCGCTCGGTGGCCAGCCCGGCCGCCTTCATGGCCACTGCCCCGCCCATCGACTGACCGAGGATGGCAACCCGCCCGGCCCCCAGGGCGTCAGCCACTGCCAGCACGTCGAGGGCATGGTTCTCCCACCCGTAGGTGCCCGCCGGCGTGGTCTCGCTGCGGCCGCGGCCCCGGAGGTCGAGGGCAACCAGCTGCAGCCGGGGCCCGGCGACCCGCTCCGCTATGAAGTCAAAGCTGCGCAGGTTGGCTGACAGGCCGGGCACGGCCAGAGCGAGGGGGGCATCGCTCGAGCCCTGGCGCTGGGCGTGGAGGCGGTGGCCCCGAACCTCGAGGTCGAACTCCTCTGTCCCCATGCTCCCCCCGCCCCATGCCACCGATCTCCAGGTCATTCCTGACCTGGAGGCCGCCGCCGCGGACCCGCCCACGGGCCGACCAGGGTGACGATAGCCAGTGGCGCCGCCTCAGGCAGACGAGGTGGTCTTCAGACCTCGGCGGCGTGAGTGTCGAGAGCGGTCAGGGCCGACTCGACGGCGTCGTGGGGGCCGCCCTCACGCTGCTCGGCGTAGTAAGCGGCGCCGAGGTCCCTGAGCAGCGAGTCGGTGGTCCGCTTCGACTGCATGGCATCGAACTTCGCCTGGACTTGCGCCGAGCCCTCGTGTGCCTTGGTGGCGACCTGCTCCGCCTGCGCCTTGATCTTGTCCATCAGTCCCATCGGCTTCTCCTTTAGCTCCGCCACCGAGCGGGTGAGCGGGTGATGAGGGCGGCTCCGGCACCCGACGGTGCCGGACCGGTCGAGCTCACCCGTCGTCTTCTCAGGAGATCTTGGCCACTTCGGCGCCAAATGGCCAGGGTCTCTCGACCCTGAAGGCGGTCCCCATCACGTCGGGCCAGGTGTCAATGGTCCGACCGGCAGCCGGAGGGCGGCTCCACTGGCGCTGGGTCGTAGCCGCTGCGGGCAGATCGCGCCAGCGGCGGCATGGGGGTTGCCACGTTCCGCGGAAAGTTGTTCTGCCCCTTCTGCGCGAACGGTCCGTGGCCTGGACATTTCCGGCCGCCATCGCACACGCAGAGTGTTGACGCGACCTGCGCCAGCCGTCACCTTTGGTCATAGAACCCTAAAGGAGCCGCCAGGTCCTCGAGCAAGTCTTCGGGACTTGGGGGCGCCGGCTTGAGAAGAACGGGAACGCTGGTGCGCAACTTCAGAACCACAACCGACAGGCCACCCCGTCGAAAGCTCTGGTCACCTCCTTGCGGTTCGACTCCCATGCCGCTCATCACCGCCAGCAGTTCGCTGCCGCAGGTGGCTGCCGCATGCGGCCGACCCATCCCCGGCCCGAGCGGTTCCACCCAAGGTCATGGGTCTCATGTGGGCGACTGAGCGGCTGGGTTGGGCCTGGCGGGCGGTTATTGCCTCCCGTCGGGTCCAGCTCCTCACCCTGGTCGTGTTGCTTGGGCCCCCGGTCCTGGTGGAGAGCGCCCTTGTCGGCGGGCAAGGCCCTGGCGGCCTCGGCCGCGGCGGACTGAACGATCGAGTCGGCGGACCGGGCGCACCAGTCGCCCTTGGACCCACCGACAGATCTGGCGGCGGCGGGACCTCGACGGTCCCCGGTGGGCCGTCCGCCCACGTGCTGGGACTGAGCTTCTTCGGGCCGCAGACCGCCGCCTCCGTTGGTGCGCCGAGGATTGGAGGGCCGAGCGTCGTTCCGGTCCTGCGCGGGCTGCCTGGCGATAGCGGCGGACCCCGGCCTCCGATCTGGATCGCCGGCCCCGGTTCCAGTGGATCGCCACAGATCCCCGGCCGTCCCCCGTCGCTGAGTTCCGCTCCTCCCTCGAGTGCAGGTGGCGGGGGGACGGCAGCCGGTCAGGGGGGTGGGGCGGGTTCGTCGGGTGGTCCCTCCCCTTTGCCCACCGACAACGGAGGTGGCGGGGCCGCGTCTGGAAGCGGGCCCGGTGCGCCGGCCGGCCCGGGCGGGGGGGCGACGCAGCCCACCACGAGCCCGCCCGCCACGACGCCCACCGGGACCACACCGCCAACGAAGACGCCCCCAGTGGACACACCGCCGACGACCACACCGCCGACGACCACACCGCCTCGTTCCGGCAGCGGCAATGGCAATGGCAAGGGCGGAGGGGTTGATCAGGGCGGCGGAGGGTCAACAGGCGGCCATGGCGCCGGATCGTCCGGCAACCACGGTGGTAGGGGCGCCAACGGCAACGGCGGCCAGTAGAAGGGCCCACCGGCAGGTCGCTTACTCCTCCCTCCAGTCCTCCCAGACCTTCACCCCGCCGAGGATGCCGGCCACGTTGTCGACCACGGTGACCCGCGGTCCCAGGTCGATGCTCACCCGCCTTCCGTTGCCGCCGCCCAGGTACAGGTGGTCGAAGAAGAGGAGGGCGTCGAGGCAGTCGACCGCCCGGCGCACCCTCCGCAGCCACCGTCGCTTCGGGAGGCGACGGCGGGCGGCCTCGCCCAGCTGCTCGTTGTAGGTCTCCCCTTTGCGGAACGGGTGGTGGGCCAGCTCCAGATGGGGGGCGAGCCGGCCGTCATGAAAGAGCCCGGTGCCCACCCCGGTGCCGAGGGTCACCACCAGCTCGAGGCCGTCCCCCGCGATGACCGCTGCCCCCTGCATGTCGGCGTCGTTGACCACCTTCGCCGGCTTCCCGAGATCGGCCGACAGGCGGGCGGCCAGGTCCATGCGGGCCCACGCCTTCTCCAGTTCGGGGACCACGGTGGTGCCAGGACCGGAGGCGGTGACGAAGTGCGGCGCCGACAGCACCAGGCCGCCCCGCACCATGCCCGGAAACCCCATGGAGATCCGGTCGAAGGCCGGCAGCTTGGCGGCCAGCCCCGACACGGTGGCCAGCAGCTTCTCCGGAGGCAGCGGATAGGTGGTGGGGACCCGGACCGGGTCGGTCAGCAGGGTGCCGGCGGCGTCGAGGACCGAGGCCTTGATGCCGGTTCCGCCGACATCCACTGCCAGGGTGGCCGGTCTCCGGGTGCTGGCGGGGCGTGGGGCGGACTTCGCGGTTGGCATGGACGGAACGGTAGGGGGCCCGGAAGGGCCAGGCAGAAATGACCCCCACGGACGATTGTCTGTGACCCTGCGTGACCGTATCGTCACGCACCGAGATGCGAGCCGTCCCCTGCGGAGAAAGCGGGACCGCTATGTCCCAGGTCTTGTCTCATCCGATCCCCCAGACCTCGCCGTGGCGACGGCTCTCCGTGATGGTCGCCGCCGTGCTGGCGCTGGCCTGGACCATGGCCGCTGGGCCGGCGGCCAGCTCCGGCCGCCTGTTGGGTGACCTGGCGCCGTCGGGCACACCGGCCGCCAGCCCGGCGCCAGCGGTGCTCGACCCGGGCCTGCCCACCTCCGGACGGCTTCCGGTGTCGGTCATCGTCCAGGCCCGCTCGGGCCAGGTCGCCACCGCCTTGATGGCGGTGCGGGCCCACGGCGGCCGGGTGGGCGCGCGCCTCGAGATCATCAACGGCTTCGAGGCCGAGCTGGCCCCATCGGCCCTGAGGGCCGTGGCCGCCTCGACGGCCATCGTCGCCGTAACCGCCAACCGGGTGGGCCACTTCGACTCGGCGCCGACATTGAAAAACGGAGTGCCGACGGCGTCGAACTTCGTGGCAAGCACCGGAGCGGCCAAGGCCTGGTCCCAGGGTGACTACGGCCAGGGCGTCGGCGTCGCCGTCATCGACACCGGCATCTCCCCGATGGACGACGTCGCCGGCCGGGTCGTCTACGGCCCCGACCTGTCCGGCGAGGGGAGCGTTTTCGACACCTTCGGCCACGGCACCGTCATGGGCGGGCTCATCGCCGGCAGCGGGGCCGATTCGGCGACCAACCCCGGTGGTGCCTACACCGGCATCGCCCCCGAGGCGACCCTCGTGGCCGTCAAGGTGGCCGGGGTGTCCGGGGCCGTCGACGTGTCGACCATGCTCCAGGCCATGCACTGGGTCTCGGCCTACGCCGCCCAGTACAACATCCGCGTCCTCAATCTGTCCTGGGGCGTGGCCTCGACCCAGGCCCCCTCGGTCGATCCGGTCGACTACGCCGTGGAGCGACTGTGGGGCCAGGGCATCGTGGTCGTGGTGGCGGGCGGCAACGGTGGTCCAGCGCCCTCGACCATCACCAAGCCAGGTGACGACCCGGTCGTGCTGACGGTGGGCGCCTACGACGACACCAACAACACCGTGCCGGCGTGGTCGTCGCGGGGACCGACTCTGCAGGGGGTCAGCAAGCCCGACGTGGTGGCCCCGGGCCGCACGCTCATTGCCTCCCGCTCGTACGGGTCCTTCGTTGAGCAACAGAATCCCAGCGCCCTGGTCGCGCCCAGCTACATCAAGGGCAGTGGCACCTCGGAGGCGACGGCGGTCACCTCCGGGGCGGTGGCCCTCCTGCTCGAGGCGCGACCCGGTCTGAGCCCGGATCAGGTCAAGGGCATCCTCAAGAAGACGGCCTCCCCATTGGCGGGCTACTCGGTCAACGACGTGGGGTCCGGCTTCCTCCAGCTGGCCGGTGCCCTCACCACCTCGACAGCCTCTCTGGCCCAGGTGCGCTCGGCGACCGGCACCGGCTCGCTCAACGCCAGCCGGGGCGGCGTCTACGTGCAGTCGCTGTGTGCCGGAGTCCTGACCGTCATCCAGGGCGAGCTGGACACCCGGTGCGACCCGTGGAATGGCGCGGCCTGGGCCGCCTCGGCGTGGACGGGCGACTCCTGGCAGGGCGGCTCCTGGCAGGGCGGCTCCTGGCAGGGCGGGTCGTGGCAGGGCTCGGACTGGGAGACCGGCCAATGGGACGGCTCGTCGTGGACGGGCGGGTCGTGGCAGGGGGCCTCGTGGCAGGGAGTCTCGTGGCAGACCAGCTCCTGGACCGGTGGATCGTGGCAGGGGGGACCGTGGCAGACCGCCTCCTTCGGCCCGTTCCAGACCGCCTTCTGGGGCGACCATCCCGGACCGGGCCAGCACGTGAACGGCGAGATCAGCCCCCCGACACTGGCCCTCCCGTTCTCCTGAGCCCAAGGTGAGGCATCTTCCCGACGCCCGCTCCGGGGTCCGCCCCGACCGGCGCCTCCACATGCTGCTGGGGGTGGTCTTCGCCGCCGGGGCGGCGGCGGCGGGATGGTCACTGGCCGGCATGGCCGCCGGACCGCTGCCCCTGTGGTGGGCGCCGGTTCTGGCCGCCTTCGTAGGCGCCCTGGCCGACCTGGCCATGGTGCACATCCGGTTCGGGCCGACCCGGTACGCCTTCACCTTCTCAGAGGCGCTGATCCTGATCGGCCTGGTCTACGTGCCCCATCCCTGGCTGGCCCTGCTCGCACCCATGGTCGTGGCGTTCGTGCACCTGGTGTCGGGCCGGCCGGCGGTGAAGGCGGCCTTCAACGCCGCCGGCATGGCGGCCGGCATCGCCATGGCCGGGCTGGTCTACGACCTGGTCAGGGGGGCGGGGCCGCTGCGGGTCGGGCGCTCGGACACCTGGGTCGCCCTGGTGCTGGCGTCGGTGCTGCTCTTCGTGTGGAACCAGGCGACGGTCACCGCCGCCGTGGCCCTGTCCCAGGGGCTGCGGGTCCGCGACGTCGTGCCCCGCAGCGGCGGCCTCTACGGGCTGGTGTGGGTGGGCAACACCCTGGCCGGAGCGGGACTGGTCACCCTGGCCCACTACGACACCAGGGTGCTGGCCGGCTTCCCCGTCGTCTTCGTCGGTGTCTGCGTCCTGTACCGCTTCTACATGAGGGCGATGCGCGACGCCGACACCTGGCGCCTGCTGCAGGACTCGTCCCGTCAGGTGGCCCAGCTGAGCCCCCCGGCGGTGGCCGCGGCGGTGCTGCCGGCGGCCCACGGGCTGTTCGGGGCGGAGTTCGTGGAGCTGCTCATGGTGTCCGAGTCGGGCTCGGCAGAGGCCTACCGCCGGCTGAGCGACGGCAGCTCGGAGGTCCTCCGGGGCACCCCGGCCTCGCTCTCGCCGGCCTTCTGGCCCAGGGTGGCATCGGAGCGGGAGGTGTACCGGGTGGCGGTCGGGGCGGGGGAGACCCCACAGCAGGCCGAAATGGCGGCCCACGGCCTGCAGGCGGTGGTGGTCGCGCCCCTAGTGCTGTCCGGGTCGTGCCTCGGGATGCTGCGCCTCGGATTCCTCGGCTCGGTCAGCCTGGCCCGGCGGGAGGCCCAGGTGCTCACCACCTTCGCCAACCACGTGGCGTCGTCGGTGGCCAACGCCCTGCTCTTCGAGCAGACCGCCGACCTGTTCGAGAAGAACCGGATCCTGACCGAGTCGCTGGGCGAGGGCGTGATCGCGGTGGACACGGCCGGGGTCGTCACCTTCGCCAACCCGGCCGCCGCCGCCATGGTCGCCCGCTCGGCCGCCGACATGGTGGGCCGCCCGGTGCACGACGTCCTGCACGGCGGGATGCGCCTCGATCCGGTGGAGGGGGTCCACCCCACGGGCACGCCGTGCCCGCTGCTTGAGGCGGTGGTCACCGGGCGCACGGTGCGCAGCGACGACCACGTGGTGATCAGGAGCGACGAGAGCTTGGTGCCGGTGGCCTTCACCGCCTCGCCGCTGCACCGGGGCGAGACCGTGGTCGGGGCGGTCCTGGCCCTGCGGGACATGACCGAGCGGCGGGCGCTCGAGGCCGCCCTGACCTACCAGGCCTTCCACGACCCCATCACCGACGTGGCCAACCGGGCCCTGTTCCTGGACCGCCTGCATCACGCCATGGAGCGGCGGGGAACCGACAACGCCGTGCTGTTCGTCGACCTCGACCGGTTCAAGATCGTCAACGACAGCCTCGGACACCGGGTGGGCGACGTGTTGCTCAAGCAGGTGGCCCAGCGGCTCTCGTCCTGCCTGCGCCCGGCCGACACGCTGGCCCGTTTCGGGGGCGACGAGTTCACCGTTCTGCTCGAGGACGTGGAGACGGCGGCCGACCCGGTGACGGTGGCGGGGCGGATACTGGCGGCCATGGCCCGGCCGTTCAAGGTAGGGGGCCGCGAGATCGTGCTGTCGGTGAGCGTGGGGGTGGCTATGGCGGCGGCCGGTCCCCACCCCGATCCCCAGGCCCTTGTCCACCGGGCCGACCTGGCCATGTACCGGGCCAAGGGCCGGGGCCGCGACTGCTACGCGGTGTTCGTCGAGGAGATGGGCGACCGCCCCGTCGACCGCCTGGACCTCGAGTCGTCGCTGCGGCGGGCGCTGGACAACCGCGAGTTCCGGGTCCACTACCAGCCGGTGGTGTCGGCGGTCACAGGCAAGGTCGCCGGGGTGGAGGCCCTGGTGCGATGGCAGTCCCCTCGGGGGCTGCTGACCCCCGAGGAGTTCATCGGAGCGGCCGAGGAGAGCGGGCTCATCCTGCCCCTGGGCCGGATGGTGCTGGAGGAGGCCTGCCGCCAGGTGCGGCGCTGGCAGGACGAGCTGGCCGGACCCGAGCCCCTGGTGCTGAGCGTCAACCTGTCGGCCCGCCAGTTCCTCCACGAGGGACTGGCCAGCGACATCGCCCGCATCCTCGAGCACAGCGGCCTGGCCCCGGAGCACCTGTGCCTCGAGATCACCGAGAGCGTGATCATGACCGACGTCCCGTCGACCATCTCCAGCCTCGAGCAGCTCAAGGACCTGGGGGTACGCCTGGCCATCGACGACTTCGGCACCGGCTACTCCTCGCTGAGCTACCTCAAGCGCTTCCCGGTCGACGTGGTCAAGATCGACCGCTCCTTCGTGGGCGGCCTGGGCGAGCACCCCGTCGACACCGAGATCGTCGCCGCCGTGGTCCGCCTCACCCGCAGCCTGGGCATGCAGAGCGTGGCCGAGGGGGTAGAGACCGGGGCCCAGCTCGAGCGCCTCAGAGAGCTGGGTTGCCCGCTGGTCCAGGGCTGGTTCTTCGCCCCCGCCCAGCCCTCGGAGCGGATCGAGGCCCTGATCGAACAGCAGCTGGCCACCTCGGCCTGAGCCAGGGGCGGGGCGGAGACGCCCGGCTCGAGGGGGGGTCTCGGCACTATCTGGCTACCCGGGCCGCCGTTCTGGCAATGTCTAAGGCCATGGAGCTGCGCCCTCTGGACGTGGGCTCGACATCGGCGATCTCAGGCGGAGGCCCTGATGACACGCGCCCCGGCGCGGTGCTGGTGCGGCCCGCCCTTCTCGGCCTGGTCGCCACCATCGCCATCACCTTCGGGGCGTCGCAGTTCAGCTCGCCCTTCACCCTCAAGGTCCCGGGGGCCTGGTACTTCGGGGTGCCCCCGCTCACCACCCCGCCGGGCCGGGGCCTCCTGCTGTCCCTGGTCGCCTCCTACGGCGGGATGTTCCTGCTGATACGGGTGTGGCTGGAGACCATGGGCCTGGTCTCCCGCCGCCGGCTGCCGGTGCGATGGATGTGGCTGCTCTTCGGTCTGTGGATAGTCCCCCTGCTGGTCGCCCCGCCGCTGTTCAGCCGCGACGTCTACAGCTACGCCGCCCAGGGCGACATGGTCAGCCTTGGCATCAACCCCTACCTCCACGGCCCCCTGGCCCTGGGCTGGGGGTCCTACCTCAACCCGGTCGACCGGCTGTGGTGGAGCGCCCCCGCCCCCTACGGGCCGGTCTTCGTCGAGCTGGCCGCCGGCATCGTCAACCTGAGCGCCCACCACGAGCTGGGCACCGTGGTGGGGCTGCGCCTGCTCGAGCTGTTCGGCGTGATCCTCATCGGGGCCTTCCTGCCCACCCTGGCCCGCTCCGTGCGCCGCGACGAGGCGACGGTGTTCTGCCTGGCGGTGCTCAACCCGGTGACCCTGCTCCACCTGGTCGCCGGGGCCCACAACGACGCCCTGATGCTCGGGCTGCTGGTCGCCGGCCTGGCCTGCGCCAAGCGGGACCGGCCGGTGGTGGGGGTCGTGCTGTGCACCCTGGCGGCGGCGGTCAAGGTGCCCGCCGCCCTGGGCGTCCTATACATCGGGTGGCACTGGTTGGGGACGACCTCGCCGTGGCGGACCCGGGTCAGGCCCCTCCTGGCCTCCATCCTGCTATCCACCGGGGTCATGGCGGTGATCGCCGCCGCCAGCGGCCTGGGCTGGGGCTGGGTGAAGGCCCTCGACAACCCCTCGGCGGTGCGCTCGGTGCTCGACCCCCCGACCGCCCTGGGGATGCTGCTCGGCACCATCACCCACGTCCTCCACCTGGGCATCGGGGTCCACGGCATGCTGACCCTCACCCGGACCCTGGGCCTGCTGGTGGCCGTGGTCACCTCGGTCTACCTGTTCTTCGTCAGTGACCGCATCGGGATGATCAGGGCCCTGGGCGGCAGCCTGCTGGTCTTCACGGTGATGGGTCCGGTCATCCAGCCGTGGTACCTGGCCTGGGGGATCGTCATGTTGGCCCCGGTGTCGGCCGGGCGGACCCAGAAGGTCCTGGTGGGCATCACGGTGGCCGGCTCGTTCATCGGCTTCCCCGGCGGCTGGGCGCTCATGGAGGAGCTCGGGCGGTCCAGCCTGTGGCAGGTGGCGGCGGCGGTCCTGGTGCTGGTGGCCATCCCCGGCCCGCCGCTGTGGTCGCGGATCCGCTCGGTGGCCGTCGGAGTCGCCCGCCGGGCGCGACGGGCCTCGGGCCTGGTGCTGGTCCTGCCCGAAGGCGCCGGGGAGGTCCGCTTCCTGTCAGCCGACCAGGCGCTGCATCACCACCACGTCCAGCCAGCGGCCGAACTTGCGTCCGACCTCCCGCTCCACCCCCACCAGGTCGAATCCGCAGGCCCGGTGCAGGCCGATGGAGGCCTCGTGGCCACCGACGATGCGGGCCATGACGGCATGGAATCCGTGCCGTTCGCTTAGGGACACCAGCTCGGACAGGAGGGCCCGGCCGGTGCCCCGGCCCTGGCGCTCGGGAGCGACGTACACCGAGTCCTCGACGGTGGTGGCGTAGGCCGGCCGGGGCCGGTAGGGGGTGAGGGAGCCGAAGCCAACCACGGCCCCGTCCTCCTCGGCGACCACCGCCGGGTAGGCGCCCGAGTGCTCCTCCAGCCACCGGCGCTGGTCGTCGGGGCTGCGGGGGACCAGGTCGAAGGTCACCGTTGAGCCGGTCACCTCGCGGTTGTAGATCGTCCGGATGGCCTCGCCGTCGGCGTGGGTGGCCAGCCGGACCAGCACTACTGGAGGATGGCGTCCAACTCGGCCAGGTCGTCGCCCCCCAGCTTCCAGTCGGCGGCGGTGGCGTTGGCCCGGACCTGGTCGGCCCTGGTGGCACCAGCGATGACCGACGTCATGGCGGGCAGGCTGGCCAGCCAGGCGAAGGCGAGCTCGAGCAGGGTGTGGTCGCGGGCCGCGGCGAAGGCGCCCAGCGCCTCCACCTGGTCGAAGGTGCGCTCGGAGAAGACCCGCTCGGCCCGGTCGGGGGGCAGGGCGGCCAGCCTGGTCCCCTCGGGGGCGGGCTGGTTGCGCTGGTATTTGCCGGTCAGCAGCCCGCTGGCCAGGGGGAAGAACGGGAGGAAGCCCAGGCCCAGGCGCTCGCAGGTGGGCAGCAGCTCGGCCAGCGGGGCCCGACGGAGGATGTTGAGCTCGTTCTGGGCGCTGACGAAGCGGGCGATCCCCTTCTGGCGAGAGGTCGCGTCGGCATCGGCCAGCATGGTGGGGTCGAAGTTGGAGTTGCCGATCTCGACCACCTTGCCCGCCCGGACCAGCTCGTCGAGGGCGCCCAGGGTCTCCTCGATGGGGGTGGACGGGTCGGGTCGGTGCTGCTGGTAGAGGTCGATCCGGTCGGTGCCCAGGCGGCGCAGGCTGTCCTCGCAGGCCTGGGTGACCCAGGCCGCGCTGGCCCCCGACTTGGCCTGGTCGCCCCCTACGGGGGAGCCGAACTTGGTGGCGATGACCACCTCGTCGCGCCGGCCGGCCAGAGCCTTGCCCAGGTAGGTCTCCGACAGGGTCCCCCCGTAGACGTCGGCTGTGTCGAAGAAGTTGATTCCGGCGTCGATGGCGGCGTCGACCACCTTCCTGGTCAGGGCCTCGTCGCAACGCATGCCGAAGTTGTTGCACCCCAGCCCGACCAGGCTGACCTCAAGCGAGCCCAACCGGCGCATCTCCATGCCGACCCCTTCCGGTCCCCCCGGCGCCGCCCGGCGCCGTCGGGGGCACCCTAGGGCGTTCGGGGGCCGCTTGGCTATGCTTCAGGGGCGGCCCGTCAGGGCCGCGAGCGCCCCCTTAGCTCAGTCGGCAGAGCACCGCCATGGTAAGGCGGTTGTCGTCGGTTCGATTCCGACAGGGGGCTCGGGGCGTCGGCCCCCACGGCGGCGTAGCTCAGTTGGTTAGAGCACACGGCTCATAATCGTGTGGTCGTCGGTTCGAGTCCGACCGCCGCTACCGACCGCCCGGACCGGGCGGCGAATCGACGATAAGACCGGAGCCACCCGGTCGGCGACATCCGGAGAGCCCGTTATGGCGAAGAAGAAGTTCGAGCGTTCCAAGCCGCATCTGAACATTGGCACGATGGGCCACATCGACCACGGCAAGACCACCCTCACCGCCGCCATCACCAAGGTCCTGCACGAGAAGAACCCCGACGTG
>DASRBO010000091.1:0-22627 GCA_035653595.1 Acidimicrobiales bacterium | reverse complement strand
GTGGGACCCAGCCGGCGTCCTCGCCCGGACCCTCGAACAGGGCACCGCAGTAGGAGACATTGGCCGGCGTGTCTCCGTCGACATCCAGTTGGCGGGGTGCGGTCACCAGGACCAGATCGGCCGCCGTCAACAGCTGGCCGTGGGAGGAGACGGGCTCGAGGCCGAGCTGGCGCCGCACCGCGTTCACCGCTTCAACCGGCCCGGCCATTCCCATCGGATAGGGCCCACCGTCGGTCAGCAGGGCCCGGTACAGGGTGTGGACCAGGGCCACCGTTGGCAGCCCCGCCCGCTCGGCGGCACACAGCGCACCAGTGAGCATGTAGTCCATCACGAGGGCGTTCGGGTTCAGCCGCTCCACGGCCGAGGCCACGTCGTCGGCCGTCGGCAGCCACCCCGACGAGGCCACCGTCTGCTCGACCCCGGCCGCGTCCAGCCGGGGTGCCAGGCTCGACGGAGCCACCGCCGCCAGCCGGTGCCCCCGGGCCCGCAGGTGTCCGGCCAGTGCCAGGACGGGGTTGACGTTGCCGCCTCCCGCCCACGTGACCACCAGCCAATCGGCCCCCACGGCTCCGCATCATGGCTCGGTGCAGGCCCAGCGGGTCTGGCGGCGTCGCGGCGGCGGCGCCGGTCGGAGGGGTCGCCGGCGGATCGGTACGCTCGCCCCAGCGATCGAGGGAGGGCGAGCAGGTGGCCGAACCGGCGCAGGTGAGGAGGAGGCGGGCCCAGCTGGTGCTGCGGCGCCTGATCGGACCAGCCAGGCGGCCGTACTCCCACCCGGTGGACATCGATGCCCACCACGTGGGCGGGGAGCCCATCGCCTACGAGGTCGCCGTCGGCCGCCGCTTCGAGCCCTTCGCGGTGGGCCAGGAGTGGGGGCCGGCCTGGGACACGACCTGGTTCCGGGTATCGGGCCGGGTGCCGCCGGAGTGGTCGGGACGCGCCGTCGCCCTGGTGGTGGGTCTGGGCTACGGAGGGGCCACCGGCTTCGGCGCCGAGGGCATGGTCTGGCGCGGTGGTGAGCCCCTCCAGGGCATCAGTCCCAACCACGACGAGGTGGTCGTGGCCGAGCCGGCGACCGGAGGGGAGCCGTTCGAGCTCATGATCGAGGCGGCGGCCAATCCCCAGGTCGACAGCCGCACCGACCCGAGCCCCATGTACCTGCCCGACTTCGGCGGAGCGCCCCTGCTGCGGCTCGACCACTGCCATCTCGCCGTGGTCGATCGGGAGGTGGAGGCTCTCTGGGAGGACTGGTCCCTGCTGTGCGAGCTGTACGACCAACTCCCGCCGGACGAGCCCCGGGCGGCCCAGATCCTGCGCAGCCTCGACCTGGCCGGGCGGGCGCTCGACCCCGAGGACGTGGCCGGCACCGCCCCGGCCGTCCGCCAGATGCTGGCGACGGCGCTGGCCAAGCGAGCGTCGGAGTCGGCCCACCGCTACGCGACCGTCGGCAACGCCCACATCGACACCGCCTGGCTCTGGCCGCTCAGGGAGACCGAGCGCAAGGCGGCCCGGACTTTCTCCACCGCCGTCAGCCTGATGGAGGACTATCCCGAGTACCGCTTCGCCGCCTCCCAGGCCCAGCAGCTGGCCTGGATCCGCGATCGCTACCCGTCCCTCTACGAGCGGATCCGCAAGCGGGTCGCCTCCGGGCAGTTCGAGGTCGTCGGCAGCATGTGGGTCGAGGCCGACTGCAACCTTCCCTCGGGGGAGTCGCTGGTGCGCCAGATCGTGCACGGCAAGCGCTTCTTCGCCGAGGAGTTCGGCGTCGACACCAGGAGCCTCTGGCTCCCCGACGTGTTCGGCTACCCGGCCAACCTCCCCCAGATCCTCTCCCTTGCCGGGGTCAGGTGGTTCCTCACCCAGAAGCTGTCCTGGAACCAGGTCAACCGCTTCCCTCACCACACCTTCTGGTGGGAGGGCATCGACGGCAGCCGGATCCTGTCGCACTTCCCCCCGGCCGACACCTATGTCGGGGACATGTCCATGGCGCAGCTGTTCCACGGGGTGCGGAACTTCGCCCAGAAGGAGCTCACCGACTGGTCCATGTACCTGTTCGGCTGGGGCGACGGTGGCGGGGGGCCGACCCGGCACATGCTCGAGCGGGCCCGTCGCCTCGGGGACCTCGAAGGCGCTCCCCGGGTGCAGATGACGAGCACGAACGAGGCGTTCGAGACCATAGAGGCGAACGCCCCCGTCGACGACCTGCCGGTGTGGGTCGGTGAGCTGTACCTCGAGATGCACCGGGGGACCTACACCACGCACGCCGAGGTCAAGCGGGGCAACCGCCGGCTCGAGCTGGCCCTGCGGGACTGTGAGCTGTGGTCGGTGGCCGCCAGGCCCGCTCGCGACTATCCCGCCGCCGAGCTGGACTCGGCCTGGAAGACCCTGCTGCTCCACCAGTTCCACGACATCATCCCCGGCTCGTCGATCAACTGGGTCTACCGGGATACGGCCGCCGCCTACGACCACCTCGCCGACACCACCGAGGCGATCATCGGCGGTGCCCTCGGCTCCGTCTCCCGGCGGGTGGGCGCCGGCGCCGCCGAGGGACCGGCCGAAGCGGCGGTGCTGGTCGCCAACCCCCTCGCCTTCCCCCGGCGGGAGGTGGTGGACATCGACGGCGCCCCGCACCTGGTCGAGGCACCGTCATGTGGCTGGCAGGTCCAGGTCCCCCGGACCGAGCCCGAAGGAGTCGCTCCGGTGGCGGTCGGGACCGACTGGATGAGCAACGGGATGCTCCGGGTCGAGTGGGACCAGGAGGGCCTGCTCCGGTCCCTGGTCCATCTTCGGTCCGGACGAGAGGTGCTCGACGGACCGGGGAACGTTCTCCAGGTCCACGACGACCGCCCGAACAGCTACGACGCCTGGGACATCGACGCCGCCGCCTTCGACGCCGTGGTCGAGCTCAGGCAGGCCGACTCGGTCGAGGTGGTCGAGTCCGGCGGGTTGCGGGCGGCGGTGCGGGTGGTCCGCACCTATCGCCACTCTGTCATCGAGCAGCTGATGGTGCTCCGGGCCGGCTCCCCCTTCGTGGAGTTCCGCACCACCATCGACTGGCAGGAGCCGAAGAGGCTGCTGAAGACCGCCTTCCCGGTGCGGGTGCACAGCCCCCGGGCCACCTACGAGATCCAGTACGGCCACCTCGAACGCACCACCCATGCCAACACCTCGTGGGACGCCGCCCGCTTCGAGGTGTGCGCCCACACCTGGGCCGATTTGAGCGAGCCCGGGTTCGGCGTCGCCCTGCTCAACGACTGCAAGTACGGCCACGACATCCGGGGCAACGTCATGCGCCTGTCGCTCCTGCGCTCGCCCACCTGGCCCGACCCGGTGGCCGACCGCGGCCGGCACGAGTTCGTGTACGCCGTCCAGCCCCATGAAGGGGATGTGGTCAGCGGAGGGGTGATAGCGGCCGCCCACGGGCTCAACTCGCCGCTCAGGGTCGTGCCGTTCGAGACGGGTCCTGCCGACGGCGGCCCCGTCGACGCCGGTCCGCCCCTCCCCGAGCGGTTCTCCCTGGTCGAGGTGGACGATCCCGCCGTGGTCGTGAGCGCGGTCAAGGCTCCGGACGACGGCGGGGCCGGGGTCGTGGTGCGTCTGTACGAGGCGGGAGGCGCCCACCGCCGCGTCAGGGTGCGGTGCGGAAGGGCCACCGGAGGCCCCGCCGATGGGCCCACGGCCCGGCGGGTCGACCTGCTGGAGGCCCCGGCCGAGTCGCCGGTGGAGAACGAGGGGGGTTGGGCGATCGTGACCCTCCACCCCTTCGAGATCGTGACCCTCCTCTTCGAGGGCTGACCCGAGCCGGCCCGCCGCCGGACCGTCGGCAGCCCCGGACCGTGCGGGCTACGGTCCAGCCATGCGCTTTGCCATCAAGACGGCGCCCCAGCACACCCGCTGGGCCGACATGCTGGCCGTGTTCGAGGCCGCCGACGACATCGAACTGTTCGAGTCCGGCTGGACCTTCGACCACTTCTACCCGATCCGGGGGGACACCTCCGGGCCGTGCCTCGAGGGGTGGGTCACCCTGACGGCGCTGGCGCAGGCGACCCGGCGTCTGCGGCTGGGCGTGCTGGTCACCGGCATCCACTACCGCCACCCGGCCGTGCTGGCCAACATGGCGGCCACCCTGGACATCATCTCCGGCGGGAGGCTGGAGATCGGTATCGGGGCGGGCTGGAACCAGCAGGAGTCCGGCGCCTACGGAATCGAGTTGGGCACGCCGGCCCAGCGCAGCGACCGGCTCGAGGAGGCGTGCCAGGTGATGATCGGGCTCCTGTCCAACGAGACCACCGACTTCGACGGTCGCTACTACCGCCTGAGCCAGGCCCGCTGCGAGCCGAAGCCCGTGCAGCGGCCCCACCCACCCCTCTGCATCGGGGGAAGTGGGGAACGCAGGACCCTACGCACCGCAGCCCGCTACGCCCAGCACTGGAACTACGTCGGCGGGACGATCGAGGACTTCAGGCACAAGCTTCAGGTGCTCGAACGCCACTGCGTCGATGCCGGACGGCAGCTGAGTGACGTGCTGGTGTCCACCCATTTGCGCTTCGACCCGGCCGAGGGGCCGGAGGCCACCGCCGAGTCGGCCGCCGCCTTCGCCGAGGCCGGGGCGCAGTTGGGGATCATCCACCTTCCACCACCGCACGACCCCGGGGTGCTGGAGGGCCTGGCCAAGACCCTGACGCCCCTGGCCGGCTGAGGGCGCCGGCATGGAGGGGAAGTTCCGCGGTTTCGAAGTGTCCACCTCGGACGGAGTGGCCCTGGTCCTCATGAACGAGCCGGACCGGCTCAACGGCACCACCCAACCGATGAAGCGCGACATGACCGAGGTGTTCACCCAGCTCCAGATGGACGACGACGTCCGGGTGGTGGTCATCACCGGCTCGGGACGCGCCTTCTGTGCCGGTGACGACATGAGCGGACGCCGGCGCGACTGGGGCGACGCCCAGCGGCTGGTCCCGTCCCTGCCCCCCGGCCATCGCGATCCGATCGGCACCTACGAGGGGCTCCGGACCATGTCCCAGAGCCTCAACCTCTCCCTGCGGGCGCTCGACAAGCCGACCATCGCCGCCGTCAACGGCCTGGCCATCCAGACCGGCCTGTCCCTCGCCCTGTGCTGCGACTTCCGGATCGCGTCGAGCGACGCCCGCCTGGGATCGGCCACCCTTCGCTTCGGGCTGCTACCCGACGAGGGCGGCCATTACCTCGTCGTCCAGCTCATCGGGCTGGCCAAGGCGATGGACTTCTTCATGCGCAAGCGGATCCTCACCGCCGGCGAGGCCCTCGAGCTCGGCCTGGTGCACGAGGTGGTCGAGCCCGAGGCGCTCATGGCCCGGAGCCTCGAGCTGGCCGCCGAGTTGGCGGCCGGGCCGCAGGTGGCGATGCGGATGCTCAAGCGCGCCCTCTACAACGCCGCCGAGCTGTCCGCCGCCCACGCCTTCGACGACATCGCCGCCCGTACGGCGGTGACCGATCACCACCCCGACGTGGCCGAGGGCGTGGCCGCCTTCCGCGAGAGGCGGCCACCCCGCTTCTCCTGAGAGGCCTTCTACCGGGTGAGCACCACCTCGAGGCCACCGTAGGGAGGCGCCGGATCCCCCGGCAGGGGCGAAGGTCCTCCAGGAAGGCCCCCGCCGGTCACGAGTCGGGCCCTTCCGCCGGATTTCGGCGGCCGTCAGCGACTCCGCCGGTGACGGCAGGTCAGCGGATGGCCACCACCGGGCGAGCGTCGGCGTCGAGCTGATGGAGGTACTCGCTGATCCCGTAGCCGGTCCGCCCCTCGTAGGTCCACCGGGCCAGCCCTTCGTTGACGATGGTGGCCCCGGGCCGGATGCCGGCGGCTCCTGGCTCCACCCGCAGGATGTCCGCAGCCAGGTCGTGGACCGTGCCCGACTTGTCCTCGGCCTTGACCCAGGTCCTGCGGTGGGTGACCCCGTCGTCTTCCAGCTCCGAGGTCACGTCCCAGGAGGCGATGGAGGCGAGCTCGCCCTCCTTCCAGACCCATCCCCGGTGCAGCTCGGCCGAGTCGGTGCCGATGAGGATGCCGCCGAAGTGGGTGTCGTCGCCGACGTTGATCGAGAACCACCTCCACATCCGCGGCCCGCCCCAGCGGCGAGGGCCCCACGACTTGTCGCGGTTGCCTCTCGCCTCGGGGCCCAGCTGGCTGCGGCGGCCGTCCACCTCGATCCATCCCGACCACCGCCCGGCCTGCTCGAGGTGGCCCTTGCCGACCACCTGACGGGCCTCGGTGCTGTCCGAGCTGGACTGCCCGGCCTGCCCGTCGGCCCCGATGAGCGGGGTGAGGGCCTCGAAGGTGACGTCCATGGCCAGCGGTCCGACGCTGCTCGTCCCTTCGGCGGTGAGCCTCCATGCCCGCCCCGGTTCGATCATCCGGTAGCGGACGGGCCCGACCTCGAGGTCGCGCTCGACCATCGCGTCCTGGGGGCGGACCCAGCGCAGATGGGCGAGGCCACCGCCCGGGACCCAGACGGACAGGCCGACGTCCATCGAGCCCTCGTTGGGGCGGATGCCGATGCGGGAGTAGAAGCCGCAGTCGGTCTGGGGGTCGTAGGCGTTGAAGTAGTACGACTCGGACCAGGCGCCGTCGCCCTCGACCGGGTGGGCCAGATCGTGGGACGGGTCGAGGATGGGGCTCATGGCCGACACTATGGCCCATCGCCGCCCTTGGTGGCGGCGGCACCGGCGCACCCGAGACCGAGAACAGCGCCATCCCGGAGTGGTGATACACCGCTGCAGGGTGGTCGTATTACCGGCCCTCAGGCCTGTAGCGAGCGCCCCGCCATGTCCGCCAGTAGGGGCCGCAGCTCGGCTGCCGGCATGGTGGCCGAGTAGTCGGCCACCGAGTGCACCAGGCCGATGGCGCCGCGGACCATGGCCTCGGCCCGTTCCGGGGCCAGCTCCGGCCTCGAGCGGAGCAGGGCGGTCGTCCAGGCCTGGACGTAGCGGCGCTGGATCCGTCGTTGCCTGCGGCGGGCGGGGGCGGGCAGGTTGCGCCACTCCTGGTACCAGAGGGCGAGGACGTCGGCGTTGTCTACGGCGAAGTCGACGTGGCGGGCCACGAAGTGCTCGACCTGGGCGTCGGCGGAGGCGTCGATCTCCGGCCACAGCTGCACGACGGCGGCATCGAGGGCGGAGACCAGAAGCTCCTCCTTGTTGGCGAAGTGCCGGTAGACGGCCGGGCCGCTTATGCCCACCGCCGCCCCGATGTCGTCGATCCCCACGGCGTGGTAGCCGTGCCTTCGGAACAGGTGCAGTGCGGCCTCGAGGATCTCCTGTCTGCGCTGCGGCGGGCGCTTCCTGGCCGGCGGCACGTCGTTGGCCAGCCGCTTCCCGTGCCGGCGGGAGGGCGCCGACGGCGGCCGGCTCACGACCGGGGGGGAGGGAACTGCCCGGGCCGGCGGCCGGCGCCCGGAGGGCCGGCGAAGGCCTGGGCGACCTCCATCCACCGCCGGGCCGGGCCGGGCGTCGTCACCAGGCGGGTGTCGTCCACGTGCCGACGCTGGGTCACCACCAGGCAGAAGTCCAGGGCGGGGCCCTCGACCCGATCGGGGGCGTCCGGCGGCCCCCACTCCCAGCGCTCGCCGGCCGGTCCGCGCAGGACCACGGCCACGGACACGTCGGGCACCTCCATCCCCCGGGCCCGGTAGCTGTTGGGGAAGGCCCTCACCCCTATGTGGGCCACGTGGCGGAGCCGGGCGGTGGGCCGGCGCTCGACACCCAGGGCGTCGGCCACGTCCTGACCGTGGGCCCAGGTCTCCATGAGCCTGGCGGTGGCCTTGGATGCCACGCTCATGTCCGGTCCGAACCACGGCACCCGGACCGCCGGATCGGCGGCCCCGAAGGCTTCGACCATCGCCTTCCGTCCGGCCATCCAGCCGGCCAGCAGCTCGGGGCCGGGCCGGCGGGCCAGGTGGTCCACCTCGGCCTGGTACGACTGGGGTGATTCGAAGACCCGCTGGCGCAGCTCGGCGAAGGCAGCCGGGTCGGACAGGGCGGTGACGGTGGCGCCGTCGAAGTAGGCCAGGTGGGCGATCTGGTCCCTGACCGTCCAGCCCTCGGCGGGGGTGGCCAGATCCCAGTCCCGCTCCGGGCGGCCGCCCACCACCCCGGCCAGGTCGTCCGCCTCGGCCTGCACGTCCGCCAGCAGGGGCGCCAGCTCGACTCGCGCCCCCGAGCCCGAGGAACTCATGCGGGGTCCTCCTCCGGATGCAGGATCACGACCACGTCTCCCCCCTTGACCGTCATGCCCGGCTGGACCTTGACCGCCTCGACCGTGCCCGCTTCCGGAGCGGTCAGGCGGTGTTCCATCTTCATGGCCTCGATCACCACCAGGACGTCGCCCACCTCGACCCGGTCGCCCTCGACGACCTCCACCCGGCTGACCCGGCCGGGCATGGGGGCGGCCAGCGAGCCGGTCGCCTCGGCCGGAGCCGGCTCGGGGAAGCGGGGGAGGATGGCGAAGGAGACGTGGACGCCTCCCCCGTCGACGTGGAGGCGCTCGGCGCCCCGACTGACTTGGTAACGGCGCCGCACGCCGGCGTCCATCACGTCCACCGCGTCCGGCTCTGCGCTCAGGACCACCACGTCGTCGAGCCGGGCTCCGTCCACCTCGAACACCGGCGTCCGGCCGAGCCGGTAGCCGACCTCGGCGAGCCGGCCGCCGGCCTCCAGCCGGCGGAACTGCGGTCCCGAGGGGCTGTTGCGCCATCCGGATGGGAGGGTGGCGAGCACGGGGGCGTTGCGCCGGTTGGCGGCCTGGTCGGCCAGGGTGGCGGCCAGGGCGGCCAGGGCCCACTGCCGGTCGTCCGGCGCCGGCACCAGCTCCGCCGGGGGGTGACGGTCGAGGAAGCCCGTGTCGGCCGCCCCGGCGAGGAACTCGGGGTGGGTGAGGATCCCGACGAGCAGGGCGCGGTTGGTGGTGAGGCCGTGGATGCGGGCGTGACCTAGGGCCCCCGCCAGTCGGGCGGCGGCCTCGGCCCGGCTGGGAGCCCACGCCACCACCTTGGCCAGCATGGGGTCGTACTCGACCCCGACGATGGTGCCGGCCTCCACCGCCGAGTCCACCCGGACCCAGTCGGGCAGCTCGAAGGACTCGACCACCCCGGCGGAGGGGGCGTACCCGGCCCCGGGGTCCTCGGCGTAGATACGGGCCTCGATGGCGTGGCCCCGCATGGTGGGGGACATGGCCTCGGGCGGCAACCGGCCCCCCTGGGCCACCAGGAGCTGGAGACCGACGAGGTCGAGGCCCGTGATGGCCTCGGTGACCGGGTGCTCCACCTGGAGCCGGGTGTTCATCTCGAGGAAGAAGAACTCGCCGTCGGGCCCGAGGACGAACTCGACGGTGCCGGCACCGACGTAGCCCACGGCCAGGGCAGCGTCGACGGCAGCCGCCTCCATCCGCCGGCGCAGATCGGCGTCGACCGCAGGCGAGGGAGCCTCCTCCACGATCTTCTGGTGGCGGCGCTGGACCGAGCAGTCCCTCTCCAGCAGGGTGGCGACGTTGCCGTGCTCGTCCCCGACGATCTGGATCTCCACGTGGCGGGCGGGCTGGATGTAGCGCTCGAGGAAGACCGTCCCGTCAGCGAAGGCCGCCAGCGCCTCGCGCCGGGCGGAGGCGACGGCGGCGGCCAGATCGTCGCCTGCGCCCACCAGCCGCATGCCTCGGCCGCCCCCGCCGGCGGACGCCTTGACCAGGAGGGGCAGCCCGACCTCGGCCGCGGCAGCGGCCAGGACGGCGGGGTCATTGCCGGCCAGCTCGGCCCCCGGAACCACGGGGACCCCGGCGGAGGTCATGAGCCGGCGGGCGGCGACCTTGGAGCCCATGGCCTCGATGGCCTCCGGCGACGGGCCCACGAAGACCAACCCGGCCCCGGCGCAGGCCCGGGCGAACTCGGCGTTCTCGGACAGGAAGCCGTAGCCGGGGTGCACGGCGTCGGCGCCGGTGCGGCGGGCGGCGGCGAGAATGGCCTCGGCGCGCAGGTAGGACTCGGCGGCGCTGGTCCCGCCGATGGGCACGGCCTCGTCGGCCTCGGCCACGAACGGTGCCCCGGCGTCGGGCTCGGAGTACACCGCCACCGTCGCCATGCCCCACTGCCTGGCGGTGCGGAACACCCGCCGGGCGATCTCGCCCCGGTTGGCGACCAGCAGCTTGGCGATCCTCCGGTCGGCCCCGGTCACATCCGGAACACCCCGTAGCCGCGGGTGCCTCGCACCTCGGCCGACATGCAGGCGGAGAGACACAGCCCGAGCACGGTTCGGGTGTCGCGGGGATCGATGATCCCGTCGTCCCAGCCGTGCCCGGTCATGTAGAGGGCGAGCGACTCGGACTCGACCCGAGCCTCGAGCTCGGCCCGCCGGCGGGCGTCCTCCTCCTCGTCGAAGGGCTGGCCGCTGGCCTCGGCCGCCTGACGGGCCACGATCGACATGACCCCGGCCAGCTGCTCGGGGCCCATGATCGCCGTCTTGGAGTTGGGCCAGGAGAACAGGAAGCGGGGGTCGTAGGGCCGCCCGCACATGCCGTAGTTGCCTGCGCCGTATGACGATCCCATGTTCATGGTGATGTGGGGGACCGAGGAGTTGGTGACGGCGTTGATCATCTTCGAGCCGTCCTTGATGATCCCCCGCTGCTCGTAGGCCTTGCCGACCATGTAGCCGGTCGTGTTCTGCAGGAACACCAGCGGGGTGTCGGTCTGGTTGCACAGCAGGATGAACTCGGTGGCCTTCTGGGCCTCCTCGTTGAACAGGATCCCGTTGGCGTTGGCCAGGATCCCGATCAGGTACCCGTGCACCGACCCCCAGCCGGTCACGAGAGCCGGTCCGTACAGCGGCTTGTACTCCTCGAACGCCGACCCGTCCAGCACCCGGGCCAGCACCTCCCGAGGGTCGAAGGGCACCCGCAGGTCGATGCTGGCGATGCCGCATATCTCGTCGGGGTCGTAGAGGGGCTCGTCCGGCGGCATGGTCGGGCCGGTCCCGAGCTTGCGCCAGTTCAGGTGGGCGACGATCTCGCGCCCGATGGCGATGCAGTGGTTCTCGTCGCGGGCCAGGTAGTCCGACAGGCCGGAGACCCGCGAGTGCATGTCCGCCCCGCCCAGCTCCTCGTCGTCGGACTCCTCCCCGGTGGCCATCTTCACCAGCGGGGGGCCTCCGAGGAACACCTTGGCCTGGTTCTCGACCATGACGGCGTAGTCGCACATGCCGGGCACGTAGGCGCCGCCCGCGGTGGAGTTGCCGAACACGAGCGCAACGGTCGGGATGGCGGCGGCCGACAGGGCGGTCAGGTGGTGGAAGAGGCGACCGGCCGGGATGAACAGCTCGGCCTGGGCCCGGAGGTCGGCGCCACCGGATTCGACTAGGTGGACGAACGGCAGGCGGTTCTGGCGCGAGATCTCGAGCGAGCGGAGCACCTTCTGCCAGGTCAGGGGGTTGGACGATCCCCCGCGGACCGTCGGGTCGTGAGCGGCGATCATGCACTCCACGCCCGACACCACCCCGATGCCGGTCAACAGGCTGGCCCCCACGTGGTACTCGGTCCCCCACCCGGCCAGGGTGGACAGCTCGAGGAAGGGCGAGTCGGGGTCGAGCAGGAGCTCCACCCGCTCATGCGCCAGCATCTTGCCCCGGCGCCGGTGCCTCTCGACGTAGCGCTCGCCGCCGCCGGCCCGGGCCCGGGCCTGCTCCCGCTCTAGGGTCTCGAGCAGATCGAGCATGCCCCGGCGGTTGACCTGGTACTGCTCGGAGCTCGGATCGACTCGGCTGGTCAGCGGACGCAAGCAGGCCCCCTCGCCCGTGCCGGCGGCAAGAGCGGCCGGTCTTGCTAACGACGGTTAACTTACGGGCCCGAGCGGTCGCCGGTCAACGGTCACGGGGCAACGGTCAGGAGCCTCAGCGCTCGACCACGGCCGACACCGGTGGCATCTCGCGGTAGATCACCTCGGCCACGGCGAAGTCGGGGCGCTCGAGGACCAGGCGCCCGGTGACATCCACCCCCGCCCGTCTGAGGGCCGTCATCGACACCACCGCCGCCATGGGCGACAGCTGCTCGAGGGGGCGGTTGCGATGGGTCCTCACCCCGAGGTCGACCTGGGCCAGGCCGGCCGGGCCGGTCCGGGCGGCGGCGTCGATGAGCAGCCCGATGTCTACGCCGTAGCCGCCGACGATGGGGAGGGACTCGAGCAGCTGGCGGCGGGCGGCGAACTCGCCGGCCAGGGGCTGCACCACACCGGCCAGGTGGGGGAACAGCAGGTGGAGGAGGGGTCGGGCCACCAGCTCGGTGACCCGGCCGCCCCCCCGGGGCAGACCGTCACCCGGACGGTCGTAGAAGGCCTTGACCAGCTGCACGTCCTCGTCGACCAGCAGGGGGCCGGCCAGACCCACGACGAAGTGGGGGGAGAAGTCGCGCAGGTCGGCGTCGCAGAACAACAGCAGGTCGCCCCGGGCGGCCCTGATCGCCTTCCAGACGGCCTCGCCCTTGCCTGGCCCGTAGGACGGGTGGAAGCGGGCCGCGTCCACCACTCGGGCGCCGGCGCCGGCAGCCACCGTGGCGGTGTCGTCGACGCTGTGGTCGTCGAGCACCAGCACCTCGTCGAGCAGGGGATGCCCGACCACGCTCTCGACGATCCGGGCGATGGTGGCGGCCTCGTCGCGGGCGGGCAGGCACAGCGAGATGCCCCGGTCCCCCTTGGCCGCCAGCAGCCCGGCGAGGTCGAACTGACGGTGGTCGAAGGCGCGTATGGCCGGCTTCACAGCTCGGCCGGGTTGGGGGCCTCGGCGTCGATCCCGTAGCGGGAGATGGCCTCGGCGACCTCTTCGGGCTTGCCTTCGCCGGCGTCGGCCAGGGCGGCCAGGACGGCCAGCACGATGTGGGGGGCGTCGACCTCGAAGTACCGCCGCAGGGCGGAGCGGGCGTCCGAGCGGCCGTAGCCGTCGGTGCCCAGGACCGTGAAGGGGCCGGGGATCCAACGGGCCACCTGGTCGGGCACCATCTTCATGAAGTCGGTGACGGCCACGAACGGGCCCTCAGCCTCGGAAAGGGCGGCGGTGACGTAGGGGACGCGCGCTGACTCGCCCGGGTGCAGGCGGTTCCACCGCTCGGCGGCCAGGGCCTCCTCCCGAAGGGCCTTGTAGGAGGTGGCCGACCAGCACTCGACCGACACCCCCCAGTCCTCGGCCAGGAGGCGGCGGGCCTCCATGGCCGCCGACCAGGCCGGTCCGGAGAACAGAACCGTCGCCCGGCGCGATCGGCCGTTGCCGGCGGTGTCGGCCGGCCCGGCGAAGCGGTAGAGCCCGGCGAGGATCCCCCGGCGCACGGCGTCGCCGGCCTCGCCCTCGGGCAGGGCGGGCATGGCGTAGTTCTCGTTGTAGAGGCTCAGGTAGTAGAAGCGGTCCTCGGGCTGGGGCCCGTACATGCGGGTGATGCCGTCGGAGACGATGGTGGCCAGCTCGTAGGCGAAGGCGGGGTCGTAGGCCGACAGGTTGGGGACCGTCGACGCCAGCACGTGGGAGTGCCCGTCGTCGTGCTGCAGCCCCTCGCCCTCGAGGGTGGTGCGCCCGGCCGTGGCGCCGAGCAGGAAGCCCCTGCCCCTCGAGTCGCCGAAGGCCCATATGAGATCACCGACGCGCTGGAACCCGAACATCGAGTAGAAGAGGTAGAACGGCACCATCGGCTGGCCCATGGTGGCGTAGGACGTGCCGGCGGCGGTGAAGGAGGCCATGGAGCCGGCCTCGGTTATGCCCTCCTCGAGGATCTGGCCGTCCTTGGACTCGGTGTAGCTGAGCAGGAGATCGGCGTCCACCGGGGTGTAGAGCTGGCCGGTGGAGGCGTAGATCCTCACCTCCTTGAACAGGGCGTCGAGCCCGAAGGTCCTCGCCTCGTCGGGGATGATCGGCACGACCCGGCTACCGATGCTCTTGTCCCGCAGGAGGTTGCGCAGCAGCACGGCGAAGGCCATGGTTGTCGACACCGCCCGGCCGCCCGACCCCTTGTCGAACTCGGCGAAGGCCTTGGGGTTCGGCAGCTCGAGCGGTTTCGCCCTCACCACCCGCCGGGGCAGCGACCCGTTGAGCTCCCGCCGGCGCTGCATGAGGTACTCGTGGGCCGGGGAGCCCTCCGGGGGCCGGTAGTACGGCGGAAGGTCCCGCCCCAGGGCGGAGTCGGGGATCTCCTCCTGCAGGTAGAGGCGGTCGCGCAGGGTTGTCAGCTGCGCCTTGGTCATCTTCTTGATCTGGTGGGTGGCGTTGCGGGCCTCGATCTCGGGGCCCAGGGTCCATCCCTTGATCGTCTTGGCCAGGATGGCGGTAGGCGCACCGGTGTGCTCCACCGCCGCCTTGTAGGCGGCGTAGAGCTTGCGGTAGTCGTGGCCGCCGCGCGGCAGCGCCTGCAGCTCCTCGTCGCTCAGGTGCTCCACCAGGCGGCGCAGGCGGGGATCGGGGCCGAAGAAGTGCTCGCGGATGTAGGCGCCCGACTCGGTGGCGTACTTCTGGAACTCGCCGTCCACGGTGGTGTTCATCTTGTTGAGAAGCACCCCGTCGACGTCGCGGGCGAGCAGCTCGTCCCACTTGGAGCCCCACACCACCTTGACCACGTTCCAGCCCGCCCCGCGGAAGATGGCCTCCAGCTCCTGGATGATCTTGCCGTTGCCCCGGACGGGGCCGTCGAGGCGCTGCAGGTTGCAATTGACGACGAAGATCAGGTTGTCGAGCTGCTCGCGGGCGGCCAGGGACAGCGCCCCCAGCGTTTCGGGCTCGTCGCACTCCCCGTCCCCGAGGAACCCCCAGACCCGGGCCTGGGAGGTGTCGGCGATGCGGCGGTTGAGCAGGTAGCGGTTGAAGCGGGCTTGGTAGATGGCGTTGATCGGGCCCAGACCCATGGAGACGGTGGGGAACTCCCAGAAGTCCGGCATGGACCGGGGATGGGGATAGGACGCCAGCCCGCCGGTGCCCTCGAGAGCGCCGCCGATCTCCTGGCGGTAGTGGTCCAGCTGCTCCTCGGTCAGTCGGCCCTCGAGGAATGCCCGGGCGTAGACCCCGGGGGAGGCATGGCCCTGGAAGTAGACCTGGTCGCCGGGGGTGCCGGAGTCCTTGCCCCGGAAGAAGTGGTTGAAGCCGACCTCGTACAGGGAGGCCGAGCTGGCGAAGGTGGCCAGGTGACCGCCGATGCCGGGCGAGCGGGTGTTGGCCCGGGTGACCATCACCGCCGCGTTCCACCGTATGTAGGCCCGGATGCGGCGTTCCATGTACTCGTCGCCCGGGAACCACGGCTCCTGGTCGGGCGGGATGGTGTTCACGTACGGCGTCGAGACCGTGGCCGGGAAGCCCACCTGGGCCGCCCGGGCCCGCTCGAGGAGCTTCATGAGCAGGAAGCGGGCCCGGGCCCTGCCGCGGGCGTCGACCACCGCGTCGAAGGAGTCCAGCCACTCGGCCGTCTCCTCCGGGTCCGTGTCGGGCAGCTGGTGGGAGAAGCCGTCGAATATCACTCCCACCATCCTCGCGCCGGGGCCGGTTGGCCCAAAACAACTCCGGTGGGCGATCCTGCGGCGTGGCCGTGATCGTCTACACCGACGGCGCCTGCCTGGGGAACCCCGGTCCGGGCGGCTGGGCCTGGGCGGTGCCGGACGGGCCCTTCGCCGCCGGGCCGGCCCAGCGCAGCACCAACCAGAGGATGGAGATCACCGCCGTGCTGGAGGCCCTGGGCGAGCTGGAGGGGGAGGTTCAGGTCTTCTCGGACTCCACCTACGTCGTCAACTGCTTCCGGGACCGCTGGTACGAGCGCTGGGTGCAGAAGGGCTGGCGGAACTCCCAGAACAAGCCGGTGGCCAACCAGGACCTGTGGGCCCCCCTCCTTCAGCTCTACCTGCCCCGGCGGGACGAGATCAGCTTCCGCTGGGTGAAGGGCCACGGCTCGGACCCCATGAACGACCTGGTGGACCGCCTGGCGGTGGAGGCCGCCACCCAGCAGGCCCCCCGGCGGGGGACCGGGCGGCCGGAGGTCCTCGGCCCCGCCGACCAGCCCCGGCGCTGGCCCCGCTGACCGGGCCGGCGCCGTTGGTGGCCGGGCGACGGCTTCCAATAGTGTCCGGTCATGGAGCTGAATGGATCGTCCGCAGTCGTAACCGGTGGCGCCTCCGGCCTGGGTGAGGCCACCGCCCGCCTTCTGGCCGAGCGGGGCGTCAAGGTCGTGATCGCCGACCTCGACCGCCAGGCCGACCGGGGCGAGCCCCTGGCCAAGGAGCTGGAGGGCACCTTCGTGGCCACGGACGTGGCCAACACCGACCAGGTCATAGCGGCGGTGGAGGCGGCCAAGGAGCTCGGCCCGCTCAAGTCGCTGGTGAACTGCGCCGGCATCGGCTGGGCCACCCGGACCATCGGCAAGGACGGCCAGTACTCCAGCGCCCACGATCTGGACATCTACAAGAAGGTCATCGAGGTGAACCTGATCGGGACCTTCAACTGCATCCGGATCGCCGCCACCGCCATGAGCCAGAACGAGCCCGACGAGGACGGCGAGCGGGGCGCCATCGTCAACACCGCCTCGGTGGCCGCCGAGGACGGCCAGATCGGCCAGGCGGCCTACTCCTCCTCCAAGGGGGGCATCGTCGGCATGACCCTTCCGGTGGCGCGGGACCTCGCCGCCGTCGGCATCCGGGTCAACACCATCCTGCCCGGCCTCATCGACACGCCGATCTACGGCAGCGGCGACGCCTCCGAACAGTTCAAGGAGCGTCTGGCCGTCGGGGTCCTGTTCCCGAAGCGGCTGGGGCACGCCCGCGAGTTCGCCACCCTGGCCTGCGAGCTGCTCTCCAACAGCTACATGAACGCCGAGTGCATCCGCCTGGACGCCGGCATCCGCATGCAGCCCAAGTAGTGCCGCTCCGCCTCGGGTAGAGCCATCGGGGTCGGCCAGGCCCCGCCGGGCGTGGCCGCCGGCTTGCCTGCCCGGCTTAGTCTGGGGGCGCGAGCGGAAGGTGGCGCCGATGGCCGAGGAGTTCGACATCGTCATAGTGGGCGGGGGCCCGGGCGGCTACGCCGCCGCCCTCTACGGAGCCAACGCCGGGCTCTCGATCGCCGTGGTCGAGAAGGACCGGGTCGGGGGCACCTGCCTGCACCGGGGCTGCATACCGGCCAAGGAGTTCCTCGAGACCGCCGCCGTGCACCGTACGGTCGCCGGGGCCAAGGAGTTCGGGGTGGTGGCCTCCCAGCCCAGCGTGGACTTCGCCACCAGCCAGGCCCGCAAACAGAAGGTGGTGGACGGGCTCTGGAAGGGCCTGGCGGGCCTCATGCGGTCGCGCAAGATCAAGGTGGTCGAGGGCACCGGGCGTCTCGACGCCGACGGGGTGGTCCGGGTCGACGACGGCACCGAGTTGGTCGGCAGCCACGTCATCCTCGCCGCCGGCTCGGTGCCCCGGACCATCCCCGGCTTCGACATCGACGGTCGGACGGTGATCACCTCGGACGAGCTGCTGGCCCTCGACGCCCTGCCGGGCACCGCCGCCGTCATCGGGGGAGGGGCGATCGGCTGCGAGTTCGCCTCGATGCTGTCGGACCTCGGGGTACAGGTGACCGTGCTCGAGGCCCTGCCCAAGATCCTGCCCGGCTGCGACAGCGAGGTCGCCGAGGTGGTGTTGCGCTCGTTCAAGCGCCGGGGCATCGACGTGCACACCGGAGTGCCGGTCACCGGCCACAAGCCCGAAGGCGACGGCGCCGGCACCACGGTGCAGTTCGGCGACGGACAGAGCGTCGCGGTGGACACCGTGGTGGTGTCGGTGGGACGCCGGCCACTCAGCGACGGGCTGCTCGGCGAGGGAACCGGTGTTGAGGTGGACCAGCGCGGCTTCGTGGTCGTCGACGAGCGCTGCCGCACCGGGGTCGACGGTGTCTACGCCGTGGGAGACCTCATCGCCATGGGATCGGGCATTCATCCGCAGCTGGCCCACGTCGGCTTCGCCGAGGGGATCCTCGTGATCAGGGACATCCTGGGCGAGCCGGCCCTTCCGGTGGACTACTCGCGGGTCCCCATGTGCATCTACTGCCATCCCGAGGTGGCCTTCGTCGGCCTGTCCGAGCAGGAGGCGCGTGACGCGGGCTACGACGTGGTGACCAAGAAGATGCCCTACGGGCACAACGGCCGGGCCATGATCCTCGGGGAGGCGGAGGGCATGGTGAAGATCGTGGCGGCCAAGGGCCCCGACGGGGGGGCCGGCCAGGTCATTGGGGTCCACATGGTCGGGCCCTGGGTCACCGAGCAGCTGGGGCAGGCCTACCTGTCGGTCAACTGGGAGGCGACCGCCACCGAGGTGGCCCAGTTCATCCAGCCCCACCCCACCCTGTCCGAGACGTTCGGCGAGGCGATGCTCTCCCTGGCCGGAAGGGGGTTGCACGGCTGATGGCCGACATCACCATGCCCCAGCTGGGCGAGACCGTGACCGAGGGCACCATCACCCGGTGGGCCAAGTCGGTGGGCGATCCGGTCAGCGAGGACGAGATCCTCTTCGAGGTCTCCACGGACAAGGTGGACTCCGAGGTGCCCTCGCCGGTGTCGGGCTACGTCACCGAAATCCTGGTGGAGGAGGGAGCCACCGTCGACGTGGGCACCAGGCTGGCCGTGGTCAGCCCCCAGCCGGCCGGGGGGGACGGCGCCGGCGCCCCGACCCGCCCCACCGAGCAGCCCGCGGCCGGCACCCCGGCCGAGATGGTCCAGGGTGACTCCGAGACCACCGCCTCGCCCGAGGCCGCTCCCGCCCCGCCCCCGGCCCAGCCCGCACCTGAGCCGGCCCCGTCCCAGCCCGAGCCGGTGGCCCAGGCCCCGGCCCCGAGCGCCCCGGCCCCGGCCCCGAGCGCCCCGGCCCCGGCCCAGCCCGAGCCGGTGGCCCAGGCCCCGGCGGCTGAGGGGGAGGGAGGCGACGCCTCGAGGGTGTTGTCGCCGGTCGTGCGCCGGCTCATCGCCGAGCACAACCTCGACCCCTCATCCATCCGGGGGACCGGCAACGCCGGCCGGATCACCAGGGCCGACGTGCTGGCGGTGGTGGAGGGGCGGGGGGCCCAGGCCAACGGCGGGCGCCCCGCCGCTCCCGCGCCGGCCCCGGCAGCGCGCCCGGCGCCCACCCCGCCGGCCCAGGCCCCGGCTGCGCCCCAGGCCCCGGCTGCGCCCCAGGCCCAGGCCGTTGCGCGCTCGGGAGAGGACGAGGTCGTCCCCTTCTCCAACATCCGGCGCCGCACCGCCGAGCACATGGTGCGCTCCAAGGCCACCTCGGCCCACACCCTCACCGCCGTCGAGGTGGACTTCCACCGGGTGGAGGCGGCCCGGTCGGCGGTCAAGGAGCAGTTCCGCCAGGCGGAGGGCTTCGGGCTCACCTACCTGCCCTTCGTGGCCCGGGCGGTGATCGACGCCCTGGCCGAGTTCCCGTACCTGAACGCCTCGGTCGGCGCCGACGAGCTGGTGGTGCACCATCGGGTCCACCTCGGCATAGCCGTCGACCTCGACTTCCAGGGCCTGATCGTGCCTGTCGTGCGCGATGCCGACGGCAAGCGGCTGCGGGCCATCGCCCGCGAGGTGTACGAGCTGGCCGACCGGGCCCGGACCAAGCGGCTGACCGCCGACGACATCGCCGGGGGCACCTTCACCATCACCAACCCCGGCCCCTACGGGACCCTCCTGACAGTCCCGATCATCAACCAGCCCCAGGTGGCGATCCTGTCCACCGACGGGGTCAAGCGCCGCCCGGTGGTGGTGGATCTGCCCGACGGCAGCGAGGGCATAGCCATCCACCCGGTGGGCAACCTGGCGCTCTCGTTCGACCACCGGGCGATCGACGGCGCCTACGCCTCGGCCTTCCTCGCCCGGTGCCGGCAGGTGATCGAGAGCCGCGACTGGACCCAGGAGCTCTGATCGTCCTGCCGGCGCCGTTGCAGATCCGCTGGCTGGGCCGGGTCCGCTACCGCGACGCCCTGGCCCTGCAGCAGGGGCTGTTCCGGTCCGGGCGCGACTACCTGCTCCTGCAGGAGCACCACCCCGTCTACACCCTGGGCGTGCGCGCCGATCCGGCCAACGTCCTGGTCGACCCGGCCTCGGTGGGAGCCGAGCTGGTGCGCACCAACCGCGGCGGTGACGTGACCTACCACGGCCCGGGCCAGCTGGTCGGCTATCCCATCCTTTCGGTGCCCACGGCGGCGGGGTCGGTGCCGGCCCACGTGCACGGCATCGAGCAGCTGGTGATCGACGCCCTGTCCGCCTTCGGGGTGGAAGGCCGGCGCCTCGAGGGCTACCCGGGCGTCTGGGTGGGCAGCCGGGCCCGCAAGATCTGCGCCATCGGGGTTCGGGTGAGCCGGGGCCGGACCATGCACGGCTTCGCCCTGAACGTGGACCCGGACATGGCGATGTTCGGCCACATCGTGCCGTGCGGCATCGCCGACAAGCCGGTCACCTCGCTGGCGGCCGAAGGGGTGCGCGCCTCCATGGCCGACGTCGTGGCGGTCGTCTCCGGTCTGGCCGAGCGACGCTGGGGCCCGGCCGACTCGGCCCAGGTGGCCTGGGATGCCCCCCCTCGCCGCTCGTCGCGGCCCGGCCTCACGGTGGGGGAGAGGAAGCCGGAGTGGCTGCGGGTGAAGGCCGACATGGGCCCGGCCTACCGGTCGCTGCGCTCGACCATGCGGGCCCTGGACCTGGTGACGGTGTGCGAGGAGGCCGGCTGCCCCAACATCTACGAGTGCTGGGCCGACGGCACCGCCACGTTCATGATCAACGGCGACCGCTGCACCCGGGCGTGCGGCTTCTGCCTGGTCGACACCAGGAAGCCGGCTCCGCCTGACCCGGCCGAGCCGGAGCGGGTGGCCGAGGCGGTGCGGCGCATGGGCCTGGCCCACGCCGTGGTGACAGCGGTGGCCCGCGACGATCTCGCCGACGGCGGGGCCTCCGCCTTCGCCGCCACCATCGCATCCATCCGCTGGGCCTGCCCGGCCACGGCGGTCGAGGTGCTGATACCGGACTGCAAGGGCGACCCGGAGGCGCTGGAGGCGGTCTTCGGGGCCCGGCCCGACATCCTCAACCACAACCTCGAGACGGTGGCCCGCCTCCAGCGGGCGGTGCGTCCATCGGCGTCCTACGCCCGCAGCCTGGCCGTGCTGGCCCGGGCCAAGGCGGCCGGACTGACCACCAAGTCCGGGGTCATGCTCGGGCTGGGCGAGACGGCCGACGAGGTGCGCTCGGCCCTGGTCGACCTGCGGGCGGTGGGGGTGGACATCGTGACCATCGGTCAGTACCTGCGCCCATCGGCGGCCCACCTGCCGGTCGAGCGGTGGTGGGAGCCGGCCGAGTTCGAGGCCCTGGCCGCTGACGCCGCCGGCCTGGGCTTCGCCCACGTGCAGGCGTCGCCGCTCACCAGGTCGAGCTACCACGCCCGGGCGGCGGCAGGGGCGGCGGCAACCGGCGTGCCGGCGGTGGCGGGGTGAGCTCGGCCGCCCGCGCCGGGCGCATGGACCGCGTGCGCCGGGGCCTGCAGGAGGCCGGGGTCGACGCCCTGCTGCTGTCGCTGGGGGCCGACCTGCCTTGGCTCACGGGCTACGAGGCCATGCCGCTGGAGCGCCTCACCATGCTGGTCCTGCCGGCGACCGGCGACGCCAGCCTGGTGGTTCCCCGGCTGGAGGCGCCCAGGGTGGATCACGACGCCACCCTGTTCGCCCTCCGGCCGTGGGCGGAGACGGAGGACCCGGTGGCCATCGTGGCCGACATGGTCCAAGGGGCGTCCCACCTGGCCATCTCCGATCGGGCCTGGTCGGTCTTCCTGCTCGGCCTGCAGTCGGCCGTCCCCTCGGCCCGCTGGTCCAGGGCGTCCCTCATAACCGGTCCCCTGCGGGCGGTGAAGGACGACGCCGAGGTCGCCTGTCTGCTGGCGGCGGCGGAGGCGGCCGACCGGGTGGCGGCCCAGCTGCAGGGGGGCGAGATTCCCCTGGTGGGGCGCACCGAGGCCGAGGTGTCGCGCGACATCAGCGCCCGGCTGCGGGCGGAGGGAACCGCCAGGGTCAACTTCGCCATCGTGGGGAGCGGCCCCAACTCGGCCAGCCCCCACCACGAGCCCGGCCGGCGGGTCATCGAGGCGGGCGACATGGTGGTCTGCGACTTCGGCGGGGTGCTCAGCGTCGACGGCGGCCCCGGCTACTGCTCCGACATCACCCGGACGGTGGTCGCCGGCGAGCCCACCACCGAGATGCTCGACCTCTACGCCCTCCTGCAGTCGGCCCAGGACGCGGCGGTGCGGGCGGCGACCGTCGGAACCGCCTGCGAGGACGTCGACCGGGCCGCCCGGGCGTTGATCGAGGAAGGCGGATTCGGCGAGAACTTCATCCACCGCACCGGCCACGGCATCGGCCTCGAGGAGCACGAGGATCCGTACCTGGTCGCCGGCAACTCCGACCCGCTGCGGGCGGGGCATGCCTTCTCGGTGGAGCCGGGCATCTACCTCGCCGGGCGCTTCGGGGCCAGGTTGGAGGACATCGTGGTGGCCACCGAGGACGGTCCCCTCTCCCTCAACCGGGCCGACCACTCGTTGGTGGCCGTGTCCTGATCGTGCCAGCATTCCCCGGTGCCGCTGGGGCGCGGGGGCGAGCAGGGGGAGAC
>DASRBO010000090.1:0-3327 GCA_035653595.1 Acidimicrobiales bacterium | reverse complement strand
GGCCGTGGTCGCGGGCGAGAACGGGGTCCTGAGCGGCGCGCACGCCGGCCTGATCTGGATCGACATGAGCACCATCTCGCCGGAGACGACCCGGCGGCTGGGCGAGATGGCGGCGGCCCGAGGCGTGCAGAGCCTCGACGCGCCGGTGAGCGGTGGCCCTCCGGGTGCGGAGGCGGGCACGCTCTCGATCATGGTGGGGGGGCCTCGGGAGGTCTTCGAGGCCTGCCTGCCGATCCTCCGCGCCATGGGCCGGACCATTGTTCACATGGGCGAGCTGGGGGCCGGCCAGGTCACCAAGGCCTGCAACCAGGTGGCCATCGCCGCCAACATGGCCGGGGTGGCCGAGGCGCTGGTCCTGGGCGCCCGGGCCGGCGTCGATCCCCGGCGCATCCGGGAGGCGCTGCTCGGCGGCTACGCCGCCAGCCGCGTCCTGGAGGTGCACGGAGAGCGCATGATCGAGCACGCCTTCGCCCCGGGGTTCTTCGTCAAGCTCCACGACAAGGACCTCCACATCGTGCTCTCCATGGCGAGGGCGCTGGGGGTCGCCGCCCCCCTCTCGGCCCTGGTGGCCCAGCAGTTCAACGCCCTGGTCGCGGCCGGCGACGGCGAGCTCGACAACTCGGCCCTGGTCAAGGTCTACGAGGAGCTGGCCCGGCAACGGCTGTGATCCTGCCGGCGGGCCGCTACGAGATCGTCCGCCGGCGTCGAGGCCAGGGGAGCGGGGGCGGCCCGGGTCCCGGACCTGCCGAGAGGCGCGGGCGGGAGCGGCGAACCGTCCTGCCGGCGGGAAGGCGGTCCGACCACGGGCGCCGCCCGTCCTCGGAGCGTTGACGGCCGCCGGCGCGACGGCCCGGCCGCGAGTGACAAATACCTGACACATCTTGCCTATCAGCACTTACACTGTTCGTCGATGAGCGCTGCCTACGTCCCCGGACTCGAAGGTGTCGTCGCCGCCCAGACCGAGATCAGCCACGTCGACGGGCAGAACGGACGACTCATCTACCGAGGGGGCTACCTGATCGAGGAGGTGGCGGACCGGTCCTTCGAGGAGGTCGCCTACCTGCTCTGGAACGGCGAGCTGCCCGACAGCCGACGGCTGGCCGAGCTGAAGGCGGAGCTGGCCGGACGGCGGAGTCTGAACCCGGCGGCCGCGGCGACCCTTCGCGCCCTCCCGGACGACGTCGACCCCATGGACGCGCTCCGGACCGTGCTCTCGGCCCAGGGCGCCAGGCCCGGCTGCCCCAAGCCGACCCTGGAGGACGCGGTGGCGGTGACCGCGGTCATCCCCACCGTCACCGCCGCCTATCATCGCCACCAGCAGGGCCTGGAGCCGATCGAGCCCAGGCACGACCTCGGCCACGCGGCCAACTTCCTCTACATGATGAGCGGGGCGGAACCGGACCCGAAGCGGTCCCGCTACCTCGAGTCGTACCTGGTGCTGCTGGCCGATCACGGTCTCAACGCATCGACCTTCGCCGCCCGCGTGGTCTGCTCGACCGGCGCCGACCTCTGGTCCGCGGTGCTGGGGGCGATCGGGGCGCTGAAGGGGCCCGCTCACGGGGGGGCGGCCACCGCCGCCATGGGGATGCTGGAGCGGGTCGGCGGCCCGGAGGGGGCCGAGCGGTTCGTGGTCGAGACCCTGGACCGCCACGAGCGACTCTACGGCTTCGGGCACCGGGTGTACCGCACCTACGATCCCCGGGCCAGGATCCTGCGTGAGCTGTGCCGGGAGGCCAACCCGAGCTTCTACGCGGTGGCATCCGCGGTCGAGGAGGTGGCCCTGCGGGAACTGCTGACCCGGCACCCGGAACGCCCCAACGCCACCAACGTCGACTACTACTCGGCTGGTGTCCTGCAGGGCGCCGGCTTCCCCAGCCAGTACTTCACCTGCGTGTTCGCGGCCTCCAGGGTCGTGGGATGGACCGCGCACGTCCTGGAGTACATGGCGCGGGAGGGCCGGATCATCCGGCCCGCGTCCGAGTGGATCGGTCCGGACCCCGACCGGCGCACGGCCGCGACCGCGTAGCGTCGTGAGCCGGGGTCCCTCCTCAAGGTCGTGGCCGGCATCCGGAGGATGGCGGCCCGGGCCCCGAGGCCAGGGAAGGCAGGGCACGAGGCTGGTGCCGCCGACGTCGCCCGAGGACGATGCCTGAGCACGAAGGGTCGGACCGCTGACGCCGGCACCGGTGCCCTGGGCGCTGGAGGGCAACGGACCCTCGGGTCCAGGACACGAGGGTGGTGGGCACGCCCCCGGCCCTCACCGGGCAGCGCTCCATCGCCCTTGCAGGCCCGAGCGGGACGCCGCTGGGCACCCGGGCGGGAGGGCTGGCGAGGATTCGGCCGCGGCCGCGGGCGGTCCCGCCCCGGCGCCTCCGGGAACTCCCCGGACCGGAGGGGGTGTGTCGCCCCGGCTATACACTTGAGGTTCGTGCTCGCAGCCCACAGCGTGTACCCTGATGGCCCGGACCGCTGAGTTCGACGTCGCCGTCCTCGGCGGCGGGACCGGCGGGTACACGGCGGCCATCCGGGCGGCCCAGCTCGGACGGCGGACGGTCGTCGTCGAAGAGGCCAAGCTGGGAGGCGTCTGCCTCCATCTCGGGTGCATCCCCACCAAGGCCCTGCTGGAGTCCTCCGGCCTCTACCACAAGCTCCGGGAGCGCGGCGCCGAGTTCGGCCTGGCCGCGCCCGAGGTCGGCTTCGACTTCGAGCGCATCGCCGCCCGACGGGACGCCATCGTCGACCGGCTGTGGCGGGGGGTGCAGGGCCTGATGCGGAAGCATGGGATCGAGGTGGTGCAGGGCCGGGGCTGCCTTCTGGGAGACGGTCGCATCCAGGTCATGGAGCGGGTGCTGCAGGCTCGCGCCATCATCATCGCCACCGGCTCCTCGCCGAAGTCGCTGCCCGGTGTCGAGCCCGACGGGGAGCGGATCATCACCTCCGACCACGCGACCCTGGCCCGCACCCTCCCGGAGTCGATCGCGATCATCGGCGCGGGAGCGGTGGGCGTCGAGTTCGCCACCTTCTACCGCCAGATGGGCGTCCGGGTCACGCTGCTGGAGGCGCTGGACCGGCTGGTGCCTCTGGAAGACACGGACGTCTCCACCGCCCTCCTGCGCTCCTTCCAGCAGGCGGGCATCGACTGCCGCCTCGGGGCGCGGGTCCGCGGGGCGCGCCGGAGTCAGGATGGCGTGGTCGTGGAGCTGGAGGACGGCCGGGTGGAGGCGGAGCAGCTGCTGGTCGCGGTCGGCCGCGGCCCCAACACCCGGGGCGTCGGGCTCGAGGCGGCCGGGGTCGAGCTGGACCAGCGTGGGTTCATCCGGGCAGACC
>DASRBO010000089.1:0-7950 GCA_035653595.1 Acidimicrobiales bacterium | reverse complement strand
CCGGTGGAGGCCGAGCTGCGCCAGCTGCTCGACATCCCCGACGGTGTGTTCATGGCCGCCACCATCACCATCGGCCGGCCCGAGGGCGGCCACGGCCCGGTAAGGCGCCGGCCCATGGCCGAGGTCGTCTACGGCGAGCGCTGGGGGCAGGCTCCGGCCTGGGCGGTGGATCCGCCGGGCACCCGCCACACCTCGGCCGGCCCGCCCACGTCCTGATCCGGCGCCGGACCGGCCCCGCCCGGCTGAGGGCTACTACTTGCTGCGGGGGATGTCCTTCCAGGGCACGTCGCGGTCGAGAGCCGGCTCCTTGGGCAGCCCCAGCACCCGCTCGCCGAGGATGTTGCGCATGATCTCCGAGGTGCCGCCCTCGATGGTGTTGGCCCTCGAGCGCAGGAAGCCCCGCACGGTGGCGTTGGTGTCGCCGTCGCTGCGGGCCCAGGCCATCGCCGTCGGGCCGGTCACGTCGATGGCCAGCTCCTGCAGCCGCTTGTTGTATTCGGCCTGGAACAGCTTCGTTATGGAGCCCTCGGGCCCGGGCTGGCGGCCCGACTTGCGCACCGCGGCGGCCCGGAAGTTGGTGATGCGGAGGATGCGCCCCTCGATCACCGCCTGCACCAGCCGCTGGCGCAGCACCGGGTCCTCCCACGCCCCGTTCCGCTTGGCCCGCCGGACCAGGGCGTCGACCGGACCGCCTCCGACGTTGTCGCCGCCGGCGCTGCCCGCACCCGACAGCGCCACCCGCTCGTTCATGAGCGTGGTGGTCGCCACCGCCCAGCCCTCGCCGACCGGGCCCAGCCGGTGGCTGTCGGGGATGCGCACGTCGGTCAGGAACACCTCGTTGAACTCGGCGTCGCCGGTCATCTGCTTCAGCGGCCGCACCTCCACCCCCGGAGCGTGCATGTCGACGATGAAGTAGGTCATGCCCTTGTGCTTGGGGGCGTCGGGGTCGGTGCGGGCGACCAGCATCCCGAACGACGCCATGTGGGCCAGGGTGGTCCACACCTTCTGCCCGTTCACCACCCACTCGTCGCCGTCGCGAACCGCCCTGGTCGACAGGCCGGCCACGTCGGAGCCCGCCCCCGGCTCGGAGAACAGCTGGCACCAGATCTCGCGGTGCTGGGCCATCGGGGGGAGGTAGCGCTGCTTCAGCTCCTCGCTGCCCCACTGCATGATCGTCGGGCCGCCCATCCCGATGCCGATGACGTTGAAGGACCGGGGGACCTTGTAGTGGTTGAGCTCGTCGTTGACGATGCGGGCCTGCCCGGGCTCGAGCCCAGCCCCTCCGTACTGCCTGGGCCAGGTGGGGGTGGCCCAGCCGGCCTCGCCAAGCTTGGCGCACCACTGGTTGAAGTCGAGCTGGGGCCGGACCTTGTTGAGGGCGGCGTCGTCGCCGGCGTCGACGGCCTCGACCCACGCCGCCGGCAGGTTGGCCCGCAGCCACTGGCGCACCTCGGTGCGCACCTCTTCGTCGGTCCTCGGGGCGGTGTCGGTGGCGGTCATGGCGCTGGAGGCTACCTGGGCCCCCCGGCGCCGGGTCCAGGCCGGCCCTGACTACGGTGAGCCGCCATGGCCGCCGCCGCCTCGCCCGCCGACGGCTCCGAGTTCGACACCGACACCGCCATCGCGCCGGCCGGGGCCGGGGCCTGGCGGGCGGAGATCACACCCCGCTGGAGCATCGGGGCCGGCCCCAACGGCGGCTACATCGCAGCCATCGTGTGCCGGGCGGTCATGGCCGAGTCCCCTTTCGAGCACCCCCTCACCATGACGGTGCACTACGTAGAGCGCCCGGTGCCCGGGCCGGCGACGGTGGCGGTCGAGTCGGTGCGCACAGGGCGGTCCCACGCCACCTTCCGGGCGACCCTGTCCCAGGAGCGCCCGGTGGCAGTGGCCCTGGCCACCACCGGCCGGCGCCGCTCGGGGGAGCCGGAGAGCCTGCAGGGCGAGGCGCCCGAATACCCGCGCCCCGCCGACTGCATCAGCGCCAAGGGGCCCACCGTCCCGGGCATGACCTTCCGCGACCGGTTCAGGACCCGCATCTCCTCCGCCGACGAGCTGATGTTCATGCGCACCGCCCCCGGACCGGCCCGCACCGGCGGATGGACCAGGCTGGTCGACGGCCGCCCCCTCGACGACCTGGCCGTCCCCCTGTTCATGGACAGCTGGCCCCCGCCGATGTTCTCGACCTTCCTCGGCGGCGGGGCGCCGACCATCGAGCTGACCGTGCACTGGCGCAACCCGCCGGGGGACGGCTGGCACCTGGCCCTGTTCCGCTCCCGCTTCCTGATCGGCGGCTACGTCGACGAGGACGGCGAGCTGTGGGACGAGCAGGGTCGCCTGGTCGCCATGAGCCGCCAGCTGGCCCGCTTCGTCCCGCCCCAGGCCGAACCGGGCTGACCGGCGACTCAGCCACCTGCCCCGGTGCGGGCCCGGCCGCCGGGGCGGTAGGGGTCCCAGCCCGGGGAGGCCGTGCCCAGGGCCCTGGTCACGGCGTCGAGCACCGCCTGCGGGCCCAGATCGCTGCCGCCTCCGACCGGCCCCAGCCTGGCCACCAGGGCGGAGGCTCCGTTGAAGGCCCACCGGATCGGGCCCGGCTCCAGTGAGGTCAGCTCGTCGGCCAGCGGCTCGAGGTCGAGGCGGGGCGCCACCCGGCGGGAGGCCAGGCGGACCCAGCCCTCGTAGCGGAAGCGCAGCTCGTAACGGGGCGGGGTGAGACAGATAACCCGGCTGCGCTCCGTGCGCCGGTGGAGGGCCACCGGGTGCACGGGGCCCTCGGCCCGGTGGGTGAACTCCCAGTGCTGGCGCCAGGGCCAGTCGGCCCCGGACGAGCTCAGCACGGCGAGGTCGAGCTCGGGCCGCTCGGCCAGGGCCAGGCGACCGGAGCTGAGGGCGGCCTCGCTCCCGTCGACGAAGGCCTCCTCCTCCTCCCACCGGGTCCGGCACCGCTCGGGCTCGTCGACCCATTCGGCGAGCACCTCGAGGGCCCGGAGGTGGATGCTGCCGTCGAGAGGGCTGGCCCCGGCGCCGTCGCCCTGCTGGCCCAGGCTGGCCAGGGCGAAGGCCACCCGGGCAGGGGCGGGCGAGGGGGCCACGGCGAAGTCGCCGGCGGCCGCCACCGCCACCAGCCGGTCCTCGCGGGCCAGGGCCTCGGCCGGGCGGCTGAGGGCGAAGGCGGTCACCAGCCCGTCCTGGTCGTAGTGGTCGGTGGTAACGCACTCGGCCGGCGGCCAGCGCCGGCGGGAGCGCAGGTAGCGGAAGGCGCTGCCGGCCGACAGGTCGTGGGCCAGGGCGGGAGGGGTCGGGCTCACCGGCCAGTGGGAGAGGCAGAGCACGGTCGACGCCAGGGGCGCCCCGTCGGCCATCACGTTGGGGATCCCGCCCGCCTCGGCGGCGGGCCGGTACGGCAGGGGCGCCCGCCTCGAGCCGTCTCGACGGCGAGGCGTCAACCGAGGCGGTCGATGCGCTCGGCCAGCTCCAGGTCCTTGGCCGTTATGCCGCCGGCGGAGTGGGTGCTCAGGCGCAGGGTGACCTTGTTCCACGAGATGGCGATGTCCGGATGGTGGTCGGCCGCCTCGGCCAGCTCCGCCACCTGGTTGACCAGCACCATGGCCTCGGCGAAGTCCTTGCGCCCGACCGTCTTGACGATCTCGTCGCCGTCCCGCTCCCACGCCAGGCCGGCGAGGCCGGCGGCCACAGCTGACTCGTCCAGGACCTCGACCATCCGGCCACGGTAGTTTCCGGCGATGGCCGCCGATGACCGACTCGAGTCCCTCGTCCAGGAGTGGATATCCGAGGAGATGGAGGAGTTCCCGGTCATGGCCAGCACCCTGGGCATGGACGGCTACGACGATCGCCTGGGCTCGTTCAACGAGGTTGACTTCAAGCGCCGCACGACCTCGGCGGGGAAGTGGATCGACCGCTTCCAGGAGATGGACCGCCTGACCGACCCCCAGGACGAGGTCGACCGCGACCTCGTCGTCGCCATCCTGCGGGGCCGGCTGGTGATGGGCGACTGGGAGGGCTTCCGGCGGGACCCGGCGGAGTACCTGGGGCCCTGCCTGTCCGGGGTCTTCAACCTGTTCCTCCAGCGGCTGCTGCCGGAACCGGAGCTGGTGCGCTGCGCCGTCGCCCGGCTGGCCGAGGTGCCCTCGGCGGTGGGGGCCGCACGGCGCCAGCTCTCGGCCGAGTTGATGAGCGATGTCATGGTCCAGCGCGGCGTCGGCCAGTGCCGGGCCGGTGCCCGCTACTTCCGCGACCTGCTGCCGGCGGAGGTGGCCGATCAGGGCGCCCGCTCCCGTCTGGCCGAGGCCGGCGCCGAAGCGGCCGGCGCCCTCGAGGAGCTGGCCTCCCACCTCGAGTCCCTCCAGCCCCGGGGCGGCTTCGCCATCGGCGAGCAGCGCTACAGCGCCCTGCTGACCCAGCGAGAGCAGCTCGGCTACGGCGCCGACGAGCTCGGCCGGCGCGGGGCGCAGGCCTGGGCGGAGCTCGACGCGGCCATGACCGAGCTGGCCGGCCGGATGGGTCATGGGTCGTGGCGGGACGCCCTCGAGGAGCTGAACCGCGACCACCCCGCCACCCCGGAGGAGATGCTGGAGGGCTACACCCGGGCCACGGCGCGCTGTCGCGCCTTCCTGGTCGACACCGGCCTGGTGACCCTGCCCGAGGGCGAGTCGTGCTCGGTCGACCCGTCGCCGCCGTTCCAGCGCCCGGTGCTGGCGGTGGCGTCGTACTCGGCCCCTCCCGCCTTCAAGCCGTCCCGCTCCGGACACTTCTTCGTGCCCTACCCGCCCGAGGGCACCGGCGCCGGCGAGCTGGCCCAGCGCATGGCGACGAACAGCTATCCGGCCATGCCGACCATCTCCGCCCACGAGGCCTACCCCGGCCACCACTGGCACCTGGTGTGGTCCCAGCTGCACGCCCCGCCCGTCCGCCGCATCCTGCGCAGCACCTACTTCGTGGAGGGGTGGGCCCTCTTCGCCGAGAAGGTCATGGCCGAGGCCGGGTTCTTCTCCGACCCGGGCGAGATGCTCTGCCATCTGGAGGCCCGCATCTTCCGCGCCGCCCGCATAGTCGTGGACACGGCGCTGCACACGGGGGCGATGGACTTCGACGCGGCCGTGGCCCACATGACCACCCACACCGGCCTGACCGAGGCCACCGCCCGGGCCGAGGTGGCGCGCTACTGCGCCTGGCCGACCCAGGCCCCCTCCTATCTGACCGGGGCCCTCGAGCTGGAGCGCATCCGCGACCGCTTCCTGTCCGAGGGCAAGGGCGACGCCCGCCGGTTCAACGACGCCATCGCCGCCACCGGCTCCCTCCCGCTCGGGCTGGCCGAGCGGGCGGTGATGGCCGCCTGAAGCCCCGCCCTACTGCAGGATCAACCGGCCCAGCCGGCGGGCGGCCACGGTCAGGCCGACGGCGGCCATGGCGGCCAGGTAGGCGAGGTGGCCGACCATGGCCCAGTCGAGGATGCCGAGGTCGAAGCCGCGCAGGAGGGCGACCCCCTGGTAAAGCGGGATCAGGCGCACCACCGTGCGCAAGGCGCCGGGGTAGGTGGAGAGTGGGTAGAAGGTGGCCGAGAACAGGAACATCGGCATGAGGGCCATGGTCACGAAGTCGAAGTCCTGCCAGCTGCGCATGAACGTGGTGCAGGCCATGCCGACGGCGGCGAAGGCGAACCCGAGCGCGACCGCCGCCGGCAGCATGAGCAGGGCCCATGGGGACTGCACCAGGCCCATGGCCGCCATCACGATCAGGAACACCACCGAGTAGGCGGTGCCCCGGATCACCGCCCACACGATCTCCCCCAGGGCCACGTCACCGCTGTTGAGCGGGGTGGCCAGGACGGCGTCGTAGACCTTGGCGAACTTGAGCTTGAAGAACACCCCGAAGGTGGCGTCCATCACCGTGCCGTTCATCATCGACGTAGCCATGAGGGCGGGAGCCACGAAGGCGGTGTAGCTGATCAGCCGGCCGCCGGGCCCGGACACCGGACCGGCCAGCTTGCCCAGGCCGACCGACACCGAGAGCAGGTAGAACAGCGGCTCGAACAGACCGGACACGAACATGACCCACAGGCGGCGGTAGACCCAGGCGTTGCGCTCGACCAGCCGCAGCGCCCGCCGGCTGCCTATCAGCCACGGAGGGGTCAGCCGGAGGGCGCCGACGGCGCCGCCGGCGGCCTCCCGCACCGCCGTCACGGGGCCAGCCTCCGCGCATAGCTGCGTCGCCCGAGGGCCAGGCCCATCACGGTGACGCCGAGCAGGTAGGCGACATGTCCGAAGGACGCCAGCACCGAGGCGTTGCCTAGCGAGAGGGCACGGCACAGCGACACTCCGTGCCAGAGGGGGGTCACCCAGGCCAGGGGCCTGACCGCGGCAGGCAGCTGGGAGATCGGGAAGAAGGTCCCCGAGAAGAGGAACATGGGGATGACCACGAAGCGGAAGAGCCCGATCAGGGGCTGGTCCGACTCGCGGGTGGCGGTGAAGGCCGCCACCGGGGCGGCGAACGCCATGCCGGTCAGGGCCGCCGCCGGCACCGCCAGCACCACCTCGGGGCTGTGCACGGCGCCGAAGGCCGCCATCACGCCCAGGAAGATCGTGCTCACGAAGCTCACCCGGGTGGCCATCCACAGCAGGTGGCCGTAGAGGATGTCGGGGACCTCCAGCGGGCTGGCCTGCATGGCGTGATAGGTCCGGATCCACTTGAAGCCGCCCATGACCGGGAACATCGCCTCCAGCGACGCCATCTGCATGGCGCTGGCCGCCATGAGCCCGGGGGCAAGGAACACCAGGTAGCTCACCCCGCCCAGACGTCCGACCGAGGCGCCGTGGCGGTTGACCAGCGAACCGAGCCCCAGTCCCATGGCGGCGAGGAAGAGGGCCGGGTTGAGGAAGCCGGAGGCGATCGAGGCCCGCCAGATGCGCCGGTACTGGTGGCTCCAGTAGCCGTAGGCCCGCAGGGTGGAGTGGACGGTCACGTCAGTCCGCCAGGCTCCGACCGGTCAGGCGCAGGAACACGTCCTCGAGCGTGCTGCGCCGCACCAGGCTGGCGAGAGGCACCAGCCCCATCGACTCCACCTGCTCGAGGGCGCGCTCGCCGTGCGCGGTGTAGACGAGGACGCGGTCGGGCAGGCCCTCGATGCGCTCCCCCACCGCCGCCAGCTTCTCCACCAAGGCGCCGTGGTCGTCGGTGTTGAACCGCAGCTCGAGGACCTCGCGGGTGGAGTACCGGGCGATGAGGTCCCGCGGCGACCCCTCGGCGGCGATGCGCCCCTCGTCCATGATCACCAGGCGGTCACAGAGCTGCTCGGCCTCGTCCATGTAGTGGGTGGTGAGCACCAGGGTGACACCCTGCTGCTTCAGCCGGTACAGCCGGTCCCACAGCAGGTGGCGGGCCTGGGGATCGAGCCCGGTGGTCGGCTCGTCCAGCAGCAGCAGCTCGGGCTCGCTGATGAGGGAGCGGGCGATGGTGAGCCGGCGGCGCAGGCCGCCGGAGAGGGGATCCACCTTGTCGTTGGCCCGGTCGGCCAGCTGGGCGAACTCGAGGAGGCGCTCGGCCCGCTGGCGGATCACCTTGCGGGGCAGGTCGAAGTAGCGACCGTAGACGAGCAGGTTGTCGAGCACGGTCATCTCGAGATCGAGGGTGTCGTCCTGGGGCACCAGGCCGATGCGGGACCGGATGCGCGGACCTTCGGTCGCCGGATCCATCCCCAGCACCCTCAGCACGCCCGAGGTCGCCGGCGACATGCAGGCGATCATCCGCATGGTCGAGGTCTTGCCGGCGCCGTTGGGCCCGAGGAAGCCGAAGGCCTCGCCGGGCGTGACGTCGAAATCGACCCCGTCGACGGCCACGAAGGTGCCGAAGCGCTTGGTCAGGGCGCGTGCGTGGACGGGAGGAAGGTCGGGCAAGGCTCAGAGCGTAGTGAGCGGCCCCGATCGGCCACTACCGGAA
>DASRBO010000088.1:0-45668 GCA_035653595.1 Acidimicrobiales bacterium | reverse complement strand
CGGCGGCGGGGGCGTCGAGCACGATCAGGTCGGCGGCGGAGGACTTCTCCAGCGACTTCACCTTGCCCAGTACGAGGATGTCCCGCAGGCCCGGGACGGCCGTGGCCACCACGTCGAGGGCGCCCGAGTTCACCAGGCGCTTGGACACCCGCTTGAGGCCGTGGTCGACCAGGTAGTCGATGAGGGCGTCGTCGGGGGTCAGGGTCCGGGCCCGCACATCGGCGTGGTCGCCGGCCCGGGGGACCATGGTGGCTTCCTGGTAGCTCAGGGTGTCGGGCCGGCCGAAGATGGTCGGCAGGCCGCTCTTGCCCTCGATCTCCACGATCAGGGTCGACAGACCCGCCCGGGCGGCCATGAGGGCCACGGCGGCGGTGACGGTGGTCTTCCCGACCCCGCCCTTGCCGGCCACGATCAGGACGCGCGACTGCTGACAGAAAGCGGCAGGGTCCATCCCGATCAGCACGTTACCCACCGGTCGGATAATGACCCCTCCTGGCGGGCCCGGTTTCCCGACCCCCGGCCAAAAGTGCTGGTCAGGGGGGGTGAGATGCCGCAATTGACTCTTGTAACCACCAGAGGGCCGCTGTAGGGTCGGCCCGAGAAGGGCGGAGGGGGAGCCAGTGAAGGTGCAGCGAGTGCAGGAGGCGTGGCAGCTCAAGGGGGCCTGTAGGGGGCCCCAGGCCGCGGTGTTCTTTCCTCCGTCGTACTTCGAGCGCAAGGACGAGCGGGCCGACCGCGAGAACCGGGCCAAGGCCATCTGCTCGTCCTGCCCGGTGGTCAAGCCCTGCCTCGAGTACGCCCTGCGCATCCGCGAGCCCCACGGCATCTGGGGCGGCCTCAACGAGCTGGAGCGCAAGAGCCTTCTGGCCCGCGAAGCGGGCTGAGCCGCCCGGGCCTCAGGCCCCCGGCCCGACCGGCAGCCGGGGGCCGGCGATGCGCAGGTCCCCCCGCCTCCGGGTGAAGCCGTTGGCGTCGAGGTAGCCGAGCAGCGGCAGGAGGAACTTGCGGCTGGTGCCCAGCTCGTCCCGCACGGCGCCGACCGTCACCCCTTCGGGGGCCAGCCGGAGAAGGCCGGCGATGCGGGCGATGGCCTCCTGCACCGCCCCGGCGGCGAAGTGGACCCCGTCGCATTCGACCACCAGCCCGGCCCTGACCAGGGCCCGGACCTGGGCCCGGTCCACCCCGTCGGGGGGAGGGGGCTGGAAGGGGGAGGCCTCCAGCCCGTCCAGCCACGGGTGCCCGGCCAGGGCCTCGTCGCTCCGGTGGCCGGCTGGCCGGGCCACGCCGTCACGCACCTCGACCCCCTCGAGCCCGTCCAGCAGGGCCCGGTCTCGCTCGGACAGCAAGGCCACGGGCAGCCCGGCGTCGGAGGCGCTGGCGACCGCCTCGGACAGCCGCCGGCGGGCCTCGGCCAGGGCGGCGGGGTCCACCACCCAGCGGCCTCCGACGTCGGGCGGCCGGCGCTGCCCGGTCAGGCGCTCGAGGAGGTCGGCCTCCACCCAGCCCCGCTCGGCCACCACCCGCTCCACCGAGCGGTCGGGCCTGGCCCTGGCGGCGGGCAGGACCGGGTCGACGTCCAGGACCTCGCCGCCGCCGACCGTTTCGGAGCGGCCCGACTCCCGCAGGACGTAGCGGTCGCCAGGCAGCAGGGGGAGGGGGACGGGGAGGTGGATGCGGACCAGCCCGGTGGTGCCCGGCCCCAGGGCGGCCCGGTCGAGGAGGCGGATTCGCACGGCGTGCTCCCCCGAGCCCAGGTAGGCGTGGTAGGAGCCGCGGCGGCTCAGGTCGTGGCCGAGGCCGGCCAGCACGGTCAGCGAGGCGTCAAAGGTCCTGGTCGGGGCCCACTGGTCGGCCCGGACCAGGGCCTGGCCCCGGCTCACGGACCCGTGGTGGACGCCCACCAGGTTGAGGGCGCAGCGATGGCCCGGCCCCAGCTCGGGGACGGCCCGCTGGTGGGACTGCAGGGCCCGGATGCGCACCGGGTGGCGGGGACCGCCGGGCACCAGCACCACCTCGTCGTCGGTGGCCAGGCGCCCCCCGGCCAGGGTGCCGGTGACGACCGTGCCCGAGCCCCGGGCGGCGAAGGCCCGGTCAACCCACAGCCGGGGACGGCCCCGATCGGCGGCGGTTGGGGTGGCCGCCAGCAGCCGGTCGAGGCCGGCCCGGAGCTCGTCGAGGCCGCGGCCGGTGGGGGCGTCGACGGCGACGACCTCGGCGCCGGCCAGGAAGGTGCCGGCCAGGTGCTCGGCCACCTCGAGGCGGGCGATGGCCTCCCAGTCCTCGTCGACCAGGCCGACCTTGGTCAAAACGACCAGGCCGTGGGTCACCCCCAGTAGCTCGAGGATGCGCAGGTGCTCCTCGGACTGGGGCTTCCAGCCCTCGGTGGCGGCCACCACGAACAGACAGGCGTCCACCGCCCCCACCCCGGCCAGCATGTTCTTGATGAACCGGACGTGGCCGGGCACGTCGACCAGGGCCACCCCGGCGCCCGAGGGCAGGGTCGTCCAGGCGAAGCCCAGGTCGATGGTGAGGCCCCTGGCCTTCTCCTCGGCGAAGCGGTCCGGGTCCATGCCCGTCAGGGCCAGGACCAGGGTCGACTTGCCGTGGTCGACGTGGCCGGCGGTGGCGACGACGTGCACGCTGGCGTCCCCGGTGCTCAGGCGGGCCCGGCGAGGGCCTCGGCCAGCACCTCGTCGTCGGCCGGGTCCACCGTGCGCAGGTCGGCCAGGGTCCGGCCCTCGGCCAGACGGGCGACCACCGGGGGGCGGTGGAGGCGCAGGCGGCCGGTGTGGTCGCCGGCCAGCGCCACGGCGGCGGAGGGAATGCCGAGGCCGGGCACCGACCCGCCCCCGGCGACGGCCTGGCTGGCCACGACGGTGGCGCCGCCCCCGGCCGCTTTGGCCACCGCCTCCGCCCTCGACCACAGCGCCTCCACCGGGGCCGAGGCCATGCACCAGAACGGGACGGTCCGCCCTGCGTCCCGCCGCAAGTAGGCCAGAGCCGTCTCCTGCAGGCCGGCCAGCACCAGGCCCCCCGGCCGCAGGGCCCGGTAGAGGGGGTGGCGGGCGCAGGCCGCCACCAGGTCGGCCCGCCCGGCGACGACCCCGGCCTGGGGCCCGCCAAGCAGCTTGTCGCCCGAGAAGGTCACCAGCGCCGCCCCCGCCTCCAGGGCCTGGCGGGCGGCCGGCTCGCCGGCCAGCCACGACGGGGGCCCGCCAGGCAGCCAGGGGACCTCGGCGTCGAGCAGGCCCGAGCCGATGTCGAAGACGACCGGCGGGCCCAGCCCCGCCAGCTCGGCCACCCCCACCGCCTCGGTGAAGCCCACTACCCGGTAGTTGGACTGGTGGACCTTGAGCACCAGGGCGGTGCGCTGGTCGAGGGCGGCCTCGTAGTCGGCCAGCCTGGTCCGGTTGGTTGTGCCCACCTCGACCAGGTCGGCCCCCGAGGCGGCCATGACCTCGGGGATGCGGAACCCGCCCCCGATCTCGACCAGCTCGCCCCGGCTGACCACGACCCGGCCGCCCCTGGCCAGGGCGGTCAGGACCAAGAGGACGGCGGCGGCCCCGTTGTTGACCACCAGGGCGGACTCGGCTCCGCACAGCCGGGCCAGCAGGGAGGCGGCGTGGGACTGGCGGGAGCCCCGCCGGCCGGTGCCCAGGTCGAGCTCGAGGTTGGCGTAGCGGACGGGGCCGGCGGCGCCGTCGGAGCCGGTGGGCACCCCGTCGGGCGCCGGCCCCGCCCGTCCCGCCAGGGGGCCGAGGGGGGCGCGGCCCAGGTTGGTGTGAAGCAGGACCCCGGTGGCGTTGATGACCGGTCCCAGCAGGGCCAGGGCGATCTCCTCGGCCCGCCGGCGGGCCGACTGCGGCTCGCCGGCGGCCACCGCCTGGCGGGCGGCGTCCACCAGCAGGGCGTGGGGGAGGGGGATGTCAGCCAGCGACCGGGCCAGGGCGTCGATCGACGGCGGGCGGCCGGCGGCCGGTACGGCGGGCACCGGGGCAACGTTACGGGCGCGAAGCTGGCCGGCGTGGCGGCCCCTCCCCGAGCCCTGCGCGACCCGCGGTGGCCCTCGGCCCTGGCCGTGGTGACCGCACTGGCCCTCTACGTGACCCTGCCCGGCCGGCTGATTGTCGGGCCCTCGTGGGTGCTGCCCGTGTTCGAGGCGCTCCTGCTCGTCCCCCTCCTGCTGGCATCCCCTTACCGCCACAGCGCCGAGGAGCCGTGGATGCGGGCGGCGTCGGTGGCGATCATCGTCCTCATCAACGTCGCCAACATCGCCTCGCTCGGCCTGCTGTGCCAGCAGCTGCTGAAGGGCCACACCCACAGCGGGGTGGCTCTGTTCTATTCGGCCATCTCCATCTGGCTGACCAACGTGATCGTGTTCGGCCTGTGGTACTGGGAGCTGGACCGGGGCGGCCCGGCCGCCCGCTACCGGGGCGAGGACATCCCCCCCGACTTCCAGTTCCCCCAGATGACCACCCCTGCGGTCGCCCGCCCCGGGTGGCGGCCGGGCTTCATCGACTACATGTACGTCTCGCTCACCAACGCCACCGCCTTCAGCCCCACCGACACCATGCCGCTCAGCCCGTGGAGCAAGGTGCTCATGGCGGTGGAGTCGCTGGTGTCGCTCCTGACCGTCGCCATCGTCGCCGCCAGAGCGGTCAACATCCTCAGCTGAGCCACCCCGCCATCGACGAGACGGAATTGTTCGGGCCCGGGTAATGTTGACCCAGCAGGTCGGCTTTCAATGCTGGGACGCCGGCCGAGGAGGCTTCAACCATGGCGACCGTCACCACCGCTCAACCCGGCCGGGCCGACTCCGCCCTGCGCCGGCTGTTCTCGTTCCCGAACCCGGTCAACGAGGTGTCGGCCCGCCTGGTCGCCGGCGGGGTGGTGATCATGGCGCTGGCCACCATCGTCTTCGACCTGCCGTGGATGACCGCCGTCATCGCCTACGGGTTCTGGGCCCGGGTGCTCACCGGACCGTCGCTGAGCCCCCTGGGCCAGCTGGTCACCAGGGTGATCACCCCCCGGGTGCCGGCGCCGGCCAAGCCCGTCCCCGGGCCCCCCAAGCGCTTCGCCCAGGCCATGGGCACCGCCATGTCCACCCTGGCCGCCGTCCTGGCCCTGGGCTTCGGCCTGCGGGGAGCGGCCTACGTCGTCCTCGGGCTCCTCGTGGTGGCGGCGGTGCTCGAGTCGGTGTTCGCCTACTGCCTGGGCTGCAAGATCTTCGCCCTGCTCATGCGGGCCGGGGTCGTCCCCGAGGACGTCTGTGAGTCCTGCAACGACATCTGGGCCCGGGTCGGCTGACCGACCCGGACACGCGTCCGATCCGAGTCCCCCGCCACCCAGGACGGCCTGGGCGCGCCCCCGGTTCGGCCCCGCCCACGAATTGTCATGAAACCGGAACATGATCGGCGCAGTTATTTCGTACGCGCCGACGAATATGGGGGAGTCGTCGCAGGGACTGCGCCAGCCAGCCGGTAACTGCGTCGTTGACCGAGGCCCGGACATCAGGTGCCGCCGCACCAGGTCCGGGGGGCGACTGCCTCGGGGATCTTTCGCCGAGTCCCCGAGGCAGGCCTCGGCGCCCCCGTCGTCCTGACCCTCCCCGCTCGCCGTCCGCCGGGCTATCCGGCCCGGGCCCGGGCCCGCCGCCTTCCCGCCCGGGGGCCGAGGGGCACGGCCGCCTCGTCAGGGTCGGCCGGCAGCTCGACGCTGAAGCGGGCGCCACCCTCGGGGCTGTCCTCCACCCCGACCGAGCCCCGGTGCAGGCGCACGTGCTCGGCCACCAGCGAGAGCCCCAGGCCCACCCCCTGCCAGCGGCTGCGGTCGCCCGCTGCCGGGCCGCGGGCGAAGCGCTCGAAGACCGCCTCGCGGGCCTCGACGGGCACGCCCGGTCCGGCGTCGTCCACGGCGATGACCACCCCCCCGGCCGGCCCCGGCTCCACCGCCACCCTGACCGCCCCGCCGCCGTGGGCGTCGGCGTTGTCGAGCAGGTTGGCCAGCACCCGCTCCAGCCGGCGCTTGTCGGCCCGGATGCGGATGTCCTCGGCACCGGGCGCCACCTCCACCGCCACCTGGTCGGCCCGCAGCACGCCGATGGCCTGGCGCACCAGCTCGGCCGGGCTCACCTCCTCGAGCGACAGGTCGTTCGAGCCGGCGTCGAAGCGGGACACCTCAAGCAGGTCCTCCACCAGCTGGCCGAAGCGGCGGACCTCCTCGGAGAGGAGATCCAGCGCCCGCACCGAGCGCTCGGGCAGCTCATCGCGGCGGCGCTCGAGCACCTCGACCGCCGCCGACAGGGTGGTCAGGGGCGAGCGCAGCTCGTGGCTCACGTCGGAGGCGAAGCGGGCGTCGCGCTGGATGCGCTGCTGCAGGGCGGTGACCATGGAGTTGAACGAGGTGGCCAGCTCGGTGAGATCCACGTCCTGGCCCGCCTCAAGCCTGGTGTCGAGCTGGCCGCCGGCGATGGCTGCGGCGGCCCGGGCCGTCTCGGTCAGGGGCGCCAGCACCCGGCGGCTGGCCCAGCGTCCGACGGCCAGGCCGACCAGGGTGGTCGCCACCGAGGCGGCGGCCAGCGAGATGGCCAGGGCGTCGAGGGTGCGGCGCACGTCGGACAGGTCGAACAGCTCGTAGTACTGGGCCTGCACCGACGGCAGCGGCACCCCCACCACCAGCTCGGGATGGCCCCGGTAGGAGTAGTTCTGGGTGACCGGCCTGCCCCCCGCCACCGCCCTCCTGGTCGGGCCCGGAATCGCCTCCTGGCCAACGGCGAAGCTGGTGGCGAACCAGCCGTGGTGGAACAGCAGGGAGTTGGATCCCGAAGGCGTCTCAAGCGAGCTCAACAGCTCGGGCACGTCGAGGCTGGAGGAGCGCAGGGCGTTGCGCACCGCCGAGGCGTTGGCCAGCGTCTGGTGCACGGCGGCGGTCTGGCGGGCGTTGAGCACCGAGCGCCGGGTCAGGCCGTAGGTGATGAGGGAGAGGGTGAGGGCGACGCCGAGGGCGCCCAGGGCGAAGCTGGTGGTGATGCGGAAGCGCAGGCCCCGCCGCCGGCGGTACCCCAGCCGGTGCAGTAGCGGCGCCGCCTTCACGGGGCCAGCTTGTAGCCCAGGCCCCGCACGGTGACTATGCGCGTAGGCGAAGCTGGGTCGTCCTCGACCTTGGTGCGCAGCCGGCGCACGTGCACGTCGACCAGACGGCTGTCGCCGAAGTAGTCGTAGCCCCACACCCGCTCGAGCAGCTGCTCGCGCGACAGCACCAGGCCCGGGTTGGTCGCCAGCTCGCAGAGGAGGCGGAACTCGGTGCGGGTGAGGTGGAGGCCCTCGCCACCCTTGCGCACCTCGCCGGCGGCCGGGACGATCTCCAGCTCGCCGAAGCTCAGCACCTGCGCCGCCACCTCGGGGGTGCGGGTGCGGCGCAGCAGGGCGCGGATCCGGGCGGCCAGCTCCTTGACGACGAACGGCTTGGTGACGTAGTCGTCCGCCCCCGCCTCCAGCCCGGCGACCACGTCGTGGGTGTCGGCCCGGGCGGTGACCATGACGATGGGCACGCCGCTGGTGCGCCGGATGGTCCGGCAGCACTCGAAGCCGTCCATGCCCGGCAGCATCAGGTCGATGATCACCACGTCCGGGGGCCGCCCGTCGAAGCCGGCCAGGGCGGACTCGGCCGTGGGGGCCTCCTCGACCTCGTAGCCCTCGTCCTCGAGGGCCAGGCGGGTCGACGCCCGGATGCGCTCGTCGTCCTCCACGATCAGGATGCGCTGGGCCACCCGCGAATGGTGACTCAACCGGAGGGGGGCGCGGGACCGGGCCGCCGGTTTGAACTGCCAAATGCCGGGAATATCGCTCTTCCCCTGGCCAATCCGTCTGCCAGGATTCCCCCGAGGTCCCCCATGACTCAGTCCGAAACCAAACGGCCGCCCACCTCGGCCGCGTCCCGCCCGGACGCCGGCCCGGCGCGCCCGCCCACCGGCGGGGGCGAGGAGCTGGTACTGGTCGAGTCCTGCACCACCACCTGGGCCTTCGACACCGGCCGGCGCCGTTTCGCCCGCCTGCCCCGGGGCCTTTCCATCGCCAGCCACAGCGCCGAGTGGAGGCCGTACGTGGGGATGACTGTCGACCGCCATGCCGGCACCCTCGAGGTGGTCCTGGACCAGGCCGGCACCGAGCTGCTCCGCTCCGAGGTGCACACCGGGCCGTGCCCGGTCTGCGGGGCCGGCTGAGCTCAGAGGTTCGAGCTGGACAGCAGGGGGGCGAAGTCGGCCCTGGTCACCGGGGCGGTGACCAGGCTCCCGTCGGCCGAAGGCACCGCCACCGGCTGACCGTTCAGGTCGAACAGCACCGCTGCCACGTCGGGCAGGCCGGTGGCGGTGAAGACCAGCTGACCGACGGCGAGGATCTGGTCCAGCCCCTCTACCCCTGCGAAGGCCTCGGACAGGTTGATGACCGCCTGGCCCCGGTCGAGACGGGTGGACAGCACGATGGTGTCCTGGCTGATGGCGCTCCTGATGCCCTGGGCCGACTCGGTCAGGCTCGGTCCGGCCAGCAGGGCGCCCAGGGCGTTGTCGAGGCTGGGGGGGCGGGGGATGCTGCGCACCACCGGCACCAGGTGGTCGCCGGACACGAAGAAGACCTCGACGGACGCCACCGAGCTGCGGGGCCCACCCAGGGTTGTCGAGGTGGTGGAGGGCGACAGGAGTCCCAGGGGCAGCTCCCCCCGGGCGATGGCGACCGGACGGGGCTGGGTGGGCACCCCGCAGGCGCACAGGACCGCCACAGCCACTACCCAGGCCGATACCCATTCCGAAGGGGCGACGAGGCGGCGCACCCGGTCATCTTGCCCCTGACTCCAGGGCCGCGGTCCCGCCGTGCCAATCTTTGCGCCGTGGAACCGTCCAGCCTGGCGCCGAGCGGCCGGTCCTGATGGCAGCGCCGTCCCGATCGCGCCCCGGCCTCGTGAGCCAGGTGCTGCGCTCACTGCGCCAGATGGGCCGGGTGCTGTGGGCGGCGGTCATCCTCGCCGTCGGGGTTCCCCTCCTGTGCGGCGGGACCATCATGGCCAGCTTCATCTTCCTGCCCCTGCCGGCCAACGTCCCTCAGCCCAAGACCACCCTGCTCACCGACCCCAGCGTGGTCTACGACGACCAGGGCAACGTGATCGCCCAGTTCCGGGCCTCGGGCCGCGACGTGCCGGTGAACCCGGCCGACATCCCCGAGGCGCTCAAGAACGCGGTCATCGCCTCCGAGGACCACAACTTCTACCACGAGGGCGGCGTGTCGATTAAGAACATGCTCGGCGCCCTTTACGACGACGTGGTCCACGGCGGCATCGTGCGCGGCGGGTCCACCATCACCCAGCAGTACGTCAAGAACGCCTACACGTCGGGCAAGCGGACGCTGCTGCGCAAGGTCCACGAGGCGATCCTGGCCACCGACCTCAGCCGGGTGATGTCCAAGCAGGAGATCCTCTACCTCTACCTGTCCAACTCCTACTTCGGCGAGGGCTCCTACGGCGCCGGCGCCGCCGCCCTCACCTACTTCCGCACCCCGGTCAAGCAGCTCGACATCTCCCAGGCCGCCCTGCTGGCCGGGGTCCTCCCCGCCCCCAGCTACTACGACCCGCTGGTCAACCTCGACGTGGCCGAAACGAGGCGGGAGGAGGTGCTGGGCCTGATGCTGCGCTACCGGTTCATCGACCAGGCCCAGTACACCGAGGCCATGGCCGAGCGCCTCACGCTCGCCAACAACGTCAAGGCCGGGGTGCCGGTGACGGCGGTGTACCCGCCCCAGGAGGAGCAGCAGTCCCGCTACCCCTACTTCATCGACTACCTCCGGCGTTACCTGGTGGCGCGCCTCGGCCCCGACGAGCTCTACGGCGGGGGCCTGCGCATCCAGTCCACCCTCGACCCCGCCGACGAGGCCCAGGCGGAGGCGTCGGTCGGCCGGGGCCTCGGCACCACTGCGCTGCCCATCGACATGGCGCTGGTCTCTCTCGAGCCGGCCAGCGGCTACGTGAAGGCCCTGGTGGGCGGGCGCGACTACGCCGAGTCCCAGGTGAACCTGGCTCTGGGCGGCTGCCCGGCCGAGCCCTCCAACCCCAACTGGCAGATCGTCGTGACGGCGAGCTGCTGGGACGGCCAGACCATCACCGGCGGCGGGACGGGCATGCCGCCGGGGTCGAGCTTCAAGGTGTTCACCCTGCTGGCCGCCCTGTCCCAGGGGGTCTCCCTCGACCGGACCTACTTCGGCCCGCCCAGCATCAGCATCGGGGGGACGACCTTCCACAACGCCGAGAGCGAGGGCGGCGGCTACTACAACCTGCGCAGCGCCACCTGGCTGTCCATCAACACCGTCTACGTGCAGCTGGCCAACGACATAGGCGTCAAGAACATCGCCACCATGGCCAAGCAGATGGGCGTGACCTCGGCCTGGTACAGCCCGCAGGTCCACGGCCTGTCCTACACCCTGGGCGACATCGACGTGTCCCCCCTCGACATGGCCTCCGCCTACGGCGTGCTGGCCAACCAGGGCGTGCGGGTCGAGCCCAGCCCGGTTGTCAAGGTGGTCGACGCCACCGGCAAGACCCTCATCGACGACACCAATCCCTCAGGCAACCGGGTGATCTCCGCCAACCTGGCCAGCACGGTCACCCAGGTCCTCGAGGGGGTCATCGCCCACGGCACCGCCTACCCCAACGCCGTCATCGGCCGGCCCGAGGCAGGCAAGACCGGCACCACCGACCAGTGCACCAACGCCTGGTTCACCGGCTACACGCCGCAGCTGGCCACGTCGGTGTGGATGGGCCACCTGAACAGCACCCAGACCCCGCTGCACTACGTGGAGGGGGTCCCGTGCGTGTACGGCGGCACCATTCCGGCCAGGACGTGGGGCGACTACATGAAGAACGCCCTGCAGGGGGTGCCGGTGGCCGACTTCGCCACCCCGCCACCCATCACCCCCGCCCCCGACCTGCTCAACCGCCTCCAGCGCGGGGGCATCGACCCCGGCTACCGCCAGTACCCCTACGACATCGGCTCCGGCGGCAGCTACGTCGAGCCCGCCCCCCAGCCCAACGCGGTGGCCCCGACGACCACCACCACGACCGAGCCGGCCAGCACGACGACCACCACCCAGGCGCCGCCGCCGACGATCGTCCCCGGCCCGGCAGCACCTCCATAGGCGGAGGTGGTCTCCTCGCTCACCGACGAGGAACGCTCCCCGGACCCGCCGGCCCTGGCCGATCAGGTCGGGGAGCGTCCCGCCCCCGCCTTCGTCAGCCAGTGGCTCGACGGCTCGGCGCCCCACCAGGTGGCGCGTTGGACCACCTGGCTGACCGGGGTGGTCCTGTTCGTGCTGGCGGTCGCCGTGCACCTGGCGCTGTCGCGCCACATGCGCGCCCCGATCGTGCAGGCCGACGAGTTCGGCTACCTCGACGACGCCCACTACCTGGCCCGGGGCGGCCCCGGCCCGGGCATGCCCTACACGCCCGGCTACAGCCTGCTGCTGGTGCCGCTGTGGTGGCTGTCGTCGAGCACCGCCACCGTCTACCGCTGGGCCCTGGAACTCAACGCCCTGCTGGCCGGGGCGACCGTGGTGCTGATGTACCTGCTCGGCCGGCGCCTCCGGCCGGCGGTGCGCCCGGCGGTGCTGGTGGCAGCGGTCGTGGCGGTGGCCGCCTATCCCTCCTTCCTGCTGGTCTCCAACATCGCCGAGGCCGAGAACCTGCTCATCCCCGGCTTCGTCTGCCTGTGCCTGCTGATGCTGCGGGCGGGGGAGGCGCCCACCCCGGCCAACTGGGCGGCGGCCGGGGCCGCCGCCGGCCTCCTCGTCATGGTCCACCCCCGCGCCCTGGTGGCGGCGGTGGCGGTGGCCCTGGTGGCCGTGGTCGCCCTCCGCCCCTGGCGGCGCCACTGGGACGCCCTGGCGGCCACAGGCGCCAGCCTCGGGGCGGCCCTGTTGGTGAGCGAGCTGGTCACCCGGGCGGTGACCAGGGTCACCCCGTCCGAGCACCTGGCCCGCTACGCCACAAGCCCGATCAAGTTCCTCACCCGCTCGGTGTCCGGGTCGGCGATGGCCCGGGTCGGGGCCACCCTGTCCGGGGAGCTGCTGTACCTGCTGGTCGGATCGGCCGGCCTGTTCGCCCTGGGGGCACTGTCGCTGTGGCGGTCCCGCTCTGCCGGCCACATGCGCCATCGGGCCCGGCCGATGAGCGGCCAGGTGGCGCTGTTCATGGCCCTGACCGCCGCCGGCTCGGCGGTGCTGGCCGCCCTGGTGCTGGAGGACGGCACCCGCCTCGACAACATCGTCTACGGCCGCTACCTGGAAGCCTTCGCCGCCCCCGTGCTCCTGCTGGGGGCCCTGGCCGGGGGCCGGCTGGCCGGGCGCGGCCGCTGGGACGGGGCCCTCATGGCCCTTACCTGGACGGCGGTCGGGCTGGGGGCTACGGCCGGCGGATTGGTCCTGTACTGGGGCTCGGACCGCACCGGCCGGGTCCAGGTGACCAACTCGATGGCCTGGGAGGCCCTGTTCCACCTGAGCAGCTACCGGCTCATGGCGGCGGTCTTCGCCGGGGTGGCGCTGGCCGCTTCGGTCATCGTCCTCGGCGCCTACCGGGGCTCCGCCGCCGCCGGCACCGTCGCCCTGCTGGTCGCCTTCGCCCCGTCCAGCGCCTACGCCTACTCGGACCTGGTCTCCCAGTCCGCCGGCGCGGCCAACGAGGGCCTGCTGCCCCGGATCCTGCTGGCGGTCCAGTCGAAGGTGCCGGTGTCCTGTGTGGCCTGGGACGAGGCCACCGAGGATCCGTTCAACTTCTTCAACTCCCGCCTCTACGACCCGGCCCTGCACTTCAAGGTGTTCGACTCCGACTCCCACCAGGCGCCGTGCGGACCGCTGGTGGTGAGCTCGAGGAACCTGGCCGCCAAGGCCCCCTTCTCCTCCTACCGGATGGTCCTGCTCGGCCACTCCTCCGAGGCGGTGTGGGTCGGGCCCGGCCCGGTGCAGTACGCCCTGGGCGTGGCCGGCTGGCTGCTGCCCCGGGGCTTTCCGGCCCCCCTCCTGCCCGGCTCCCAGCAGGGCTCGATCAGGCTCGACCTCGGCTCGGGCCGGACCGCCTCCACCGGCCGCGTCGTCGTCCCCAGGGCCACCCCGACCACCGTGGCGCTGCAGGTGACCCACACCGGGGCCGGATCCCCGTGGCCCGACGCCGGCAGCGTGGGCCGGGTCCCGCAGTACGCCGTGCGGGTGGCCGTGGCCTGGTACCACGGCGGCAACGACACCCAGGAGGTCGCCACCGGGCGGGCCGACCTGCCCGACCCCCTCCTGCCCGGCCAGTCGACCACCCTCACCGCCGTCCTCGACCCGATCGGTCCCACCGGGCTGTCCCTCCTGCCCGGCCCGTACGACGTCCGGATTAGCCTGATCCAGGAGAGCGTGGGCGACTTCGGCGCCACCATCCCGCCGGTTTGGCTGCATGTGACGGTCGGGGGATGACTGATCAGGACTGGCGCTTCGACGGCGGCCCGCCCGCGCCCGGTGATGGGTACGGTCAGCGACACCAGCGATTGGTGCTGCTCGGGGACCTTGGCCAGAATCCGGTCATGCGACCTTCCCCGGTGTCTGTCGTCGCGGGTCTTCGGCGCTCCAGGCGGACATTCGCTCGCCTGGCGGTCCTCCTGCCGACCGTTCCAATCGCCCTGTCTGCCTGCGGAGGCGGGGCAGGCGTGACCACGGGCGGAGCCACTACCACCACCCGAGCGACCCATCCACCCACAACGGCAGGGCCTCCGCCCCAGTGCCAGGCGAGAATGACGCTGACCGGAGGCCAGCTGACCGTAACGGTGACCACGGCCGGGCCGGCCGTGGTGTACGTCACGCCGACGGCGGCCAGCCCTGCCAGCTCGAGTCAGACCCTGCTGAGCGGTCAGACGAGCGCCGTGTTCCACTTCACCGCCGAGCACCTGGCCGCCGTGAAAGTGGACGTCTACTCGCACTCCGACCACGGCACGTGTCCGGCGATCCCCCAGTAACGGCCTCAAGCGGGGCCACCGGATCGCGTCGCGCCGACCCGAGTCGGAGGCGGTGGCTGTCCAAGGCGGCGAAGGCGGACCTTGACCGGGCGGTGGGAGAGGACATGAGGGTTCTGCACGTCACGTCCTCGTATCCCCGGTGGGACGCGGATCACGTCGCTCCGTACTTGGCCGAGTTGATCGCCGCTCAGCTCGCGGTAGGCCTCGAGGTCCGCGTGCTGGCGCCCCATGCCGCCGGCCTCGAACGAGACGGAGTTGTGGCTGGTGCACCTGTGCACAGGTTTCGCTATGCACCCGGGCCAGCAGAGGTTCTCGCCTATGGAGCCGGGCTGCTTACCACCGCCACCACCCCGGTCGGCGCTGCCGCTCTGCCGGCGTACCTTGCCGCGATGACGGGGTCGATCATCTCGCTCGGGCGTCAGTGGCGTCCGGACGTCGTCCACGCCCACTGGTGGATACCGGCCGGTCTCACCGCGGCCGTTGCCGGCCGGGTGCTCGGCGCCCCTCTGGTGATCACATGTCATGGGAGCGATGTCCACCTCACCCGCCGCCCCGCCCTGGCGCGGGCGGCCGGGCTGGTGCTACGGCAGGCCGCCGTCGTCGCGGCGGTATCCGAGCGGCTGGCCACTGACGTCGGCGCTCTGCTCGGTTCCGGCCGCCCCGTCGACGTGCTGAGGATGCCGGTGAACATGGCGGGCAGGTCGATCAGGCCCGTGCCGCCGTCGCCGCCGCTCCGACTGGCGGCAGTCGGCCGTCTGGCGTCGGAGAAGGGCTTCGACACCGTCATTTCGGCCGTCAACCGGCTGGTCGCGCAGGGCCACGAGGTCATGCTCACAATCGTCGGCGACGGCCCGCTCCGGCGCTCGCTCGAGGCGCTGGCGGCGGCCTCGGGCGATGCCGTCAGCTTCGCCGGCGCCGTCGGCAAGGATGAGATGTGGGGTGCCATCGACGGTGCCCATGCCCTCGTTGTGCCGAGCCGCCGAGAGGGGCTGGGCCTCGTGGCGCTGGACGCCCTCGCCCGGGGTAGGCCGGTCATCGCGTCAGATGTCGGCGGTCTGCCCGAGTCGGTTGAAGATGGCGCCGACGGAGTGCTCGTCCCGCCCGGCGATGTAGAGGCGTGGGTGGCGGCCATCTTGAGGCTTCCATTGCCGCCACCTAAGGCAGCGGCCCTCGGCCGCCACCGCCCGGAGGCCGTCGCCGCCGCCCACGCCTCCGCCTACCGGAGGGCACTTGACCGTCGACGCCCCTGAGCAGGCGGCCTCCCGCCGGTTCCGGGTGCCGCCCGCCCTGGTCTGGCTGGTGCGGGCCGCGGTCGTGGGAGTGGTAGTGGGGGTGGTGGTCAAGGTCGGCATCGACAACTACTCGTCCGTGCGCCACATCCACCTGCGGCTCCGACCGGCCTGGTTCGCCGCCGCAGCACCGATGAACCTCGCCTGCGGTGTGTTCATGCCGCTCGGTTGGAGGGAGATCCTGGACGCCTTCGGCGCCCGGCTTCCCCACCGCCGGGCGGTGCGCATCTGGTGGACGGCTCAGATCACCCGCTACGTGCCAGCTGGCGCCGCCCTGCTGGCCGCCCGGGTCGTCCTGGCCGGGCGCGAGGGCGTGCCCCGCGTGCTGGCCGGTGCGACCCTCCCGATCGAGGTCGGGATCCTCGCTGCATGGGGGAGCCTCCTCACCGCTGCGTTCCTGTCGGGGACGGTCCTGGTCGGCTGGGCCCGGATCCTGGTCGGGGTGGCCAGCGCCGGGCTCCTTGCCGGGCTGCCGCTCGCCCTGCACATCGCCGGGCGCCTCGTGCCGGGCATCCCCAGGCTGGCGAGCGGCCGGGCGGGCATCGCGCCGTCCTACCGGTCGGTCGCCCTCTACGGGCTCAACTCCGTCTTCAGGACCTTTGCCTTCACCGCCCTGGCGGCCGTCCTGCTGCCCGCGCACTGGTCCGACGTGCCGCTGCTGGCCGGTGCCGTCAACGCCTCCTCGGTCGCCGGGCTGCTGAGCATCGCCCCCGGCGGCCTGGGCGTCCGCGAGGGGATCATGACCCTGATCCTCAAGTCCCGCTTCGGCTTTGGGGACGCGGCGGCGGTGTCGGTGGTGCTACGGGGCTGGGACCTTTGCCTCGACGTGGCCTGGTTCAGCGCCTCCCGCCTGGCGGCTCGCCGCCATGAATCGGCGGAAACCCGGCGGGCCCGGATGGTGCCTCCGCCCGGTGACCCGTAAGGGCCGGAGCCGCCTTAGCAACACAGGTGTGGCGGACCGCCGTCATTATCCTGGGTTGGCATGAGCTCCCAGGCCCCGGCGGAGCTGAGCCCCATCGACGTCTCGGTGGTCCTGCCGGTCCACAACGAGGCCGGCCACATCGCCACCGAGGTGACCCGGATCCGCTCCGCTCTTGCGGCCTCTCCATATACCTACGAGGTCATCGTGGTCGACGACGGTTCGACCGACGGCTCGGCGGCGGAGATCGGCCGGATCGAGGGGGTCAGGGTGATCCGCTTCCCCACCAACCGGGGGGCCGGTTCCAGCCGGAAGGCAGGGACCCGGGCGGCCCGGGGCCGGGTGGTGGCCTGGACGGACGTGGACATGAGCTATCCCAACGAGCAGATCCCGAATCTGGTCAAGGAGCTCGACAGCGGCTGGGACCAGGTGGTGGGAGCCAGGACGTCGGAGCAGGGGACCCAGAAGGCGGCCCGGGTGCCGGCCAAGTGGGTGCTGGCCCGGCTGGCCAGCTACCTGACCTCGACCAGAATCCCCGACCTCAACTCGGGGTTGAGGGTCTTCCGGCGGAGCGTCGCCCTCCAGTTCCTCTATCTGCTGCCGGCGGGGTTCTCCTGCGTCTCGACCATTACCCTGGCATTTCTTGCCAACGGTTACTCCGTCCACTACGTGCCGGTTGACTACTTCCCCCGGGCGGGTAGGTCCAAGTTCCACTGGTGGGCCGACACCCGCCGCTACCTGCTCCAGATCGTACGGATGGTTCTGCTCTACAACCCCCTACGAGTGTTCATGCCGATCGGCCTGGTCCTGCTCGGTGCGGCGGTCGGCAAGCTCGCCTATGACCTGGTGGCGCATTCTTTCCATGTGGCCGCCGACACCCTGGTCCTGTTCGGCGGGGGCGTAGCGGTGGTCCTCCTCGGCCTCATCGCCGACCTGCTGGTCACCCTCAACAAGGTGCGCGACGAGGTCGAGCCCGCCTCGTTGTGACCAGCCCTCCCAGGATGGCCCTTATGAGGGGGTCCCTCCCGCCGATACAGCGCCGCCGGAACCAGTTCCGGCGCCATTACCGTTGAGCCCGACGGAGATCTCTCACCGTCGGCGGAGGTGCGAGACCACATGGTGACTGAGGGGGCGGACGTACCTGGGGAACCGGGTCTGTCTGCGCCTGTGACACCGATCGTCCCGCTCCGTCCCCCTCCCAGGGCGGAGAACCCTCCCCCCCTTGGCGACTCGGTCGTCGAGGCGACCAAGCGAGGAGAGAGATGGGCGTGGGAGGCGGCCTACCGGGCCTATGCCAGGGGACTGACGGGCTTCCTGGTCCTCCGGCTGGGCAGCCGCGAGGAGGCGGCAGAGGCCCTGTCGGAGACGTTCCTGCGCGCCCTCGACCGGGCCGACACTTTCCGTGGTGGGGCTGATGCTTTCCGCGCCTGGCTCTTCCGGATCGCCCGCAACGTGGCCACCGATCGGATCCGGGCTCTGGCCCGGGCGCCCCGAGGGGACCACGAGGTAGATCCGGTGGACCTCCTCCTCACCGATCCCGACGAGCAGGTGATCGCCCGCGAGGACGCCCATGCCGTCCGGTCGGCCCTGGCCACCCTCGACCCGGACGACCAGGAGATCCTCTGGCTGCGGATCTGCGCCCGCCTCAGCTCGGCTGAGGTCGGCGAGATCGTGGGCAAGCGGCCCGGAGCCGTCAGGATGCAGCAGCAGCGAGCCCTGGCCGCCCTGGCCAGACGGATGGGCTTGACCCCGTGAGCGTCGTCCGCCACCTCACCGATCTGCGCCGCAGGCGCCAGAAGGCGCTGGAGGACTTCGACGTCGCCCTCGAGGCGACCCTCGACGAGGTGGAAGCCTCGCGGGGCCACTTCGACGCCGAATTGGCGGCCGCCCGCGCCCTGGCGCTGGCAGCGGAGGCCGAACCCGTCCCGAGCGAGCCCCTGGTCGCCCTGCGGGCGGGCCTGGCGGCCCGCAGGGCCTCCCCCCACGAGGTTCGGCGCCAGGTCATGCACCGCAGCCTGCCCGGGGCCGCCGCCGCCGTCGTGCTAGGGCTGCTCCTATACGCGGGCATGTCCGGGGGCAAGCCCGGCAACGGGACGGGCCAGCTGGGCAACATCCAGGACGCCGCCGTCGTGCTGCAACAAATAAACAGCCGCATGGCCGCCGTGCAGACGGTGGCGGCAGCTGGAAACCGCTCAGAGGTGGCGTCGACGGGACAAGCCGCCCGTGACGCCCTCGTGCAGGCCCAGCAGACGGCGGCCGGCCTGCCGGCGAGCGACCCCGTACGGGACCTGCTCCTCGCCGCCGCCTACCAGAAGATTCAGGAGCTGGAGGCGCTGCTCGCCCGCTTCAACCTCGCCGTGGCCCCGCTGCCGCCCTTGCCGCTCTCCGCAGCTACCGGCGACATCCAGGTCTCAAGCACCACGACCTCCAGCTCGACCAGCACCTCCACGACGGCCACGACAGTGTCCTCGACCACGACCACGGCCAAGAGCGCCCCCACCAGCACCACGCTGGGAACGACCACCACGACCACTCAGCCGTGCACCACCACCACGACGACGGGCGCTACCACGACTTCGTCGAGCTCATCGTCGACCACCAGCACCACCACCGACACGACATCCAGTTCGAGCCCAGCAGCGAGTCCTCAGGCCGACCAGAGCACGCCCCAGGCGTGCCAGACGAGCACTAACAGTGGCACGTCCACCACGCAGGGCTCGAAGTCGCCGGCACCGAAGGTGGCCACCTTCCATCGCCACTGACAGTGGCATTCCGGGCCTCGATTACTTCTTTGTGACGCAGGGCATAGGCAGGCGTCACTCTGTTGTCGCCGGGACTAGGACGTAGAACCCAGTTGGAACTAACTGCGAATCCTTTGCAGACCACTCCGAAGGGGCTACGCTCCCCGGCGGCCGCCGGCCTGTTGGTCCGGCGCCACTCGGCCTCCTCTCGAGGGGCGGGGTCGAGACAGCGTGAGAGAGGCAGCCTTCGGCGGAAGGGGGTCACCAAGACGTAGCGGGTGAATCGTCAACACGACCGGTTGACCGGCTCCGGCTCGGTCTCAACGCTGTTTTTCCTCAACTCACCGACTAGCAACGACGCAGTCACTAACCACGAGCCTTCAGGAGGCTGAATGCAAGGAAAGTCCAGGTGGCTCCGCAGAGCCGTGACCGGCGTAGTTGCCGGCGTCACGTCTCTGACGGGCCTCTCTGCCCTTGCGGTTAGCGCCCACGCGACATCCTCGTTCACGTTTACGAGAGTCGAAGGGGCTACCCGCTACGGCACGGCGGCGAATATCGCCACCCGTGCCTTCAACCCGAACGGCACGGGCACCATTGGCACGGCGATTGTCGCCAACGGCCTGCCCGGCCACCAGGCGGATGCTCTTGCCGCCAGCTTCCTCGCTGGCAACCTGAGCGCCCCGATCCTCCTGGTTGACGGCTCCAGCAGCATCCCCCAGGAGACGCTGGCAGCCATCTCATCCAACAAGATCACCAACTGCGTGGTCGTCGGTGGTACGAGCGCAGTGAGCTCGGCTGAGGTCTCGGCCCTCAACTCCGCCGGCTGCAACGTCTCCAAGACCTACGCCGGTGCGACTCGCTACGACACCATGCAGCAGATCGACACGGCGACGGGGACGACGGTCGGAACGGCCGGAGGCCAGAAGACCTGCATCCTCGCCAGCGGCGATGACGCCCACCTGGTGGACGCTCTCGGTGCTGGCGCCGTTGCCTACGAGGGCAAGTTCCCGGTCATCCTGACCAATGCCACTTCGTCCACCCTGCAGCCCCAGGCTTCCCAGACCATCTCCTCCGATGGTTGCCAGAAGCTGGTCGTTGTCGGTGGCTCGGCCGCCATCCCGACGTCGCAGTACAGCCCGGCTCCCTCCGGCACGACTACGGACACGACGGCCACCGGCGGTCAGGACCGTTCCCAGACCTCGATGCTGCTGGCCGATGACGCCATCAAGAACTACGGCCTGACCAACCCGCCGACCGGCATGGGGGTCGCCACTGGCGCGACCTACGTCGGTAGCACCACCACGCTGCAGAACGACGGCGCGGATGCTCTGGCTGCCAGCGTCCTGGATGGCATCAACAAGTACGCCACCCTGATCACTCTGAATCCGACGACGGCCGCTTCCGTGGACAACTTCGCCGCGGAGCACGCCTCCTCGTTGGACCCCGGCCTGGCTTACGGTGGCAACCGCGCCCTGGCCGAGTCGACCCTGAGTGACATCGCCCACAACGCCGGTGGCAGCTTCGGCACCGGCTCGGTGTCGGTGAACCAGTCCTCCGTCCAGCAGGGCGGGGCTATCAGCGGTGTGGTCGAGAACCCCAGCGGCGTACAGTCGCTGACGGTTAGCGGCTGCGGTCTGAGCAACCAGTCGGTGACCTTCGACTCGAATGGCAACTTCACCGTCACCATTCCGTCGAATCAGCCGACCGGTAACTGCAACCTGACCTTCACGGCCACGCCCACGGGCGGCGGTTCCCCGGTCACGACGACCGTTCCTGAGAACGTGACGTCGACCACGACCAATACCGCCGGCTGCAACCAGACGAGTCTGCCGCAGCTCTGCTCGGCCAGCATCGTCTCGACGACGCCTTCGCCTGGCACCACGGCGAATCCTCAGGGCACGGTGGTCCAGTACGTGTTCAACCAGAACGTGTCTAACGCCGTACTGAGTCCTCAGGGCTTCAAGGTGTGGTCCTCCAATGCCACGAGCACTGCCGGGACCTCCACCTGTGGCACCGGGGGCAATCAGAACTGCGCTACCGCGGTCAATGGCAACACGAACGCGATCAACGTTCTGTTCCCGACCATCAACACCTCGGCTCAGGCTGGTGCGCTGACACTGGCCACCGTTGCCGGTCCTCAGTCCGCTGGCGGCCCGGCCGTCATCACTGGGAATGGGCAGAGCCCTGACGGAGCGGCTGCAATCGGCAACTCCGCCACCGGCAATCTCACCGCCGGCCAGACCAATGCCCCTGACCCCGAGCAAATCACTGCCACCAGGCTTGGCCCGAGCACGTTCAACGGCGGCAACAGCGTCGCCATTGACCTGATGTTCGACCAGACGGCCTATGCCCAGGCAGCGGCGACGATCGGCGGCATAAGCGGTTCGTCCGGCTTCTCGATCCTCTACACGAGCACGCCGCCCAGCGGAGCCCAGCCCTGCGTGGGACCCGCTCCGGGAAGCAACGGATCCTCGGGTGGGGTGAATCCGGGCGGGGAAGGCACTCAGACCTTCACCATCGTGTGCCCCGAGCAGAACAACGGGACGGTTCCGAGCACGGCAACAATCGCCCGGATCATCGTTCAGCAGAACACGGTTGGTTCGCAGCCGGTCGCTAATGGGATCGCCTGCGGCACCACCAATGGTGCCGGCACCACCAACTACTGCAACCCGCTAGAGGTGACGGATACGCCGCACAACGCGTCGGCTTATCCCGACCTGACGAACGTTCAGATATTCTCTGGCTCGGGCCCTGGTGGCGTCGACCAGATGGTCTACTCGTTCGATCAGCCCATCTCCACCACGACCCTGAATGCGGCCGACTTCTACTACTACACGTCGGGCGCCACTCAGGTTCAGTGCACTGCTGGAAATGGATGCCAGACCTCGGGGGCGAACAACGTCCAGGTCAGCAGCAGCAATCCCTCACAGGTGATCGTTACCTGGGGCGTGGGTACGCTGAAGTCGGCAGTGGGCGGTGAGGTAGCAGCTGGCGGCGTTACTGGTGCCAACAGCAACCTCCAGAATCAGGACGACGAGTTCGGCGCTACCAATCCGAACCAGAGCACGTTGACGTCCGGCACGGTTCAAGCTCCGCAGCTCCAGAGCGTGAAACGAAATACCATCAACGGACCCAACGGAACGTCCTACAGCTTCACCTACACATACAGCCAGCCCATAGCTGGAACCACTACGAGCACTTCAGTGGCCTACAACACCCCGCAGGATCTGCATGTCTACGATGCGGATGGGGTCGAGTTGACCTGTAATGCAGCCACGATCGGGTTCGGCACTGCCGCCAACCAGATCACCTGCACCTCGTACTTCCAGCAGGCAAATGGCAACACTGCCGCCACTAACACGCAGCTGACTGGTGCCACTCTCGGTACCTCTGACGCTGGTGCGGTGACTGGAGCCAACTCTCCGAACAACCACGCCAGTCCTGAGGGTGACGCCGCTGTTTCGTAGTACTAACGCCTCAGCTCGATTCTGAGGTGTGACTCAGAGGGGCCCCGATCCGAAAGGGTCGGGGCCCCTCGGTTTTTGCGACCGGTGCGATCGTCCCTAAGCTCTCCTAATTCCGGCGAGGCGCTGGGCCGGGACAAAGCAGGAAAGGGTGACGTCCGAGAGTGGCGAAGAGCAAGAGCCGGCGCCGTCAGCAGCCAAGAGGGGCCACAACCACCGCCCCTCGTCGGCGCCCGAGCCCGGCTCCGCCGCCCAGGAGGGGCGCGCGCACCGGCCTGACGATCGGACGGCCGCACTGGCTCTGGGGCCTCTTTGGCTTCCAGATGCTCACAGTCCTGCTCAGCTGGGCCGTTGGGGCGATCGGCGGCCTTGGACTGGTGGCCTTCCTCGTCATTGCCGCTGGAGGGGTGACCTACCTGGCGGCCCAGGCGACAGCAGGGGCACCTGCCGACGTCGCTGCCGTGCGGCTCATCGTCGTGGCGACCATCGTCGTCGTGCCGGTCCTATTCGACCAACGCATGGTGGACAGCTTCAATCTCCCGAAGGCGACGGCGGTGATGGTCGGCGACCTGGCGCTCTCCGTCGTCCTGGTGTGGCGACTCGCCGGCCGGCACCAGAGCTGGCGCTGGTCGATCCTCCTCTGGCCGGCACTGGCCTTGGCGGGTTGGACAGGGCTGGCCACGGCATTCGGTCAGGAGCCGCTGATCAGCCTCCTGGGTTACCCGACGTCGGACGACGGATTCTTGGTCACCACTGCCCTCGTTGCCTTCATGATCCTTCTGACCCAACTCCTGCGCACGGAGGACGTTGTCCTCTGCCTCAAGGCGCTGTTCTTCGGAGCGGGGAGCCTGACGATCTTCTACGGCCTGCTGCAGCTCCACGACGTGGTCTGGGGGGGTCATTGGGACTGGGTGCGCTGGTCGGGGAATTTCCCCTTCCTCGGGCTCACCGCCTGGTCGACCTTCGGGAACCCGGACCACTTCGCCAGCTTCCTGGCTACCCTCCTGCCGGTTGGGGGGGTGCTCGCTTTGCTTGGCACGTTCGTCGAACGGATCATGGCGGGGGCCATTGCCTTGGGCCTGGCAGCGGAGTTGCTCCAGACCGGTGTCAGAGGGGCGTGGATAGCCGCGGGCGTCGCCACAGCCCTGATGGCGCTTTTTGGCTATCGGGAACTGGCCGGACGCCCCCGGTTGCGGCGAAGGGGCTTTGCCGCCCTGGGAGCCGCCATTCTCGTACTCGCCTTGGTGGTGGGCCTGAGCCCCCAGTACCGGCAACGGGTTACATCGGCGTTCAACGTGACCAGCGTTGGGAGCAGTGGTCAACGCGTCGAGATCTGGGATACAGCCGTGAACATCGCGAACCACCATCCGATCGCCGGCATCGGGCCGGACGTGTTCCAAGACGTATTCCCTCGCTACCAGTCGGTCCGCTTCGTGAAGCAGTACAACGCGGACCAAGCCGTCAACGGCGCCCACAACGCATTCCTCAACTACCTTGCGACGACGGGGTACCTGGGTCTGATCCTGTTTCTCCTCTTGGTGGGTATCGCCATAGTGACCTCCGTGACGCTATGGCGTTCTTATCGTCAACCTGACGTCGGTGACAGCACAGGAGAAAGCTCGCCGGGTCCAGTCAGCATTACCGGGGCGCTGGTCGCCTCACTGGCAACGCTGCTCGTGGCGCTCTTCTTCGAGCCGCAGAACGTCGGTTTGTCGTTTTCATTTTGGTTGACCCTCGCCCTGATCAGCGTTCTCGCTGCTGACGCCGGCGTGAACCGGCTGCGGGATCTCGGCCCCACCCACTTGCCCCCCGTGGGTGCGGCCCTGACCAACGATGGTCGCCGGACGAACCCCTCCTCCACCCGCTTTGGAAGGGGGAGGGTGACCCGACGAGCTCGCCAAGATCAACTCCGGGCGAACGCCTACGTTGCGGTGGCCGCTGTCATAGCCGTCGTCTTGGCCTTCCTGGCCCTACGTCCCTACCGGGCCGACGTAGAGTTCGCCGGGGCGGAACGGACGGCGCAGGCGGTCCGGCCGGGCAGCTCCGGGGCCTCCTCCCAAATCCAAGAGGCCTATTCTCAAGTGGCGGCGAAGGTCGATGCAGCGGTGGCTCTTGATGGCTGGAATCCCACCTACCTACAGGAGAGGGCGCAGGCGCTCGCCGCGGGTGCTCTTCGGGAGCCCCTCGGCTCTCCGCAGCAGCAGAGCGCCTACTCCGCGGCCGTCCTGGCGTATGACGGGCTCGTTTCGATTCAGGCCCGGAGCCCCTTCGTCTACGAGAACTACGGCGAATTTCTCCTGGGGCTGTATCGAGTGGACAGGTCCCAGCGCGCTGCGGGCCTGCGTGGCGTCCAAATGCTCCGAACGGCCCTTCAGAACGACCCACTAGAACCAACGTTCCGCAAGAATCTAAGTAGTGCAGAGCTCCTGGTCGGGCGGAGCGGTTGAGGTCACCGACCGTTGGGGCCGGCTCCGATGAACCACTCGACCGTCCTTCGCAGCCCTTCGGGGAATGGGACCTTGGCCCGATGACCGAGGTCGCTGATCGCTGCGGCCACGTCGGCAGCCGTGTGCCGCACATCGCCTGCACGAGGTGGCCCGTGCCGCGCGACCGGTGGGTCGACACCCATGGCTTCGGCCAACAGCTCGATGAGCTCGAGAAGGGACCACGGCTTTCCACCGGCGACGTTGTAGGCCTTGCCAGCGCAGGCGCTAGCTGGAGCCGTCGCGGCGAGAATATTGCACGCTACGACATCCGTTATGAACGTGAAGTCTCGGGTCTGCCGTCCATCGCCATGCACCATCGGGGGCTGTCCCCGCCTCAAGGCATCGATGAACAGGGGGATAACGGCTGCGTACTGGGAGTCCGGCCGCTGACGAGGGCCGTACACATTGAAATACCTCAAGGCGACGGTCTCGAGACCCGTCAGTTCCCAGAACACGCGGCAATAGTGCTCGCCCGACAGCTTCGACACGGCGTAAGGGGACCGGGGCATGAGGGGGGCGGACTCTGGAGTCGGCAATGTCGAGCTTCCACCATAAACACTGCTCGAGGACGCATAAATGACTCGACGGACCCCGGCATCTGCTGCCGACTTGAGCACCGTCAGCGTACCGTGGGTGTTGACGTGATCAGTCGACAGCGGGTCTTCCACCGACCTCAGAACCGCCCGAAGAGCTGCCTGGTGGAACACCACGTCGACCCCATCTACGGCCTTTCTGACAGCATCGGCGTCACTCACGTCACCCGTAAGCATCTCGGCCGCTTCGGGGACGTCGCTCGAACGACCCGTGGAGAGATCGTCCAGAACCCGCACCGACCAGCCGGCAGCGAGGAGCGCATCCACCAAGTTCGATCCAATGAACCCGGCACCACCCGTCACGAGAGCGAACAAGGTTTCCCTCCTGCGCGGCTGGAGAACAAAGGGTGCCCTGACGATTGGACCACGCGTCAAGGCAACGATACCCCTTCTTCAGCCCCCGGACCCTCAAGAGACCGTCATGGGAAGGCAGTATGAGCGAGTCTCCACGGCCACGCCTACTTGTGATCGATTCGGCGTACTCCTGGGACGATGTCGAGGCGAAGGCAATCCGCCACTCCATACTGAGCCGCAGCCTCGACGGCTTCTTTGACCACGTCTGGAGTGTTCATCCGTTCGTCGGGGCCAATCCCCACGACGCGAGCAACTTGGTGCTCGGTCCCCCGCATGAGATTGCCGTTGCCAGCGATCACACCGCAATCGATTGTCCGATCGGTCGGTTTTCGGCCTTAGCCGATGTTCGGAGCCTGAACTTTCTAGTGGCGCAGATCGCTCTGTGGCTACGGCTGTTCTCCCTAATCCGTCGTGAGCGCATATCAGTCGTGCGGGTCGGCGACCCGCACTACCTGGGAGTCTTCGGCTGGACTCTCGCCCGGGCCTCGAAAATCCCCTACGCGGTGAGAATCAACGGCAACTATGACAAGATCTACGCTGCCACTGGACGACTTGCCTATCCTCGTCTCCTACGGTCCCGAAGAGTCGAAACCTTACTGGCCCGGTTTGTACTTCGCCGGGCGAACATCGTCTTCGCTCCAAGCGAGGATAACCTTGAGTTCGCTCGGCGCAATGGCGCTCGTCCAGACGCCCTGGTTCTCGCCCGGTACGGCGGTCTGATCGATCCAGTACATCTCGTAGAGCCGGACGCCGTCCCTAGGCCCGTGGAAGTTCCTCCGGACCGGCCGTACCTGCTCTGGGTGGGACGGCTCGAGGAGGTGAAATATCCCCTCGACGTACTAGAAGCCTTCTCGACCGTTCGAAGCTCGGTGGACAACGCCGTGCTCGTATTCGCCGGCGACGGCGCGCTCCGAGCCGAGCTGGAGGACCGTGCTCACCAGTTGCAGGTCGCCGACTCGACCGTATTCGTCGGAAGCCGGGACCAACACTGGCTGATGGCCGCGATGAGAAATGCTGCCGTCAACGTTTCGACCATGAGCGGACGTGCCCTCGTTGAGGCCTGTCTTAGCGGCAGAGCCGTTGCGGCATATGACTTTGAATGGCAAGGCGAGATCATAAGCGACGGAGTCACCGGTCTCCTAGCCCCATTTAGAGATCGCGAGAGCCTCGCTCGGCAACTGGTCCGACTCCTGCGCGATCCCGATTTCGGAATCCAGCTGGGGTCAGCTGCCCGTTCTGCGGTCTTGTCACTCATGGGGCCCGATAACGTCCTGGCGGGCGAGCGTCAAGCATACCGCCGGATCCTCACCTCCTGCAGCGCGATGCCTTCAAAGCTGGATAGTCAAGGTGCCTCGTCGAGCTTGACAGTTCTCTTCATTTCGACCGGGATGTCGATCGGTGGCATAGAGGCGAACATTCTCCTGCTGGCACGCGAACTGATCGCCCGGCAACATCGGGTCACCGTCGTAGCTCAGCACGGCACCCTGGTGCCGGAGCTCGAAGCAGTCGGCGCACGCTACGTGGCTGTGCCAAAGCGGGGCCGCTTGAAAGGTCTAGTGGGCGCCGTCCGATCGCTGCGGCGGGTACTCCGCGACGAGTCCCCGGATGTGATCCATTGCTATTCAGCTTGGGCCATGGTGGTCACACTAATGGGCCGAGTGTGCGCTCGGTCACACGACCGCCCAGCGATCGTCTCGTCCGTCATGGGGCTAGATACCTATTCAGGTGAGGCACATTGGCGAGTTGCGACACGCGTCTTCCTAACCTGCGTGGGCGCCACAAGAATCTGCGTGATCTCGCCTGCGATAGCGGCTGTTCTTACGAAGTTGCCGCTTCGCCGATCCCGGATGCGCGACTTGAGCGTCGTCGGAATCGATGTGCCGCCAAGCCTCCCGGAGAGGACTACCGTCGGTAAACGTGAGGCGTTAGCCATAACTCCTCACAAGGCGATGGTTATGACGGTCGGACGCCTTGTCAATCTAAAGCGGCATGATCTCTTCATCCGCGCGGCCGCGGAGGTGTTATCCCACCGTAGTGACGTCCAGTTCCTCATTGTGGGCGAGGGGGAGGACGAGGACAGCCTACGGGCTCAAATCGCGGCAACGGGGCATGCAGGCGATATCCGACTTCTAGGCCCGCGCCGCGACATCGGCCGTCTGATGCAAGCATGCGATGTTTACGTGCGTCCGGGGACAGCCGAGGGTTTCATAGGCATCACTGTCCTCGAAGCACTGGCCGCCGGCACGCCCGTAATCGCCTTTGAGACTGAAGACGTCAAGCTTGCGGTGCAAGATGGGCAAACGGGCATTCTTGTGCCGCCGGACGACACCCATGCCCTCGCTACCGCCATTGAAGCCCTACTCGACGATCCCGTAACTGCGGCCCGGTTGGGGGCGGCGGGATACGACCTGGTGCGTGAGAAGTATTCGATCCAGAATGTCGTGCCCCAGCTCGAGCAGCTATATCGGGAGACGCTTGTCGCCAGAAGGACCGGACGATAAACGTGTGCGGCATAGCCGGTTCGGTGTCGAGCGTGCGTAGTCATGAAGCGACTGTCACAAGGATGCTGCGCCGTCTCGAACATCGTGGTCCAGACGGTGAGGGCGTGTGGACCGATGGTTTGTGCACCCTAGGTCATAGGCGGTTGGCGGTGATCGATCTTTCGGACGCTGCCCGGCAGCCTATGAGCAACGAGCGTCGTGATATCTGGCTGACGTACAACGGCGAGATCTATAACTTCCGCCAGCTTCGAAAGGAACTGGTCCATCTCGGTCACACCTTCCAGAGCGTCAGCGACTCTGAGGTGATTGTCCATGGCTACGAGGAGTGGGGTTCGGGTGTCGTGGAGCGACTCGCGGGCATGTTCGCCTTCGGGCTATGGGATGCTCGCAGGAAGCGCCTCCTCCTTGCGAGGGACCGCCTCGGCAAGAAGCCCCTCTTCTTTTCCCGGCTGCCGAAGGGGATTGTCTTCGCTTCCGAGCTAGACGCTCTGCTTGCGGTGCCGGAGGTCCGGCGTACGCCGAACTCTCAAGCTATTGACGCATACCTGTCACTTCGGTATGTCCCCGGTCGCTTGAGCGCATTTCAAGGCGTGGAGCGATTGATGCCAGCCGAGACTCTTCTTGGCGACTGGTCACGTCCGGTTCCGGAGTTCAGCCTGCACCAATACTGGCGCCCGACGGGTACACCCCCCGCGACCCTGACGTTCCAGGATGCCGTCGAACTCACGCGGGAACATGTGAGGAGGGCAGTGGCAGCGCGGCTCGTCAGTGATGTCCCCCTTGGGGCCTTCCTATCAGGGGGCGTCGACTCAAGCATAATCGTTAGCCAGATGGCGGAACTTGGACCGACGCGGCCGAAGACCTTCTCCATCGGGTTCGACGTCGCGAATTTTGACGAATTGCACCACGCTCGACGCATTGCCCAGCACTTTGCGACGGACCACCATGAGTTCGTCGTCTCGCCCAATGCGATCGAACTTGTCCCGCGGCTGGTCCGCCACTACGGGGAGCCGTATGGAGACTCGTCGGCTTTGCCCACATATTACGTCTCTCAACAGACGCGCCACCACGTGACCGTGGCGTTGAGTGGCGACGGAGGGGACGAGACCTTCGGGGGTTATGACCGCTACGTAGCAGTCCTCCTCGCAGAACGGGCTAGGCCTGTCGCACGGGCATCGCGGCGTCTTGGGGGTTCTACCGTGCTCCATACTGCCGGACGGATCATGCCGCGGCTGAGCAGAGTTTCTCGGTTCTTCGACGCTGCCGGACTCGCCTCTGAGGCGCGGTACCGCCGCTGGATGACCGACTTTACCTTGGTAGACAAGGCTCATCTCTACTCGCCGGAGTTCGCCGAGTCGATCGACACCACATGGGCTGATAGCTGGATCTCGTCAATCCAAGAGGCTGCGCTGGGTTCTGATGCGGTCGAGTCGGCGATGCGAACGGATCTGGTGACCTATCTCCCTTATGACATTCTCACGAAGGTCGATATAGCCTCAATGGCGAACTCACTGGAGGTTCGCGCGCCCTTTCTGGACCACGAGCTAGTGGAGTTCGCGTGTTCCTTACCCCGGAAGTACAAGATCCGCGGGCTCGAGAAAAAGCGCGTCTTGAAGGCCGCGTTTCGTCACACGGTGCCCATTGAAAATCTACGGCGCGCAAAGATGGGGTTTGGAGTACCAATCGGTGCATGGTTCCGCGGTGAACTTTCGGGTGTCCTCCGAGGAGTTCTCCTGTCGGATACCCACCTTCGGCGCGGCTACTTCAGGCCCGATGCTGTTCGACGCCTTGTCGATGAGCACCAAAGCGGAAGTGGAGATCACACACACAAGCTCTGGGCGCTGTACATGCTCGAGATGTGGCATCAAGAGATGGTTGAACCGAAGTGAAGGTTGTGGAAGCCGGCCGTTCTTGGGTACGCCGACGCCCCGGTACTGCGATCTTCGCGGTAGCGCTGGGCCTGCGGTTGATCGCGGGTGTCGTGGTGGGCACAGTGTTGCATGGCTCCCTCGTGCTGGACGACTCGACCTACAGTCAGATGGCTGCGCAAGCGGCAAGCCATAACACGGCTCGCTGGGATGCGTTCACCCACTTCCTCTACGGCGAGACGGCTAGTTTTCTGGTTCCCCTCACGGTTCTATATCGTGTTTTCGGGGCCCACCAGTTTGTGGGACAGGTCTTTGTCGCGCTATTCGGTGCCCTGACAGCGGTGTTCGTTTATGCAACGGCGCGCTGTGCGGGCTTTCCCGGAGTGTGGGCACCCGCCGCCGGGCTGCTAGTGGCATGCTTTCCGTCCCAGGTGCTGTTCTCCTCTACAACGCTTAAGGACGCCCTGGTGTGGGCCGGGCTATCTCTATTGGCATTCCTATTGGCACGAGCGGCTCGGTCGCCAAGGGCCGGCTGGATGGCACTCGGCGGGGCGCTGGCGGTCACCGCATTCCTTCGGTGGTTGCGCCCATATGTTTGTGTTGTCGTTCTGTGCTCGCTAGCGGTCTGGGCGATCTCGTGGTCGCTCACTAGCTTCCGACGCTGGCCGCGCCGGTGCTTAGCTGCGATCGGGTGGCTGGTCCTGCTCGTACTTTGGCCCATGGCTCTGGGAGCGGGCCCGGCCGCCGAGGGCCTGTTCCCAAGGCCAGGCCAGCTTTCAAGCTATCGCTCGGCTCAGGATTATGGCGGGTCAGCGATATACAGGACACCGGCCAAGCCGCCTCCGTCGGGTGGCCCTTCGGCCTCCAGCGGAGCGAGCGGTGGCACGAGGGTCCGTGCCACAGGCAGCGCGTCAGCCCCGACGGAAGCCAGCCGGAGCGGGTTCTCGCAACTAGGGACGGGGCTCGTTGCGACCGTCTTAGAACCGTACCCGGGGCAGGGCGGCTTGACTGCCAAAGCGCTCTTACCTCAGGTCGAGGATCTCTTATGGTATCCGATCGTGTTGCTCGCCCTGATTGGGGTCGTCTCGACGATCGTCTTTAGCGAGTGGCTGCTGTTCCCGACGCTGACGGTCGGTGGCATCGTTCTCGCCGACGCACTAACGGAGGGTAACCTCGGAACGGCGTACCGACACCGAGGCGAGGTATTCTGGGGGGCGGCGCTACTTGCCCTCGCGGGACTCTGGCTCGTCCTTCGTGGTCCACGAGCGGTGACTCCGCCAGTACCAGCCTCGTCGGGCTCCCGGCCGCTTGTCTGCCTGGTGTCCCACTGGGACTGGGTTCTCTACCATTACCGCCTAGAACTGGCCTCTGCCCTCGAGGCGAAGGGCTACCGCGTACTGCTGGTTTGTCCGAGGGGAAAGTACACGGGAGAACTCGCGAGGCGTTTTGAATGGCGAGAGTGGCCTATCGCGAGACGAAGCCTAAATCCGCTGCGCGAGATCGTCTCGCTCCTGCGACTGCACGCCCTGTTCCGACGTCTGGCGCCGCGAGTGGTGCACAACTTCACGCTTAAGCCCATCATCTATGGGTCCATTGCCGGGTGGGCGGCCGGGGCAGACGCGATCATTAACAACTTCTCGGGCCTAGGCTACGTCTTCTCTGATGAGGCCCCTCGGGCGATCACGCTCCCCACCGTCGCTGCTCTTAGGCGGATAGCGAAGCGACGCGCCGTCTGGTCGGTCGCACAGACCGAAGCCGACATATCGCGCCTGGAGGCCTCCGGCGCTGTCCGGCGAGACAGGTACCTCGTGGTCCCGGGGACAGGCGTGGACACGTCGGAGTTTCGCCCCGCGCTTCCGGCGCCTGCCGACCAGGTGCCGATCGTTTTGGTCGCCTCTCGACTCTTGGTCGACAAGGGAATCCATGAGTTGGTGCAGGCCGCACAGATGGTTCGTCAGGCAGGACTGACCTCCCGATTTCTTGTTGCCGGCGAACCAGACCTCGGAAATCCGAAGAGTCTGGATCCAGAAACAATTGTCCACTGGCAGGAGCAGGGACCTGTTGAGTGGCTCGGCCACCGGCCCGATATAGCTGAACTCCTCAGAGGCTCGGACATCGCCTGTCTCCCGACGTACTATCCGGAGGGGATCCCGCTCTTTCTGTTGGAGGCTGCTGCTTCTGGGCTGCCCATCGTTGCGACCGACACTCCGGGCTGTCGGGCGGTTGTCGAGCCCGGGATTAACGGGTATCTGGTCGCCCCGAAAGACTCAATTGCCCTTGCTGACGCCTTGAAGAGCCTCATCCGGGACCCTGACCTCCGCAGCCGTTTCGGGCGAGCAGGCAGAAGGAAGGCGATAGCGGAGTTTGAGTTGTCTCGCGTCACTGCAACGCTCGTCAACCTCTACGCGACGCTCCTACCGGTGGATGGGGCTACATCTCGCGAGGGGGGCGTCGATCACTGTGGCGCGACTGTCGGCGTCAAGTGACTATGAGGCGCGCCCCAACTCACGAAGTCAGACCCGGCCTCAAGGTGGCCCTCATTGGCCTCGGATATTGGGGACCGAAGCTCGCTCGTAACCTTGCTGCGTCGCAGCTCTGCAAGGAGCTCGTCCTTGTAGACCGCGCTCCCGAACGACTCAAAGAACTCGAGCAAGCTTATCCGGGTTGTCCAACATACACTGATGTCCACGAAGTCCTTAAGACGCCTGATCTTGATGCGGTTGTACTTGCGACACCAGTGGATACTCACGCGTCTCTAGCTGAGATGGCTATCCGTGCAGGGAAGAGCGTTCTCGTCGAGAAGCCGCTGGCGACGTCCTACGCGGACGGAGTCCGACTCGTAGCCCTTGCCACTGAGCGCAAGCGGACGCTCATGGTAGGTCATACCTTCCTGTACAGTCCCGCCGTCCAACTGATCGGACGACTACTGCGAAACGGCTCACTGGGCCGTCCTCTGTATCTTCAGTCGTCACGCATCAACCTAGGGATTCATCAGCCGGATGTGAGTGTACTTTGGGACCTCGGTCCTCACGATGTGTCGATCCTGTTGGATTGGATCGAAGAAACCCCAGATCGGGTGCATGCCATCGGCCGATCAACCGTTCCGGGCAAGCAAGGTGACGTAGCGTTTCTGAGCCTGGAGTTTCCTTCTGGCTTCATCGCGAGTATTCATCTGTCGTGGCTCGCTCCGACGAAGGTGCGGAGGATGACCTTGGTGTGCTCCGAGAAAATGGTGATCTATGAAGACACGCAACCCGAGGAGCCCGTGAAGATATACGACCGAGGGATATCGGCTGTTACGTCTTCCGACTATGGAGAAGACAAGCTTACCTACCGGACGGGCGACGTTGTGTCACCAAACGTAGGAAGTTCGGAGCCTCTGCGCGCAGAACTGGAGGTTTTCCTCGAACGTGTGGCCCGCCGCGAACTGCCCGCTGCTGCCGAAAGGCGGGCTCTCGATGTGCTGCGTGTCTTGGAAGTCGCGCATGAGTCGTTACAAGCCGGGCGCCCGGTGACCCTCTGATGACGATCGGCACGCCGGATGGAGTGTTTATTCATCACCTCGGACTCTGCGAGAGTCAGGCGGTGGGGCGCGGGACCCGCATCTGGGCGTTTACCCACATCATGGACGGAGCATCAATCGGCGCAGACTGCAATATCGGCGGTCAGTGTTTCGTCGAGTCCGGAGCACGGATCGGTCACCGCGTCACTGTAAAGAATGGTGTCTCGGTCTGGCGCGGCGTCGAGATCGGAGACGACGCTTTCGTGGGCCCCAACGTTACCTTCACCAACGACCTTCGACCGCGCGCATTTCGAAAAAAGGGGCCATCGGCGCTCCTGAACACCCGAGTCGAACAGGGAGCGACCATAGGCGCGAACGCCACGGTGCTGTGCGGGATAACGCTAGGCGCCTACTGCTTCGTAGGCGCTGGATCGGTCGTGGGCGCCGACGTAGAGCCTTACGCGCTGGTCTTCGGCAGTCCCGCGCGGCACCGGGGCTGGGTTTGCAGCTGTGGAGAACGACTGGATGATCAGCTGGTCTGTCCCAGCGGCGCACGTTATGACCGCGCCCAGGAGGGTGCGGGGCTACGCGAGAATCGGGCACACATCCGGGATGGGTGAGCCCAAGTCTGGGGGTGACCGGGCGGTCATCACCGGCCCGCGGCGGCATCGACGACCCGAGAAGGGTGCGGGCCCTGAGCGCCCTTGAGCCGCGTCCCTCGATATCCCGGAATGCCGCGATCAGGGTCGTTTCCGATGTCGTTGGAATGGCCTTCGCTCTAGTGACAGCGACGGTGACAGCCAGGTACCTATCGACGGCCGAAAAGGGTCGATTCTCGACCCTCGTCTTTCTTGAGGGAATTATCGCTCAATTGTGCGGCCTCGGGCTTAGCGAGGCAGCCATAATCTTCGTTCGTCAGGGGCGTGTCGGCACGCGAGAGCTCCTTCGAGGGCAGCGCCGGCTTGTGGCTCTGGCCGCGCCGATCATGGCGCTGACTGAATTTTGTCTGGCGACAGCCGTCCTGCATCCTCGATCTGTCGTCACGCGCGAGGCGATCGCGATTTCGTCACTAGATGTGATTCTCGTTGGTGTGAGCGGCATGCTGAGTTGGGCTCTTCTGGCGCATGAGAGGATGGCTGCGATATCTGTTATCCACGTGGTCAACCTCGCTGTCACAGCGCTGATCGTCGCCTTGCTCGTAGCACCCGGTGCGTTCGGGCTTAGAGGCGCTGTTGTCGGCAACTTGATCGGGTCCGGGACCCTCCTGACGGGGACAGTCTTGCTGGCTCGTAGGGAGGGGGGGGGACCTGGACACGTCCGGTCCTTACAGTTGCGCCCGTTGATCCGCTTTGGTGTGCCTATCGCAATGTCGTCATTGCTTTTGGCACTGGCTGGACGGTTCGACCTGGTCGTGGTACTTGAAATCCGCGGGGCCGCCCAAGCTGGTGTTTACAGCGTTGCGCTCGCCGTCGGCAGTCTAGCCGTGTTGAGTGGACAGGCCATCAGCTACGCAACTCTGCCGAGGCTCGCAGGCACGAGGGAACGGCAGCTAGAAATGCTCGCTTCAATTGTCCGCCTCACCTTTGTCGTGTCGATCGCTGTGGCGGCGGCTATCGCCAGTATCAATTTGTGGCTAGTTCCGCTCGCGTTCGGCTCTCGTTACGCGGGGGCCGTCGCGCCCGCCTTCGTCCTGCTCGCCGCGAACGCGCTCACGGCCTTCCAGTGGACAAGCTCGCGTGCCCTTACGGCGCTCGGAAGTCGCCGTGCCATCGTGCAGTCGTTTTCGGTCAGCTTCCTTCTCATGGTGAGTCTTGACTTGATTACCGTCGGGCCCTACGGGCTGATGGGCGCCGCCATTTCTTCTCTTGTGGCCTCCGCAACGGGAGCAGGTGTCTCCGTGTATCACCTGACTCGTCGCGGTGTGAACCTCGCATCCTTGGTGCCAAAGGCGGCAGATGGCCGGTACTTGTTGGCCGCCCTATCGCGCCTCCGGCCATAAGCAACTCTCAAGGAGTCGGCGTAGGGCGGATAGCGATGCCGAGCGACGATGCCGCTCTTCAACGCCTTGATTACTGATCTGCGAGGATTCGTCCGTCTCCTGGGGTCGCGCCCAACTCGGTCCTAACTCGATCGCCGGAGCAGGACGGTGTCTTGCTACAGAGCCGGAAGCCACTCTCTGCCACCTCCGAGGACGGCTCACCGGAGCGGAAGCGGCTTGGTGCCAAGTCACCCGCACGGTCGGGGCCCCTTGGCTACATCATGCGTGCGGCTGGCGAGCCTCGGTGTGCTTACATCATCGCACGGTCTCATTGACCCCCGGCGCTACCAGCGCCACGAGGTTCTCCCCGCACCGAACATACGCGTCGAGCTGACGTTTTCGCCAAGTCGAAAGGAGCCGCGCCCGGGCACGCCACCCTATACGTGCCAAGTTGAGAATTTGTCGACTCGCGTTTGCGGATAGGCCTGGCCGGCGCGTCATGCTTGACTGAAAGCCGGGCACGAACAAGAGGAGACTAACGCCCTGGCACCACGTTACCTGGAAGCCGGCGTTCTCTAAGGTCGCCTGCAGCGACATCTGATCAAATGTCCTCAGATGCTGAACTGCGTGGAACTCGGTGTCGCAGAAGGGACAGTACGTGAAGTGGTCTGTGAGTCGCTCATTATTAGGCGTGGTGAAGAGAGCTCTAGAGGTGGAGGCGGGTTTGAGGAGGCGTCGGATGTCGGACAGAGTGGCGGCAAGGCCATCGTCGTCCAAGTGCTCCAAGACCTCGACGCACGTAACAAGGTCGAAGCTGGCGTCGGGAAACGGAGCTGGTGGCCTCGCGCTAGCCTGTGCTCCCAGCCAACCGGAGTAGGCCTGCAGCCTGCTATTCGCGGCGCCAGTGGCTCCGTCAGAGGCGTCTACTCCGGAGACGAGAGCGCCGGCGGATATCAGCCGCTCGGAGAGGTGTCCCAAGCCGCATCCGTAATCAAGAGCCCTCGTCCCAGCAATCCTTACATCCGACCGACGGAGAATCTCAAGGATCGCCCCGCCGTATTCCTGCGAGAAGTAAGTCAACTCTGTCCCTCGGCTATGGTACGACCAGAACCGCTGGATTGCCTCTGGAGTCCATTCAGCACTGCGCGCCATGTACTCACACTAACCTCGTGACGATCGTGTCACCCGTGACCTGGAGGATCCGCGACCTAGTGATCAGCGCTCATTCGTCCTTGCGGCATCGTCCTCGCCAGCCTCGCGGACGTCTCGTACAGGCCCCGGGGCAACCTTGAAGCTCGTAGATCTGCGACCGCTGCATGGAACGCTCGCCAATGAGTTGATCGCCGCATTCACTCAAGTGCTTGCGTCCGGGGAGTTCGTCGGCGGGGAGCGGGTGGAGTCGTTCGAGGAAGCTTTCGCCCAGACGCACGGTGTGGACTTTGGTGCTGGGTGCGGTTCGGGAACCGATGCCTTGGCTCTAGCTTTGCGAGCACTAGGTATTGGTGGCGCGGCCGAGGTCATCGTGCCCGCGATGACGTTCGTCGCGACAGCCGAGGCGGTAATCCATGCGGGCGCGGTCCCCGTGATTGTCGACGTCGATCCAAACACGCTTCTGATAGATCCGAGGGCCGTCGAAGGGGCGTTGTCGCCCCGGACGCGCGCCATCATCCCTGTTCATCTATACGGCAATCCAGTCCCTCTCGATCTAATAGATTCGTGGCGGGCGAGAGGGTTGGCAGTAATTGAGGACGCCGCACAGGCACATCTCGCATCGTGGCTAGGCCGAAAGGTCGGGTCAGCCGGTGACGTAGGGTGCTTCAGTTTCTATCCCGGAAAGAACCTCGGCGCCCTCGGCGACGGCGGGATCGTAATATCGAGGGATACCGACGTCATCGCTCGGGTCAAGAGGCTGCGAGACCATGGTGCGGCAGGTCGCTATGAGCATGTCGAGGTTGGATACTGCTCGCGACTTGACGGGCTGCAAGCGGCCCTTCTGTCGGTGAAGCTATCTCATCTTGCAGAGTGGAACCGTGCTCGGCGGCGAATAGCTTCGGTGTATCACTCCGCATTGGCCGACGTCGATGGCATCAGCCTCGTACCCTGGTCCGACGGCTCGGTCCACCACCTCTTCCCAATTCGGATCGCTGGAGGGCTGCGTGACTCGATTAGGGCAGCGCTGTCACAACAGGGGATAGAGACCGGCATTCACTATCCGCTGGCGCTGTCGCGTCAGGCGAGCTTGGAACCTTGGGTTGCCGGGCGATGTCCAATCGCGGAACAGGCTTCCGACGAACTGCTCTCGCTTCCTATGCATGCCGCGATGACAGAGTCAGATGCCAAAGGTGTATCTGCCGCCGTCATTAGTGCACTTAACGTCTAATGACAATGTCGAAATCGGATTGCGCAGGAGGTGCTATCCTCTTTGCTCTTCAACTACCATCTGAATGATGTCATCCAGCGCGACGGATGGTGCGAACCCGACGAGAGTTTTCGCCCGAGAGGTGTCTGGTACGCGGCGCTGCATATCCTCGAACCCTTCTTCGTATGCTTCTGCATAAGGTATCAATCGGATCGTACTGTCGGAGCCAGAGATTGAGATCACTCGGTGAGCTAGATCCTCTACTGTCACTTCTTCGGTGCTACCGAGGTTGAAGACACGACCATATGCCTCGGGATGCTCGAGCAAGGCTATTAGAGCCTCAACAATCTCCCCCACGTAGCAAAAGCATCTCGTTTGCTTACCGTCACCGTATACCGTCAGCGGCTCTCCCCGTATGGCCTGATTCACCAGACGCGGGATCACCATGCCATAGCTACCGGTCTGGCGTGGACCAACGGTATTGAATAGCCTCGTAATAACCGTCTCGAGCCCTTTCTCCTTCCAGTAAGTGAAGGCGAGAATCTCGTCTATGGCTTTGGCTTCCGAGTATGACCAACGACTTTTGAGGGGAGACCCTAGGATCCTGTCGTCTTCTTCATGTAGAAGATCCGACGTGTTCTTTCCGTAGATCTCGCTGGTCGACGTGACAAGAGTTCTGACGCCGTGCTTGTGGGCCTTCTCGAATACGATTTCAGAACCGCGAATATTGGTGGCCAAACTCTCGAGCGGGTGACGGACAATCAGGTCGACCCCGACGGCGGCCGCTAAGTGGAAAACCGCGTCGGCCCGACTAACCAGGTCATCCACAAGGTCCGCATTGAGAATTGAGCCTAGGACGAACTCGAAATCGGGCCGGTCGAGTAGATGTTCCACGTTCGAGTAACGCCCCGTCGAGAGGTTGTCAAGCACCATCACTTGGTCTCCTCGCTGCAAGAGCCGGTCAGCGAGATGAGAGCCAATGAATCCAGCGCCGCCAGTTATCAGAGCGCGCATGTCATTCTCCTACAGGGTGTGAACGCGGGGGTGTGAGAGGCGAAGGCTGTTGCGTATGTCGTAGATGACGGTTGCATTGTCGAGAACCCGATGATGGTCAATGTTCTGATGAGGGGTGTGTATGACGATGCAGTCAAGTTGCTCTGTCAGGGCCGCGTCGATTTCAACACTGTGCAGCACAGCACCGCCCGGAATGTGGAGGTGGCCTACGAATGGATCGTGGTACTGGACGTGAGCGCCCTTCCGGCGCAACGCACTGATCAGAGAGATTGCGGACGATTCCCGCACGTCCGCAACGTTAGGCTTATATGCGACTCCGAGAATAAGAACCTTCGCGCCTTTGAGGGGTCGGCCTTCCTCATTCAGGAGGTCCTGGACACGTCCTGCGCAATAGAGAGGCATGGCGTCGTTGACGTCGCGGGCTAGGTCAATAAATTTGGCAGCACCCCCGAACTGACGGACTCGCCATGACAGGTACATCGGATCAACCGGAATGCAGTGGCCGCCCACGCCGGGGCCAGGGTAGAAGGGCATGAACCCGAACGGTTTCGATGCCGCCGCGTCGATTACTTCCCAAGGGTCTATATTCATGTCCCGGCACAAAATTGCCAGTTCGTTGACTAGGGCGATGTTGATGTGACGGAACACGTTTTCGAGGAGCTTGGCCATTTCAGCTGTGGCCGGACTCGAGACGGGCACCACCTGCTCTATGAAGCGCGCGTAGAAACCAGCGGCTCTTTCGGTGGCCCGTGGAGTTGTACCGCCCACAATCTTCGGTGTGTTGCGGATGCCAAAGGTCGGATTACCCGGATCAATTCGCTCGGGGCTGAATGCAAGGTCGAAGTCGCGGCCAGCAGTGAGCCCCGATGCGGACTCGAGCGCTGGCCTTAAGAACTCCTCTGTAGTTCCCGGATAGGTCGTGGACTCGAGGATCAACAGACACCCCGGGCCCATGTGGGCTCCGACTTGGGCCGCTGCTGAGGCCACATGGCTAAGGTCGGGCGCTTGGTCACGGTATGGCGTTGGCACGCATAGGACGATGACGCGGCACGCCTTGACGTCTGAGAAGGAGGCGGTTGCCCGATATGAGTGGGACGCGAGATTGCGCTCTAGAGTTGAGCTAGAGACGTCGGCTATGGGGCTGGCGCCGCGGTTCAGCTGCTCGACGCGATCGGCGTCTAGGTCAATTCCGACGACCTCATAGCCGCTCTCGGCGGCGGCCAGTGCTAGGGGAAGTCCGACATAACCCTGACCGACCACCGCGACAGGCACTCGTGGCTGCCCCAGATCTGGAAATTCGTAGGATTCGTCGGTCAAGGGCTGCTCCCGGAGGTGTTCTTGGACCTGACGCTATCGCCTGCCTCTAGGCTCTGGAGGGTGCAGCCGGGGCCGCCCAGTTACAGAGGTATCAGTCGGAGGCTGGCTTGAGCGGCCTTGCCTGGTGGGAGTACCTGACCGTTCCCCTCACGACCGGGGCGGTCGCAGTCGTTCTTACCCCAATCGCCCTCCGGCTGGCCCTCCGGTGGAATGTCTTAGACCGCCCGGGAGCCATCAAGTCCCAGGAGAACCCAGTCCCGTACCTCGGCGGCGTGGCGATCGTCGTCACCTTCGCCATAGTGATTGCCGCCGCCGCGACCATCAAGCGTCCTGTGGGTGGGACCGGGAATCTCCTCACTGTTCTCGGCCTTGCGGTGGCCTTGAGCGTACTCGGGTTGATCGATGATATTCGAGGCCTGGGCGCCTGGGTGCGACTCGTATTCGAGGCTGTGGCCGCACTCGCCGTGCTTACGACGGGCACAAGAGCCCATCTAGTATCACGTCTCCTATTCGGCCACCGAATACTCGATGACCTGTTGACGGTTCTCTGGATTGTCGGCGTCACAAATGCATTCAACTTTCTCGACAACATGGACGGACTGTCGGCAGGGGTGGCTGGAATCGCGTCCCTGGGCCTATTCGTCGTGGCATACCTCAACGGACAATTCCTCGTGGCCGTGATGGCGCTCGCCCTGGTGGGGTGTGCCGCGGGCTTTCTGCGGCACAATTTCCATCCGGCCAAGATTTACATGGGCGATGCCGGAGCTCTGTTTCTCGGCTTTCTATTAGGCGCCTTGAGCCTCCGTCTGCGGACCAACCCGGCGACTCGAATCAGCTTCTTTGTACCGGTCCTAGTCCTCGGGGTCGCCCTATTCGATACCACGCTCGTGACAATCAGTCGGATAGTTCATCACCGGAGCCCGTTCTCAGGCGGCCGCGATCACACGAGCCATCGCCTCGTCCTAGTAGGCATCCCGGTTAGGGTTACGGTGAGCTTGATTTATGGAGTCGCTGCAGCGCTGTCGTGGCTAGCAATCGTGATGACTCGGCTGGATCGGGCCACTGCACTCCTCCTGATTGGGCTGGTCGCCGCGATAGCGCTGTTCATCGGCGGGCTCTTGGGCAGGGTCCCGGTATACGAGACGAGCCGACGGCGTAAGTTCATGATTCGGGAAGTGATCTCTCACGAGCCCGAGCCGCTCATCCCGCCAGGCCACGCCCCGAACACTCCGACCCTTGAATCGGCAGCGCCCGAGGAGGGCACTGGTTAACTTCATGACGCTGTCCTCACTGTGACAATAGGGGTGGTTTCATGGCCTGGAAGTCGCGTGGTCTGGATGGCGCGCTTTACGCCCCCGGCAGGCCACGAAGAGCCAGAAGTTACCTAGGCATGGCGAGAACTCGGCGGCGCGGACGTACCAAGCCTCCTCCTGGAGACTTCGGCCCTCGAGGCCATCGAGGTGTTCCGGGCCGGGGGACGCCATCGAGGCGTTCCATAGTTGGGACAACGAAGCGAGGCAATCGAGCGGCTTTGGGCCTTTGGGGACTAGTCAACCTGCTCATCTTGAGTCTCAGGGGAGCGGGAGTCCTTCACTCCCTAACGCTTTGCCTGTTCCTCTCCGTGCTGGCCGCAGTCGGCACCTACACGTACGCCGTCTGGCGCCGGATGGTCGCCCCCACTTCCTTGGTTCGCTTCCGGCAGTTGATCATCCTCGTCCTTCTGGTGGTAGTCCCATCTCTAATGGATCCATCTACGGCGGAGGTGGACAACCTCCCCCGGTTGACGGTCATAGTGACGGCAGCGACCCTGATCGCCGGTTGCTGGGCTGTTGACGCACTCGTAGGGTGGCGGCCCCGTAGGCTCGTAAACGGGCTCCAATGGCCGATTGCTGGTGTCGTCGCGTGGATGGGTCTGACGACGGCCACTTCGCTTCTACCCAAGACGAGCTTGATGGGGGCATACCAGTCAAGCGACGGCTTCATCCTGATTCTGTCGCTGGCGGTTGTCGCCGTGGCGGCCGCCGAGAGCTTCAGCCGCGACCAACTGCGCCAGGTCATTCGGGTCATGATCGTTTCTAGCGTCCCGATGGTTGTGTACGGCGTCATCCAGCTGCACGACGTGTTCTCCGCGACGAAGTGGGATTTCGTGCCCTGGAAAACCGGAGTCATTGCCAACGTCTTCTCGACCCTTGGGAACCCGAATCATCTCGGAGGGGTCTTGGCCACGCTCCTGCCCTTGATCGTGGTGGACGCGGTGGTCCTCTCGCGGCACCGGCTGGAGCGTGCTGTCTTGGCGGCTGTCGCGGTGATCTGCCTGGTGCTTCTCGTCAAGACAGCGGCCCGAGGTGCTTGGCTCGCCACCCTTTTGGCAGCGCCCGTTCTCGTTGTCGGGCTGTCGCCGCTGGTCCGGCGCCGGGCCAAGCCGGTCGTCGCCCTGGTGGGAGTCGTCGTGGCGGGCGTGATCGCTGCCGTGGCGAGTCCGCGGTTCACGGGCGAGCCGCTTTCGGCGGTCTTCGCTCATGCGGCCGGGACCTCGGTCAATCAGCGTTACGGCTACTGGATGGCCGCGATCAGGGCCGGCCTCCACCACCCCATTTTGGGGATTGGCCCGGACGCCTATGGCTCTGTCTACAGTCGCTACCAGGACGCCGCTCTGTTCAAGACCCTCGGGACCACCTCGTATGTCAACGGCCCACACAACCTCTTCCTGGCTTGGTTCGCCGGCCAGGGGGTCCTGGGCCTCGGGCTGTTGTGCGCGCTGGTCGTCAGCGCCGCCTGGATCCTCTGGCGGGTCAGACGGGTGTCCGGCCCAAACCACCAGGAGTTGGAGGCTTGTGGGTACACCGCCGTCGGCTTGGCCGGAGCACTGGTGGCCTATCTGGTGCAGGCGAGCTTCGATGTCGACCAGGTGGCGACCTGGTTCTACTTCTGGACAATTCTCGGCCTTGCGGGCGTACTTGCCAGGTCGACCTGGGATCACGGCCGCTTGGTCCGGAGTCCGTTTGCTCTTCACGAGGTGGCGCCCGCCACCGCTGCGGACCTCGACGATCGGGCCCTTCGAGAGAGGGCTGAACAGTGGGCGGGGCAGCTCTTGCGGCGAGGGCGGGATCAGGGTCGTGTCGTTGGGCCGGTTCCGCTCATGGCCGCCACCTTGGCGGTCATCGGTGTTGGGGCGCTGGTCTTTTGGCGCGCGGATGCGCCCTGGCGCGCCGATCATCGACTCTGGGCCGCTGGCCGTGACCAGGCGAATGCGGCCGGCGCCGACCTCAGGGCAGCGACCCAGCTTGATCCATGGGAACCCAATTACTGGATGGAACTCGGCACCGCCGCCGTAGGAGCGTCTCGGAGAAGCCCAGCATCTTCCAGGCCCCTGATTCAGCTAGCGGTGTCCAGCTTCGCCCGGGCCGCGGAGCTCGATCCGTATTCGGAGTCCGCTCAGTTGAGCTACGCCGACGCGCTCCTAACCGCAGCAGCCTCCGGCGGCCCAGGAAGTGGGGCAGCTGGGGCGCGGGCCCTGGCTGCCCTGGCTCAAGCCCACGCCGACAGCCCGCTGGATCCGCGCGTTGGTCAACTCGAGCGCTCGGCGGAGCGGCTTGCCGGCAGCTGACCCGAGTCTGGCGGCGATCGCCCGTCGGGGAGACCGTTGCAATCGGGGGGTCGTGTCTGTACTGTCGCGCAACGACATCTCCGGACCGAGGGGGCCAGGTGGAAGAGCGCGGGGTAGGAGTCTTCTCCGTCCTCTGGCGCGTTTGGCGGGAGGACCGAGGGCCCCGTCGCACTGTGGCGTTCCTGACGTCGCTGGCAACGGGCATCGCCGCCGTAGCGACGCTCGTGCTCGGGGCCGTGGCGCCAAGCCCCGCGTTCGCTGCCGGGAACACCTGCACGTGGACCGGTGCCGGCGGAAGCCCCAACTGGAGCACCGCCGGCAACTGGGTCTGTGCTGGCGGGCTACCAGAGACCGTCCCCTCCGCCGGGGACACGATCATGTTTCCGTCGGCGGCTACCGCGACGGCAACAACGGATGACATCCCGCTGGGGTCAGGAGCGTTCGCCTCCGTCACCTTCCAGAAGTCCCTACTTGGCGGGAACTGGTCAGTAAACGGCACCGACGGTCTCGCGCCAGGCAGCTTCCTCGACGCGACCGGAGGAGCGTTCGTTCTCATCAGCAGTCCCGTAACTGTCACGGCCTCCAGCACGCAGTTCAACGCCAGCAGCAACACCGACATTCTTGAGGTATCGGGTCCGATCGCCGGAAGCGACGCGACGCAGGGACTGCAGGTGAACGCCGGTGCCGCGCAAGGAGTCGTCACCCTCGCCGGCGCCAACACCTATTCCGGCACGACCGAGGTAGTGAGCGGGGAGCTGGACATTGCGAATGCCGGCGCCCTCGGGGGCGGAGGTCTAGTCCAGGTCGACTCCGGGGCGCGTCTTGCGTTCAGTGCCTCAGGGACCTACACCAATCCCTTCTCCTTTGGTACAGGGGTCGCACCGACGACGGTCTCGATCGATCCAAGCGTCGCTGTTGCCCTTTCGACTGGGGCGGTCACCCTCAACGCCGGTACCACCGACGTCGCTCCCGGGACCAACGCCAGGTTCACCGCGGGATCCCCAATCGGCGGGACAGGGGCGCTGTCGGACTCCGGCGCCGCCTCATCGGGAGGGATCTTCCTCACCGCGGCCAACACGTACAGTGGCGGCACCACGATCAGCAGCGGCAGCGCGTCCAGCACTGGCGTGACGGTTGAGAACAGTGGCGCCCTCGGCTCCGGGCCGGTGACTATCGACCATGGTGGCTGGCTATGGCTGAACAACGTCGGCGGATCTGGACTGACCTTTGCCAACACGCTGAACTTCGGCGACGGCGCCAGCTCGGCTTGGTTGATTGACGCCACCAGCGACACATGGTCGGGCCCGATCAAGTTGGGTCAGGGCCCGCAGGAGGCGAACTACCTGGGAGTTGAGAGCGGCCGGACAATGACCCTCGCCGGGCCCATCTCGGACCAGTCCACTCTGGGCTCCCTGACGGTCAACGGCTTCTCCTTCGGGGGTACGGTCGCTATCACCCACTCGAACACCTACAGCGGCTCGACGTACATCGAGAACGGGCTCCTGAAAGCGGAGGCCAATTCCGCGCTGGGTGGCACAACCTCGTCGCCTGGCTCAGGGGGAACCGTCTACGTCGGCAAGGCGGCGACAGGGACGGCCGGAGGTACCCAGTGCGCGTCTCTCGAGATCACCGGGTCCAGTTCCACCCTGCCCA
>DASRBO010000087.1:0-18235 GCA_035653595.1 Acidimicrobiales bacterium | reverse complement strand
GCAGCCCTTCCAACGCCAGGGCCAGGAGCGAACCGGTCATCCCAGTGGACTCGGCCTCGGACTGTCGATCGTCGAAGCCATCGCCTCTGCGCATGTGGGGAGACTCGACATGGCCGCCCGCCCCGAAGGCGGCCTCGCCGTCGTAGTCGCCCTCCCCGGCGCCGACCCGGCGACCCCCTCGTGACCTCGAGGGTGGGCCGGTTGTAGCTGTGGCTTCTCGCCGTGCCCAGGCCCGAGGCCGGCGAGCGGCCCGCCACCGTGCTTGACGGGCCTCAGCCCAAGTCCGCCCGGCCCCGGCGACGTTCGGGGCCGCCGTAGGGCTGTGGCTCACCGCGGCGCTCTGCAACCCGGCGCTCCCACAACGGCCAGCGCTGCTCGGTCCGCCCGGCGAAGGCGACCAGGGCGTTGACGATCTGGGAGGTCCATTCGTTGCTGGTCTTCTCCAGGTAGGCGTCGGCGCCCGGCGGCACCCGGGCCTGGCTCATGCGGGGGCTCGCCGTGCACAACACGATGAGGGAGTCGGGCAGCGCCCGCCGAATGGCCGGCAGGGCGTCGAGGCCGCTCATCTCCGGCATGGCCAGGTCCAGGATGACGGCGCCGGGCCGCTCCTGCTCGGCGAGGTCTATGGCCGTTCGCCCGTCGGCGCACTCGGCGCAGATGTCGAAGCCGCCCTCCAGCTCGAGCAGGCGCCTCTCCACCGCCCGGATCGACGGGTCGTCGTCCACCAGCATCACCCGCAGCAGCGGCCTGGCCCTTGCCGTCTCGCCGCTCAGGGCTCTACGCCCCCGCCGCAGTCAGCCCTGGGGTGTGCGCTCGCCCGCCCTGTGCTCGCCGGCTCACGCTGCTTCCCCCAGTTCCTGCCGCATTCAACGGGCGCGGCTGTTCGACAGAACGTTCTTACCCAGAGGGCGGCTGATGAATCCGAGGGCGGTCCGTCCGAGGCTCCCACCCGTCGCCGGATCGAGTCCAAGGGCGCCGCGGCCGAGCGGCTGGCACGCGGCCGAGGGGACCTGCGACACGCCTCTATTGTCCGGCCGTCCCGGGCCCGGTGACCATGGGCCGTTGGGCCCTTTCGCGGGGCGGGAGTCGGCCGGACCGGGGGCCTCCTACCGGACCCGGCTGGACGGAGGCGAGATACGGGACTCCGTCACCGGCGGCCGTCGCCGTTTGGCGCGATGGTGGGCGCCGGCTCGGTTGGCTGCTTGTGTCACGTCCTGCGGGAGCGCCGCCGTCGCTCCGGGCCCTCGTACGAGGCAAGGTCGGGGCCGGGCTCGGCGACCCGCCGCTCCCAGATCGGCCAGCGCTGCGGAGTCCGCTCAGCGAAGTCGACCAGGACACTGACAACGTCGGTGGTCCAGTCCTTGCTGGTCTTCTCGAGGTAGGCGTCGGCTCCCTCTGGCACCCGGGTCTGGTTCATCATCCTGGTGCTTCCGGTGCAGAGAACGATGAGGGAGTCGGGAAGGCGCTGGCGCAGGCTCCCGAGAGCCTCCAGTCCGGTCATATCAGGCATCGACAGGTCCAGGATCACGGCGCCGGGCTGGACCCGCTCGGCCAGGGCGATGGCCATACGGCCGTCGGCGCACTCGGCACAGATGTCGAAGCCGCCCTCCATCTCGAGCAGCCTGCGTTCGAGGAGTCTCACCGAGGAGTCGTCGTCGACGAGCATCACCCGCAGCCGCGGCCCAGGAACCTCGGCGCGCCCGGAGTCGCTACCCCCGGTCGCCACCGGCCGGTCCCGGAGTCACCGCGCCCCGCCAGCGCGCTAACGGCCCGCTCAACCCGGCCCCCCATCCGCGCCCCGGTCAGAGCGCCCTGTTTGTGGGGGTTTGTAGCAGAATCCCGGTGGCAATCAAGGACCAATTGCTGCCTGCCCGTTGGGGCCGATGAAGCCTTGAGTCGCTGGCGGGGAGACGGGAGTGGGTTCGCTGCGACGGCGCCGGCCGGAGCGTCCGATCGTCGGGCCGGAACCGAACGTGACTTCCAATGCCTCCGGGTGGCGCCGGGCGCTCCACATGGCGGGAGCTCCTGGCCGCCGTAAGGACGGCTCTCAGCTATCGGAGGTCGCCGGCGGCTATGACCTCGGCGATCCGGGCGGCCACCGCGTTCCAGCTGAACTGGCGGCTGACCTCCTCGGCCCCCTTGCGGCACGAGCGGTGCAGCTGGTCGTCGTCGAGGCAGTCGTCGATGAGGGAGGCCAGCTCCTCCGCCCCCCCGCCGGCGGACAGGAGGGCCCCGTTGACCCCCGGGCTTATCAGCTCCGGCATCGCCATCAGGTCCCGCCCGATGCAGGGCAGGCCGTGGGCCAGGGCCTCGACGAAGACGATGCCGAAGCCCTCGAAGCGCGACGGCATGACGAACAGGTCGTGGGTGGCGTAGAGCCGACGCACCCGGTCCAGCCCAACCGGGCCCTCGAAGGTCACACCGAGCGGAGGGGGGTCGGGAAGGGTCCAGGCGGTCGGGCCGGCGACGGTGAGGCGCAGCTCCGGGCGGCGCTTCCGGAGGATCCGGAAGGCGGCCACCAGGTCGTCGGCCCCCTTGGCCTCCAGATGGCGCCCGATGAACAGGAGCCGCTCGCCGGGGCTGTGCTGCTCGGCCGGGTCGACGGCCCGGGTGGGCAGGGCGGTGGCGCCCCCGTAGACGGTGTGGACCCGGTCGGGGTCCAGTCCGCTGCGCTCGATCATGTCCTGGCGGATCCACTCGGCCATGGTGAGGACACCGGCGGCCCGCTCGAAGACCGCCTTCTGGCGGGCCCACAGGCGCTCGACCATGGCCTGGGTGACCCCGGCGAAGCCGGCCCCCATGACCATGCCGGGCGGCACCTGGCGGCGGAGCCGGCGCAGCCAGTCGTAGCTCATGTCCTGGTACACCCAGTAGGGCCGGTCGAGGGCGGCCAGGTCGCCGATGGTGAGGTAGGCCGACACGTCGCCGTTGGCCTCCGCCCGCCTGGCCGCCCGGCGGGCGGTGGCCTCGAACAGGGCGGTGGCGGCCCTGGTGTAGCGGGTGGGGTGCTCCCAGCGCCCGTCCTCGCGCCGCCAGGTGGCCCGGCGCAGCCCGGCGACCAGGGCCCGCGGCGGGGTGGCGTCCACGTCGACCAGCCTCAGGCCCGGCTGGCGGGCCAGCGCCTCCTGGAGGTGCAAAGTGGTGCCCGACCACGTCGCTGCCCGGTCGTTGTGCTGCCAGGCGGCGACGTAGCCGAGCCTTACCGCCCCGTCCCCGGCCATGGCTCGCGGTCCAGGTCGGCGGTCCCGAGGGGCAGGGTGGCCCGGGTGCTCCAGCGCCCGTCGTCCTCCTCGACCATGAGGAGCAGGTGGTCGGCCTTGGCCTCGATGGGCAGCACCGACTGCAGGGCGCCGGCGAGGGCGGGGGGCTCCTCCCCCACGGCGATGGTCACGTGCGGGACCACGTCGGGGTAGGCGCCGTCGTAGGGGACACATGACGGCCAGCGCCGCACCAGGGCCCTGGTCAGGGAGACGAAGGGCTCGGCCGGCTCGGGGGCGAGGTAGACGACCCCGGGGAAGCGCCCCAGCCGCTCCAGGCGGAACCCGAAGGGAGAGGTGGCCCCCGCCACCAGGGCGAGGTCGCGCTGGAGGTCGGCGTCGATAAGCCGGCGGGGAAGGAAGGGGTACAGGGCGGTGACATGGGCCGGCATCCCCTGGGCCGAGCTGGGGTCGAGGCGCTCCCGCCACCCGCCCACCACCTGGTCGACCTCGGGCACCGGCACCACCAGGACCGACATCGGCTGGCCCCTCCGGCGCAGCTGGCGGCCCTTGGCCCGCAGCCGGCGCGAGACCTGGCCCAGATCGGGGCCGCTCACCGGAACCGGGCCGGCAGCGGCAGGTCGAGGGCCTCGCACATGACGACCAGGTTGTGGCGGTCGGCCGGGTTGGGCTCGTAGTCGCCATGGGTGAAAACCAGCTGGGCCGGCCCGGACAGGCAGCCCACCTTCCGACCGGCGATGCTGCCCTCGGCGAAGACCGGGCCCACCCCCAGGTCGAGACCGGGCTCCATCAGATGCACGTCGACCCTGCGCTCGGAGGCGTCGGTGTAGAAGCGCCGGGCCGGTATGGGGCACTCGGGGACGAAGCCGGGCTCGCTGTGGTCCTGGTGGTAGCCGAGGCCGGACAGGGCGGCGTCGATGGCGGCCACCTCGCCCATGGCGCAGATGACGTCGAGGTCGAGGTGCTGGCGGGTCTGGCGCCCCACCAGGGCGTCAACGCCCCAGCCGCCCATCAGGTGCACGGCGACGCCCCTGGCCTCGATGGCGTCGAGGACGGCGAAGACGTCGACCGGGTCCATCACCGGACGCAGGGTCCGCAGTGCCCGCTGCACCGGCGCCAGGCGGGCCAGGGCCCCGAAACGGGAGTCCCGCACCGCCCGGTAGGCGCCCCGCAGGGGCAGCAGGTAGAAGCGTCGGGCGGTCAGCCGCCAGTCGACCCCGGACATTGAGTTAATTCTTACCGATCGGCGGCGGATCTCCTGCTTGGCGCTTGAGGGGAGTTATCGCCCCCGCCAACTCCCCCCATGCCACCGCCCGGATGGCCAGGGCCCCCACCCCGAAGGCCACCGCCCCCATGGCCAGCTGGACGAAGGGGTGCACCAGGTAGCCGGCCCCCAGGCACACCGCCAGCACCACGCCGACCAGCGCTATGCGGCCCAGCCCCGGCACCGCCAGGCGCACCCCGAGGCCGCGCACCAGCAGGCCCAGCGACGCCACCACCACCGCCACCTCGGACACCACGGTGGCCACCGCCGCCCCCACGTAGGAGAAGGGGGGGATCAGGGCGGCGTCGAGGCCCACGTTGAGGACCAGCACCATGGCCGACACGGCCAGCAGCCGGCGCTGGAGGTGGGCGTGGATCAGGGCGGCCGAGATCATGGTGTTCAACAGGATCAGCCCCGCCCCCGGAGCCAGCACCGCCAGGGCGACCCCGGCGCCGTGGTAGCGGCCCAGGCCAGGCAGGGCCGGCAGGGCCCGCCAGGCCACCATGGCCCCGCCCACCCCGGTGAGCACCAGCCACAGACAGCCCAGGCGCAGGGCCCGGCCGAGGCGGTCGGCCAGCAGCTGGGGCCCGGCGGCGAAGCTGCGGGCGAAGACCGGGCCCACCACCTGGGCGGCCAGGCCGGGGACGACACTCATGGCGTCGAAGAGCTGGTAGGCCACCCCGTACTGGCCCACCACCGCCTGGGACTTGAGGGCGGCGAGGATGGCCATGTCGATGCGGTAGTAGGCGGCCACGAAGGCCCCGGCCAGGCCGACCGGCGCCGCCGCCTTGACCAGCGGCAGCCAGGCCGCCGGCTGCGGGCGCCAGCGGGGCCGGACCACCGGCCAGGCCGCCCCGCTCACCACCACCACGTAGGCGAGGTTGACCCCGAAGTACAGCCAGGCGAAGGCCAGGGTGCCGGCGTGGGACAGGGCGAGGGCGATAGTGCCCCCGCAGAAGGCGGCCGACTCCACCAGGTCGGCGATCGAGACCCAGCCCAGACGCAGGCGCAGCTCGAAGGCCACGTCGAAGCTGCGCAGGGCGGAGGGGACCAGTACCAGGCCGACCACCAGGGCGGCCGACCGCTCCGCCGGGGTGTAGCCGATCCGGGCGACGACCCCCCACAGCAACAGATAGGTGAGGCCGGCCACCACCAGCCGGAGGTACAACACGTTGGGGAGCAGCTGGGACTCGGTGGCCCGGCCCTGGGCGATCTCCCGCAGGGCCACCGCCCGCAGCCCGAAGGTGACCAGCGGCTGGAAGAGGGCGGCGAAGCCGACGGCGAATGTGTAGACGCCCGCCCGGCTCGGGCCCAGGTGGGCGGCCAGCACGGCGAAGGCCCCCAGCTGGAGGCCACCGACCAGGATCCGGGTGCCGAACCGGTTGGCGAAGCTGCGCAGGACCTGGGCCGACAGCGGACCCGGCGGGGGGGCCGGTGTCGCCGACTCGGCCTCGAGGGGTCCCAGGGTCTCCTCGGTCACCGCCGTTCGATCAGCGGGCCGGGTCGAGGGCCCCGGCACGTGCCTGCTGGGCGCAGCTCGACCTCCGCCGGGTGGTGACCCGGGCACCGGAGCCGACTCTCACCACGACATCCTAAAGGCGGGAAGGCTGGCCGCCCCCGGCCCGGGTCCCCGCCTCACTCCAACCAGGCCGGAGGCACGGTGAAGCCGGCCCGGACCACCAGGTGGGCGTGGAGGGCGGTGGCCTCCGCCAGCCGTCTGACCGACACGACCGCCGGCGCCGCCGTGGCCGTGGCCGCGGCCGGGGCCGTGAAGGCGACGCTGCGAGCGATCGAAGGCATCGATCGGGTGCGGTAGACGAGTGGCGGGGGGTGGCGCTGCCACCAGTCGAAGACGGCATCGGCCAGCCTCCCGCAGGTCTCCAGCAAGGGGTCGGGATCGGCCCGCCCGGCGGCTTCGATCCGCCCGGTGCTCACCCGATCGTCCAGACCCAGGGCATCGAGGACCGCCTGTCGGGTCAGGTCGAGCGACGCCGGCATGGAGTCGAGCTCCACCAGGAACAGATCGCCGTCGGCCTCGGTCAGGACGCGTCCGGGGAACCGCTCGCGGGCGGCCGCCGCCGGTCGGCTGGCGGCGTAGCGGACCCGGAACCGGCCGGAGAGGGGGTCGAACCGGCCGACCGGACGGGGGTGCGGCTGCCAGTCCCACCGCTCCGGGGGCGCCGGGTCGATCCTCCACCACGACCCCGGCGACGGCGAAACCCGTAGACCGGGCGGCCGCCGGGTGGGGAACTCGGTCAGGACTGCTCGGAGGCGGCCTGAATCAGGCGCACGACCGTGTCGGTCTGTCCGGAGGCGAACAGGTCGGCCAGGCTCCGGCCGTCGAGGTCGGCCCGAGGGGCGCGCATGAGGGCATCGGCCGCCTCGGGGTCGGGGCTCGACGCCCGCAGGGCGGCCAGGACAACGGCCAGGCCGGGCCGGGTGTCGCCCCGCCGGGGGTCGAACTGCCAGTCCGGGTGCAGCGCCCGCGACCCGGACCGCCAGGCCAGCAGTTGACCGCGCTGGCGGCGCCGATCGACCCCCTTGCGGTCGCTGATGGAATCGACGATGGCCACCACCTCGGCCGTGTCGAGCGCCGAGCGGGCGGCCAGCTGGCGCCTGTCCCTGAGCCGCCGGTCGTTCACCCGCCGGGCGGCGACTCGGACCCCGTCGGGGACTGCGCCGAGCGGATCCTGGGGGCCCTCGGCGGCCTCGGCCAGAAAGACGACCGCCTGGGCCAGGTCAGGGTCCTCCGCCGTCCGCTCCGCCAGGATCTTGAGGGCCTGAGCCACCGTCCGAGTCACGGCCCAGAGTCTACACTGTCTACAAGCCAGCGTCTACGGTGTCTACACTTCGCGCGCGCCAGCGCCCTCGAGCACGGTCGGAACCTGGCTCAGACCGCTGCCTTCAGTCTGAACTGGTCTCGCTGAGCCAGCCACCGGCTGATGGCCTCAGCGGGGATCGGACGGCTGAGAAAGTATCCCTGGGCTTCATCGCAACCAATGGCGCGTAGGTGATCCCAGCACAGCTGATCCTCCACCCCTTCCGCAACGGTGCGCAGACCGAGGTTGCGGCCAAGCTCGATGATTGACTGCACGATTGTCGCGTCGCCGGGGTCCGAGATCATGGAAAACACGAAGGACCGGTCCACCTTCACCTCGTGGACCGGTAGTCGGCGAAGGTAGGACAGCGAGGAGTACCCCGTGCCGAAGTCATCGACGCTGAGCTTCACGCCTATCGCCGCCAGACGCTCCAACACGCTGATGGTGCGGGAGGGATCGGCCATGACGCCCGACTCGGTGATCTCCAGAGTAAGGCACTCCCCCGGCACGTCGACCTGGGCCAGCATGTCCGAGACCCAGAGGGGCAGGTCGGTGTCGAGAAGGCTTCGGACGGCCAGGTTCACGGATACGCCAAGGTCGTAACCGTCGGCTCTCCAGCGCCGGCACTGCTTGAGCGACTCCTCGATCATGAAGGACGTCAGCGGCACGATGAGGCCGGTCTGCTCGGCCATCGGTATGAACTCATCCGGACCGATCAGTCCACGGTCAGGGTGGCGCCAACGCACCAGTGCCTCCGTGCCGGTCACCCGGCCATCCTCCAGACGCGCCTTGGGCTGGTGATAGACGAGGAGCTCTCCCGCGGCGATCGCCTCTCTCAGCTCGGCGACCATGGTGAGCCGGCTCGGGCTGTAATTGTCGCGGTCGGGCGAATAGAGACTTACCGCTTTGTCCGCCGCTTTGGCTTCGTACATGGCGACGTCGGCACGCTGGAGGAGCGTTGTGGGATCATGCCCGTGGTCGGGGCTGATGGCGATGCCGATGCTCACCCCCACGTCCACGGACAGCTCCTCCAGGCGGAATGGCCTCGAGAGCTCATCTACGACCCGCTCGGCGGCGGCGATGGCTTCGTCGACGGAGGGGAGCGCGGGCAGCAGGACAGCGAATTCGTCCCCGCCCAGTCGAGCTACGGTGTCTTCCCGCCGCAAGGTGGCCAGCAGCCGGCTGGCAACCTCCCGGAGCAGGAGGTCGCCGTTGTGGTGGCCGAGGGTGTCGTTGACCTCCTTGAATCGGTCGAGGTCCATCAGCATGATCGCTGACTGTCCGCGCTGCTCTGGCAGCAGCGAGTGCAATGTCGCCACCTGCTGCAGGAACAGCGAGCGGTTGGCCAGACCGGTGAGCGAGTCATGGAGGGCCTCGTACCGACGGTCATTGGCCTCGCGGCGAAGTTGTTCCACCAGGCGGCCGTTCTCGAAGGCCACGCTGGCATGGTTCGCCAAGGTGGCGAACAGCTGCAGGTCGCTACCGTCGAAGGTGCTGACGTCGCTGAGTCGGTCAGCCACCAGCATGGCACCGGCGACCTGCCCCTCGGAAAGCAACGGGGCAACGATGGCGTCCCGCACCCCGATAGCGCTCAGGAAGGACACAAAGTTGTCGTTGCGACTGCCTCGAGGTATGACGACCGGGCGGCGGTTGTTCACAACCTCCTGCCAGACCCACTCGGCTTCCAAGCCCATAGGCGGCGGATAGGTCGAGGTCTGGGACGCGGTGCCGGTGCCCGGGCTGCTCAAACGGTGCATTGGCTGCGCCGTCTGCTCGTCCACGAGGATGACTTCGGCTACGGCGGCCCGCAGGAGCTTGCGCGCCTCGGCCAGGACCTGGTCCATGACCGCCTCCGCCCGTATCGAAGCTCCGACCATCCGGGTGAAGTCGTAGAGGAGCTGCAGGCTGGAGAAGCGTTGGTTGAGCCCCGCATAGCCACGATAGGCCAGCGCCACGATGACCGCCACCAGGGCGAACAGGAGCATGGCCCAGGGGCTGACCCACAAGATGACGGCAGCCAGGATCGACAGGCTGGTGTTGACCACCGCGGTGAACCCGCCGGTGGTGAGTACCGAGCTCATGCGGCTCCGGCCTCCGTGCCATCGGATCGCTGCGGTGACCGCAACCATGCCCAGTCCGTCGGCGACAAGCACGGCAACGAAGATGGCAAGCCAAGCCTGGGGATGGGTCGGGCCGTCACCGGCGCTGAGAGACCGGAATACCAGGATGGCCACGGATGTCTCGGCCGCGAACGAGGAGAGGTTGAACAGCAATTTGAGCAGGGCTTGACGCCGGACCAGGACCAGGTAGATCAGGTGGCCCAGGAGTCGCCCGACCACCAGAGCCAACGGCGACGCGAAGAAGAAGCCGATGACCAGGGGCAGCTCGCTCAGACTGAAGGAGTGGGCCTCCTGCCGGATCTCGATATGGAAGATCAAGGCCTCGGTGAGCATGAAGGCAGGGACGAACACCCACCAGGTCAGCACCATCGGCGCATGGGTCGTCCCCGGCGACGACATGGCCGATCGCAGGGCGAGGGCTGCCGACACGGCCAAGGCGGTGCTGAGGCCGAGGACCCGGGCTCGGGCCGATGGGCTCCGAGTCCGACGCCCCGTCACTCCTCCCCCACCGCCAGGCGCCGGCCGTGCTCCGTTCTGGGGCCGGCCCGAGGCATTCGAATGATTCGGCATCTTCTCGACAAAACCTGAGCGCCCCCCCGAGACCGCTGCCCCGACACGGGGACCCAGGCTGCTCGGACCCGGCGAGCCCGAGCCGGCGGGCGCCGACTCGGGCTCGGAGGACAAAGCCGCTTCAGGACTCGCTCAGTTCCAGCTCGCCCCGTTCCAGGAGGAGCCGTTCCAGCTGCTGCCGTTCCAGGAGGAGCCGTTCCAGCTGCTGCCGTTCCAGGAGGAGCCGTTCCAGCTACTGCCGTTCCAGGAGGAGCCGTCCCAGGCCATGTTGTTCCAGGACGATCCGTTCCAACTGGAGCCGGTCCAGCCGGAGCTGTTCCAGGACGATCCGTTCCAGGAAGACCCGTTCCACGAGGAGCCGTTCCAGGATGAGCCGTTCCACGACGAGCCGTTCCAGGAGGAGCCGTTCCAGGCCCCGCCGTTCCACGACGACCCGTTCCAGGACGAGCCGTTCCAGGACGAGCCGTTCCAGGACGAGCCGTTCCAGGAGGAGCCGGTAAAGACGGTGCCCAGGTCGACGGTAGCCGGTGGGTTGGTCGACTCGGCTGCGGCGGCCAAGCTCTGGTTGAGGACCAGGCTGGGTCCGGTGGCGGCGTAGTAGGCGTTGAGGAAGCCGTGCCCCTCGACGAGCGGGTTACCGAGCTCCCCCGGCATGGCGTTGCCGAGTAGGCGGCCCTTCACCTGGTTGGGTGCGATACCCGGGTGCGCTGCCAGAACCAGGGCAGCCGCTCCCGAAGTGATCGCGGTCGAGAACGACGTTCCCGAGCCGACGAAGTTGGCCGAACCCACCACGGCCGACGGGTTTGCCTGGGCGATCGTGGAGCCCGGGTCGAGGACGCTGATCACCGACCGGCCTGGCGCGACCAGGTCTGGCTTCATCCACCCGTCGTATTCGGTGGGACCCACCGATGAGAACGGGCAGGCGGCCCAGCTGGCCGGAGCGGTCGAGTCGTTGTCCGCGAAGGCGCCCACCGTGATGGCCAGAGGGTCATCTCCGGGGGTGAGAATCGTCCCGTTGAAGGGTCCGGCATTGCCGGCCGAGACGACAACCGTGATTCCGGCATTCCACGCTGCCTCAACTGCCTGATCCATCGGCTCGGTCGCCGTGGGCCCGGTGGGCATGGCGCCCAGCGAGAGGTTGAGGACCTTGATGTTGTACTTCGACGCCCACTTCACAGCCCAGTCGATGCCCTGGACGATCGTGGAGACGTTGGTCGCGCCGGTAGAGCCGGCAACCTTGATCGATGCCAAGCTGGCCCCGGGTGCCTCGCCGGGGTACTGACCGCCGGAGGCGGCTCCGTTGCCGGCGATGAGGCCGGCGACGAAGGTGCCATGGCCGTACTGGTCGGTGTACGGCGAGCCCGCGCCGGACAGATCGACCCCGGCCACCAAACGACCGGTGAAGTCAGGCAGTGATCCGCTGATCCCGGTATCCAGCACGGCGACGGTGACACCCTGCCCCTGATCCCCGCCCGCCACCAACTGGTTGGCGCCGGTATCGGCGGCGAAGTTGCCCGAAGGAGGCGAGTAGGTCGAGCTGGACGGGCAGGTGGCCTGAGTGGTGCTCTGGAACGTCACCGCCTCGTCCGGGGTGACCTGGGCGCCGGCGTTCTGTAGCGCGGCGATGGCGGCGGCCGGCAGGCTGAGCTCGACGCCAGGGATCGTGTCGAAGCTTTTCCGCACCAGGCCCGGCGCCACCATGTTGCCCACGAGATTGGCGGCATCGGTACTCGAGCTGCCGTACTCGACGATGACCGGGGTCGGTCCAGCACCGTGGCCGGGGTCCGAATCTGCCGCTGCCGCCAGCGGCGCCATCGAGAGCCCCGCAATGCCGGCGGCAACAATCGCCGCCGCGCTACGTCTCGCCTTGCTGCCGGGCGCCGTGGTCGCCCAGCTCACTCCTCGCCGGGACCTGGCTCGAGCCGGGTCGGCGCCGTGCTCCTTGCGTTCCAACTGGACCCCCTACTCGGCATGAGAACTTTCTAGTCCTCACGTAGAGTGGCGCTATGACCTCACATAGTCCAGGGCGAAAGCCAGAATGACCCGAACGGGTGGGATCTGTCATGGCCCGCATGTGCAACTGCAGTCGGTGGAACGGACGGTGTTGGGAGTTCTATTTGGTAGTGGAACGGCGAAGATGGGCTTCCTCGACCGATTTCGCCGGCCGTCACCTGGCGTCCTGCCGAGCAGGTGGCTCGACTCGCCGATGCCACCGTGGCCTTCTTTTGGAACCTCCCAACGGTCCGGGGTGAGGGCGAGCGCTGGATCGCGGGCCCCAACCACGGCACATGGCTCCGCTGCCGGCGACGGGTTGCCATCTACCGTGGCTATTTCCTCACTCTGAGTCCCCTCTCTGGGCCCGACAGCGGCCACTGACGAGCCCGCGGTGTGTCCCCTGTCACCTTCTGGGTAAGTTGCGCCGGTCCGGCGACACGTCCCGGACGGGAACATGGACTGGGGGACGGCGTGGCAGGTGGTTCAGGACGAGGAGGATCCCGGCGGAGCCGACGCGGATCGGGGCCGGTCGAGAAGTACCTGCCTCTCCTCTACATGGTCGTGGCGATCCTCTTCGTCGTGGTCCTCCTGCCTTCGGCCCTCCGGCCCCCGGCACAGCAGTCCACCCAGTCGGCGGAGTTCTCGCCCAACGCCCCGCACCAGAACCAGCAGTCGATCATCGCCGCCTTCCAGCAGGCCTCCTCGGGCACGGCCGGGGCCGGCACCGGCGGCGGCACCGGTGCCACGGCCCCGGGCGCCGGAGCCCCCGGCCTGCACCTGCCGCCCCCCAAGCAGGTCCCCAACTTCTGCCCCAACGGCTTCGGCAGCCCGCCCAGGCAGACCATGAACATCTACTCCGGGCCGTGCGCCCCCGCCTGGCACGGCAACAACGGCGGGGCCACCTGGCAGGGGGTGACGGCCAACCAGATCCGGATCTGCGTCAACGGCGATTACTCCTCTGGCCCCAGCGCCGACGGGCCCATCCCCGACCAGCTGTCATCGTCGGAGAACGCCTGGGACGCCGCCTACACCGTGTTCCAGCAGTACTTCAACCAGAACTTCCAGCTCTACGGTCGGCAGATCCAGTTCTACGCCATCGACTCGTCCAACTCCACCTCGATCAGCAATGAGCAGACGGCGGCGGTCAAGTGCGACCAGGACTACCGGGCCTTCGCCTCCGGGTGGACGGCCGAGGCCTCGACGGCCTACTACGACCAGCACGGGATCATCTCCTACGTGGACTCCCACTGGCCGATGAGCTATTACCAGCAGGGCAACCCGCTGGCCTACAGCTGGACCATCGACGGCGACCACAGCGCCCAGTTCACCGCCGAGTTCATCTGCAAGCAGCTGGCGGGCAAGGATGCCCAGTGGGCCGGCGAGGCGGATTACCAGCACACCAAGCGCAAGTTCGGCCTCGACCTGTACGACACCCGCGGCTACCAGGAGCTGGGGCCGATCATCGCCAACGACCTGAAGGCGGACTGCGGACAGGACATCTACATCGTCTACTCCGACCTGGACACCTCCACGGGCGACAGCTCCCTGGGCCAGGCGGCGACCAAGTTCAAGGCGGCCGGCGTCACCACCCTCATCCCCGGCCTTGACTGGGTGAGCACGGCGGTGCTGACCAACGCCGCCAACAGCGACGCCTATTACCCGGAATGGCTGATCGTGCCCGCCGGCTACCTGGACCGCAACGAACTCGGCTCGCTGCAGAACCAGACGGAGTGGGCGCACGCCTTCGGCTTCACCGACCAGGCCATGGAGCGGCCGCTGGTGGCCACCGACTGCTACCGAGCCTTCCAAACCATCGATCCAGGCAGCGCCCCGCCGTCCCAGTTCTGCATCTACGACTACGACTCGCTGTACTCGTTGATCACTGGAATTCAGGCCGCCGGACCGGACCTGACCCCGGCCAACTTCCAGAAGGGGCAGTGGGGCATCGGCTTTCACTACTACAACCCCTCCCTCTGGGCCATCGGGGGCGGCTTCGGTCCTGGCCATCCCACCTGGCCGGACACTGTGACCATGCTCTGGTGGAACCCGACGGCACCGTCCCCCGATCCCGACACCAGCGACAACGCCGACACCGTTGGGGCCTACGACTACCTCAACAACGGCCAGCGCTACCAGCTCGGCCAGATTCCCGGCGGGACGGCCCCCTTCTTCACCTCCGGCACGACCGTCGCTCCCTATCCGACCCAGTTCGGCGACTGACCGTCCGCCCGGCGGTGGCCCGGCGGGGGCGGCGGCCTTGAGAGACTCTCTGGCGGAACCCGCACCGGCCGATGAGTCCCCGGTGGCGGACGAGTCGTATCACGCATGACCAGGGTCCTGACACACATGTGCATGTCCCTGGACGGGTTCGTCGCCCAGCCCGACGACGACCCGGCGGAGTTGTTCGACTGGTACTGGGGCGGCGAAGTCGTGGTGCCGAGCGCACAGGAGTCCATGAGCTTCTCGGTCGATGCCGCCAGCGCGTCGATGCTGCAGGAGCTGGTATCGGGCTGCGGAGCCGTCATCGCCGGCCGGCGCCTGTTCGACCAGGCCGACGGCTGGGGCGACACCCACCCCGCCGGCGGGCGGGTCGTCGTCGTGACGCACCGTCGGCCGCCGGAAGGCGCGGCCGAGCGGTTCCCGCTGACCACCTTCGCCGGCAACGTGGAGGAGGCCGTGGCGAAGGCCAAGGAGATCGCAGGCGACAAGTTCGTGACGATCGCCAGCGCCGACATCATCCAGCAGGCTCTGAACCTCGGCCTGGTCGACGAGGTATGCATAAGCCTGGTCCCGGTCCTCTTCGGGGCGGGCGTCCGCTACTTCGGCGATCTCGTCGGCGGCCACGTCGTGCTCGATGACCCGATGGTGGTCCAAGGCACAAGGGCGCTCCACCTCCGGTACCCGGTGCGGCGCTGAGGACGCCTCCACCAGACCTGCCACCCACCCCTGTCGGTCGCCATCGCCGGCTCTGTTGGCGACTACACCTCAGGCCTCACGTTGTTCCGCCTCGGCCATCACAACCAGTGGTGCGGTGGTTCGCCGAGGCGGTGCCGGGTGCCGGCCGTCTCCAGGAAGCGCTCGTAGGCGAGGTCGACCTACCTCAGGGTGCCTGGCCTGAGCGCCTCGCCGGCCGGTCGGGCCGTGCGCTCCGATGCCGTCGCGTGGAAGCTGCTCCACCTGCTGCCTCGACGGCTGCTGCTCTCGGCGCCCCTGGTCGCCACCGAACTCGCTAGGGTCGAAGGTCCGCAGCGTCGTCTCGACCGTCCTGAGCCCGCCAGGGCCAAAGGGAGACCGAGCGTTGGGAAGCCGCTCAGAAGGGCGCGACCACCTCCCGGACCCTGTTGTTGGCCGAGTCCGCCACCAGCATGTCCCCGGCGGAGTCGAAGATGAACTGCTGGAACCCCGAGAAGGCGGTAGCGGTAGCGGCCTGACCGTCGGCGCTGAAGCCGGGAGCCCCGGTCCCGGCCACCGGGGTGGCGGCGCCGTTGGTCCAGCGGTAGGCGTAACCGGCGTCTCCGCTGTACATGGTCCCGGCTCCGTCGAAGCGGACCGTGAGAGCGGGCGAGTTGGTGATCTGCTGGTACTGGCCCTGGCCGGAGACCTTCAAGATGCCGGCACCGGTCGCCACGTAGAGATTGCCGCCATTGAAGGCGAGCCCGCCGGTGGGCTGAGGCAGATTGGTGAGATAGGCGATGAGGGTGTTGGACGGCGTCACCTGCCAGACCGCGCCTCGGTTCTGGTAGGAGTCGGCCACAAAGACGTCGCCGGCCGGGTCCACGGCGATCCCTGTGATCCCCCCGTAGACGTTGGTACCCGCCCCCCCGGCCGTGTCCATCTGCTTCGAAGTCACGTACTCGCCCGGGCCGCGCAGCTGCGTGGCGGCGGTGGTGCTGGTCGGGTTGTAGCGGAGGACCAGGCCCTGGCCGGCGTCGGCGAAGAGCAGGTTCCCGGAGGGATCGGACGACATGTCGACTACATCGCTGGCCAGTATCGGAGTTCCCTTGGCTCCCTGCCTCTTCCAGTTCGCCTCGTCGTTCACCGAATGAAGACCGGTGACGGGAAGCTGGCTGGCGGCTCCTGAGGGTGCGACCTGCAGGACGGTAGGCATGCCGTCGTCGGCGACCACGTAGGTGGTCCCGTTTACGATGGCCAGCGCCGCCGGGTTGACCAGCGGCACCTCCGGAGCCTGGCCCGGGAGGCCCAGCGATGCCTCGCCGTCGCCGGCCACGGTGTCGATGCTCCCGCCGGTCACGCCCCTCACCCGGAGGTTCAGGGCATCGAGGACGTAGACCGTCCCGCCGTAGGTGGCCAGGGCCGTAGGCCCATCCAGTTCGGCACTAATGGCCGGGCCGCCGTCTCCGCTGAACCCGGCCGTTCCCGTCCCGGCGATGACCGCCGGCGGGTTGTAGGGCGGGGCTGCGGGAGCCGGGGTGGTGCTAGGCGGCGACGCCGAGGCCCCCGTCGTTGTCGTCGTCGAGGGAGTTCCGGCGGTGGTGGAGGTGGTTGACGTCGGGCTGTTGGTAGCGGTGGACGTCAACTCCACCACCTGGTCGGCGGAGTTGGTGGCGTAGATGTCGCCGGTTGCGTCCACGCTCAGCCCGTTGAGGATGTCGGAGCCGGACCCGGACCAGATGGTGACGGGCGCCCCCCCTGATGCCGGGAACTCGTTCAGCGTCCCGCTTACGCCGCTCAAGGCGGTGACGAAGAGGTCACCGGAGGCGTCCACGGCGACGAACTGCGGTTGGCCCAGGGTGTCGCTACCGGGGACCGTGGAGATGATCCCGGTGCCGGCGGCCACCTCCCGTACCGAGTTGTGGTTGGAGTCGACGATGAACACGTTGCCTGCGCCGTCGACGGCCAGGGGGCCAGCCGACAGCTGCGCCTCGGTGGCCGGCAGACCGTCGCCAAGGCCGTCGGTGGGACTACCACCGCCGGCAAAGGGGGTCAGCGTTCCGCCGGAGAGCACCGAAACGACTCCGCTGTCGGACAGGTACAGGTTGCCGGAGTGGTCGACTGCCAGTCCCGTGGGCACATCCAGCTGGGCGCTCAGTGCGGGCTCGGGACCGGAAGGGACGGGATAGGTCCCCGGGACGTCCCCGGAGCCGGCCACGACCGATTCTTGCCCCGTCGAGGGGTCGACCGCGTACACCACTCCTCCGAGGTTGGAGGCCACCCTGGAGGACACGTAGAGGACTCCGCTGGTGCTGTCTACGGCGATGGCCTCTGGGCCCTGGGCCAGTTGGGTGGCCGGCCCCGATGCCGGTCCTCCCAGGATGGTGGTGACGGCGCCTGCAGTCTCGGGGGCGGTGACCACGAAGGGGGACAGGTGGGTGGTCTGGGCCGAGGCAGTCCAGGTGCCGTCGCTGTTCTGGCTCACCGTGGTTGCCAGACGCTGGGTGTCGCCGGTGGCGGGGTCGATGGTGTCGATCTCCGCCTTGGCCGGCAGGGTCGTCGTGGTCCCGGCGAAGACCAGGGTGACGGTCAGTGGGCTGGTGGCGAAGGAGGTCTGGAGGGCCCCGGAGCTGTCGTAGGCCTTGACCACCACGGCGGCCAGCTGGGAGTGGGCGACCGGGACGGTGACCGGATAGGCCTCGGGCGGTGCGGTGACGGTGACGGTGGCGATCTGGGTCTGGGGCGGCACGGCTACGACCACGGGGGTCGACCCGGCTGTGGTCGACACGACGGCGGCCTGGCCTGGGGTCACGGAGGTGGTGGGTCCGGTCGGCGCCGTCTCGGAGATGGCAAAGTCGCCACTGCCGTCGTCGGAGACCTTGATGTTGTCGCCTTGGCCGATGCCTGAGGTGACCGAGCCGGCGAAGGTGTGGGGGCCCTCGACCGTGGACCCGCAGGTCAGGCCGGAGACGGCTTGGTTATATCCGGTCTTGGTCATGAAAGTCCCCGACCCGCTGGTCAGGACGCAGTACTGACCATTGACGTCAGTCGGCGCTGACTCCGCCGTGAGCAGTCCTGAGTACTGAGCCGCTCCCAAAGAGGTCGAGGCCTTGCCCTTGAGCGCCACCGCGCAACCGGCGCCGTTGGCCTGACAGCCAGCCTGATGAGAGGGGATCGACTCCTTCCCCGATCCCGTGGCCGTGAAGACCGTGGTCGAGCTCGCCGGCAGCACGACCAAAGAGGTCGTTGCCGCCATGACCGCTACCGCCGTCGTTCCTACCCGACGAGACTTCACTGCGCCCTCCCCAGGGTTCGAGTCAGGGCGTCGGGTTCGCCATTCGCTCCTCCCCGGCCAGG
>DASRBO010000086.1:0-3680 GCA_035653595.1 Acidimicrobiales bacterium | reverse complement strand
GGGGTTCAACGGCGTCTACACCTACGACGGCATGAATTTCGCCGGGTCCGACTTCGGCCGAGTCTGCGGGGCGGCTCACCACGACGGGCTGATGTGTTCGCCCTCGGTCGCCCCCGGCTTCGAGGCGGTCCGGGCCACCGGAGGCAGCGCCGTCCGGTCGAGGGCCAACGGAGCGACCTATGACTCCATGTGGCAGGGCGCCCTGGCTGCCGGGGCCGACTTGATCAGCATCACCAGCTACAACGAATGGCACGAAGGGACCCAGATCGAGGCGGCGCAGCCCTTCTGCGCCAGCGGCTTCTGCTACCAGAACTACGACGGCGCCTACGGGGCCACCGGGCAGGCGGCCCAGTCGGCCTACCTGGCCCGGACCAGCTACTGGATCGGGCGCCTGCGCGGGTAGAGCCGGTCACTTCGCCTCCCGGGCACTCATCGGCCCAATGGCTCCTTCTCCGGACGCCTATGGGCCATCGAGGGCGCAGATGAAGTGGATGTCCTCGGGCTCGCGTTCGAACAGCTCGGGGTGCGGCGGGTCTGCCAACCGGCAGCCGCGCCGGAGGTAGAAGGCGACTGCGCTCCCCGTCGGGGTCGCTGAGACGTAGAGCGATCGGGAGCCGGCGGCGCGGGCCAGTGCGGCCCCGGCGTCCCACAGGGCCGACGCCGCTCCGCGCCGTCGATGGGGCCGGCTGACGTGAAGTGTCGCCAGCCAGGCCAGGCCGGGGTCGAACGTCGGGTGCACCGTCGCCAGGCCCATGAGCTCGCCGCTGTCGGCGAAGGCTCCGAGCAGGCGGCCGCCGTCGGCGATGACCGACGCACAGAAGGCGATGTGGCCGGCGACACTGTGCTCGCCCGTGCCGTGGGGGTCCCAGGTCGGAATGTCGGCCATGAGGACCGGCGCCTCGACCAGGCGTCCGTCCTGGACCCGATACTGGAGCTCGACGTGCTCCGAGCGGTCGATGGCGGCGACCAGCCCTACGTCGCTCGATCCGAGGGGGCGGACGATCACGAGCGAGCATGCCCCGTGCCGCCCGCCCCGCGCTAGGGGCTCACCCGGCGCGAGTGAGTGGAGGAAGCGGTCGCCGCCCATCTCGCCCCGTGGCCGACGCCTTCCGCCCCCATCTCGAGCGCGGCCTGCCCCACGTGTCGGTTCCTGTCATCGCCTGGCGGGTGCGGTGGTGCGTCTTCGGGACCATTGGTGCGCTTCGGGTGCACCCGACGGCGGCCTTCGAGCGCCCCTGCTGACGAGCTAATCGCCGAGTGGGCGGGAGTCCTGTCGGCGGCGCTGGCCGCTTGAGGGCTGCCACCTCAGCCGACGGCACGCTAGGGACGAGCGCTCCGGACAGCCGCGTCATCGGTCCTGGAGGAAGAAGTGACCTACCGTCGACTCACGGGGCACTGACGCGACTTCGGCGCTACCCTCCTCGGCTGTGGCGAGTGCCTCTCCTGCGGTCCGCTTCACTGGTCCGGACATCGCCGCCGTCGAGCACTTCCGCCAGAACGGCTGGGTGCTGGTCCGCTCCCTCGGCCCGGCTGCCACGGCCCAGCTGCGGGCGTGGGTGGACGAGGTGGCGGGATGGCCGGAGGAGAACGGTCTGCTGCACTACCGCGAGATGACCGACGAGGGCCCCAAGCTGTGCCGGAGCGAGAACTTCGTGCCCGTGCACGACGGACTGCGCAACCTCCTTACCACCGGGTCGATGATCGAGACGGCTTCGGCGCTGCTGGGGGAGCCGGCCGTCCTGTACAAGGAGAAGATCAACTACAAGCTGCCGGGCGGGGCCGGTTACTCGCCGCACCAGGACGCCCCGGCTTACCCCTTCATCGCGGTCCACGTGTCATGCATGGTCGCCATCGACGACTCGTCGGCGTCCAACGGCTGTCTCGAGGTGGTATCCGGCGCCCACGACGAGTTGCTGCCCGTGGACGACCGGGGCTGCATAGCGGCCGACCAGGCCGCCCGGCTGCGCTGGGCGCCGGTCGAGGTCGAGGCGGGCGAGACGCTGTGGTTCCATTCGCGGACCCCGCACCGCAGCGGGCCCAACCGCTCGACGACGGCGAGACGGGCGCTGTATCCGACCTACAACGCCGCCTCGGAAGGGGACCTGCGGGAGGAGTACTACCGCCACAAGCTCCAGGAGCTCGGTTCAGCGCCGGGCGCCGAGCGGGTGCAGGTGTCGCTGATCGGGGACTTCGAAGGGCGCCCGGTGCGATGAGCGCCCGGTCGGTCGACGAGGTGGTGGAGCTGTACGAGCGCCTGGGCCAGGACCCCTACGACGAGGTGGTGAGCCAGCTGGCTCATGGCCTGCAGTCCGCCGCCCTGGCCGAGGCGGCCGGCGCCCCGGACGCCTTGGTGGCGGCGGCGCTGCTCCACGACGTGGGCCACCTGCTCGATCTCGACGGCGGCGCCTCGGGTGCCGGGGCCGACGGCGCTGAAGCCGATCTCCGTCACGAGGACAGCGGGGCGGCGTGGCTGCGGCCGCTGCTGCCCCCCGAGGTGACGGCGCCCATAGCCCTCCACGTCCGGGCCAAGCGCTATCTGTGCGCCGTCGACCCTGGTTACGCCGGCCTGCTGTCGGAGGGCTCCGTCCGCAGCCTTGCTCGGCAGGGCGGCCCGATGAGCCCGGACGAGGTGCGCCGATTCGAGGAGCTGCCCGCCTATGCCGAGGCGGTGCAGCTGCGCCGCTGGGACGACGCCGCCAAGGTGGTCGACGCCACCACTCCCACCCTGGCCTACTACCGCCAGTGTCTCGACCGGCTGGCGCTGGCCGGCGGCGGTCGTTCGTAACCCCAGCCCGGAGGCGCGAGGCCCCGGGAGCTGGTGCGAAATCACGCCTGAGGTGCCTGAGACCGCCGGTGGATCGCCCCCGTCAGCATCTGGCGGGTGCGCTCGGTGGCGTTGGGGGCGGCGCAGTGGAGGACCTGACCATGGGTGATGAACATGTCCCCCGCCCGACCGGTCACCTCTACCGCCTGCACCGGCACGTCGCCGACCAGCTCCTCCACCCCGAGGAGGTCGCGGAGCGGAGCTTGCGGTTCTCCACCCTGCCGCAGTCGGTCGAGGAACGGGTGCTGGGCCATGAACCGCCCGAAGTTGACGCCGTTGCCGGGCCGGTGAGCCGGATCCAGACCAGCGCTGTAGCGCTCAACCAGGCGATGGGACCCGGCGAGTAGCAGGGTTCCCCCGCCGCCCGGGGCGAGGTCGGCCAGGCAGGCCCACAGCTGGATCCAGGGGACGGGAAAGGTGGGCCCGTCGAAGTTGGTGTCCATGTGCCAGCCGCCAGGCATCGTCCACGGCCGCCGGCTGGGGAACGTCAGCAGGATCCGGGCCGCACGACGGGGGGCGGTCCAACCGTCGGCCCCGAAGATCGCCTCGAGAGCGCCGTTCAGGGCCTTGTTGGCGGTCAGCGGACGGAAGGCGGGCCTGCCCTTGAGGGACCGGAGACTGAGCCCGGGCGGGATGCCCCCACCGTCTGGCCAGGTGGAGGGGTCGGCCTCCCTGATGTCGCTGCGCTCCTCGATGTCGCCCCAGATGGTGGCCCGCATCCGGGCCGCCTCCTCGGCGCTGAAGGCGCCGGGCAGCTGCCCGACGCCGGTGGAGCAGAAGCCCTCGAGGTCGAACACGTCGCCAGCATCGCCCTCGGCCCGGGCGGCGGCCAACGAATTGAGGAGCTACCCGATCG
>DASRBO010000085.1:0-4528 GCA_035653595.1 Acidimicrobiales bacterium | reverse complement strand
CGCCAGCCGTCGGCTCACGACGATCGGCAACTTCTACGTGGACGCCACCCGGGCGATCCTCTACGTGCTGCTCCCGATCTCGGTGGTGGGCGCGCTGTTCCTGGTCTCCCAGGGGGTGGTCCAGAGCCTGGCCAGCTATCCAGTGGCGCACACCCTCGAGGGGGCGCGCCAGGTCATCGCCATCGGCCCGGTCGCCTCCCAGGAAGTGATCAAGGACCTGGGCACGAACGGCGGCGGCTTCTTCAACGCCAACTCGGCCCATCCTTTCGAGAACCCGAACGGGCTCACCAACCAGTTCGAGATCTTCTTGGAGCTGCTCCTGCCCTTCGGGCTGGTGGCCATGTTCGGGCGCTGGGTCGGCAACCCAAGGCAGGCCTTGGCCATCGGTGGGGCGATGGCGGTCATCCTGGTCGGAGCGACCGGCATCGTCGCCGGTGCCGAGCAGGCCGGCAACCCGGCCCTGACCGCGGTCGGCGTCGACCAGGCCAGGACGCCAACCCAGGCCGGGGGCAACCTGGAGGGCAAGGAGGTCCGCTTCGGCCCCATCTACTCGGCCGAGTTCGTCGCGGCCACCACCGGCACCAGCACTGGGGCCGTCGATGCCTCCCACGACAGCCTCACCCCGATCGGGGGCATGGTGCCCATGGTGCTGATGCAGCTGGGCGAGGTGACGCCGGGCGGGGTCGGTTCCGGCCTCTACGGGATGCTGATGTTCGCCATCATCGCCGTCTTCGTCGCCGGCCTGATGGTGGGCAGGACGCCCGAGTACCTGGGAAAGAAGATCGAGTCCCGGGAGGTCAGGCTGGCCGTCCTGGCGCTGCTGGTCGGACCGGCCGTCATCCTCGGCCTCACCGCCCTCTCGGTCCTGCTGCCGGCGGGCCGAGCCGGGCCCTCGAACCCAGGGGCCCACGGCTTCAGCGAGATCCTCTACGCCTTCTCCTCGACGAACGGCAACAACGGCAGCGCCTTCGCCGGTCTCAACGGCAACACCCTCTACTACAACTTGGTCCTCGCCCTCGCCATGTGGCTCGGCCGTTTCTTCTTCGTGATCCCCCTGCTGGCCCTGGCCGGGTCGCTGGCCGGCAAGCGGGTGGTGCCAGCGGGCCCTGGCACCCTGGCTACCGACACCCCGCTCTTCGCCGGGCTGCTGGTCGGCGTGATCCTGATCGTGGGTGCGCTCACCTTCTTCCCCGCCCTGACGCTCGGCCCCCTCCTGGAGCACTTTCAGCTGGTGGCGGGGCAGCTGGCGCGCTGAGGTGGGCGTGGTGGAGGAGAAGGTGGAGGGAAAGGCCCGCTCCGAGCGCTACCGGCGCCGTCGGCGCTCCCGCCTCTGGGCCCCCGAGATCTTGGTCCCGGCCATCGGGGCCAGCTTCGGGAAGCTCGATCCGCGCTGGCAGGCGCGCAACCCGGTCATGCTCGTGGTCGAGGTGGGCGCTGTGATCACGACCCTCGTCGCCCTGAGCGGTCTTGCCCACCGGGCGAGCGACGAGCCCTTCACGGCCCAGGTGGCGCTCTGGCTCTGGTTCACGGTGCTCTTCGCCAACTTCGCCGAGGCGATGGCCGAGGGCCGCGGCAAGGCCCAGGCGGCAAGCCTGCGCCGCACCCGCTCCGAGCTCACCGCCCGACGCCTGAGCGCGGAGGGCGAGGAGCGGGTGCCCGCCTCGCGGCTGCGCCGGGGCGACCGTGTCGTCTGCGAGGCCGGCGACGTCATCCCCGGGGACGGAACCGTGGTCGAGGGCATCGCCTCGGTGGACGAGTCGGCCATCACCGGCGAGTCGGAGCCGGTCATCCGCGAGGCCGGCGGCGACCGCAGCTCCGTGACCGCCGGCACCACGGTACGGTCCGACCGGATCGTGGTCGAGATCACCGCCAACCCCGGGGAAACCTTCCTCGACCGGATGATCGGCCTAGTCGAGAGCGCCTCGCGGCGCAAGACGCCGAACGAGATCGCCCTCAACATCCTGCTGGCGGCGCTGACCATCATCTTCGTGCTGGTGGTCGTGACCCTCGAGCCCTTCGCGCGCTACGCGGGCACGTCGGTGCCGATCACGGTCCTGATCGCGTTGCTGGTCTGCTTGATCCCGACCACCATCGGGGCATTGCTCTCCGCGGTCGGTATCGCCGGCATCGACCGGCTCCTGCAGCGCAACGTGGTTGCCCTCTCGGGTCGGGCGGTGGAGGCAGCCGGGGACGTGGACACGCTGCTCCTGGACAAGACCGGCACCATCACCTACGGCAACCGACAGGCCTCGGAGCTGCTCCCGGCGGCAGGGGTGACCATGGAGCGGCTGGTCCGCGCGGCCGCTCTCGCAAGCCTCGCCGACGATACCCCGGAGGGCCGCTCGATCGTCGCCCTGGCCAGACGTCTGGTCCCCAACCCGGAGGGCGATGGGGGCGACGGAAAGGAGATGACCTTCGTGCCCTTCTCGGCTACGTCTCGGATGAGCGGAGTCGACCTCGACGGCCATCGCATCCGCAAGGGGGCGGCGGACGCCATCGCCGCCTGGGTCGGGCGGCCGCTGCCCGCCGCCGTCGCCGCCGCCGTTGAGGCCATCGCTCGGGCTGGCGGCACCCCGCTGGTGGTGGCCGAGGATGACCAGGTACTGGGCACCGTGGACCTCAGGGACATCGTCAAGCCCGGGATCCGCCAACGCTTCGCCGAGCTGCGCCGGATGGGCATCCGGACGGTGATGATCACCGGCGACAACCGCCTCACCGCTGCCACCATCGCCCGGGAGGCCGGGGTGGACGACTTCCTGGCCGAGGCCACTCCGGAGGAGAAGCTGGAGCTGATCCGAAGGGAGCAGGCCGAGGGCCGAATGGTGGCGATGAGCGGCGATGGCACCAACGACGCCCCCGCCCTGGCCCAGGCCGACGTGGCCGTGGCCATGAACTCCGGCACCCAGGCGGCCAAGGAGGCCGCCAACCTGGTCGACCTCGACAGCGATCCCACCAAGCTGATCGAGGTGGTCGAGGCAGGCAAGCAGATGCTGATCACCCGGGGAGCGCTGACCACCTTCAGCATCGCCAACGACGTGGCCAAGTACTTCGCCATCCTGCCGGCCATGTTCTCCGGCTCCCTGCCCGCCCTGGGCGCGCTCAACGTCATGCGCCTGGGCAGCCCGAGCAGCGCCGTGCTGTCGGCGGTCATCTTCAACGCCCTGATCATCGTGGTCCTGATCCCGCTGGCGCTGCGTGGCATCCGCTACCGCCCCGTCGGCGCGGCTGCCCTGCTGCGTCGGAACCTGCTCGTCTACGGTCTGGGAGGCATCGTCGCCCCCTTCATCGGCATCAAGCTGATCGATCTCCTGATCGGTGCGGTGCACCTGGTCTGAGGAGCCGACGCCCATGTTCACCTCATTCCCCTCCGAGCTGCTGCGATCGCTCCGGCTGACGCTGGTGGTGGCAGCGGTCACCGGCGTGATCTACCCGCTGGCCATCACCGGCGTGGCCCAGGGCCTCTTCCCCGGCCAGGCCAACGGCAGCCTGGTCACCAGGGACGGCCAGGTCGTGGGCTCTGCGCTCCTCGGCCAGGAGTTCTCCAGCCCGCGCTACTTCCACGGCCGCCCCTCGGCGACGCTCGACCCCAGCACCGGCAGGCCGCTGCCCTACGCGGCCGACAACTCGGGGGGCAGCAACCTCGGCCCCAGCAATCCCGCCTTGATCGGCCGGGTGGCGAGGGACGTCCAGGCCATCCGCCAGCAGGACCGCCTTCCCGCCGACGCCACCGTCCCTGTCGACCTCGTCACCACCGACTTCAGCGGCCTCGATCCCGACATCAGCGAGGCGTCAGCGCTGCTCCAAGTGAACCGGGTGGCTCGAGCCCGCCACCTCGATCCGGCCAAGGTGCGATCGCTGGTGGAGCATCACCTCCACGGCCGCCTGCTCGGGGTCTTCGGGGAGCCGCACGTCAATGTGCTGGAGCTGAACCTGGCCCTGGATCGTGACGAGGCTGGCTGAGAGGATGGGCGCGCCGGGCTCGGAGGGTGCTGCCGTGCCCGGGCGAGGCCCAGGCCGACCACAGCGCCGGGGTCGTTTGAAGGTCTACCTGGGCGCTACGCCGGGAGCCGGAAAGACCTTCGCCATGCTGCGGGAGGCGCATGAGCTGGTTGCCCAGGGACGCGACGTGGCGATTGCCTGCGTCGAGACCTACGGCCGCCCTCGCACGATGGATCTGGTCCGCGGCCTGGAGCTGATCCCGCGGAGGAAGGTGCCCTACCGGGGCACCGTGCTGGAGGAGATGGACCTGGAGGCGGTGCTCGCCCGTCACCCCGAGGTCGCCCTGGTGGACGAGCTGGCCCACACCAACGTGCCCGGGTTGCGGCATCCCAAGCGCTGGCAGGACGTCGAGGCGCTGCGCGACGCTGGCATCGACGTGATCTCAACCGTCAACGTCCAGCACCTGGAGAGCGTGAAGGACCTGGTCGAGAAGGTGATCGGAGTGCTGGTGCGGGAGACCCTCCCCGACCGGGTACTGGACGGGGCCGACGTGATCCAGTTCATCGACATCGCCCCCGAGGCCCTGCTC
>DASRBO010000084.1:0-2051 GCA_035653595.1 Acidimicrobiales bacterium | reverse complement strand
CCCCAGCAGCGCCCGCAGGGTGGCCAGGCGCCGCCGCCGGGTGGCCGGGGCCAGGCCCCGCCGGCGCAGCTCGACCGCGTACTCCAGCAGCCGCCGTCGGGCGCTCCCGGGGTCGAGCAGCAGCGCTCGCACCGCCTCCTCTGGTGCGGTGCCCTGGCAGCGGGCGTAGTCCTCCAGGTCGGCGGCGTAGGCCCGGGCCGTGGCCGGGGGCCGGCGGCCAGGAAGCGCGCGATCAGCCGGCCGGGGCCGGCCTCCAGCGCCCCGGCCGAAGCCTCGTCGCCGGCCACCCGCATCCCCTCCATACGTCGAAGTATGCGCCCGGCCGTCTCCGACCTCTTCCGCTCGGCCTTGCCCAACCGCCGGCGGGCGTGGCCACCATCGGCGGCGGTGGGCAGGGGTCGGGTCCGGGAGCCGGCTGCCATGGTAGATTCGACCGGGGCCGGGGACGTGGAGCGGAGGGATTCGAGCCGGAGCCGAACCGGGGTGTTGGCCGATCCCCGTCTCCTGGCCGGGACCGGGCCGGCGCGATCGAGGGCGAGGGAGGCGCGGGGATGCCGGAGATGAAGGGCGCCGAGATCATCGTCGATCACCTCATCCGCGAGGGCGTGCCCTACGTCTTCGGCCTCTGCGGGCACGGCATCTTGGGGTTCCTGGACGCCGTCTACGACCGCCGGGACGAGCTGCGGGTGGTCTCGGTCCACCACGAGTCGGTGGCGGCGTTCATGGCCGACGCCTGGTACCGCATCCGGCAGGAGCCGGTGGCGACCTTCACCTCGTGCGGGCCGGGCTCGGCCAACCTGCCCGTCGGCGTCGCCTCCGCCTTCATGGACTCCTCGGCCTTCCTCGCCATCACCGGCGACGTCCCCACCTCGCAGTGGAACCGGGGACCCTTCCAGGAGACCGGCCGGTACTTCCAGGGCGAGTTCGTCAACGTCCTCCGCCCCTACGTGAAGCGGAGCTTTCAGCCCACCCGGGCCGACATGCTGCCGCTCGCCCTGCGCCAGGCCTTTGCCTTGATGAGAAGCGGCCGGCCGGGCCCGGTCCACCTCGACGTGCCGCTCAACGTCTTCGTCGAGACCGCCGAGGTCGATGCTGCCGGCCCGGCCCCGGGTGGCGGTGGCCCCCGGATGGGCGGCGGCGATCCCGAGTCGATCCGGCAGGCGGCGCGGCTCCTGTCCGCCGCCCGGCGGCCGGTGATCGTGGCCGGGCACGGGGTGGCGCTGGCGAGGGCGGAGGAGGCCCTGCGCCGCTTCGCCCACCGGACCTCGATCCCGGTCGCGACCACCCCGCTGGCCAAGGGCGTGCTCGACGCCCGGGACGCCCTGAGCCTGGGCGCGACCGGCCGGAACGGCACCTACCCGGCCAACGCCGCCTGCCGCAACGCCGACGTGATCCTCGCCCTCGGAACCCGTTTCGACGACCGTTCGACCAGCTCCTGGCTGCCGGGGTTCACGTACCGGATCCCGCCCACGCGCCTCGTCCAGGTGGACGTGGACCCGGCCGAGATCGGCCGCAACTTCCCGGTCGAGGTCGGGATCGTCGGGGATGCGCGGCTGGTCCTGGAGCAGCTGATCGCCGCCGCCCCGGCGACCCCGACCGACCGCGAGGAGTGGCGGCGACGGATCGCGACCTGGAGGGAGCGCTGGGAGGAGGAGATGGCGGGCCGGCGAGCCTCGGAGGCGGTCCCCATCGGGCCTGCCCGGCTGGTGGCGGAGCTGCGCAGGGCGGTGCCCGAGGGCGGCATCGTGCTGGCCGACGTGGGCGTGCACCACAACTGGCTGGTGTGCGACTACCCGGCCTACCAGCCACGCACGCTCCTTCAGAGCTGGGGCTTCGCCTCCATGGGCTTCGGCGTGGCCGGCGCCCTGGGGGCGAAGTTGGCGGCGCCCGACCGGCCGGTCGTCGCCGTGTGCGGCGACGGCGGCTTCCTGATGGTGCCGAGCGCGGTCGCGACCGCGGTCGAGTACGACCTCCCGGTGGTCTGGGTGGTCTGGAACAACCACGGCTACGTGTCGATCCGGGACCAGCAGCTGGGCTACTTCGGCGCCGGG
>DASRBO010000083.1:0-2316 GCA_035653595.1 Acidimicrobiales bacterium | reverse complement strand
GGGCACCGCGGAGGTCCCCCGGCCGCTCCACCGGCCCCTCCGCGTACCAGCCCAGGGCGCGGGCGACGCCGGCGAAGTCGGGGGCGGGCCGGTCGATCTCCATCCCCAGGTAAGCCATCTCCGGGTCGCGGCCCCGATCTCGGGCGACCAGGACCTGGTGCTCCCAGTCGTTGTAGTAGGAGCGGTTGTCGAACATCACCGCCAGCATCGGGATGCGGTGGTGGCTGGCCACCCAGAGCGCGCCCAGGTCGAACATCAGGTCGCCGTCGGGCTGGATGTCCACCACCAGCCGACCGCTGCCCCGGTGGGCGAGGGCTACCCCCAGGGCCATGCCGATCTCGGTGGCCGTGCCCAGCCCCTTGCCCGGGTGACGGCCCGGCCGATCGAGCTCCCACAGCCGCAGCGCCCAGTCCCGGAGCGTGCTCCCGGCCAGCACCCAGTCGGTGTCGCGGACCACCTCCCACAGCTCGGCGGCCAGGTGGGCGGTGGCCACCGGGACCTCATCGGCCAGGGAGCGGGCCCGCTCCGCCCAGCCCGCGCGCAGGGCGGCGTGGGCCGCGGCGTGCTCCCGCGCTCGTCGGGCGAAGCGCTCGCGGTCCTCTGCCGTGGCCAGGCGGCGGCAAGCGTCGAGCAGCATGGGGAGGGCCAGGGCGGCCTCCCCCAGGATGGAGAGGTCGACCGGCAGCAGCCGCTGCTGGTCCTGGGGCCAGCTGCGCAGGCCCAGGTCGCCGAGCCCGATCTCGACCAGCCGGCAGCCCGGCCCGGTCACGGGCCGGGCCCGCCGCTGGGTCCGGTCCACCGTCGAGAGGGCGCCGAAGAGGTCGCGCACCTCCAGGGCGACCACCAGGTCGGAGCCGGGCAGGAGGTCCTCGGCGCCGGTGAGGTTGAGGGGATGGGTGTTCGGGAAGCAGAAGCGCTGCCCCCGGTCCACCACCGCCGCCCCCAGCAGCTCGGCCAGCTCCACCAGGTGGTCCACCGCCTCCGGCCGCCGGCCCAGGTGCTCGGCGATCAGCACCGGCTGCCGGGCCCGAACCAGCCAGCTGGCCAGCCGCTCGATCGCCTCCGGCTCGGGGGCGAGGCGGGTGGCGGCCACCCGCTCCGGGGGCGGGATGGGCGGGATGTGGTCGAGCCGATCCTCTTGGAAGGCGGCGTCGTAGCAGAGGTAGACCGGGCCCTGGGGGTCGGTCAGGGCTACCCGGTAGGCGCGGGCGAAGGACTCGACCACGTCCTCCGGCCCCTGGGGCTGGTAGTCCCACTTCACGTAGTCCCTGACCGCCTGGCCCTGGGGGAGGGCGGTGTGGATCCAGTCGATGTGGGGCCGGCGCCGGGTCGGGTCGAGCGGCCCGGTGCCGCCCATGACGATGACCGGGGCCCGGTCCAGGTAGGCGTAGTAGATGGCCATGCTGGCGTGGAGCAGGCCGACCACGTCGTGCACGATCGCCACCATGGGTCGCCCGGTGGCCCGGGCGTAGCCGTGGGCGATCTGCACCGCCACCTCCTCGTGCGGGCACTCGATGATCTCGGGCCGGTTGCCGCCGTAGTTGACGATGGAGTCGTGGAGGCCCCGGAAGGTGGAGCCCGGGTTGAGGGCGGCGTAGGGGATCTCGTAGCGATGCAGGAGATCGACGATCAGATCGGAACCGTAGCACCCGCTCATGGCTGAATCACTGGACTCCTCTACTCTGTGGTTCGACGGTCCGGCCCGGGCCGGGGTCACCGGTAGACGCGGTCGATGAAGCCGTTCTTCTGCAATTGGGTCACGATCGAGCTGTCGGCCATGGCCGAGACGTCCACCGGCCCCTTGATCAGGCCCGCCTGCTGGTCGAGGTCGGCGATCTCCCTGAGCCCGGCCAGGTTGGGCAGCGGCTCGCGCGGGAAGACGCCGGCGAAGGCCCGGTAGGACGCGTCCAGCACCTTCTGGTCGCTGGTCTTCAGGTAGCGGGACATCGTCCTCTCGGCGAAGGCGCGGTCGGTCTTGAAGCGGTGGATGGCCTCGATCATGGCCTGGACCACGTCCACCACGATCGCCCGGTGCTGGCGGAGGAAGGTGCGGGTGGTGACCAGGCCCGCCGCCTGGTAGGGGATGCCCAGGTCGGCGATCCGGACCAGGCGGTGGCCGCCGACCTGCTCGGCCAGGAGGTCGTTGGGCGGATCGACCACCAGGCCCTGGACCAGGTGTTGCTGGAAGGCCGCGATCTGCCCCTGGATGGAGTTCAAGGGCACGATCTTGACGTCCGTGTCCGGCCTCAGGCCCCAGTGTTGCAGCGCGGCCCTGAGCATGAAGTCGTCGGACGATCCCACCTGGACCACGCCCAC
>DASRBO010000082.1:0-17166 GCA_035653595.1 Acidimicrobiales bacterium | reverse complement strand
CGTCAGGGACCCAGATCTGGATAGGCCGCATGCCCTGCGCCCGCAGCCTGGCGCGATGGCTACTGACTCGTTCCCGGACCGACAGTGCCTTCTTCTTAGCCACCATTAGATGTTACATGTAACACCCGATGCGGGTCAACGGATCGCCAGCGTGCGACATGACAGCGCTATCCGCCGGTCGGCGGGGAGTATCGCAATATGCCAAGGCCCTCGGCACTGCACGGCGCCCCTACCGCCGGCACTGCCGCGCCTTATGCGTGGTCCAGTGAAGCGCGCAAGCCTTAGTCTGCTCGGGTGAGGCGCTGAGAAGGGCTGGACCGCTGGGCTACACGACGTCTTCGTCGCCCCGGGTGGCATAACCCCAGTGCATCCGACCGTGATCGGCGTTTGCCGCCATGATGCCGCCCACCGTCCCGTCCGCCCACGGCGCCCCGGGGATCTTGGACGCGAGCTGCTCGTCCGTGAGCTGAGACAGCAACTTCAGGGTATCGGACCGGACTTCCATGCCAATACGCACCAGCTCGTCGAGGGGCTTGCCGCGGTGCTCGTCCGCCCACGTCTCGGTCCAGGCGTTGACCCGCTGCATGATCGTGGCCATGTCCGGCGGCGGAGAGCCAGGCTCCCCTCGGAACTCGGTGGTCATCCCTCGCTCGCCGTTGATGTGGCGGCGGAACATGGCGTTCCAGTCCCGCTCGATCAGTGTCGTGTGGACGAAGTGATCCGCATGGGACCAGAACTTCTCGGGATCGTGCTCAGAGCGGGTCCTGGGGGCATATAGCTCCTCCTCGCTCATCGCGAGAAGATGCTCGAGGATCCAGGCGCGGTCCTTGCTCAGTTTGATCTCGATCTCGGTCCGATTCACGGACGAAAGCTAACCGCAGTGTCCCAGGCCCGTCGATCGGTGGGCTCGGTGCTTGGACGTCCGAGACCCTGGAGGGGCCGTCAGTCCGGCTGGTAGATAGTCAACAGGAGGTACGCCCGGGTCAGATCAGCGCGACTTTGGTTGATCGCGAATCGCGAGGATCGATGAGTGGCCAACGACGGAGCAGGCCATCTACGCCGCCCGCTACCGCCCCGATTGTCCCCGGGCCGTCCGAGTCGGCCGCCGCCTGCTGTTCCGGCTCACCGACGTCCTGGCCTGGGAGGAGCGCCGTACCGAGCCCCGGCGCGCCAGCTGATGGGCGAGCTATCTGTCGGGATTGTGGTCCAGCCACCCCTGGACCGTGGGTGTGATCCAGGTCGGGACGCCGGTCCCGAACAGGCCTTGGTCGTTGGTCCAGATCCCGGCGTCGAGGGCGAGCGCGCAGGCCACCAATGGCCAATCGGTCGGGTCCCGGACGGACCTCCAGGCAGCCTCGTCTGCCAGCGAGCCGTAGACCGGCCGGAAGAGCACGTTGACACTCCTGCTCACTGAACGGAACGACACGTCGAGGAGATGGTCGACGTCTTCGGCGCGCAGCCCCCTATGACTGGCGAAGGCCGTCACGCGGCGGGGCAACTCCACCTGGAGCTCGTCGCGCATCTCCTCCGGCACGAACAGCTCCAGGCGGTCATCCTCGAGGCGCTGCCGGCCAACCGGGCGGAGCAGCTCGCCGACCAACACGCTCGTGTCGACGACGAGCCGCAGCACCGGGATCAGTCCCCGCCGAGCTCCCTGACCAATTCGTCTTCCGTCAGGCCCGTCTTGGCCAGGATGTCCTCCACGACCCTGCCGAGCTCACCGAGTGCTTCCCGCCCCGCCTGGCGGTCCTTGGCCGTCAGGGGGACGAAGAAGCCGATGGGCTTCCCGTGCCGCTCGACCACGATCGTCTCCCCCGATGCCATCAGCGCAGTCGCCTGGTTCTTGAACTCCCTGACCCCGACGTGGCGCACCGGTCCTCCCCGGACTCGAATCTGTAGGCACCATGGTAGCTACAATCGGGTGTCGGGCTATGGCGGACACCCCGGCGAGACGACGCAGGAGGGCCCAGCTCCGGTCCTACCTGGACGAGCTGGAGGAAGAGCTCGGGCCGGCGACGCCGGAGGAGCAGGCCGAGGCCGCTGCCGCCTTCGACGCGCTCGAGGCTGCCGCCGCCGCTCGGCCCAAACCAAACAAGGGCCGGACATGAGCCACATCAACCGCCGCAACGGCCGGTGGCAGGCCGCCTATCGAGGCCCCGACGGACGGGAGAGGACGAAGACCTTCGACCGCAAGGTCGACGCCGAGCGCTGGCTCACGGCCGCCCAAGCCGACCTGCTCCGTGGTACCTGGGTTGACCCGGCCGAGGGGCGCACGACGCTGGAGGACTACGCCGCCCGGTGGCTGGAGCGGATGACTCCGACCTGGCGGGCGGCCACCGCCGGCGCCGTGCGCGTTTCGCTGGAGAAGCACGTCCTGCCGGTGCTCGGGCGCTACCGGTTGTCCGCTCTGCGGCGCACCGACATCGAGGCGCTGTGCGCTCGGCTCGAACTAGCACCGTCGACCGTCTACGTCGTCTACCAGCACCTGTACCAGCTGCTCTCAGCCGCGGTGGAGGACGGGCTCATCGCCCGCAACCCGGCCTCGCGGTCTCGTCTCCCCAAGCGGGAGCCGAGCAAGGCCCAGCCGGTGCCGTTCGAGCTGGTCGAGCGGATAGCCGTCGAGCTACCCGACTGGATGAAGGTCGTCGTCCCCCTGGGCGTCGGCGCCGGTCTACGTCAGGGCGAGATCTGCGGCCTCACCGCGGATCGCATCGACTTCGCCCACCGCCGCCGGCGCGTCGACCGCCAGCTCATCAGCCGTTACGTCCCCGAGCCGGTTCTTGGCCCACCCAGGACCGAGAGCAGCAACCGGACGGTGCCGCTCGCCACCTTCGTCGTGGAGGCCTTGTGGGCGCATCTGGAGCGATTCCCGGCGGAGCCCGGAGAACCGATCGTGCGGATGCCGAACGGCCTGTGGGTCGACTCGGACCGCTTCGGCCACCCGTGGCGCACCGCCTGCCGACGAGCCGGCGCCCGCGGCCTGCGATATCACGACCTCCGGCACACCTTCGCCTCGATCCTGCTATCCCGCGGGGTGTCGGTGAAGGCGGTGGCGGACTGGCTCGGTCACGCCTCCCCGAAGATCACCCTCGACACCTACGCCCACCTCATGCCGGCCGACGAGGAGGTGGCGCGAGGGGTGCTCGACGCCGCCCTCGACCCGTTCGCTGAGCCGCTCACGGGACCGCAGTCCGCGGACTCCCGCGGACTTTTCGGCTCTCCTGTCTATTCCGTGGGTTGATTTCGGCCGGGTAGTGCTGGGCAGTGACCGCCGAGGGCGAGCATCGCTAGGGCGATGAGGGGTTTCGGGCCGTGGAAGCCGAAGGCGATGCGGGTGAGCAGCCGGATCTTGGCGTTGGTCGACTCGATGAGCCCGTTGGACAGCCTGGAGTCCATCACTGCCTCGATGGCGCCACGGTCGTCGACGACCTCGCGTTGCAGTTGGACGAAGGCGGGGATGCGGCAGCGTCGGGCCCAGGTGATCCAGAGGTCGAGGGCTTCCTTGCCTTCTTCGCCTTTCAGGTTGACGGCGTAGCGCAGGCCCTCCTTGAGCAGGTAGGCGCGCCAGAGCCGGGGGTCGGTCTTTTCCACCCACTCGAGCTGATGGCGTTGGCGGGGCGTGAGGTGCTCCGGGTTCTTCCACAGCGCATATCGGGCTTTCTTGAACTCCCGGGCTGGCCCGGTGGCACGTTTCCATTGGCTGCGGGACAGCGGGTCAACCCGGCGCCGCCCTGACGCTTGGTTCCAGGCCCGTCGCCGTTCGATATCGAGGGCGTCGACGGCCCAGGAGACGATGTGGAACGGGTCAGCGCAGCGGATCGCGTGAGGAGCCCGAGCGGCCACCACCCGGGCGATCCAGTCGGCCATGTCGGCGGTGACGTGGGTGATCTTGGCCGCCCGTTCCGGCCCTAGCGCGTCGAAGAAAGCGTGCAAGGTGGCGTCGTCGCGCCCCGGTGCCGCCCACACCAGCCGGCCGGTGTCGTGGTCGACCACGATGGTCAGGTAGCGGTAGCCCCGCTTGATGATATGTGGGTGATCCACCACTTCGGTTGATCACCGGGCCACGATGCCCTGTCACCTTGAAAGGGGTTCCCCTGCATGTGCGCTTTCCTCTGCTTGTCGCGCTCGATGACCGATACCCAATTGGCGTTGGTCAGCTTGGGCCATTCGGTGCTTGATGAGTACTTGCCTTTCGTGGCAGCGCGGGCCCGTCCGAACACCCTGCTGGCGGTGGCATATGACCTCAAAGTGTTCTTCACCGAGGTGGCGAAGGAGCCCGCGGAGGTGAGGACGGCCGACGTGTTGGAGTTCATCAAGTCCCAGCGTGCTCCCCGACACGGTTCCAACGTCGTGCGGCTGGACGATGGTGAGCAGGGCCTTTCGGCCAGGACCATCAAGCGCCGTCTGGCCAGTGTGTCGGGACTGTTCGCCTACCTGGTGGCGAAGGGAGACGTCGGGGTCGGCTCCAACCCGGTGCTCCACGGGCTGGCGGCTCGCCGCCCGGGCCAGCAGGGCAAGGTCCGGGGGGTGCCCTTGATCCGAGCGCCGCGCACCCTTCCCCGGGTGCTGGAGCCGGCCGACGTCGACGCGTTCACGAGCGCTCTGCGCACCCGACGGGATCGGGCCATGGTCGAAGCGATGGTGCTGGGCGGCCTGCGCCGCTGCGAGGTCCTGGGGCTGCGCGTGGCCGACCTGCGCCCCGGCGAGAAGCGGGTGTTCGTGGCCGAGGGCAAAGGGGCGCGCCAGCGGATAGTGCCGGTGTCGGCGCGGTTCTTCGCCACCGTCGGCGAGTACCTCGATACCGAGCGGCCCCGGACTTCGACCACAGACAAGGTGTTCGTGGTGCTCAAGGGCCCCCGCCGCGGAGAGCCCCTGTCCGCCGCCGGGTTGGACGAGATCGTGGAAGGGGCTCGGCGGCGAGCTGGGATCGAGAGCCTCACCTGCCACCAGCTCCGCCACACCTGCTTCACCCGGTTGCGGGAGGCGGGCATGGCGCTCGAGGCGATCCAGGCTCAGGCCGGCCACGCCTCGATCGAGTCGACCCGCATCTACCTGCACCTCGCCAACGACTGGCTGGCCGGTGAGTACCTGAGAGCAGCCGAGGCCATCGAGGCCCAGGCGGTGTCGCTATGAGCGGCGCCCCGCTGACGGTGTCCGAGGAGGACGAGGATCTCATCGCCGTCTTCGCCGCTGAGCTGGAGGCCGCCGGGCTGCGAGCCTGGGCGTCGACCCTGGGCGGCGCCCGAGCCTTCTGCGCCCGCTATGGAGGGCCCGCCGGCTTCGCCGCCCTTGCGGTCGACGAGCAGCTGCAGATGGCCCCGCACCTGCGCCAGTTCGCCTGCTGGCTGATGGTCACCGGACGCATGAGGGTCTCCGCCGAGTACCTGGCCCAGGCCGACCAGCGCCTTGGGACCGTCGCCCGGAGCCACTACTCCGAGTTGCACCGGCACTTCAGCGCCACCGCCGCCATGTTGGGATCCAACCAGGCCTTCGTGGCCCACCAATGGAACCTGCTGGCCCAGCTGAGCGCCCTGGAGGGCGTCACCCCGGACCAGCTCACCGCCGCCCAGATCGAGGACGGGGGTGCCGCCCTGGTCGATGCCTTTAGCCGTCCCGGCCGGCCCAAGGCTGGGCACCGCACCCGCAGCTCGTTGGTGCGCCTGAAGGCGACCGCCTTCCACGCCGGGCTCGTCGACGTCCCACCCCGGCTGCACAAGCCCAACACGGGCGCCAAGAGGGCCGCTGAATGGGCCAGGGTCGCACCCACCCTGGCCGCCACCGCCCAGCGCTATGTGGAGCAGATCTCCCTCAGCCTGCGGCCGTCCACGGTCACCGACGCCGACCGGGCCCTGCGGGAGCTGGGCTGCTACCTCGCCCAAGAGGCCCCCGAGGTGACCGCCGTGGCCGACATCGACCGTCATCACATCGAGGCCTACAAGACCTGGCTGGCCGGCCGCCCCCGACTCGGTGGAGGGACCCTGCATCGCCATACCATCCGCACGAAGCTGCTCACACTGCGGTCGTTCTTCGAACGCATCACCGAGTGGGGCTATGAGGACACGCCGAGCCGCTCGCTGATCTTCGACGGGGACCTGCCGATCCCGGACCAGCCCCTGCCCCGCTTCCTCGACGACGCCACCGCCGCCAAGCTGCTGAGGGCGGCGCGAGCCGACGACGACCCCTTTGTTCGTCTCGTGATCGAGGTGCTGGCCCGCACCGGGCTGCGCAAGGGCGAGCTGATGGCCCTCACGGTGGACGCCGTCGTGCATATCGGATCGGCGTACTGGCTGCGGGTCCCGGTCGGCAAGCTGCACAACGACCGCTACATCCCTCTGCACCCCCAGCTCAAGGAGCTCCTGGACGTCTGGCTCGCCGATCGCCCCGCCGGGCTGCGATCGGAGCTGATCTTCACGGACTGGGGACGTCCCATTCCCCATGCCCGCGTCGACCGGGCTCTCGCCAAGGTGGCGGTGGCCGCTGGCATACAACACGTGACCGCCCACCAGCTCCGCCACACGCTGGCAACCCAGGCCATCAACCGCGGCATGTCCCTGGAAGCGATCGCAGCCCTTCTCGGACATCGGACGATGGCCATGACCATGGTGTATGCGCGGATCGCGGATCGCACGGTCGCCGATGAGTACTTCTCGGTCTCCGAGAAGGTTGAAGCTCTATACGGCCAGCCGCGAGAGCTACCGGCCGACGCCGAGGGCGCTGAGATGGTCAAGCTCCGACGGGAGCTCCACCAGCGCATGTTGGGCAACGGCTACTGCGCCAGGCCTGTCGAGATGGACTGCCACTTCGAGTCCATCTGCGAGAGCTGCACGTTCTTCGTCACCACCATCGAGTTCCGACCCACCCTTGAGCGCCAACGTGATGACGCCATGGGAAAAGGCCAAATTGGTCGGCAGAAGATCTTCGATGGACTGCTGTCGCGACTGGAAGAGAAAGCCTCTTAGCCGGTCAATGGCTCAAGGCTCCAACCGCCTGAATTAGAGGAAATACCGGATCAGTGATTGACACGATCACCCACATAATTGTAGGAGATCTCGTCGATCCCGATCCGGACCAGCCCGTCTAGCCGGTCCACCATGGCGTCGATGTCGGCCCCGACCCGCGCCACGATTGCCCCCACCGTGCGCCAGGCGATGCGCAGCAGGGCCACCACCGCCGACTTGGACACGTGCACCGCCAGCCAGGCGGCCTGGTCGTCGAAGTCACGGGTGTGGCCGGTGCCGTGGCGGGCCCAGGGCACCGCAGCCACCGTCACCCCATGGGCCCGGCAGTTCACCCTGGGCGCTTCGGACTCCAGGAACACCCGGCAGGTGCCCAGGTCCAGAGCTCGCCAGCGTCGCCGGCCCTCGCCCCGGTCATATCCAGGGCATCGCCGACCACAGCGTCCGCAGCGGTTGCGGGCCTTGGCCGTGGGCCGGACCGAGATCACCACCGCCTCGGCACCCTCGTCGTAGTCGACCCCTTCGACCACGGCATGGTCGAGCCCAAAGGCTCTGCGCAATACGCTCTGTTTCCGCACCCCGTTCTGCTCCTCGTCCTCGAAGCCGTCAGACAGCTCGAAAACGTAGGAACCAGGCGGGGTGCGGCCGCGGATGGCCTACTCAGGCGCCCACGGACATGTCAGGAGAGCCGACTTTTCGCGGACTTGGGGGGCCGCGCACCCCCGCTGACCAGGGTGGATGACCCCATATCAGCTCTTGAAGAGGAACTCGGCCTCCTCCTCGTCAATGAGGATGCGCAGCTCGTCGGCCAACTCGGGGTTGCCGGCCAGTGTGGGGTCGCGGTCGATCAGATCCACCGCCACCTCGCGGGCCGTCCCGACCAGCTCCTTGTCCCGCCTGAGCGAGGCCAGCTTGAGGTCGCTGCGGCCCTTCTGCCTGGTTCCGAGGATCGTCCCCTCCCCCCGCAACTCCAGGTCGACCTCGGCCAGGTAGAAGCCGTCGGTGCTCTGCTCCATCGCCTCGAGGCGGGCGTCTCCTTCCGGGGTGCTCTCCTTGGCCAGCAGGAAGCAGTAGGAGACCTCGGCCCCCCGGCCCACCCGACCCCGTAGCTGGTGCAGCTGAGCGATACCGAACCGGTCGGCGTCCTCGATGACCATGACCGTGGCGTTGGGGACGTCGACGCCGACCTCGATGACCGTCGTCGCCACCAGCACGTCCAGGTCGCCGCCGCGGAACGCGGCCATCACCGCTTCCTTCTCCCGCGACGGCAGCTGGCCATGGAGGAGGCCAATCCGCATACCGGTGAGGACCTCGGCCGACAACCGGGCCGCCTCCTCGCTGGCCGAGCGGGCCTGGATGCGTTCGGAGTCCTCCACCAGGGGACACACCACGTAGGCCTGGTGCCCCGCCTCCACCTCGTCCCGCACCCGGCGCCAGGCCGCCTCCTCCTCCAGGGGGCCACGGGCCAGCACCGTGCGCACCGGGGTGCGCCCCGGAGGCAGCTCGTCGAGCACGGTCACGTCGAGGTCGCCGTAGACCGTCATGGCCGCGGTGCGGGGTATCGGGGTGGCGGTCATGACGAGGACATCGGGATCCTCCCCCTTGCCCCGCAGAGTGGCCCGCTGCTCGACACCGAAGCGGTGCTGCTCGTCGATCACGACGACGCCCAGGGAGCGGAACTCGACCTGTTCGACCAGGAGGGCGTGGGTGCCGACCACGACGTCGACGTCGCCCCGGGCCAGGCCGTCGAGCAGCTTGGCCCGGCTCGATGCAGGCGTGCGGTTGGTCAGCAGCTCGACTCGCAGGGGTCGCTCCCCCGTCAGGGTGGCCGGGTCCGGTACCGACAGGGGCCCGAGCATGGCCCGCAGCCCCAGGTGGTGCTGGTCGGCGAGCACCTCGGTTGGCGCCATGAGGGCGCCCTGGTGGCCCCCCTGGACCGCCACCAGCAGGGCGGCCAGGGCGACCAGGGTCTTGCCCGCCCCGACGTCGCCCTGGAGTAGTCGGTGCATGGGATGGGGACCGGCCAGGTCGAATTTGATCTCGGCGATGGCCCGCTCCTGGGCGGCGGTGAGCGGGAACGGAAGCCGCTCGATGAACCGCTCGAGCAGCTCCATGCCCGGCGGAGGCTCGGTCTGGTGGCGGATCCCCTTCGACTCGCGCTCGATGGCCCGCTTGCGCATCACCAGGCTCACCTGGAGCCGCAGCAGCTCGTCGAAGGCCAGCCGGCGGCGGGCGGCGTCCTTGGCCGCCATCGACTCCGGCAGGTGCACCTGGGTCATGGCCCAGGTGCGATCGACCAGGTCGAGGCGGTCCCGCCAGGCCTCCGGCAGCGGGTCCACCAGCGGCCCCGCCCGGCGGAGGGCCTCCTCGACCCAGCCGGCCAGCTCCCAGCTCATGAGCCCGGCCTTCTCCGACTGCGGGTAGATCGGCACGATGCGGCCGGTGCGGTCCCCCAGCAGGTCGACCACCGGGTTGGTCATCTGCCGCCGCCCGCGGTAGTTCTCCAGCTTCCCGAAGATGGCCACGTTGGTGCCGACCGCCAGCTGCTTGGCCCGGTAGGGCTGGTTGAAGAACACCACGTGCAGGTAGCTGCTGCCGTCGAACACGTCCACCTCGACGATGGAACGGCGCTGGCGGGTCTGCCGGCCCGCCGAGCGCTTCACCGTCCCGAGCACCGTCGCCTGCTCACCGATCTTGAGCTCGCGGATCGAGACCTGCCTGGTGCGGTCGATGTAGGTGCGGGGATAGTGGGTGAGCAGGTCGAGCACCGTGGTGATCTCCATCTGCTCGAGGCCCTCGGCCTTCCTCGTCCCGACCCCGGACAGGACAGTCACCGGGGTCTGATCCAGCTGGCGGAGGCGCCGGGACACGTCTCTGTCGAGGGGAGCCCGCTACTCGATGCTGAACAGGTACGGGTACAGGGGCTGGCCGCCGTGGTGGACCTCGGCGGTCACCGAGGGCCGGTTGGCCGCCAGCCACTCGGTGACGGCGCGGGTGTCGGCGACGGTGGCTCCCTCCCCCTCGATGACCGTGACTATCTCGTGCTCCTCGCCCACCAGGCACTCCAGCAGGCCGGTGGCCGCCTCGGCGAGGCTGGGCGCGACCACCCTGATCCCGTCGCGGGCGAGCCCGATCCAGTCCCCCCGACGGATGGGCCCGGCCGGACTGGGTGCCTCCCGCACCGCCCGGGTCACCTCGCCGGCGACCACCGTGCCGGCGGCGGCGGCCATGGCCCTGCCGTTCTGCTCGGCCGTGGCCTCGGGGTCGTAGGCGAGCAGGGCAGCGAATCCCTCGGCGATGCCTCCGGTGGGCACCACCTCCACCCGCTTGGAGGTGAGCCCGGCGACCTGCTGCGCCACCGCCACGATGTTCTTGTTGTTGGGCAGGACGACCACCTGGTCGGCGGGCACCGCCTCCACCGCCTCCAGTATCTGCGCCGTGGAGGGGTTCATCGACTGACCGCCGGCCACCACCTCGTGGACGCCGAGGGAGCGGAAGATGCGACGGATCCCTCCGCCGGTGGCCACCGCGACGACCGCCGTGGCCGGCGGCGGCCCCGACCAGGCCGACTCGGGCTCGGCCGCCCCCGCCTCCCTCACCCAGCGCTCCTCCTCCACCTGCTCGAGGAGGTCCGTCACCCTGATGTTGCGGGGCCGGCCGCAGTCGAGGGCCGCCTCCACCGCCGCCCCGATGTCGTCGGTGTGGATGTGGCAGTTCCACAGCCCCTCGCCCCCGACGACGACGATCGAGTCCCCGACCCCGGCCCACACCTCCTTGAAGGCGGATATGGAGTCGTCCGGCGCCTCCAGCAGGTACATGACCTCGTAGCGCAGGCCGGAGACGTTCGCCTCGTCGGCGCCGGTGGAGCCCCGCAGGTGCGGGGCGGTGGCAGCCACCTCGGGCTCGGGCAGCGGCCGCCCGTCGATCACGCTCAGCAGGGCGTCGTAGAGCAGGGCCAGGCCGGCACCGCCGGCATCGACCACCCCGGCTTCCTTGAGCACCGGCAGGAGCTCGGGGGTGCGGGCCAGCGACGCCGCCGCCTCGGCCCGGGCCGCCTCCAGCACACCGACCAGGTCCCCGCCGGCTTCGGCGGCGGCGACCGCCGCCCCGGCCGATTCGCGGGCGACGGTGAGGATCGTCCCCTCCACCGGGCGCATGACCGCCTTGTAGGCGGCCTCCCCGGCGCGGGCCAGGGCGGAGGCGACCTCGGCCGCCCCGGCGCAGTCGAGCCCGGCGAGCGGCTCGCACAGACCCCGCAGCACCTGGGAGAGGATCACCCCGGAGTTGCCCCGGGCACCCATGAGCGAGCCGTGGCTGATCGCCTTGCACACCGCCGCCATGGCCGGGACACCCCGGTCGAGAGCCCCGAGCTCCGTCACCACCGACTCGATGGTTAGGGCCATGTTGGTGCCGGTGTCGCCGTCGGGCACCGGGTAGACGTTGAGGCGGTTGATCAGATCCTGGTGGGAGCGCAGGGCGTCGCGGTAGGCGTCGACGGCGGCCACGAGGTGCTCGGCGGCCAGCTGCTCGAGCGCCTCCATGAGCCCGGATGCTAACGTCTGGGTCGTTCCCCGAGGTTCCCCTGAGAGGTACGCGTCATGGCATCGGTCTGCGAGGTGTGCGGCAAGCATCCCTCGTTCGGCATGAGCATCAGCCACTCCCACCGCCGCACCAAGCGCCGGTGGAACCCCAACGTGCAGCGGGTGCGTGCCCGGGTCAACGGCGCCCCCAGGCGGCTCAACGTGTGCACCTCCTGCCTGCGGGCGGGGAAGGTCGAGAAGGTAGTCAGGTAGTCCCCGGACCGCCCCGGCGGTCCCCCGTCCCGGACCGTCAGACCACCCGCCAGGGGTGCTGGTAGCCGCCCGGCGGCAACGCCTCCCCCTGCAGCGACAGGCCGGCCCCCGCTTCCACGCAGCATCCGATGTCGACGGGCTCGTCCAGCCCCATTCCCCGGAACCGGTCCAACGCCGCCCGGGCATCGGGGGCGGCGAAGACCAGCTCGTAGTCCTCACCCCCGTGCAGGGCCTGTTCGAGGGTGGCCCCGGAGGCGACCGGCACCTCCCTCAGCGCCGCTCCCACGCCCGAGGCCGAGGCCAGCCGGCCGAGGTCGATGGCCAGGCCGTCGGACACGTCGATCATGGCGCTGGCGCCGGCCAGTCGGGCCGCCTCACCCTCCGCCAGCCTGGCCCGGGGCCGCCGGTGGGCGCTCGGATTGGGCCCGTCCCGCCGACCGGCCCGCAGCTCCTCGAGCCCCGCCGCCGACCGGCCCAGGGCGCCGGTGAGGAAGAGGCGGTCCCCCGCCCTGGCCCCCGAGCGCAGCACCGCCGGGCCCTCCACCACGCCGGTCAGGGCCACGCTCACCATCAGGGCCGGGGCCCCCGACAGGTCCCCTCCCACCACCGCCACCCCGTAGGCCAGGGCCGCCTCCGATATGCCCTCATAGAGGAGGGCCAGATCGGTGTGGGGGGGCCCGGCCACCGTCACCAGGGCGTAGGCCGGCCGCCCGCCCATGGCGGCGATGTCGCTCACGTTCACCGCCACCGCCTTCCAGCCCAGGTCGTCGAGGCCTACCAGGCCGAGGTCGGCGTGCACCCCCTCGACCACGACATCGGCGCAGAGGAGGAGCGAGCCGGCAGGCCCGTCCACCACGGCGGCGTCGTCGCCCAGCCACGTCTGGCCGGCCGGAGCGGCGGGCAGATGGGCGGCCAGCCAGTCCAGCGCCCGCTGCTCGCCCCCACCCTCCACGGCCGGAGGTTACCGGCGAGCCTCCGGGGCGGATTGGGAGCCTGCGGCCGGGTCGTCATAGCATCGTTGGCCACCCGGAGCACTCCGGCCCAGGCGGAACGACCCCGACCCGCGCACCGTGGCGTGGAGGAGGCAGGCAGTGAGCGTGGCACCGACCAAGCACCGACGTCTGATCGATTGGGTGGAGGGCTTCGCCCGGCTGACCCGGCCCGACCGGATCGAGTGGTGCGACGGATCGGCCGAGGAGTACGACCGGCTGGCCCAGCTGCTGGTCGACCAGGGCACCTTCACCCGCCTGTCGGACGCCAAGCGCCCCAACAGCTACTGGGCCCGCTCCGACCCTGGTGACGTGGCCCGGGTGGAGGACCGCACCTTCATCTGCTCGGCCAGCGAGGAGGACGCCGGCCCGACCAACAACTGGCGGGACCCCGCCGACATGCGCCGTACCCTCGAGGGTCTCTTCGAGGGCTCGATGCGGGGTCGCACCCTGTACGTCGTCCCGTTCTCCATGGGTCCGCTCGGTTCACCCATCGCCCACATCGGGGTGCAGCTCACCGACTCGCCCTACGTGGTGGTCAACATGCGCATCATGACCAGGATGGGCAAGGGCGCCCTCGAGGTGCTGGGCGAGGACGGCGAGTTCGTCCCCTGCCTGCACTCGGTCGGGGCCCCCCTCGAGCCGGGCCAGGCCGACGTCGCCTGGCCGTGCAACCCCGACCACAAGTACATCGTCCACTTCCCCGAAACCCGCGAGATCTGGTCCTACGGCTCCGGCTACGGCGGCAACGCCCTGCTCGGCAAGAAGTGCTTCGCCCTGCGCATCGCCTCGGCGATGGCCCGCGACGACGGCTGGCTCGCCGAGCACATGCTGATCCTCAAGCTCACCTCCCCCACCGGCGAGGTCCGCTACATCACCGGCGCCTTTCCCTCCGCCTGCGGCAAGACGAACCTGGCCATGCTGGTGCCGACCCTGCCGGGGTGGAAGGTCGAGACCATCGGCGACGACATCTGCTGGATGAAGTACGGCGCCGACGGCCGCCTCTACGCCATCAACCCCGAAGCCGGCTTCTTCGGCGTCGCCCCCGGCACCTCGGACCAGACCAACCCCAACGCCATGCTCACCCTCGATGCCAACTGCATCTTCACCAACACCGCCCTGACCGACGACGGCGACGTGTGGTGGGAGGGCATGACAGAGCAGCCGCCGAAGCACCTGACCGACTGGAAGGGCAACGACTGGACCCCGGGCTCGGGCGTGCCCGCCGCCCATCCCAACGCCCGCTTCACTGCTCCCGCCTCCCAGGACCCGGCCATCGCCCCGGAGTGGGAGGACCCGACGGGGGTGCCCATCTCCGCCATCCTGTTCGGCGGCCGACGCGCCTCGGTGGTGCCCCTGGTCTTCGAGGCCTACGACTGGCAGCACGGCGTCTTCCTGGGCTCGATCATGGCGTCGGAGACCACCGCCGCCGCCGCCGGGGCGGTGGGCAACCTGCGCCGCGACCCCTTCGCCATGCTGCCCTTCTGCGGCTACAACATGGCCGACTACTTCAGCCACTGGCTCGAGGTCGGCCGGGCCGCCCCCCGGGCCGATCTCCTCCCCCGCATCTTCTACGTCAACTGGTTCCGCAAGGGGCCCGACGGGCGCTGGTTGTGGCCCGGCTACGGGGAGAACAGCCGGGTGCTGGAATGGATCTTCCAGCGGGTGGCGGGCACCGGCGAGGCCGCCGATTCCCCCATCGGCCGCATCCCCACGCCCGGAGCCATCGACGTGTCCGGCCTCGACGTGTCCGAGTCCGACATGGAGGAGCTGCTGCGGGTCGACCCGGCCGACTGGAAGGCGGAGGCGGACCTGATCGACGAGCACTACGCCCGTTTCGGCCAGCGCCTGCCCCGAGCCCTGCGGGACGAGCTCGAGGCACTGAAGAAACGGCTGTCGGAGTAGATTCATCCGCTCACCGGGCCCTCCCCAGGGCCACGGACAAGGAGGACCGAGTGGCCGTAATCGCCTACGTTCTCATCCAGACCGAGGTCGGCAAGGCCGCCCAGGTCGCCGGTCAGGTGGGAGCGATACCCGGCGTGGTCTCCGCCGAGGATGTCACCGGGCCCTATGACGTGATCGTGCGGGCCGAGGCCAACTCGGTCGACGAGCTGGGCAAGATGGTGGTCAGCAAGGTGCAGATGGTCGACGGGATCACCCGCACCCTGACCTGTCCGGTGGTCAACCTGTAGGGAGCCATCGGCCCCCGCCCGGGGCCGGTCCGCTCAGCTGGTCGGCTGGGGCCGTCAGCCCTGGGCGCCGCTCATGGCGGCGGCGGCGGCCTCCGCCTCCCGCTGGGCCTCGGCGGCCACGTCGACCAGCTCGCGGATCTCCGTTTCGGAGAAGCCGGCCATCTGCCGGAAGCGCCGGGCCAGGTGCACCGGGTTCTCGTCGCCTTCACCACGGAAGCCGCCGAAGCTGAACAGCTTGTCCACCGTGCGCTGGAAATCGAGCGCCTTCTTCTGGCGCTCCTTGTCGTCGGCGGTGATGCGGCGCAGCCAGTCCGAGCCCATCTTCACATGCGTGACCTCGTCGGCCAGCATCCAGTCCTCACAGAAGTACAGGATCGGATCGGACACCGCGTCGCCGTACTCCCGCATGGAGTTGAAGACGTCGATGGCGAGTCCCTCGAGGGCCCGGTTCACCCCGGTGAGGCGCAGGACGGGGTCGGCGTTGCAGGCCGCCTCGAACAGGAAGATGTTCTCGCCGAACTCGCCCAGCTCCGAGCCCATGTGCTGGGTCAGCTTGATCGAGATCTCCACGTGCCTGGCCTCGTCCCAGCACTGCCTGGCCATGTCGAGCTTCATGGCGAACGGGACCTCGTCGGGACCCGTCCCGGTGTCGTAGTCGAAGCAGGTGCGGCCGGCGCCTTCGAGGGCCTGTATCTCGCCCACGAAGATGCTGTGCATCAGACCGCGGGCGGCGTCGGGCGACTCCGGAGAGGTGGGGAGGAAGGCGTTGTCACCGCGGGCGTCGGCGGCGGCGTTGCGGGGGTCGAACACCACGTCCTCGATCCGGGTGCGCACGAACCGGGCGTCGCGGGCCAGTTCGGTGGCGCTCATCATCCGCTTCATCGTTCCCCCTGTCAGCTGGACCCCGTTCCGGGGCCGGGTTCGCCTGTCAATGTTACCCAGAGGGATGGGTGGCCCAACTCGCCCAACTCGGGCGGAAGGAACGCCCCGATCCCCCGAGTCCGCTCAGAACGCCTCCTCGAGGATGGCTCTGGCGTCCTCGGCGCTCACCGGCCGCGGGTTGGCCGCGACGCTGCGGTTGGACCCGGCAGAGCGGGCCACGGCGTCGAGGTCCTCGGCCGTGACCCCCAGGGCTGACAGCCCCGAGGGCAGTCCCAGCCGCTCCCGCAGCCGGTCGACCGCACCGGCGGGGTCCTCCTCGTCGCCCAGGGCCCGGCCGATGCGGACCGCGGCCGGTCCGATGGCCTCGAGGTTGAAGCGCACGGCGGGGGCGAGGATCAGGGCGTTGGCGATCCCGTGGCTGACCCCCGTGCGCCCGCCCACCAGCTGGGCCAGGCCGTGGTGGACCCCCATGGAGGCGTTCTGCAGGCACCGGCCACCGAGCACCGCCCCGGTGAGCATGGCCGTGCGGGCGGTCAGATCGAGGGGGTCGTCGACGACTTCGGGCAGGTGGGCGGCCACCCGCTCGATGCAGGCCAGGGCCACCGCCTCGGCCTCGGGCGTGGCGACGGGCGAGTAGGCGCACTCGACCCCGTGGGCCAGGGCGTTCATGCCTGTCTCGGCGCTGACCCGGGCGGGGGTCCCGATGGTGAGGAACGGGTCGTACAGGGCGGCGAGGGGGGCGGTCGTCGGGCCCCCCGCCCCCTGCTTGGTTCGGGTGGCCTCGTCGGTCATGCCGAAGAACGGCGTCAGCTCCGCCCCCGAGTAGGTGGTGGGGATGGACAGGTGGGCCACGACCGGCCGGTCGACGTAGGAGGCCCCGGGGGTGCCTCTCTCCTGCTCGGCGAAGAAGCACACCGCCTTGCCGGCGTCGGCGCAGGAGCCCCCGCCGAAGGAGACCACCGTGTCGATGTCCTCCGAGCGGGCCAGCTCGACCCCCGCCCTAACCACCGGGGTGGGGACGTGGGAGCGGACCTCGCCGAAGACCGCCACCAGGGCCCGGCCCAGCAGGCCCCGCAGCTTCTCGCCCTCCTCGGACTCGAGACGGCCCGGGGTGGTCACCAGCATCACCCGCCGGCCGCCCAGCTCCTTGACCACGGCGGCCACCCGCTCCAGGACGCCGTTGCCGAAATGGATGCGCTGGGCGTAGCCGGTGTGCACCCAGTCGCGATGCACCCGGTCGGCGCTCACCGGATCAGGCGACCGCGCCGGCGGCCCGCAGCTTGGCGATGTCGGCCTCATCGAGGCCCAGCTCGGCGAGGATCTCGTCGGTGTGCTGGCCGGCGTGGGCCGGGGG
>DASRBO010000081.1:0-10694 GCA_035653595.1 Acidimicrobiales bacterium | reverse complement strand
GTTGATCTCCAGTCCAAGCAGCCGGTGGTCCTGCTCCAGGAGGGCGAGGGCCGGCGCCGGACGCTGCCCATCTTCATCGGGCCGCCGGAGGCGACCGCCATCGCCTTCGCCCTCCAGGGGATGACCACCGAGCGCCCCATGACCCACGATCTGATCCGCGACATGCTGACCATGTTCGGGGTGAGGGTGGAGCGGGTGGTGGTCACCGAGCTGCGCGAATCCACCTATTACGCAGAAATCCACGTGGACCTCGACGGGCGCCACTTCACCGTGTCCAGCCGGCCGTCGGACGCCATCGCCATCGCCGTGCGCATGGGTACCCCGCTCTACGTCGCCGACGACCTCCTCGACGCCGAGGGCCTCATCCTGTCCACCGCCGACGACGACGAGGCGGAGGACGAGGCCTCGGCGGAGGAGCTGGTGGACCAGTTCCGCGAGTTCATCCAGGACGTCAGGCCGGAGGACTTCGCCTGAGCCGGCCGGCCCGACGAGGGGCCGGCCCCGACCGTGCGCCTCGTGCCGCGGGGGGTCGTTGACCGCTCATGGGGCCCGGGCATAGCCTGTTCACATCGGCGTAGTTACGTCCATGTGAACCGGAGGCAGAGGGTGGCGGCAGGGAGCAACCAGACCGGCTCGGCCGACGCCGGGTTCCGCGGACCCCAGGTGTGCTCGATCGTGGGCATCACCTACCGCCAGCTCGACTACTGGGCCCGCACCGGCCTGTTGCGACCGTCCATCTCCGAGGCCAAGGGGAGCGGCACCCAACGGCGCTACTCCTACCGCGACCTGGTGGAGCTCAAGGTCATCAAGCGCCTCCTCGACGCCGGCATCTCCCTGCAGTCAGCCCGTCGGGCCCTGACGGTCCTGCGCGAGGGCCTGGGCGAGGACGTGGCCACCTCCAACCTGGTCCTGGGGGACGGCCAGTCGGTGCTGGCCCGTACCGGCGAGGAGATCATCGACCTGCTCAAGGGGGGCCAGGGCGTGCTCAACATCGTGCCCCTGGCCGGGGTGGTCGAGGAGCTGGACGCCGCCATCCACCAGCTGGCCCCGGCCGCCGATGCCGGCCCGGGGGCAGGCGCCGGCGACGTGCGGGCGGGAGCGGGCGGGGGGTAGGGGCCCTGAGCACGCTGGCTCACGAGCAGGTCTGCTTCGCCCACAACTCTGAGCGGCAGTTCGCCAAGCTGCTCGACTTCTACGGGATCGCCTGGGAGTACGAGCCCATCGAGTTCGTGCTGGAGTGGAACAGCGACCTCGAGCCCACCCTGGCCTTCCGGCCCGACTTCTACCTGCCGGCCTACGACGTCTTCATAGAGATCACCACCCTCAACCAGAAGCTGGTGACCAAGAAGAACCGCAAGGTGCGCCGGCTGCGGGAACTGCATCCGGAGATCGACATCCGCATCCTCTACCAGCGCGACTACCTCAATCTGCTGGTGAAGTACGGCCTCGAGCCACCGTCGCAGATGGCCGAGGCCGGCTGAGCGAACCGGCGCCCGCCCCCGGCCGAGCATCCCGGGGTGCGCCCGGGCGACCGGTACGCTGCCCGGGTGCCGGCTAAGCGCTCGCCGCTGGACGCCTCCCACCGGGCCCTGGGGGCGCGCATGGTGGACTTCGGAGGCTGGGAGATGCCCCTGGCCTACCCGGAGGGCACCATCGCCGAGCACATGGCCTGCCGGGGCGGGGTGGCGGCCTTCGACGTCAGCCACCTGGGCACGGTGCGGGTGACGGGGGAGGACGCCCTGGGCCGCCTGCAGTCAAGCCTCACCAACGACCTGGGCCGCATCGGTGCCGGCCAGGCCCAGTACACCCACCTCCTCGACGAGGCCGACGGCTCGGTCCTCGACGACATCATCGTGTGGTGGGTGGGAGCCGAGCGCTTCGACGTGATGCCGAACGCGTCAAACACGACCCGGGTGAGGGAGGCGGTGGGAGGCGAGGACGTCACCGCCACCCGGGCGGTGATCGCCGTTCAGGGTCCCGACGCCCGCCGGTGCCTCGAGAAGGTGTGCCCCGACGCCGCCGGGGTGGGACGGTTCCGGGTGGAGGCGGTGGCTTGGTCCGGCGTGGAGTGCGTGGTGGCGGGGACCGGCTACACCGGCGAGGACGGGGTCGAGATCGCCGTTCCCGCCGAGGCCGCCGCCGGGCTGTGGGACGCCATCGTGGAGGCCGGGGCGACCCCGGCCGGCCTGGGCGCCAGGGACACCCTTCGCCTGGAGGCGGGCCTGCCCCTGCACGGCCACGAGCTGGGACCGGGCATAACCCCGCCCCAGGCCGGCCTGGGCTGGGTGGTGGCGTGGGACAAGGGCCCGTTCCGGGGCCGGAGCGCCCTGGAGGCCGAGCGCCAACGCGGCCTCACCCGCCGGCTGCGGGGCATCACCACCCCTGGCCGCCAGCCGCCGCGGGCCGGCTACGCCGTCCGGGTGGACGGCCAGGTGGTCGGCGAGGTGACCAGCGGGAACTTCTCCCCGGTGCTCGGCTGCGGGATAGCGCTGGGCTTCCTCCGACCCGATGTCGGCGTCGGCACCGAGGTGGAGCTGGACATGAGGGGCCGCCCGGCGGGCGGGGTCGTCACCCGACTGCCGTTCGTGGAGAAGAAGAGGTAGCCGTTGTCCTACGTCCCCCACACCGACGCCGAGGTCGCCGACATGCTCGGCTTCATGGGCCTGTCCTCGCTGGAGGAGCTCTACTCGGCTGTGCCGGAGGCGCTGCGGCTAGGGGCCGGACTCGACCTCGCCCCCGGCCTGTCCGAGCCGGACGTCCTCGCCCGCTTCGAGGAGCTCGGGGCCCGCAACCGCGACCTGATCTGCTTCGCCGGCGCCGGCGCCTACGACCACGACATACCGGCGGCGACCCGGGCCCTGGCCGGGCGGTCGGAGTTCGTGACCGCCTACACCCCCTATCAGCCCGAGGTGGCCCAGGGGGTGCTGCAGGCGCTGTTCGAGTTCCAGACCCTGCTGTGCCGGCTGTCGGGCACGGCGGTCAGCAACGCCTCCCTCTACGACGGGGCCAGCGCCTGCGTCGAGGCGGTGAACCTGGCCTCGGCCACCCGGGGCCGGGCCGAGGTCTGGGTGTCCCAGGGGGTGCACCCGCACTGGCGGGCGGCGCTGGCCACATTCGCCGCCGGCACCGGTCATGAGCTGGTGGTAGCTCCGCTGGTGGACGGGGTGACGCGCTGGCCCGACCAGGGGACACCTGGCGCCCTGTTGGTGCAGAGCCCCAACTTCCTCGGCTGCCTCGAGGACCTGGGAGCGGCCCGGGCCAGGGCCGACGCCGCCGGGGCGCTGCTGGCGGTGGCGTTCGATCCGGTGTCGGCCGGGCTCCTGCGCACCCCGGGGGAGCAGGGGGCGGATGTGGTGGTGGGGGAGGGCCAGGCCCTCGGGGTGGCCCTCGGCTTCGGTGGCCCCTATCTGGGCCTGTTCAGCTGCCGCGCCGACCTGGTGCGCCGACTGCCCGGCCGGCTGGTGGGCGAGACGGTCGACGGCGAGGGCCGGCGGGCCTATGTGACCACGCTGCGGGCCCGCGAGCAGGACATCCGGCGGGAGAAGGCGTCGTCCAACGTGTGCACCAACCAGACCCTGATGGCGGTCACCGCCGCCATACAGCTGGGGTGGCTGGGCACGGCCGGCCTGCGGGAGCTGGCCCTGCGCTGCGCCCGCGGCACCCGCTACTGCAGGGAGGCCCTGCTGGCCATCGACGGGGTCGCTCCGGCCAGCGGCGCTCCGACGCTGAGGGAGTTCGCCGTCCACGTGCCCGGCGGGGCGGCAGCGGCCATCGAGCGCCTGGCCGACGACGGCTTCCTGGCCGGGGTGGCGCTGGCGGACGGGTTCGAGTCCACGCCCTACGAGGGAGCCCTGCTGGTCGCCGTCACCGAGCGGCGCACCCGGGCCGAGGTGGACGCCTTCGCCGCCGCCCTCGAGAAGGCGGTGCGCTGATGGCCGCCAACGAGCGGGCCGGGGCGGGGCGGGCGGCCAGTGCCCCCCTGCTGGGCCGACACGAGGAGCCGACCCTGTTCGAGCTTTCGGTGCCGGGCCGGCGGTCGGCGTCGTTCCGCACCACCGACATGCCGGCCTGGAGCGCCGAGGAACTGGTGCCGGGCGAGCACCTCCGGTCCGAGCCGGTGGAGGTGGCCGAGGTGTCCGAGCGGGACCTGGTGGCGCACTTCACCCGCCTGTCCCACCGCCAGTACTCGGTGGATCTGGGCGCCTACCCGCTCGGCTCGTGCACCATGAAGTACAACCCCAAGGTCTGCGACCAGGTCGCCGCCCTGCCCGGCCTGGCCGGCATCCACCCCGCCGCGCCGGCCTCGGCCACCCAGGGGTGGCTGGAGCTGCTGGCCGGCCTCGAGGCCGCCCTGTGCGAGATCACCGGGATGGCCGCCGCCACCCTGCAGCCGGCCGCCGGGGCCGCCGGAGAGTTGACCGGGCTGCTGCTGATGCGGGCCTGGCACGACGCCAGGGGCGAGGCCCGCAGCCGCGTCATCATCCCCGACTCGGCCCATGGCACCAACCCGGCGTCGGTGACCCTGGGCGGCTACGAGGTGACCACCGTCGCGTCCGACGACCGCGGCTGTGTCGACCTCGCCACCCTGGCCTCGGTGCTCGACACCGACGTGGCCGGCATCATGCTCACCAACCCCAACACCCTCGGCCTGTTCGAGGAGGACATCGTGGAGATCGCCGCCGCCGTGCACCAGGTGGGCGGCCTCCTCTACTACGACGGGGCCAACCTCAATGCCATCCTCGGGGTGACCCGGCCGGGGGACATGGGCTTCGACATCGTGCACATGAACCTGCACAAGACCTTCGCCACCCCCCACGGCGGGGGAGGGCCGGGGGCGGGGCCGGTGGCGGTGTCGCCCCGGCTGGTGCCGTTCCTGCCCGGGCCCCGCCCGGTGCTCGGCCCCGACGGCCGCTACGACTGGGCGATGCCCGAGCGCTCCATCGGCCGGATCCACACCTGGCACGGCAACGCCCTGGTGCTGGCCCGGGCCTACGCCTACATCCTCGCCAACGGCGGCGACGGCCTGCGCCGGGTGGCCGATGCCGCCGTGCTCAACTCCAACTGGCTGCGCCACCGCCTCCGCGGCCTGTACGACATCCCGTTCGACCGGCCCAGCATGCACGAGTTCGTGGCGTCCACCAGCACGCTCAAGAAGGACACCGGCCTGCGGGCCCTCGACGTGGCCAAGCGCCTCCTCGAGGAGGGCTTCCACTCGCCCACGGTCTACTTCCCGCTGATCGTGGCCGAGGCCCTCATGATCGAGCCCACCGAGACCGAGAGCCCCCAGACCCTCGAGGCCCTGGCCCAGGCGCTGGAGCGCATCGCCGCCGAGGCGGCCGGGCCGGGCGGGCTCGAGGCGGCTACCGCCGCCCCCCGCACGACGCCGGTCGGTCGGGTCGACGAGGCCAGGGCCGCCCGCCACCTGATCCCCACCTGGGACGGCCGCCCGGGCTGACCTCGCCGCGGCCGGGCGGCGACGAGAGGGAGCTCAGTCGGCGCCCGGTTGGACGGTGTCGGCCTTGGCCCTTTCGGCGTGGTGGTCCTGGACCGCCTTCATGACCGCCCCGGTGGCCGCCCCGATGAACTCGGGCCGGTTGGCCGCCGCCCAGTCGCGGGAGGCCACGGTCGAGATGGCCGAGCCCTGGAACAGCGGCATGACCTCCTTGGCGAACAGCTCGTAGGAGGCGAGGGTGGCCCGGCGGTCGGCCCAGTCGTGGGCCATGAACAGGTAGGTCCCGAACCCGCCGGACTGGTCGATGAGGCGCTGGATCTGGGCAATGGCCATGTCCGGGGTCCCGATCACCGCCAGGCCCGAGCCGTTGATGGCGTCGACCAGCTGGTCGGGGTCGTCGGTTTCGGGGGCGAGCGGCAGGGCGGCCACCCGGTGGAAGTAGTCGATCCAGTCGGCCAGGCCGTAGGCCACCTCGGCCCGGGCCTGCTCCTCGGTGGGGGCGATGTGCATGGGTCCGACCAGCCGCCACCGGGCCCGCTCGACGGTGGTGCCGAACTCGGCCGCCCGCTCCTCCATGACCCCCCAGTGGGCCCCGAGGACGTCGAAGCCGCCGGTGGAGGTCGCCCCCAGGGAGAGCAGGGAGAGACCGAAGCGCCCGGCGGCCCGGGGACCGGACGGGGAGACCTGGGCGGCCACTGCCACCTCGAAGGGGGGGTGGGTGTAGGGGCGCAGCTGGAGGCGGGCGTCGCGCAGGGTGAACCAGTCGGTCTGGCGGTTCACCGGCTCGGCCGACTCCAGCAGGGCGAGGATGGCCTCGAGGGACTGCTCCATCATCTCCCGCTGACGCATGGGGTCGATGCCCATCATGAAGGCGTCCGACGGCAGGGCGCCGGGGCCGACTCCCAGCATGACCCGGCCCCGGGTGAGGTGGTCGAGCAGCACCATGCGGTCGGCCAGCATCAGGGGGTGGTGGTAGGGGAGGGAGCTCACCCCGGTGCCCAGGCGGATGTTCTTGGTGCGCTGGGCGACGGCGGCGATGAACACCTCGGGGGAGGCGATGATCTCGTAGCCGGCCGAGTGGTGTTCGCCGAACCAGGCCTCGTCGTAGCCGAGCTGGTCGAGGCGGACCACCAGCTCGAGGTCGCGCTCCAGCGCCAGCGTCGGGTTCTGCCCCGAGGGGTGGAACGGGGCCATGAAGATGCCGAAGCGCAGGGGCCAGTCCATTCCGCGTGCTTATACCGCCTTGACCGCGCAGTCAATTTCTTCCTGCCCGGCGGGGGAGGGCAGCGGGCCGACGAACAGGGCCCGTGTCGGCGAGAGGAATCGGGAATCGGCGGCGGCGTTCCGCCCCTGGCGGCCCTACTCGAGGAGGTCGGGCTGCTCCCGCACGATGCGGTCGTAGAGGGGCTGGAAGCTGAACCAGCCGGCGATGTGGGAGCCGACCTGGGTCTGGGTCAGGGTGGCGTTGGCCTCCTCGATCAGGATCGGCTTGCCGGCGGCCTCGGCCATCAGCTGGGCCTGGCAGGAGCGCTCCATGGTGATGAACCACCAGGCCGCCTCGTCCACCGAGTGGCCCACGGTGAGCAGCCCGTGGTTGCGCAGGATCACCGCCTTGGCCTCACCGAGGGCGTGGGCGATGCGCTTGCCCTCCTCGGTGTCGAGCACCACCCCGGTGTAGTCGTCGAAGAGGGCGTGGTCCCCGTGGAAGGCGCACACGTCCTGGGTGATCGGATCGAGCAGCCGGCCGAGGCTCGACCACGTCTTGCCGTACACGGAGTGGGCATGGGCGGCGGCGACCACGTCGGGCCGGGCGGCGTGCACCTGGGAGTGGATGGCGAAAGCGGCGGTGTTGACCGGCCGGTCTCCCTCGACGACCGTCCCGTGCTCGTCGACGCAGATGAGATCCGACACCCGGATGTGGCCGAAGTGCATGCCGAAGGGGTTGACCCAGAACCGCTCCGGGAACTCCGGATCCCGCGCCGTGATGTGGCCGGCTACTCCCTCGTCGAAGCCGAAGCGGGAGAACAGCCGGAAGGCCGCCGCCAGGCGCTGCTTGCGGTGGAGCCGCTCCTCGGCCGGCGACTCGAAGGTGGGGGGCAATGCCAGGCGCAGCTCGGCCACGGGTACGACCTCCTCGGTGTTGAGCCCGTCAGTCTACGCCGGGTGGTCTTCACGCCGGCCGGCGTCAGCCGACGTGTGGGCTGGTGTGGTCGAGGCTCTGGCGACCGTTGCCGGTGCTCGACCTGGTGGTCGGGCCGGTGTTGTGTCCGTGCCCACTGGGCGGGCCGCCCCCGTGGAGCGTCGTGGAGGTGGTGGCACCGCCGGTGGTCCTGGTCCCGCCGCTGTTGGCCCCGTTGCCGGCGCTGGGACCGGACTTGCCGTTGCCGGCACCGTTGCCCTTGCCCGGCCGGGTGGTCGTGGTGGTGACCGCCGTCGGGTGCGCGGTGGCAGGCAGGGTGCTGTGCTGGGCGACCGCCGTGCCCGGTCCCGCGCCGCTGGGGTTGGCCCGCGGGACCGTCTGGGTGGCGGCCGGCGGCGGCGGGGAGACCGATGGCGGCGGGGTCGCCAGCCCCGGCGTGCCGCCGGTGACGGCCAGGGAGACCCCGGCGGCCGCCCCCACCACGCCGGCGGCCTGGGTGCCGGCGGCGGCCACGCCCTCGGCGGCGTGAGGCAGCCAACCGACCACGGGCGCCTGGGCCAGCCACGACAGCGGACCGACCGCCAGGCGCAGCCGGCCGATGGAGATGGCGAGGAAGGCCCGAACGATGGCCGGGTCGAACTGGGTGCCCGCCATCCTGGTGAGCTCCTGGCGGGCGGCGGCGGCCGATATGGGGCGCTTGTAGCTGCGGGCGGCGGTCATCACCTCGAAGGCGTCGGCTACGGCCACGATCCGGCCGGCGTAGCTGATCTGGTCGCCCTGTAGCCCGCGGGGGTAGCCGGTGCCGTCGTAGCGCTCGTGGTGGTGGGCGATGGCCTCGGCCCACGAGCCCAGCCAGGACATCAGGGGAGCGGCCAGCTTGGCCCCCTCCAGGGGGTGGCGGTGGATGGCGCTCCACTCGGGGGGGCTCAGTGCCCCGGGCTTGTTGAGGATGCGGGCGGGGACGTGGATCTTGCCCACGTCGTGGAGGAGGGCGGCCCACCGGAGCCGGTCCTGGTCGTCGGGGTCGAGGCGCAGCTCGGTCGCCAGCAGGTCGGTGAGGGCCCTGACCCGCTCCGAGTGCCCCCGGGTCCGCCGGTCGTGGGCGTGCAGGGCACCGACCAGCTCGAGGATCGCCACCGCCGCCTGGGCCGGCTCGCGGAAGATGCCCTCCCGCTTGGCCGCCTCGATGCGGGCGTGCAGGTTGCGCACCGTGCCGGCCCGGTGGGCCACGGCCAGCCGGCGCGGCGCGCGGTCGGGGAAGACCAGGGACAGCTTGAGGAGGGCGGCGAGGGGCAGCAGCCGCCGGGAGAGACGGTCCACCGTCACCAGGGCGGCGCTGGAGCAGGTCAGCAGGAGCGCCCATTCGCCGATCCGCTGGCCCCATCCGTGGGGGCGCCCGAGGCTGCGGCTGACCACGGCCGAGACCATCACCGCCGCCCCGATCGGTATGGCGTAGGCGAGGGCCTGCACCGCCAGGCCGAGCACGTTCCTCGACGCCCACCGCCCGGACTCGGGCGCCGTTCGATCCGTCCCGCTCTGCATGTTTATCTGGCCCTGACTATTGCACCCGGCGCCGCCCGTGACCATGGACCAAGTGGGTCATTCGTGGGCGCAAATGACTACGGCGCCGGCCCACCGGTGCCGCTGGCGACCACTAGCAGTCCGGCGACGGTGCGTGGTCTGGGCCTGGCAGGGGCGAGGAGGCCTCTCCGGCCGTCCAGGCGGACAGCCACACTAACTTTACATAACGAAGATTATCGGCGGCTGGGGGAGAACGGCTGAGACCGCACCGGCAGCCTGGCTGGGCCTCTCCTGAGGACGCCGGGCGGCGAACGGATACTTTGTGCTGCTCATGCCGCACCGCCTCGACGTCGAGCTCACCAGCGAGAGGGCTGACGGAACCTTCACCTGGCGGAAGGCCGGAGCCCGCGAGCCCAAAGGGGTCGTCGATGCCAAGGTCCTCTACGAGGGGGCCAAGGTGGGCGACGTCATGCGGGCCGAGGCGGAGATGGAGGTCGACGGCATCACCATCCTGTCGGTGGTGCCGCCCCGGCAGAAGAAGCCCGGCCCGGAGACCATCCAGCTGCTGGGGCCGCCCCGGGCCGACGTCGGTGGGGTCACGACCTCCCTGCAGCCCCGCTCGCCCGGCCGGCGGCCGAGGCCGGGCGAAGGCAGGGGCGAGCCGGGGGGCCGGACCGATCGGCCCGACCGGGCCGGCCGCCGACCCCGCCAGGAGCGCCCGGAGGGCGAGCGGACGGCACGGCGGGGCGAGCCGAGGGCGCCTCGGGAGGACGGCACCGACCGTCAGCGCCGGCCAGGGACGACCGAAGGCGAGCGAAGGCCTCCGCGGCCCGGACCGGAGGGGCGTCCGCCCCGGCCCGGGGCGGGCGAGGGGCGCCGCCCCGATCAGCGCCGGGGTGCCGCCCCCGGGCGCGGACCGGAGGGCGGGCGGCGGCCGCCGTCGAGAGCCGAGGGCGAGGAGTCTTCCGAGCGCCAGGCGCCCAAGCGTCTGGTGCCCAAGACGACCCATCGCGACGCCGTGCTGGCCTCCCTGTCGCCCGAGCAGCGCCCGGTCGCCGAACAGGTCCTGCGGGGCGGCATACCGGCGGTGCGCCAGGCCCTGGCGGCGGAGACCGACAAGGCCAAGGCCGAGGGCCGACCGGAGATCGATCCGGCTCCCCTGCTGGCCATGGCCGAGGAGATCCTGCCGCTGGTGCGGGCGGCGGCGTGGAGGGACCGGGCCGAGGCGGCGGCGGCGATGGTGGACGAGATCGGCCTGCGCGATCTGCGCTCGGTGGTCACCGGCGCCGACCAGGCGGCGCGGGACGACGAGACCAGGCTCCTCGCCCGTTCCCTGCGCGAGGCCCTCGAACGCCGGGTGGAGGAGCGCCGCCAGTCCTGGGTCGGCGAGATCGAGTCGAACCTCGAGGGCAACCGGGTGGTCCGGGCCCTGCGGCTGTCGGGCCGCCCGCCCGACCCCGGCATCCGCTTCCCCGCCGAACTGGCCGTCAAGCTGGCCGAGGCCGCCTCGGCGGCGATGGCCCCCGACGTGCCCCCCGACCGCTGGGCCGTCCTGCTGGAGGCGGTGGCCGCCTCCCCCGT
>DASRBO010000080.1:0-8061 GCA_035653595.1 Acidimicrobiales bacterium | reverse complement strand
GACCGCAAGGGCCTCGAGATCCTCTAGACAACCGGAGGAGCCCCAGGGGCCGCGCCCCGAGGGCTCCGAGGGCCGCTCGGCCCCGCTGGCGAGGGACCGGAGCCAGGCCCGACCGGCGGTAAGTTGCCTGCGTGCCCAGCGCCCCGAGCCGCGACCTGGTGGCGCTGCCCAACCCCAGTCCGGGGCGGGACTACGAGGTGCGCTGCGAGACGCCGGAGTTCACCTGCGTGTGTCCGATGACCGGCCAGCCCGACTTCGCCACCGTCACGATCAGCTACGTGCCCGATGCCTCCATCGTCGAGCTCAAGTCCCTCAAGCTGTACCTGTGGAGCTTCCGCGACGAGGGCACCTTCCACGAGGCGGTCACCAACACCATCCTCGACGACCTGGTGGACGCCATCGCGCCGAGGCGCATGACCGTGCGCACCGACTGGCTGGTGCGGGGCGGCATCCACACCGTGGTGGAGGCCAGCCACCCCCCCGCCTAGATTTGGGGGGTGCCCGGGCGCTACTGGATCGAGACCCTGGGGTGCCCGAAGAACCAGGTCGACTCGGACAAGCTGGCCGGCACCCTGGCGGCGGCGGGCATGGCGGTAGCCGACGACCCGGCGCACGCCGACCTGGTGGTGGTGAACACCTGCGCCTTCATCGAGCCCGCCCGCCAGGAGTCCATCGACACCGTGCTGGCCCTGGCCGACGAGCGCCGACCGGGCGCCCGCCTGGTGGTGACCGGGTGCATGGCCGAGCGCTACGGCGACGAGCTGGCCGAGGCCCTGCCCGAGGTCGACCTGGTGGCCGGCTTCGGCGTGCCCGTGGAGCTGGGCCGGTCGGGCTCGTCCGGCGCCGACCGGGCCCGCCTCGACCTGCTCAACCTGCCCCGGCCGCCCGCATCGGCCCCCTGGGCCTACGTGAAGGTGGCCGAGGGCTGCGACCGGGCCTGCGGCTTCTGCGCCATCCCCTCCTTCCGGGGCAAGCAGCGCTCCCGCTCCCGCCAGTCGATCCTGGAGGAGGTCGACGCCCTCGGCGTGCGGGAGGTGGTGCTGGTCGCCCAGGATCTCGCCTCCTACGGTCGGGACCTGGGCCAGAGCGGGGCGTTGGTGGACCTGGTCGGTGAGCTGACCGGCCTGGTCCGTCGGGTGCGCCTCCTGTACCTGTACCCCTCCGAGCTCAACGACCGGCTGATCGACGCCGTCTGCGGCACCGGCCTGCCGTATTTCGACCTGTCGCTCCAGCACGTGTCGCGCCCGCTCCTGCGCAGGATGCGGCGCTGGGGCGACGGCGCCCGGTTCCTCGAGCGCATCGAGGCCATCCGGTCCCGCCAGCCCGAGGCCGCCTTCCGGTCCTCGTTCATCGTCGGGTACCCGGGCGAGACCGAGGAGGACCACGACGCGCTGCTGGCCTTCCTCGAGGCTGCCCGGCTCGACTGGGCCGGCTTCTTCGCCTACTCGCGGGAGGACGGCACCTACTCGGCCGGCCTCGACGGCGTCGTGCCCGAGGCCCTGGTGCGCGAGCGCCTGGCCGAGCTCGGCGAGCTGCAGGACCGCATAACCGCCTCGGTCAGATCGGAGCTGATCGGCTCCGAGGTCGAGGTGCTCGTCGACGGGCCCGGCGTAGGGCGCAGCCACCGCGAGGCCCCGGAGATCGACGGGATCATCGCCCTGCCCGACCACCTCGAGGCGGGCGAGATCGTGGCCGTGCGCATAGTCGCCGCCGCCGGCCCCGACCTCGAGGCCGTCCCCCCGGGCCCGCTGGACCGGCTGGCGGCGGTCGGTTGAGGACCGCCCCCGCCGCCGGCTTCGGCCCCTCGGCGCTGGCCACGCCGGCCAACGCCATCACCCTGGCCCGGGTGCTGGTCACCCCGGTCTTCATCGTGGTCATCCTGGTCAAGGGGCCGTCGTATGCGGCCCTGGCGGTGGGCAGCCTGCTGGCCGCCAGCGACATCGCCGACGGGTGGTTGGCCCGCAGGCACGGCACCACCCGGTCCGGGGCCTTCCTCGACCCGCTGGCCGACAAGATCCTCATCATCGGCGCCCTGGCCGCCCTGGTGGCCAAGCGGGAGCTGTGGTGGCTGCCGGCGTCGCTGGTCGTCGCCCGCGAGCTGGTGATCAGCGTGTACCGCACCCGCCTGGGACAGCGCGGCGTGTCGGTGCCCGCCACCGGGCTGGCCAAGCTCAAGACCTTCGCCCAGGACACGGCGGTGGGCTTCGCCGTGCTCCCGCCGCTGGCCCCCCGTCACCTCATCGCCGCCACCACCGTGCTGTGGGTAGCGGTGGCCCTGTCATGGTGGACCGGCGTCCAGTACCTCGTCGCCGGAGAGCGCCTGGCCGCCCGCCCGGTGACCGATCCGTGAGGGCCGAGGTGGTGGCCGTGGGCAGCGAGCTGCTGCTGGGCCAGATCGTCGACACCAACTCCTCCTGGATGGGCCAGCGGCTGGCCGACGCCGGCATCGACTCCCACTTCCAGACCAAGGTCGGCGACAACCTCGCCCGCATCGTGCTGGCGCTGCGCACCGCCCTGGCCCGCAGCGACGCCGTCATCGTCTGCGGCGGGCTGGGCCCGACCCAGGACGACATCACCCGCGAGGCCATCGCCACGGTCATGAACGTCGGCCTGCGGCGAGACGAGGAGATCCTCGCCCGCATCAGGGCGATGTTCGAGGCCCGCGGCAGGCAGATGGCGGAGAACAACGCCCGCCAGGCCGACGTGCCCGAGGGGGCGACGCCGATACCCCAGAGCCGGGGCACCGCCCCCGGCCTCATCTGCCCGGTCGGCCACAAGGTGATCTACGCCGTGCCCGGCGTGCCGTACGAGATGACCGACATGGTCGAGCGGGCGGTGATCCCCGACCTGCAGAGCCGCTCGGGTGAGAAGGCCGTCATCCTGTCGAGGACGCTGCGCACCTGGGGCATGGCCGAGTCGGCCGTCGCCGAGGCGGTGGCACCGCGGCTGGAGGCGCTGGACCGGAGCGGGGGCAATCCCACCATCGCCTTCCTCGCCAGCGGGATCGAGGGCATCAAGGTGCGCATCACGGCCAAGGCGCCTGACGAGGAGGCCGCCGCCGCCATGCTCGACGCCGAGGAGGCCGAGCTGCGGGCGATCATCGGCGAGATCGTCTTCGGGGTCGACGACGAGTCGATGGAGCACGCCGTGGCCTCCCGCCTGGTGGCCGCCGGCCTGAGCCTCGGCCTGGCCGAGTCCCTCACCGGCGGCCTGGTGGCCTCCCGCCTCGTCAACGTGCCCGGTGCCAGCCACTGGTTCCGGGGCTCCATCGTCGCCTACGACACCGAGGTCAAGTACTCGGTCCTCGGGGTGCCGCGGGGGACGCCGGCGGTGTCGCGCGAGTGCGCCCTGGCCATGGCCGAGGGCGCCCGGAAGGTGACCGGAGCCGACGTCGGCCTGGCCATAACGGGCGTGGCCGGCCCCGATCCGCAGGACGGGGTGGAGGTGGGCACGGTCTGGATGGGCCTGTCGGTGCCCGGCCTCGGCCACGAGGCCGTGTCGGCCCGGCTGCCGGGTGACCGCGACCGGATCCGGCAGTTCTCCGCCATCTCGCTGCTCGACCTGCTGCGCCGGCGCCTGCCCGGGCCCGACGAAGTGGCCGCCGCCGGCGCCTAGAGCCGTCGGGCGGAGCGGTGCGGATGTTCGTCGCCGTCTGGCCGTCGGCCGAGGCCCGCCAGGTGATCGCCGCCATGCCCCGGCCCGAGGTCGGCGGCCTGCGCTGGATGGGCCAGGACAACTGGCACGTGACGCTGCGCTTCTTCGGCAACGTCGAGCGGGACGAGGCCTGGGAGGCGCTGGCCTCCGCCCGCCTCCCGGCCCCACCGGTGGTGGCCCAGATGGGCCCGGCCACCACCCTCATCGGCTCCGGGGTGCTGTGCGCCCCGGTCGGAGGGCTCCATGGCCTGGCCGCTGCCGTGGAGTCGGCCACCGCCGGGGTGGGCATGCCGCCGCGGCCGGGTCGGTTCCGGGGCCACCTCACCCTGGCCCGGGCGAGGGACCCCCGGTACCTGCGCCCCCTCGTCGGTACCCCGCTCGAGGCGACCTGGACGGTGGGGGAGGTGACCCTGGTCTCCAGCCGCACCCGGCCGGACGGGGCGCACTACACGGTGGAGGAGTTCTGCTCTCTTCCCTCGCCGGGCTGACAGTCGCTCGGGCCGACAGGGTGCTCATCGGTCCGGGGGCTCATGGTGTGACCGGGCCCTGATCGAGCCGGCGGTCCCCCCTCTCCGCATCCACCCACGAACGTATGTTCGTAACTACACTGGTGTCGTTCGCAGCGGGGGCTGTCACAGGCCGTCCGTAGGTTGGACCGCATCGAGACCGAGGTGTGAGGACCGAGGTGTGAGGGAGGAAGCCCCAATGGAACGAGACAAGGCGCTGGACATGGCGCTCGGCCAGATCGAGAAGCAGTTCGGGAAGGGCTCGATCATGCGCATGGGCGACGCCCCGTCGATGGCGATCGAGACGATCTCCACCGGGGCCATGGCGCTGGATCTGGCTCTCGGGGTCGGCGGTCTTCCCCGCGGCCGGATCGTCGAGATATACGGGCCGGAGGCGAGCGGGAAGTGCCTTACCGCTGACACCTACATCTGGACCGATCAGGGCCTCGAGACCGTTTCCGAGCTGTTCGAGCGCTGCGGACAGGTCGCCTCGTGCACGTCGCTGATAACCGACATCTCCGCCCTCGGCGTAAGAGCCGTAAACGAGCGGGGTGAGTTGGAGAAGGTCGCCGCGCTCACCCACAACGACCGTCGGCCGGTCGTGCGCATCCGGCTGGCCTCGGGCCGGGCCGTAAAGGTCACCGCCAACCACCCCCTGCGGGTGACCGACGGCGCAGGTTCCATCGTCTGGCGAGAGGCGGGGGAGATCCGCCCGGGCGATGTAGTGGTGTCTGCCCTCTTCGGGGCGCTGGAGAGCGGCTCGGGATCCTGGATCGAGGAGGACGAGGCCGTCCTTCTCGGGTACCTCGCCGCCGAGGGTTCCGCTGGTGGCGCAGCCTTCCGCTCCACCGACGATCCGGAGGTGGCCGACGAGTACCACCGGCTCGCCGGGCGGTACCTCGGCACCGCCGTGGGGACGGACCACGCCGGCGGAGCGGGCGAGACCGTCCCGCACCCCATCCGGGTCGGTGGTGACAAGGTCCAGCGGGCCTTCCTGTCAGCGTTGTTCGCAGGCGGCGGTCGGGTCGATCCTTCGTCTTCCGCCATAGGGCTCTCCACCACCTCGGAGCAGTTGGCACAGGAGGTCCAGCTCCTTCTCTACGGTCTGGGGATCCCTGCCTCGGTGTCCTCGGAGCTCGGCCCTGACCGGAAGCGCCGGCACTGGACGGTCACCGTGCACCACTCGGTGGCCCACCGGTTCGCAGAGGAGATCGGCCTCCGCTCGCGTCGGTGGCACGCTCAGGTCGAACCCGGTTCCGAGGCCGGTCAAGGCGGGTCCGTGGTCGACGCCAGGTTCACCTACGAGCGGGTCGTCGACGTGGAGGACGCCGGCGAACAGCCGACCTTCGATCTGGTCCTGCCCAGGACCCACAGCTTCCTCGCCAACGGCACCCTCTCCCACAACACGACCCTGGCCACCCACGTCGTGGCCGAAGCCCAGCGCAATGGGGGCATCTGCGCCTACATCGATGCTGAGCACGCCATGGATCCGGTCTACGCCAAAGGGATCGGCGTGAACATCGATGACCTGCTGATCTCCCAGCCGGACACCGGCGAACAGGCGCTGGAGATCGCCGACACCCTCATCCGATCCGGCGCCCTCGACGTGATCGTCATCGACTCCGTCGCCGCTCTCACTCCCAGGGCGGAGCTCGAAGGGGACATGGGCGACACCCATGTCGGTCTTCAGGCCCGGCTGATGTCCCAGGCGCTGCGCAAGATCACGGCGAACCTCTCACGGTCGAAGACCATCGCCGTCTTCATCAATCAGCTGCGGGAGAAGGTGGGCGTCGTCTACGGGAGCAGCGAGACCCAGCCCGGTGGCCGCGCCCTCAAGTTCTACTCGTCGGTCCGTCTCGACATCCGCAGGATCGAATCGATCAAGGATGGCGCCGAGGTTGTCGGCAACCGGACCAGGGTGAAGGTCGTGAAGAACAAGGTCTCGGCGCCCTATCGCCAGGCAGAGTTCGACATCATGTACGGCAAGGGCATCAGCCGCGAGGGATCGCTGCTCGACGTGGCCGTGGACCGTGGTCTGGTGAAGAAGTCCGGGGCGTGGTTCACCTACGACGGGGAGCAGCTGGGCCAGGGTCGGGAGAACGCCAAGCAGTTCCTTTCCGACAACCCCGAGGTGATGATCGAGCTCTACGAGAAGATCCGCCAGGAGCTCGGCCTGGGCGAGGGGGCGGACATCCCCCTCGGCGAGGGCCCGGGCGACGACGAGCCCATCCTGCTCGGCGATTAGGAGGTCCGGTCCCCACCACGCTCCGTGACGCTCCCGAGCGGGGCCGGTCCCGCCTCGGTCAGGCCTGTCCGGTAAGTGAAAATTGTCGGGGTTCAGCGGGGAGGGATCGTCCGTAGGGCGTCGAAGTAAGAGCCAACACACGCTCTGGGGGCACCAATGGACGTCCTGAAGGTCTCGAGCAAGTCGAGTCCTAGCTCCGTGGCTGGCGCCATGGCCGGAATCGTCCGACAGCACGGTTCGGTCGAGGTACAGGTGGTGGGGGCCGGCGCCCTCAACCAGGCCATAAAGGCCGTTGCCATCGCCCGGGGCTACCTGGCTCCCTCCGGCATCGACGTGGTGTGCGTGCCGACCTTCGTCGACGTGGAGATCGACGGGCAGAGCCGCACCGCCCTGCGCCTGCTCATCGAGGACCGGGTCGGGACGGTCAAGGCCGCCCCCCGGGTCACGGTGGACCTGCGCGACGGCGTCGTGGACGCCCCGGCCGCCACCCTCGCCACCTCCTGAGCGCGCCGGGGCCGGGTCGCGTCGGGACGCGTCCGGGTCGGCGTCGCCGACCGGACCCGTATCCTTCAGGGTCGTGAGCAGGAAGTTCCTCGTCCGCACCTTCGGGTGCCAGATGAACGAGCACGACTCCGAACGCATCGCCGGCCTGCTGGCCGCCGACGGGATGGAGCCGACCGACGACGTGGAGGCGGCCGACGTGGTCGTGCTCAACACCTGCTGCATCCGCGAGAACGCCGACGACAAGCTCTACGGTCACCTGGGCCATCTCAAGGCGCTGGCCGCCCGCCGGCCGGACATGCAGATCGCCGTGGCCGGCTGCCTGGCCCAGAAGGACCGCGACCTGATCCGCCAGCGCGCCCCCCACGTGGACGTCGTGTTCGGCACCCACAACGTGGGCGAGGCCGCCAACCTCCTGCGGCGGGCGGCGGCCGAGGGGCCGGTGGTGGAGATCCTCGACGATCCGGGCGAGTTCCCCAGCGCCCTTCCGCTGCAGCGGCAGCTGGCCCATGCCGCCTGGGTGACGATCCAGACCGGCTGCGACAACAGCTGCGCCTTCTGCATAGTGCCGGCGGTGAGGGGCCCCGAGGTCAGCCGGCCGTTCGGCGACATCGTGGCCGAGGTCGACGGCCTGGCCGGCGCCGGCGTGGTCGAGGTCACCCTGCTGGGCCAGAACGTCAACTCCTACGGGCGCGATCTCACCATCGCCGCCCGGCGGGCCGCCGGCGGGGGCGATGGCGACCTCGAGCGCACCGCCGGCGCCGCCTGGCTCGGCCGCCCCGGCCGCCGACCGACACCCCTGTTCGGGGATCTGCTGCGGGCGGTGGGCTCGGTCCCAGGCATCAGGCGGGTGCGCTTCACCAGCCCCCATCCCAAGGATCTGCGCCCCGAGGTGATCGAGGCGATGGCGGAGACACCGGCGGTGTGCGAGCACCTGCACCTGCCCCTGCAGGCCGGAAGCGACCGGGTGCTCAAGGCCATGCATCGGGGCTACACCGCCGAGCGCTACCTCGAGCGGCTGGCGGCCGCCCGGGCCGCTGTCGCCGACCTGGCCGTCACCACCGATCTGATAGTGGGCTTTCCGGGGGAGACCGACGAGGACTTCGAGGCGACCCTCGAGGTGGTGGCCGAGGCCGCCTACGACAGCGCCTACAC
>DASRBO010000079.1:0-4415 GCA_035653595.1 Acidimicrobiales bacterium | reverse complement strand
GCCCTTGCCGGCGCTGGCCGGGGCCGGGTTGGCGGCCGCCGTCGGGGTGGACGCCAAGGCGGCAGCCGAAGGGGCGAGGGTCGCAACCACTGCGGTCGCCGAAGCGACCAAGGTCCGCGAGAGCATGGCTCATCTCCTGGTTCAGTCGGGGATCCTTCGTCCCCGAACCCATCAGGAGTGTCGGGCGCTGCTGTTGTAAGGCCACTAGCCGGAGATGATGAAACGGTTAGGGCTGCAGGTAGCCTGGCCGGGTGAGGGCATCGGAGATCCGCCGGTCGTACCTCGAGTTCTTCCAGGCCCGGGGCCACTCCCACATCACCCGGGCCAACCTGGTTCCCAAAGAGGACCCCACCACCCTGTTCACCGGTTCGGGCATGCAGCCGCTCATCCCCTACCTCCTGGGGGCGCCCCATCCGCAGGGAACCCGACTGGTCGACTCGCAGCCCTGCTTCCGGGCCGAGGACATCGACGAGGTGGGAGACGCCCGGCACACCACGTTCTTCGAGATGCTGGGCAACTGGTCCCTGGGCGACTACTTCAAGGCGGAGCAGCTGCGGTGGCTCTTCGCCTTCCTGACCACCGGCCTCGGGCTCGACCCGGAGCGGCTCTTCGCCACCGCCTTTGCCGGCTCCGGACCACTCGGCATCCCCCGCGACGACGAGTCCGTCTCGCTCTGGCGGGAGCTATTCGCCGGCGCCGGGGTCTCGAACCAGGTGGCGGAGGTGGGCACCGCCGGGCAGGCGTCGGACCGGGGAACCGGTGGCGCCCGCATCGTTCTCTACGACGAGTCGCAGTGCTGGTGGAGCCGCTCCGGCGTGCCGGCCAACATGCCCGTCGGGGAGCCGGGCGGTCCCGACTCCGAGGTGTTCTACCTCTTCCCGCAGGTCGAACATGACGCCGCCTTCGGCGCCGCCTGCCATCCCCACTGCGACTGCGGGCGGTTCGTGGAGATCGGCAACTCGGTCTTCATGGAGTACCGGCGGGCGGCCGAGGGCTTCGAACCCCTGCCCCAGACCAACGTCGACTTCGGGGGAGGCCTGGAGCGCCTGGCCATGGCGGCGGCGGACACCTCCGAGGTCTTCGACGTCGATCTGCTGGCGCCGGTGCTTTCCGCCGTGGCATCGCTGTCCGGGCGCCACGATCCGGACCGCCGGGCCCTCCGGATCGTGGCCGACCACGCCCGGGCGGTGACGTTTCTGGCCGTCGACGGGGTGGAGCCGTCCAACAACACCCAGGGCTACGCCATGCGCCGCTTCGCCCGGCGGGCCCTAAGGCAGGGCCTGCACCTGGGCATCGAGTCCGGACTCCTGCCTGCCCTGGTCGGGCCCCTGGTGGAGATCTACGGCGACGCCTACCCCGAACTGTCGCAGCGAGCCGAAGCGGTGAGGATGGTGCTCGACCGCGAGGAGGGCCTGTTCCGCCGGACCCTGGCCAGAGGCGTGCGTGAGCTGCCCCCGGTTGGCCGGGGAGCGTCTGGACGGTCGGGCCATCTTCACCCTCTTCGACACCTACGGCTTTCCTCCCGAGCTGAGCGTCGAGGAGGCCGGGGCGTCCGGCATCGCCGTCGATCCCGACTGGCAGGCGTCCTACGACGGCCTGATGGCCGAGCAGCGCGAGCGCTCCCGTACAGCCGCGGCCGGCATGTTCAAGGGAGGCCTGTCCGACCACTCCGAGGCCACGACCCGATTGCACACCGCCACCCACCTGCTCTACAAGGCCCTCCGGCTCGTGCTGGGCGACCACGTCGTGCAGCGCGGCAGCAACATCACCCCGGAGCGACTCCGGTTCGACTTCTCCCATCCGGCCAAGATGACCCCGGAGCAGGTGGCCGAGGTAGAGGCGATCGTGAACGCCAACATCGAGCGCGACTGGCCGATGGTAGTGGCGGAGATGACCCCCGATGAGGCCTTCTCCACCGGTGCGCTGGGCGCCTTCGGCGACAAGTACGGCGACACCGTGTCCGTCTACACCGCCGGCGACCCCGGGGGCGAGTGGTACAGCCGCGAGATCTGCGGCGGCCCGCACGTCTCCCGCACCGGGGTCCTCGGCCGCTTCCGGATCGTCAAGGAGGAGTCCTCCAGCAGCGGCGTGCGGCGGGTGCGGGCGGTCCTCGAACAGCCTGCCTGAGTCGAGGGAAGCGGCCGTCCCGCGGCTACTGGGTGTTGCGGGGAACGTCCTTCCACGGCAGATCGCGGGACAGGTCGGGCTCGCGGGGCAGCCCGAGCACCCGGTCGCCCAGGATGTTGCGCTGGATCTCCGAGGTGCCACCCTCGATGGTGTTGCCCCGCGAGCGCAGGAAGCTCCTGACCCGGAGCCAGGCGTCGGAGTCTCCGCTCGCCCAGGCGGTGGCAGCCATGCCGAGGTGATCGACCGAGGCCTCCTGCACCCGCTGGTTGAGCTCGGTACCGAAGAGCTTGCCGACCGAGCCCTCCGGCCCTGGGGTCTGCCCCGCCCGCCGCCGGGCGGCGCTGCGGGTGCCGTTGTAGCTGGCGACCCGTGACTCGATAAGCAGCCGGCTGAGCCGGTCGCGCTCGACCGCCGCGGACGGGCCGAGCTCCTCCAGCATGCGCTGCGGGCTCATCCTGGCCATCGCCGCCATGGCCCGCCCAGCGCCGCCGCCCGCTCCCCGGGCGGGCCCCGGCCCGAAGGCGCCGGAGAGAGCGACCCGCTCGTTCATCAGGGTCGTCTGGGCGACCGCCCAGCCCTCGCCCTCCGGCCCGACCCGCCAGGCGTCGGGGATTCTCACATCGGTCAGGAACACCTCGTTGAACTCGGCGTCGCCGGTCATCTGCCGCAGGGGCCTGACCTCGACTCCGGGGTCGGTCATGTCACAGACGAAGTAGGTGATCCCCTTGTGCTTGGGCGCGTCAGGGTTGCTCCGGGCGATCAGCATCCCCCGCTGCGCCATCTGGGCACCCGAGGTCCACACCTTCTGACCGTTGATGACCCACTCGTCGCCGTCCCGCACCGCTCTGGTGGACAGTCCGGCGACGTCGGACCCGTTGCCCGGCTCGGAGAACAGCTGGCACCAGAACTCGCCCTGGGCCATCCGGGTCAGGAAGTACTCCTTCTGCTCTTCGGTGCCCCACTGCATCAGGGTCGGAGCGGCCAACCCGAAGCCGAGGAGGTTGAACGACCGTGGGACCCGGTAGTGGGACTTGCGCTCCTCGACGGCGGCGGCGGCGGCGGGGTCGAGCCCGCGGCCCCCGTAGGGGGCGGGCCAGGCCGGCTGGGCCCAGCCGCTCCGGCCGATCAGCCTGAGAAAGGCGGCGTCGTCGAGGGTCGACCTGAGACGGCCGAAGGCGGCCTCGTCTCCGGCGTCCACCGCCTCCATCCATCCGGCCGGCAGGTTGGCGCGGAGCCACTCCTCTATCTCGGCCACTGGGTTGTCCGGCACGTCGCCTCCCGTAGTCACCCCATCGGTGGTCCGACATCTAAACCGCACCGGCTGACGTCGGCAACCGTCCCGCTCGACGGCGGCGGCGGATCCGGTCGGGGACTGGCTTCGGTCAGCGAGACAGCCCGGTACGCCGGGAAGCGACCAGGGCCTCGAGCAGGGCCACCGCTTCCATCGGCCGGGGCTCGATCGTCACCGCCGGGCGGTCGAGCTCGGCGCTGATCGCACCGGCGATGGCGGCCGGGCCGGCGTCGGACGGCAGCCGGGTGCCCGCACCGATCCGCTCGACGGCGGCGGCGTTGTCGGGCTGCTCGCGGCCCAGGGGCAGGCAGACCAGTCGGACCCCGTGAGCCAGGCCGGCCAGCACCGTGCCCAGCCCGGCGTGGCTGACCAGCACGGCGGCGTGGGGCAGGACGGCGGGATGCCTCACGTACCCCCCGACGGTGACGTTCGGAGGCGCCGGCGGCAGGTCAGCGGCCTTGAGGTAATCGGGCAGCGTGATCAGCGTGCGAACGGGCAGGGCGGCGACCGCCTCCATTATCCGGCCCAGGACGGCCGTTTCCTGCTGCGCATCCCCGGCAGTGCCCATGGATACGACGACGAGGGGGGCCTCGCCGGGCGGTGGGACCCAGCCGGCGTCCTCGCCCGGGCCCTCGAACAGGGCACCGCAATAGGAGACATTGGCCGGCGTCTCTCCGTCGACGTCGAGCTGGCGGGGTGCGGCCACCAAGACCAGATCCGTCGCCGTCAACAGATGGCCGTGGGACGAGACGGGCTCGAGGCCGAGCTGGCGGCGCACCCCGTTCACCACTTCCACCGGCCCGGCCATTCCCATCGGATAGGGCCCGCCGTCGGTCAGCAGGGCCCGGTACAGGGTGTGGACCAGGGCCACGGTGGGCAGCCCCGCCCGCTCGGCGGCGCACAGCGCACCAGTGAGCATGTAGTCCACGACTAAGGCGTCCGGGTTCAGCCGCTCCACGGCCGAGGCCACGTCGTCGGCCGTCGGCAGCCACCCCGA
>DASRBO010000078.1:0-9684 GCA_035653595.1 Acidimicrobiales bacterium | reverse complement strand
CTACGGTTCATCCCGGAAGTGCCTTCCTGTTGTGGTGGCTGTGGTCTTGAGCAACCTCAGTTTCACCCAACAGGAAGGCGTTTTCGCGTATGGGAACCAGCTAGACCCGGTGAGTTACTGAAAGGCCCGGGCTAAGGCTGGGCAGGCGGCAGTGTGCTCGCCGACGAGAGGCTTGCAGCGGAGCGCGGCGGCCCGGAGACGGCAACATTGGGGCGGTGGCGTTGCTGCTGTGCGACCTGGACGGCACCTTGGTCTCGCGCCAAGCGATGTACGAGGCCTGGGCCACGGGCTACCTCGCCCGAATCGGCGCTCCGGCGGCGGATCTGGCATGGTTGCTGGAGTTCGATCAGTCCGGCATCCGTCCCCGTGACGAGCTGTTCGCGGCCATCATCGACCGCTACCGGCTGACCGAGACGGTCGAGAGCCTGTCCGAGGCGTACTACGAGGACTGCGCCTGCCGGTTCCCGTGCGAGGCCGAGGTGCTATCGGCGTTGCAGCGGGCCCGGGCTGCAGGGTTCAAGCTGGCCATCGTCACCAACGGCGCAGTCCGCTCCCAGGCCGCCAAGGTGGCCTCCGCCGGACTGTCTCAGGTGGTCGACGCCTGTTGCATATCGGAGGCCGAGGGGGCATGGAAATCTGCCCCGGGAGCTCTTCGAGATCGCGGGCCGGCGCTGCGGTGAGCAGCTTGTCGGAGCATGGATGATCGGCGACAGCCCAACCGCCGACATCGGCGGGGGCGCCGGAGCGGGAGCCAGCACGGTATGGACTACGCCACGGCCGCACCTGGCCCGACGGGCTGGGCTTCCGACCGGACATCGAGGTCGAGAGCTTCTCGGAGGGCGTGGATCTCATACTCGCCGACGCCGTCGACCGCAGGCATAGCTCCGGGTTGTCGTCTGCATCACCGCCACATTGTCTTGACCTTGTCGTTACGTCATGGTGCAAGCTGCCCATATGGGCGAACCCACCGTCAGAATCGGGGAGTTGGCCGACCTGGCCGGTGTCAGCACCAGGACGGTGCGTCACTACCACCAGATAGGACTCCTGCCCGAGCCCCAGCGTCTCCCCAATGGCTACCGCTCCTACGGGCTGCGCCATGTGGTGGGCCTGCTGAGGATCCGCCGCCTCATCGACCTCGGGCTCAGCCTCGAGGAGGTTCGGGACGCCCTGGCCGATGAGGGTGACGAAGACCTGAGAGAGGTGCTGGCCGAGCGGGAGCGGGACCTGGCGGCCGAAGCGGAGCGGATCGAGGCCCAGCGGGCAAACATCGCCGTGCTGCTGGCCCGCGCCGACGACCTGCGCGAGCCCGAATCGGTGGCGGAGTTGATGGGCGGACTCAAGGAGATCTTCGGAGGCGAGCATCCCGCCCTGGAACGGGATCAGATGATCTTCGAGTTCTTCGACGCCATGATCGGCCCGGAGTCCGTCTCACAATCGGGGTACACGAGGAAGCTTCTCGAGGACAGGGACTTGGCCACGGGCCTCGCTGCCCTGGCAACGCGCTTCGAGGCGCTGGCCGAGCTGGAGCCGGACCACCCCGAGGTGGAGGCCATCGGTGCCGAGGTGGCGAAGCTGATCGCCCGGTTCGAGCTGGACATGGCAGAGGCGGACGTCGCGCCGGATCCGGCCGTTGCCCAGGGGTTCCTCAAGGCGCTGCGGGCTGATCTGAGCCCGGCCCAGCGTCGCTGTCTTGGCTTGTGGTTCCCCGGGTCCGGTCTGGCTGAGGCGCTTGAGTGAAGTCGGCACGAGGGCCGGGGCGGCACTGGCAGGCGGTCCTGGCCGTGGTCGGCTTCGGCGTCGATCTGGCCCTGCTGCCGCACTATCCGGTCGTGGCCGGCACGGTGGAGGCGGCGGCCCTAGCCCTCGGGCTCTGGCGCATGCGCCGACTCCGGCGCACTTATCGCTCCGCCCGGGCAGAGGGCCTGACCCGGTGGGACTCAACGGCGGCCAGCCTCGGCCTCCTTCCGCCGCTGGCACGGGCCCTGGTCATGATGGACCTCGGCAGCTGGTGGGCCTTCGGTCGCCTTCTTGGCCGCCGGCACCGCGGTGGGCCCGACCGGTTCGTCCTGAGCTACGGGCTCGCCGAGCGCCTGCTGTGCTCGGTGCTGGTGCCCCTCTCCGCCGTCGAGGTGGTGGTCACCGGGTACTTCCTGCATCGGACGCCGGTCTGGCCGGACTGGGATCTGGCCGGATTGGCGGGTACGTGGTTCCTTCTCGGCCTCGGCCTGCAGAACAAGGCATTCCCGCATGAACTGACCAGGGAGCAGCTGCGGATCAGGCACGGCGCCCTCACCCGTCTCGACCTGCCGGTGCAGCAGATCGAGTCGGTGTCCTGGGCGGCCCTCGGCTTCTGTGCGGAGGAGCTAGCGAGGGAAGGGTCGCTGGCGGTGACCACGAAGGAAGGTGTCAACCTCCGGCTCCGGCTGCGGGGCCCGTGGCACCCGGGACAGTCGGGGGATCCCGCCGTGCGCGTGGCGGGCGACGGATCGGTGACCACCGCCTACCTGAGCGTCGACGATCCTCGTCGAGCCGCCGAGTTGATCCGGAGCCTCCTCGAGCGCGACCAGCCCATGACCTCCCCGCCCTCGGCGGGCTCCGCCTCGATTCACTATTGGAGCCCGCAGATCGGGGCTGCCTGAGCGACGGGGGCGGGGGCGGCGACCGGGCTCAGGGGAGCAGGCGGGTGATGAGCTGAGGCAGGTCGTCGTGGGCCGGCCACCATCGCGCTCCGATGACCAGGCTGACGAGCACGCACCCCAGGCCGACGACGAGGGGCCATCGTCCCAGTCGCACCAGTCGGCTCGCTGAGCGTGAAGGCGCCTGCCGGAGGGCCCAGGCGCTGTGGGCCATGGTGCCCGCGGCAGAGGCGAGCCGAAGGGCGTCGGACACGACCGCGGTCGACACGTGCAGGACGGGCCGACCGGGCGGCAAGAGGCCGGCGAAAAGGACCGCGCTCAGCCACCCCAGCGGCCAAAGGACGCTCCGGCCCAGCCGCTGCATGCTCTCGGTCCAGGCCACCGGGAAGAGGAGCGGCGAGGGACGGACCCACGCCGGCGCCAGCACCCCGGCCACAGCGAAGGGGATCACGATCGGTGCCAGCCAGGCGGTGGCCCCGGCGAGCCCCACCACGCATACGGCCGGGGTGAGCCGCCGTCCGATGACAGGCGCGAGCCGGGTGGCGGCCGCCGACCATGCACGTCGGATCCACCTGCGCACCCGTGTGGTCACCCAACGCGTGACCGGCGGTCCCACCTTCACCGGACCTCCGGCGGCGGGGAAGGGGTCCGGAAGCCCGGCCTGCACCCGGCGGCACCACGGGCAGCGCAGGAGATGGCGGCTGAACACGTGCTCGGAGCTGCGCCGGCAGGTGCGCAAGCGGCCCTCGGCGGCTCCCAGCGCCTCCCCCCACTCGGCCGCGGTGGGCCGCCGGGCGGGGTCGGACAGACCGGGCCCGAACGCCTGGCGCACCAGGCGCCGCAGGCTTCGGGGCAACACGCCGAGCGGCACGGCGAACGCCGGCGGCTCGATCCGGTAGGAGGGGACCCGCAGCCAGGACAGGACCGGGCGCCAGCGCCGTTCAGGGAACTGGCGCCGTCTGATGCGGCTGGCCAGGTCGGGCGGGTCGCCCGTGCCTCGCCACCGGCCGGCGAAGGGATGACGACCTTCCAGCAGCAGCAGGAACACCAGCACGGCCAGAGCGAAGTTGTCGGCGCTCTCGAACCGCTCGGTGCCGGCCAGGTCGACCCCCTGCAGCTCGGGGGCGGTGAACTCGGGCTTGGCCACCGGACAGGGATGGACCGCACCAGTGCCGGGGTCCCGCACCTGGATCGAGTCACAGTCCACGATCGCCACCAGGGCACGATTGGAGACCAGGAGGTTGCTCTCGTTGAGATCACCGACGACATAGCCGGCCTCGTGCAGTGAGGCGACCACGGCCGACAGGTTTCGCGCCGCCCGAAGGAGGTACCGCCAACTGAAGGCTCCGGACAGGCGTCGGCGGCTGCCGGGGTTGTAAACCTCGAACAGCGTGACGCTGGTGGCGGCGTCAACCCTGGGCATGAGGAAGCCGACCACCGCGCCCGTGCCGTCGGTAACCACCCGCTCGGGCCAGGCGATGGTGATGCCGCCGCTTCCCCGCGACCGGGCGGCGGCCGGCGGATGCTCCATCATGGTCGCCAACTTGGCGGCGCGCTGACGGCTTGGCCGGCGGTAGCGCTTGAAGACCTTTCCGGGCGAGCCCTCGACGAGGAAGACCTCGGCCTCGCCGCCGGCACCGATCCGCGAGCCGAGCCGGGGGGTGATTGCCTCGTCGGAGCGGAGCACTGGCCGGTGGACGCTGGTTCGCTTACGGGAGGCCGCAGGACGGCACGGCCAGCACCAGGGTCTTGTCGTCGTCGGTGCGGGAGCACACCCGTTCCGAGCTGAGGAAGGCGGCGAGCTCCGCCTGGCGTTGGGCGGCGTCGCTGGCGTCGGACGCGGCGAAGGACAGCAGGGGCACGAAGAAGCCGGGGTAGGGCTCCCCCGAGGCAAGGTCGAGAGCGAGGAGCGAGAGACCGTCGGTCATGACCGCTATCCCCGTCACCCCGTGGCGGGGACGAACCTCGACGCGCAGCGCATCAAGCCACCGCGACGAGGTGATGAAGGTGGTCTCGTTCAGGTATTCGGTGCCAGGCGCGCCAGCGACCAGGTCGAGGTCGCCCTCGCCGCGGGAGACGACGATGGCGCCGTCCCCCACCTGGGCGGCGGCGATCACCGCTGGCGCCAGCACGACCACGATGAGAGTCGTGGCCAGCTCGCCGACCGACGCCGGGCAGGTGGCCGCGGCCACGAGCACGTCACGAGCCTGTCCCAGGCACCCCGTCAGCACCTCGGACCAGTCGCGGCTGGTGTCCGGTGCGGTGCCCAAGGCCGCCCCCAGGCCGGCTGCCACGGCCGTCACGGCGAGCCGGGCCCCGTCTCCGCCGCGGGCTGCGCCGCCGGCGCCGTCGGCCACGGCGACAACCACCATCGGTTCCCCTCCCTCGCGGTCGGGAACCGAGCACAGGGCTAGGGCGTCCTCGCAGGCCTCGTCGTCAGCGGCATGCCGGGTGCCGGTCACCGACGCCGAGGTGAGGCGCCACCCGCCACCAGGGCCGCCGGCTCCTACAGCCATGGACTAGACGGTGGCCCAGCCCTCGACCGCCGGCAGAGCGGTCTGCTCGCCCGGCCGGGACGCCGAGACGCTGCGCTGGCTCCGTGAAAGCCATACGAATAGCTCCACGAACTTGAGTCCGTCGAGCTGGAGGGGTTGGCGCACGGCAAGGCGAGAGAGCACGTCCATGTCCGCGCCCCGCACTCCCACGGCGAAGAAGGCGAGGCTCGACCGCTCCTCGGCCTCGTGGACCCGGCGCTGCGCCTCCGACCAGCTGTCGGTGGGCGCCCCGTCGGTCACCAGGAACACCCACGGTCTGTAGTAGGCGACCCCGGCGGTCCGGTAGCGGGCCTTGCGGTCCTCGACCATGTCGAGCGCCCGGATGACCGCTTCTCCCATGGGTGTGCCCCCACCGGCGGTGAGGGTGGGCGGTTCGAACTGGCCGGCGGTGACGAAGTCCTGACGGGTCTGCACCCCTGCCTGCCCGAAGGTGACCATGGCGACCTCGACCCGCTGGCGGGCCAGGGCATCGGTCGACACGTCGGCGGCGAAGGCCCGCAGCCCTTCATTGAGGGCGGCGATCGGAGCGCCGGACATGGAGCCGGAGACGTCGAGGAGGAGTACGCACGCACAGCGGGGCTCGGGGTTGGCGGCGAACTCAACTGCGTCATCGAGGAGGCTGGTCACGCCTTCATTCTCGCCGCGTGGTCGGCTCAGAACGTGGATGTCGTCGGGGCGGCCCTGCTGGATGCCGGACGCCGGTCCGCCGGCCCCAGTCGGGGCTACGTTGACCGCGATGGGCGACGCCGCGGCCGGCACTCCCGTTCCGCCCTTGATCGAGCGGCTGGGCCCCGACTTCTTCGACACCGTCCCATCGGGGCCGGGGGTCTACTTCATGCTCGGGGAGGGTGACGCGCTGCTCTACGTCGGCAAGGCCAAGAACCTGCGCAGCCGACTCCGGGCCTACGCCCGCATCGGCCCCGGGGACGACCCCCGGATGGCCGCCATGGTGACCGGTGTGGTCGCCGTGCGCTGGGAGGAGCACGGCAGCGACGCCGAGGCCACCCGACGGGAGACGGAGCTCCTGCGGGGCCTGCGCCCACCGTTCAACGTGACCCACGCCGCGCCGAGCGCGTATCTCTCGATCGCCCTGCAGGAGCGGGAGGCGAGGACGAGACTCAGGCTGGCGTCCGGGCCCGACGGCGCGACGGAGATCCTGTACGCATACCCCTTCGATGCCTCGACGCCCGATGCCTTCAAAGCCCTGGTCCGGGTCCTGGTGTTGGCCCGGCCCGCGGGTCCCGGGCCTCCACCCGGCGGCCTCACGGGTCCGCCGGCCAGCGTCGCCCGGAGCTCGGGCACCCAGATCGTCCTGAGCGAGGAGCTGAGCCGGTCCCTCCACTCGTTCCTCTCCGGTGCCAGCGGCCGGCTCCTGGGCCACCTGGAACGCATTCTGGCCGAACGGGTGGCGGGGGACCCGGTGCTGCACCGCGCCGTGGCCAGGGACCTGCGGAGCCTCCGGTCCTTCTTCAGGGCCGGACCGGCCGTGGTGAGGCGACTCCAGAGAACACATGGCGCCCGGCCTGGCCCCTGCTCGGCCCAGGAGCTCGAGCAACTGATCGCCGCCGACCTGCAGTCCCAGATCGGGGCCGTCGTCGCCGGCGACCGAGCCGGCATCGAGGCCCGGGTCGTCGGCCTGCGCCGACAGGGCATGGGCTTCGGGGCCATCGCCGATCAGCTCAACGATGAGAGGGTCCCGCGGCTCCGCGGCGGGGGGCGGTGGCGAGCCGTGGATGTGGCTGAGGTCGTCGAACCCCGACTCACCGGCGGCGCGATCGGTGAGCTGTCCTATCGGTCGAGACCGTAGGCGCCCAGCAGGGATCCGAACCGGCGGACGATCGGAGGGCCGTCCGAGCCGGCGAACCACCACAGGGCGAAGAGCTCGGCCATGGCCTCCTGGATACTGGCGGTCGAGTAGGCCGACACGTCTCCCACCAGGGTCTCCCAGGCCGCTCGGGCGCCAGGGGAGGCGCTCTTCTCCCGTCCGAGGATGGCGTGCTCGAGAGTGCTCACACCGAGCTCCTCTCCGAGCTCACGTCGGAAGTCGATGCTGTCGCGGTACCGCTGCCCCTGGAACCAGAAATCGAGGTGATGGCCGAGCTCGTGGGCCATGACGTTGTCCACCCGGTACGCCGACCGGGCGGCGCCCGATGGCAGCCGAGGCCGCCAGTTTCCCCGACGCTCGGCGAGGGTGGCGGCCAGATCGGCGCAGCAATAGGCGGCGTTGATCTCGATCTGCGATCCACCCATCGCCGCCTGGCCGGCGACCCGGCCCTGGACCATCTCGTGGCCGTGGTGCCCGAAGCAGACGCGACGGACGTGGTCCAGAGGCGTGGGGAACCGGGTGCGGATGGCCGCAGCCGTGTCGACGGCCATCGCCACTGACTCGGCCATGACATCGGCGCGGGCCGGTACCGATACCGAGAAGGCGGAGTTCCCACCTCCGAGGATCTCCAGATCCAGCATGGGACCCAGGCCCGACACCGCAGCCTGGGCCAGCCGCCGCAGGCCCCGAGCGGTTTTGGCCGTCACCGAAAGGTGGCCCACGAGATCGGCCACCGCGCCACCCAGGGACTGCGCCTCCCGTTTCGAGGCGTCGGTCCTGCTGACCGGTTGCGGGGGCAGGCCCAGCTGCAGCACCCCCCGCAGGGGCCCGGCGAATCCGCGTCGACGGGCCGCGTGCCGGCTGACGTCGTGGGTGGTGTCCAGCTCGAAGACCTTTGAACCGAGCGGGGTGGCTGCGCTGAGGAGGGCCTCGAGTATCCCCGCCATCTGGCCTACGCCCAGGCCGGGGCCGCCGCCGACCCACACCGAGGCGCAGGTCCGAGCGTCTTCGTAGCGGACCTCGACGGAGACCTGCGGCTCGTCGTTCTCCTTGCCGGCGGTGGCCAGCAGGCGGCCGGCACCGGACGTCACCTGCCAGGACAGCGCCGACTGGCTCGCCAGTGCCGCTGACAGTGGCTGAATGGGTGGGGACGGATCCACGTCGGTGATGTGGGGAGTGTTGGCGGGTCCGCGAGGTCCCCGACGCCTTCTGACTGTAATGGGCGCCCCGCCGAGGCCGGGCGTCAGGCGTGGGGGAGTTGCGCCAGGATCCGATCGACGGCGGCCTGGCCGGTGAGCTCGCCGGCCAGTCGGGCGGTCCACACCGGCATCACCAGGTCGGCCGCCTGCCGGCAGCGCTGGTAGTAGGACTTCGCCTCTCCGTAGGGAACATGGGCCGGATCGATGTACCGCCTGACCGCTTCGGCGGCGGTGATGAAGAACGGCACGTGCCAGACCTGGTTGAGCTCGCCCCCGTCGAGCCCACGCTCGGCCACGCCGAGCATGAGCGTGGTGATCGGGCCGGATCCGCGAGGCGGCCACTCCGGGCTCCATGCCCCGGCGTGCGTTGCCTCGTTCAGGATCGACTCCATCAGCAGGGTGTTGGCGCCGACGTCGACGGCGACCAGGCACACGGGCTCTCCGTACAGGTTCTCGTTGGTGACACCGCCAACCCGCAGGCCGGAGGCCAACAGGGCGCAACGGACCACCGGGGGCAGGGTGAGATCGAAGGCGTCGGCGATGAAGTCGAGGCACGCTTGGGCCGCCGGCTTGAAGCTCTGGTCCAGATAGCCGATGGCCCGGTGGACCTGTTCCCGCCGCTGCGGCAGCGCCTGTTTGCGATAGCGGTCGGCCGTGGCTTCCAGCAGGTCGGCGATGGTGGAGATGACCGCCCTCACGTCGAGCCCGCCGATGTCAGCGGGCAGCCCGGCCGCGGCCCTCCGGAGCTCGCCTGGCGGTCCCCGCCAGTCCGCCACGGCCGGGTCGATGAGCAGGTCCGCCCCGGGTTGTTCGAGCGCCGCGAAGGCAAGGGCGGCGTCACCACGGAGGTCCTCCCACCCCGGGCCGGCATCCCCGTCGGCCACCGTGCGCAGGAAGCCGTAGTGGTCAGCGGGCTCGGAGAAGAAGTAGTCGAGCTCGGTCGTCAATGGACCGAGGTCAAGAGCACCACTACGAACAGCGCGAGGACGACGATGCAGCCGGTGAGGAGCGCCCAGACCGCCAGCGGGGAGGTCCGCCCCCGGCTGGACGATCCGTACTGCCAGCCCACCCCCGGGGGTAGCACCGGGTTGAGCCTGAGCCTGACCTTGGTCAGGGGACGCCGCCGCTTGCGTGACTTGATGCCCTTCGAGCCCAACTCTCCCACCCCCGGCGCCGCCCGAAGCCTACCGGTGCCGCCCCTCAGGCACCGCCTCCGTCGCTCCGGCGTTCCTCGGCCAGCATCTCCTCGTCCAGGGCAAGGCCCTGGTGGTGGATCACGTGTCCCATCCTCGTGGCTTTGGCCCGGAGGTACGCCTCGTTGTGCAGGTTAGCCCGGGCCTTTCAGTAACTCACCGGGTCTAGCTGGTTCCCATACGCGAAAACGCCTTCCTGTTGGGTGAAACTGAGGTTGCTCAAGACCACAGCCACCACAACAGGAAGGCACTTCCGGGATGAACCGTAGTCCGGCC
>DASRBO010000077.1:0-3119 GCA_035653595.1 Acidimicrobiales bacterium | reverse complement strand
ACCCGGAACCCGGTGCTGGTGGCCATGGCCAACCAGTGGCGGGGCCAACTGCGGGGCCCGCTCGGGACGCTGCTCAACATCGGGCGCCGTCGCGACGAGGAGCGCGACCCGCCCCCGCCCCTGCCGAACCTGCGGGCGCCGCGGGTGCCGTTCAACGCCACCATCACCCCTCACCGCCGCTTCGCCTTCCGCAGCACCTCCCTCGACGACGTCAAGGCGATCAAGAACGCGGTGGGCGCAACCGTCAACGACGTGGTGATGGCGGTGTGCGCCGGCGCCCTGCGCTCCTACCTGATCGACCACAACGCCCTGCCTGCGGCCCCCCTCGTGGCGATGGTGCCGGTCTCCATCCGCACCGGCGAGGAGACCGAGAAGTGGACCAACCGGGTGTCGGGGCTGCTGGCCAACCTGCCGACCGACGAGGACGACCCGCTGGCCCGCATCGCCAAGGTGCACGAGGCCATGAACAGCAGCAAGGACCTCTTCAACGCCGTTCCGGCCAGCACCCTGACGGACTTCGCCCAGTTCCCCTCGCCGGCCGTTTTCACCCGGGCGACCCGCATGGCCACCCGCCTGCGCCTGATGGAGCGGATGCCCGTGTTCAACCTGGTGGTGTCCAACGTGCCCGGTCCCCGCCAGCCGCTGTATTCGGCCGGGGCCCGCCTGCTCCACTACTACCCGGTGTCCACCATCGTGGACGGCCAGGGCCTCAACATCACCGTGCAGAGCTACCTCGACACCCTCGACTTCGGCCTGGTGGCGTGCCGCGAGCTGGTACCGGACCTCGACCACCTGGCCGACCTGCTGGTCGAGGAGCTGGCCCTGCTTGGCAAGGTCACCGGCACCTGAGCTCCCCGGCCCGCCGGCCGGCGACTCTCAGTCGGCCGCCTCGATGTCTACGTTGAAGGCCTCATAGACGAGGTCGGCGCCGAGGTGGCGGTGGTGGACGATGCCGGCCAGCACCTCGACCACCCTCTCCCTCACCTCGTGCAGATCGGGCTCGGGCCCGGCGGTAAGAGCCTCCTGCGCCGTGTGCAGCCGGTAGCGCAGGTTCTGGTGGTCACGCCTGGCCTGATCGGCCCGGTTGGCCAGGCGGGGGGCGGAGGACACGACGTCGGCGAGCAGCCCGTCGGGGGCCTCGGTGGCCTCGATGTGCAGGTCCAGGGCCGTGGACAGGCGGCGGAGGTCCTCGGCGAGCGTCTTGACCCAGGCTTCGGTCCGGCCCGCCGCCGGGCTGGCCAGGGAGCGCTCCACGTCACCCATGGCGGCCCTCAGCCCCGCCCGCCGCTCGCGAGCCTGCTCCAGCGCGTTGGACATCGCCACCTCCTGTGACCGGACCTCGAAGACCGAGGATGGCACGTCCCTAGCCCGGGCGCACGGGTCTCCAGAACCCGGCCAGCAGCGCGGCCGCTCCGCCGGCCCCGGCCCCGAGGGCGATCCAGCACCCGGTCCACCCCGACAGGCGCCCAAGACCGGCCAGGCGGTCGAGGCTCCACCCCCCCGGTCCCAGGAGGGCCACGGCGAAGCCGGCCAGGGTGAGCGTCATGACGTACTCCCAGCCCTCCCCGGGCCGGAAGATGAAGAAGCCGTTGCCCCGGTGGTTGGTGATCCAGGCGACCAGCATCACCCCCACCACCCCGGCGGCGGCCAGCGGGGTCAGCAGGCCGAGGACCAGCAGTGCCCCCGATCCGACCTCGGTGAGGCTGGCCAGCCAGGCGTGGAGCAGGCCGGGCCGCATCCCCAGCCGGTCGAACCAGCGACCGGTGCCGGCGATCTTGCCTCCACCGAAGACGTGGTTGATCCCGTGGGCCAGGAAGACCGCCCCCAGGGTGCCCCGCAGCACCAGCAGGGCCAGGTCGGCGGCGTGGCCGGCGCCCACGGCGACGGGCTCAGCGACCCTTGAACACGGGGGGCCGCTTCTGTAGGAAGGCGGCGGCCGCCTCGCGGGCGTCCTCGGTGAGCCCGGCCCGGATGTGGCGACCCGCCTCGCGGTCGAGCATCTCGGCGAAGCTGACGTCAGGAGAGTCGTTGAGGTTCGCCTTTATGGCGGCCAGGGTCAGCGGGGCGAATCCGGCCGCCCGCTGGGCCCGCTCGCGGGTGTAGGCCATGAGATCCTCGGGCGGCAGGACGGCACTCACCAGGCCGATGCGGGCGGCCTCGTCGGCACCGAACTTCTCCGCCATGAGGTACAGCTCCCGTGCCTTGGCCGGCCCGACGATGCGGGGCAGGGTCCAGGTCCCCCCGAAGTCGCCCGACAGGCCGGCGGTCATGAAGGCGGTGTTGAACACGGCCGACTCGGCGCAGTAGCGGATGTCGGCGGCGCACGCCCACGCCAGTCCCGCTCCGGCGCAGGCGCCGTTGATGGCGGCGAAGGTGACCTTGGGCATCTCCCGCAGCAACTGGGAGGTCCTCATGCTGGCGCGCAGGTTGCCGACCGCCGCCTCCACCGACGGCCGCCGGCCCGAGCCGGAGCCGCCGCCGCCTCCACCGCCGCCGCCGGCCATCCCCTGGAGATCGCCACCGGCGCAGAAGGCCCGGCCGGTGCCGGTGAAGATCACCGCTTTGACCTCGCGGTCGCCGGCGGCGGTCTCCAACGCCTCGAGCGCCCCGGCGAGCAGCTCGCCGTTCATGGTGTTCATGCGCTCCGGCCGGTTGAGGGTGATGGTCGCCACCCCGGCCTCGACCTCGTACAGGACCAATTCGCTCATCCCGCTCCTCCTCGCTCCCGTGGGCGGATCCCTGCGACGCCGCCCGTCTGACCCCCGCTCAGTGCGATTCCCAGTAGGGCGCCCTCAGCTCCCGCTTGAGGATCTTGCCCGACGGCGTGCGGGGAATGTCGACCATGCGCACGAAGGAGCGGGGGACCTTGTAGCCGGCGAGGTGCTGGCGGGCGAACTCGACAAGCTCTTCGTCGCTCACCGACTGACCCGGACGCTCGGTGACCACAGCGTGCACGGCCTCGCCCCACTCCTCGCTGGGGATGCCGAACACGGCGGCGTCGGCCACGGCGGGATGGGCCACCAGCACCGCCTCGATCTCCGCCGGGTAGACGTTGACGCCCCCGGAGATGATCATGTCGGACTTGCGGTCGCAGATGTAGTAGAAGCCCTCCTCGTCGC
>DASRBO010000076.1:0-16665 GCA_035653595.1 Acidimicrobiales bacterium | reverse complement strand
AGGCCGACGGCCAGTTCCGCCTCGCTGACAACCTCCGGCGGGTCCAGGACAGCCTGGAGCGGATCATCCCTGCGTTGGTGGCCATCCAGGACGGCGGGGAGTGACCCGTGCCGACAACAGCCACCATCTCGTGCGTGCCGCTGTGGGCCGTCACGAGCGTGCCCTCGCCCGGGCCCGTGCCGCCATCGAGGCACTCGACCGTGACGGCGCGGCGTTCAGCTTCAGCGCCGTGGCTGCCGCAGCCGGGGTCTCACGGGGCTGGCTCTACAGCCAGCCCGATCTCCGGGAGGCGATCACGCGCCTTCGAGGCGGGCGTCAGGGCGCACCCGTGGTCCCAGCATCCCAGCGGGCCACGCCGGAGTCCCTGCACCAACGGCTCGACGATGCCCGAGAGACCATCGGGCGGCTGCGTGCCGAGAACGCCATGCTCCGGGACCAGCTCGCTCGTCGCCTCGGTGAGGATCGAGTCCGCCGCTGATCGCCTCATCGATGACATGTCCACAACGCAGAACTGCTGCTCAGGGGCCTCATCCTCGGGAGCCCTCGAGATAACGGCACTTATTTGGGTGATCCACCAGCTGAGCAACCCGCCCGGGGAAAATCTCCTCGGGCGGAGCTCGGACATGGAGGATCGTCATGGTCTGGTCTCCGCAGGTGCGCAGGGTCGCCGGTCGCGGCGGTGGCGACCGCTGGGTGGTTGGTCATCGGCTGGTAGATGACTTCTTGGAGTTCGCCGCCAGCCGCGCCCGCCCCAACACCGTTCTGGCCTACGCGCGCGATCTGAAAGCGTTCTTCACGGTCGTCGCCAAGGAGCCAACCGAGGTTCGCCCGGCCGACGTCATGGCCTTCATCACCGCCCAACGCCAGCCGCGGCCCGGAGCGGAGAAGGTGGTGCGTATCTTCGACGGCGGAGCCGGGCTGTCGACCTCGACGATCCGCCGTCGACTGGCCGCGGTCTCGGCGTTCTATGGCTACCTGATCACTCGGGGCGACGTCGGGGTGGAGGCCAACCCCGTTCCCCGGGGCCTGCCCACCCGAAGGTCGCGCCGGGAGCTGCGTGGCCAGCCGCTGGTGCGCGCCGTGCGCCGCCTGCCGCGCATCCTGGACCCCGAAGAGATCGCCGCGCTCATGGCGGCGCTGCGCACGGAGCGGGACCGGGCCATGGTCCAGGCCATGGTGCTCGGCGGCCTGCGCCGGGCCGAGGTGATCGGCCTGCGCCTGGAGGACCTGCGCCTCGGCGAGTGGCGGGTCTACGTGGCCGACGGCAAGGGCGGTCACCAGCGATTGGTGCCGGTCTCGCCCAGCTTCTTTTCGACTGTCGCCTCCTACATGAACAACGAGCGGCCTCCGAACGCGCGCACCGATCGGCTCTTCGTGGTCCTCAAGGGTCCTCGTCGCGGCCAGGCCCTGTCGCTCGAGGGCTTGGACGAGATCATCTCGGCCGCCCGGGCCCGGGCCGGGCTGGCTCATGGGACCTGCCACGAGCTGCGCCACACCTGCCTGACCCGGCTGCGGGAGGCGGGCATGTCGATCGAGGCCCTCCAGGCCCAGGCCGGGCACCGCACCATAGCGTCGACCCAGGTGTATCTGCACCTGGGCTCGGACTGGTTGGCCGATGAGTACCGCCGCGCCGCCGAAGTCATCGAAGCCCAGGCGTCGGTGGGGATGGCCAGATGAGCGCCGCGCCGGCAACGAAGCGAGCAGGCCTCGGCGAGTCGGTGCCGGCGGCGTGGGCCGACATCTCTGCTCGGGCACCGGAGCTCGCCCTGACGATGCGTTCCTATCTCAGCTCGCTCGCCGAGCGGCTCTCGCCGCGCAGCGTCGAGGCGGCCGGCGTCGGCCTGCGCCAGTTCGCCCGCTATCTCATAGGCACCGACCCAACCTGCCAGTCCATCCGCGACGTCCGAGCCGACCACGTGGCCGGGTTCCGCACAGCACTGGCCGAGGGCTCCGTCACGTCGACCTGCACGCCGGCGGGATCCCGCACCATCGAGTACCGGATCGCCACTCTGCGGCGCTTCTTCGAGGACCTGACCGAGGCCGGCTCACCTGACGCCCCGGCCGAGATGGCGATCCCAGCGCTGTTCCATCCGCGGCGCCAGAGCGCTCCCCAGCCACCGAAGCCGCCCAAGCGGCGCCGGCCAAAGCCTCCGAGCCGAGCCCTTCCGCGCGAGACCACCTGGGAGGAGATCGCGGGGGCAGCACCCCGGATGGCGGCCACCATGGCCGCGTACATCGAACAGCTGGGCATATCCCAGCGCCCGGCCAGCGCGGCGGCCGCCTCGCTGGCGCTGCGTCACCTGGCAGCTCATCTCGTCGCCTCCGACGCATCCTGTCTGGCGGTTGCCGACATCGGCCGGGCTCACATCGAGGCCTACAAGGTCGCCCTGGCGGCGCGCCCCGGTCAGAACGGGCCGCTGTCCAAGACCACCATCCGCCACAACCTGGGGATGCTGCGGACCTTCTTCGAGCGGATCATCGACTGGGACTGGGAGGACGCGCCCCGCCGCGTGCCGATCTTCGTCGGCGACATCCCCAAGGCTGACGAGCCCTTGCCCAGGTTCCTGGACGACCCGCGGGCCGCCAAGTTCATGGCCACCCTCGCCGTCGATCCCGACCGGCGCCGCCGTCTGCTGGTGGAGCTGCTGGCCCGCACGGGGATGCGCGCCGGGGAGCTGGGCGGCCTGCGCGACGACGCCATGTACCGGGTGGGCGACACGTGGTGGCTGCGCATCCCCATCGGCAAGTTGCACAACGACCGCAACGTGCCCCTCCACCCGCTGCTCGTCGGGCTCATCACCGACTATCAGACCTGGCGGGGGCCGTCTCGGAACGGCTTCCTGCTCGAGCGCGACGACGGCAAGCCCTTCGACCGGCGCACCATCCATCGCTACGTGGAGTCCGTCGCCCGCCGGGCCGGGGTGGGACACGTCCATCCCCATCAGCTGCGACACACCCTGGCCACCCAGTGCCTCAACCGGGGGATGAGTCTGGAGGCCATCGCCGCCCTGCTGGGTCACCGCTCGCCACGCATGACCCTGGTCTACGCCCGAATCTCGGACACCAACGTCGCTGACCAGTACTTCAACGCCACGCGGGCCGTCGAAGCCGACGCCGTCTCGCTGTCCACATCCGACGACCACGAGGGCACCGTCGAGCACCGTCGGCTGCTCGGCAACGGGCACTGCACCCGACCCCTGGAGCTCGACTGCCGGTTCCAGACCATCTGCGAAGGCTGCGGCTTCTACGAGACCGGAGCCGAGTTCGTCGACATCCTGCGCCGTCAGCGCGACGACGCGACCGCGCATGCCGATCTCGAACGCACGAACCTCTACGATCAGTTGGTCAAGGTCATCGACGCCAGCGCCGGCCCCTAGACACTCGACGCCCGGACTGGTTGGATAACCACCAGCTCAGCCCCGGAAGATCACCCGAGTAACGGCACTTCGGGGCGCGGGCTCCTTAGGCTTCGCGTGGTACCCCGTGCTGGCATATTGGGGCAGTAGGGCGGGACTAGGCCTCGAAGAGCGCAGCTAGGTCATAGCTAGGTCTGTGTGAATCCGACTTCTTGCGGAGGCTACGGGGGGTCGAGTTGTTCTCGCCATGAGGTCGACGCACCCGATCGGGTGCTCGTCACTCAAGATGCTTCTGCGACAAGCATCCGTGTTCCGCTGCTTCACGCGCGGGCAGAATGAACATCACTAGCGGACTGCGCGTGAGGAGCGGTCGCACTAGCGATCTCTTCTGAACTCCCTTCAGAGCCGCTCGTGCTCTGCCTTGGCTTAGGAAGTGTCCTCCGCCGTACTCCGGATCTTCAGACCCATCCAATGCGAGACCGAGCCATGCTGCTGTATATCACTTTGGTATCCGAGAGCCGAAATGCCTTGTTCGAAGTCATCTCGCGATTCGGCCGGAACACCTCTACGATGACACCAGTCAAGGTAGCTCTCGAAGAGGGATTCGGCACCTATCCGAGCCATTGGCCATGCCTCGCAGGCCTCGTCTACGAACGCCGTGAGCTCTGTACGAGCCTTCGCCGGCGGACGTGAGAACACGGTGGTCATCACCTGGATGGCCAAGACCAGCAGCGCACACCCTTCGGCCACGAAAAGCCCAGCCCAATCGGCGGCTGGAGGTGCATGACGTCCCGGGCTTCCCGACATGGGCAGCCTCGGGCTGACCACGGCAAGAAACCCCAGGACGATTACGAGAAAGAGTTCCACGGCCGCATAGAAGACAGAGGCCCGTCGCACGGGCATCCGCTGAGCGTGCCCCCCTCCCGGGGTCGCAACCAGTGTTCCGGCCGGGAGCCATCGTCTCGCCACGTACCCGAAAGCAAGTGAGGCGCCCAAGGTCAGCGGTCCTGCGATTGCGGCGAAGCGCTCGAAACTAGTCATCCGCGTGGTGATCGGGTCGAATGGCTAACAAGAGCGAGCCACTACGGAACGCTTTGGTCGAAGCCGGCCGGGCGCAGATAGAAGCCGCCGATCCGGCCGTCAGCGTCGAAGCTGAACTGCACCTCGAAGCTGGCGTCGCTGAACACCATCGGCACGAAGATGATCTCATTCCCTGCGTTCTTGGCGATCGGCTGTCCATGGGTCCGATAGCTGCCCAGGGTGGCGGTCACCTGTTGCCAGCCGGCGGCGAGCTGGGTCTCGGACAACCCGGCTTCCATGGTGTTGTCGAAATGGGCCCGAACGGCGGCGAAGTCGCCCTTGGTCATGTCCTCGGCCAAGGTCACCGACTCAGCCGAGAGGCTTGGCAGCGACACGGTCGTCGCCGTGGTGCTGTTACTGGTGGTCGATGTCCGGCTGACGGGCACGGCGGGGTTGTTGGGACTCCCGCTGAGTGAGAGCGCCGCGGCGATGCCGCCCCCCAGAATGACGAGCGCCCCTGCGGCCAGGGCGAACTTGGTGCCCGAGCTAGCCACGGTCGGGCTTCTCCGGGGGGTCAGCTGGGCCGTGGCTCGCCGCACCGAGGCGCCGGCTCGCCGGGCCCGCAGCTCCAGATCGCTCATCGGCTCGGTCCCCAGTCCGCTCCCAGCCTCCTGGCGAGCTCGGTCCTCGCCCGGTGCAGGTGTACCCGCACGGTGGCCGGGGAGCAGTCCAGGACTTCGGAGATGGCTTCGACGGAGAGGTCCTCGACATAGCGCAGGACGACAACCTCGAGCTGGCGGCCGGGGAGCCGGCGGACCTGGGCCCAGAAGGCGGCGTCGGGCGCCTCGAGAGGCTCCACGGTGGGCTGGCGGCCAAGGGCCAGACGGCCGAGTGCCCGAGCCTCCACCACCAGTCTCTTGTGCCGGGAACGGGCCAGGTTGATGGCCACCCGGCGGACGAAGGCCCCCGGGCGCTCGTAGCCGGCGATGCGGGGCCAGTGCCGGAAGGCGATGGTGAAGGCGTCGGCGGCCAGGTCCTCGGCCGCCCAGGCGCTGCCGGTGAGGGCATAGAGCAGGGCGGCGATGGCCGGCAGCTCTCGCCGGTAGAAGGAGTCGAAGTCGATATCGACCAGCTGTTCGGAGGCCTCCAGCTCCTCCTCCGCCAGGTCAAGGTCTTCCCCCCAGGCTTGGTTCACAGCCCACAGTTCTACACACTGTCTTGGGCTCCCGGCCGTTTACACACCAGCGCCGAGGATTCTCGCCCAAGTAGAACGAGTCCGGGCCGGCTCCAGCGAGGTCTGACGGCGGGGCCGGCGGTAGCCGTCTGGGGGACATGGCACAGCGCCCACCGGAGGCCGAAGGCCCATGTGTGCGACCGCCTTCTGACCTGTCTGAACGCCCAGTCCTGCCAGCGCGATAGGACTTACCGGCCGGCGCGGCGATGACGCACCGGAGAGCCGAGCCGTCGGCGGGGTCGGGCCGCGTGACGCGCCACCTCTTTAGGCAGTCGGGCGACAGAGGTCCGGGTGCCTCCGCTCGTTGGCGGCCTCCAGGGGCCACGGGGTGCGCGTGAGGCCACGAGCCCGCCGCTCCCATAGACCCCCACGGCGTGGCCTGGATCGGGAACGGAGCTACGCCCGCGGCTCCAAGCATCCGTCGGTGGCCAACGGCCAGCCTTCCCAGTGAGCCAGACGTACTCCTGACTCCCGGGGACTCGACTCGACAAGCCAACAGTCGCGCCATGCAGTTAGGCTGCGGACAAGTGGCCGAGACGGATCGACGCTGCCGCTTCGCCGATGTAGCAGTTAGAAGGGGGTCTTGTTGCTGGGGTGGGTAGTCGTCTCCTCCATCCTGAGCCTCCTCAGTGCGGTCATCTCGGTCCGGGGCGCTCGACGTCTGCCCCGTGGCAGCAAGGTGCCTATGCACTGGAACCCGGGACGGTACGACAGCTTCGTGTCAACTCCCGCGGCGGCGGTGGCTTTCCCTCTCATAACGGTCTTCATCGGAACAGTGTTTGGGCTCCTCCTGGTCTTCGTGCGGGCCGGCGGGCTCCGTGAGCTGGCGAGCAGAAGCACCTCGACCGGTGGCCATGGAACATGGTCCATTGCTCTTCCCGGGCTGGCGACGATGCTCCTATCCATCGTTGTTCAGCCACAATTCTTCCGTAACGCCCGGCTCCCCGTGCAGAGGGAGTCCCGGCCGCGACAGTCGGGCAGTGTCGACAGCCAGGGCCTGCAGAGTCCCGACCAAGTCGACCGGCGGAAAGTCGCTGCGGATCCGGTCCTGGGCAGCTTTATTTCCAACCGGTGCGAGCTCGGTCCGGACCTGTTCGAGCACGAGATGGCGTTTCTGTCCGCTTATGAGGCCTGGGAACGTCACTTACCCGATGACGAAGATGACCTTCTGGAACGCCTCGCCGCGCTGGGATTCGGTCTGGACTCTCGCAGCGAGGACTTCTTCGATGACCTGCGGTCTGGCGGCCGCGTGATCCACGGCTTGCGGCTGCGAAGCTCGCCGGAGCCTGCGTCCGAGCCGCGCACGAACACGTGAGGTCGCGCACGTAGACCCCTGCCTCCTACACCGCGTGCGGGCACTGTCCGGAGGATCGGGCGCACTCCACCGCCTAGGCCGGCCCGAACGCCGCGGGCAGGTGCGCACCTCGCAAGGTAGGTCCGACACTGGGATCGAATCTGACCGCTCTCAGGACGGGCCGAGGTACGATCCCGCCGACGAGGTGAACCTGGGGATTATCGGGACCGTGCAGCAGAGTTCGCCGAGGGCCGACGCCATACTAATCCGCGGCCTCGGACCGCGGTTGCCTGCCCGGTCTTCTGGGTGCACGGGGGACGGGACCGAATCGGATCGGTCGTCCGGGTCAAGGCGCTTGCCGCCCGGGTCCCCAACCTCACCCTGCCGGTCGTGCCAGACGTCAGCCACAACTCCGTCGCCCTGTCGGCCGATGTCTGGAACTGGGTGCTGGACCGGCTGGAGGATTAGCGGTCGCTCCCGAGTGCCTACGGGCCCCGGGGCGGAACGAGAGTGTCCTCCACCGAGGCGAGTGACCCCTCCCGGATAGACCCGTTCGGGATCGACTCCGGGCAGGAACCAGTGACGCCGGACGCCATGGAACGCTGTGGCGGGGTCCGTCCGGCGCCAACGCGCCGGTCACGACCTGTCCTCGAGCATCGCCTGGTTGAACGCAGCGGCGCCTGCTTCGGCATCGGAGGCCGCCGGGGAAGTCTGGCCCGGACGAGGCTCTGGAGCATTCGGTCCGACAAGGAGCTTCCGCCCGGCCGGTCCGCTGGCGCAGTCGCCGCCACCGAGGCCGCTCGCGCGTTGGACGTCCCCTCGCTGCTCGAGGGCTAGGTTTCGGATTAGGCTCTGAGCCGAGAAGGGGGACCCGAGATGCGCCAGGAACTCTCTATCGAGACCGGCTTCATCATCCGAGACTTCGCTCCGCTCTTCGCTGTACTGACCGCCGCCCTGGCTTGCGCACTCGGTGCTTGGTTTGGTGGCATCCTCGGCGGCGGAAGCGTGTGCCTGATCTCGATGATTGCGGTCCCCCTGGCCGTGCGACGCTGGGGTGTTAAGCGGTAGCTCGCGCCAGGCGGATGTTCGCCCGACCTCGGGCGCTCGCCATCAAGGACTTAGACCAGGACGCCTCAGCATCGCTGACATTGAGGTGTCTCGGCCCCGACCGTGACGCGTGCTCGGGCGCGGTCCAGGAATCTTCTCGGGCGCGGTCCAGGAACCTTTCAGGACCGCTCAGAACCGGACTCTCTTGGCTGAGGTGCTGATCGGGGACGGTAACCGAATAGCAGGGCCAGCCTGGGTTCGTTGGAGTAGTTGAAGGTCCCCGAGTGCCACAGTCGAGCGCCGTTGAAGAGGATCAAACTCCCGGCGGAAGCGGTGACCAGAACCTCATCGGGGTGAGGGCCCATGGCCGAGCCGAAGTGGTCCTCGATCGGCGGTGTCTCTGCTCGGTGCGAGCCTGGTACGACCCTCAGGGAGCCGTTGGCATGACCGAAAGGCACCAGGCACCACAAGACATTGACCGATGGCCACGGCTCGGCTCCACGGGGACCCTCGCTGCTCCCAGGGCCGGCGACGCCTTGTCCGTCGCGGTGCAGGCCCTGGTGGCCGTAGCCCGGCAGGGGTGCCCGAAGGGACAACCTGCTACGGCGAAAGTCCCGGCCCGCGGTCAGCCTGCGGGCAGTCTCCAAGAGGGAGTGATCGTTGATGACGTCCTCGCAACGGAAGACGTGGGGTTCGATGTCCGCCACCCGGACGACTCCCCGCTCTTGCCACTCGATCGACCGTCCTGCCCTCAGGCTCGCTTCGAAGCCCTCGATCGCCTCGGCTACGAGGCTTCGACAGATTTCGCGCACGCGGTCATTCACGTGGGCGGGGACGATGCCCTCGACCACGGCATAGCCCTTGCGGTCCAACTGGTCAACCACGGTGGACACGTCGACTGGGCCCCGCATTCCCGACATTGTGGACCGCCGACCTGGATGACGCTGCCGATTTCCTCACGATCGGACGTCGTGGACGGCCTCGAGCGGCACTCCAGTTCGGAACTCCGAGCCAAGGTGACACCAACTGCTCGGGCCGCACAGTTGCCGAGCACGCGGCTCGCCGCAAGATTCGGGCCGCTCGTGACCCAGCACCGATCAGGACTTGTGGCTGGCCGTCCGGATGCAAAGGGTCGCCCTGTCCTAGGCGACTTGGTAGCTGACGGTCTCCCGGACGAGGCTCCGGTTGACCGGTTCACGGAACCGGTGGCGCTTCGCCAGCCCGCCCGGGGCCGCAAATCATGCTCCTCTTCGCAGATGCTCATGGGGCCTGTCTCCGACGGCGTAGACCCGCAAACGAGCACAAGCATCAGTGCCGGTGCCGGGGCATTTGACTGAACGCCCATCGTCGAGAAAGCAAGAGGCCCGGCTCCATCGCTGGTAACCGGGCCTCTCTCTTGGGGGCGCCACCTAGATGCGACGCCCGCATCGGTTGCCGCATCTAGGCCTTGTGCTGGGAACCGAGGCAAACGGAAACACCAGCACACCACCCGGTGCGGCTGAGCGTCACTCTACACGGGGCACGACGGTGTCCAGTGCCATTCGACTCGTGAGATTCAGCCGATCCGGTGGGTCGCTCACCGGCACCGGAACTTACGGCCTGACGGGGGCTAGGCGCCCGTGTCCGGATGAGCAGGTTCTCGTCGGCACGCCCCCCACCCGATCCGTCTGAATCGCGTGCCCCATCTTCGCCGGGCCGGCCCAGCGCGTCCCCGAAATCGCCACGGCCGTGGGGCCTCCGCCCGGGGGACCTACGCCCGTGCCTTTGGTGCCTAGCCCGGCGTCCTTGGCGGCTACGTGAGGGAGGGGTGACCGACCTGGTCAGCGCCATCCACAATTGACGATGCTCCCGGCACAGACCTTCGCGCCGCCACAAGCGGTCAGTTGCCTCTCGAGAACCCGCCTGGGAAGGCCCGCCCGCCCAGGCTAAGCCTGCGCCCCCGCAGTGCCTCGGGGAGCGTCACTCACCCGTGGGGGCCTCCGGGGATGCGGCCTCGGGCGCTTCGCCGGTTTCCGCCCCACTGCGCCCGGCAATGGCGGCGTTGAGCGCCTCGGCCGCTTGTCGGGCACCGGGGCCGATGGTGACCCCGAAGCTGGCCCCGTCGGTCATCTCCAGCACCAGAACCGGTCCGCTGCGGACCACCACCCGAGTGTGTCCGGGCAGGGCCCGGTAGCCGTAGCCGAAGAGGGGCAGAGCCTTGCCCTCCTGTACCCGCACCGAGCGGATCCTGGCGATGGGTATGTGGCGCACCGGCCAACCCCAGGGCCGAAGCCGACGGACAGTCCGTCAGCTCCGGCCACCACCCTGATGCTGAACGACGCCATGAGGCCGACCACGCCGATGACCACGCCGGTCCAGACCTGGCGACCGAGCGGCCATTCCGGATGCTTCGGTCGGTAGGCTCCGATGGGGCCGAAGCGCCGACCACGGGTGTAGGCAGCCCGATTGGCGGTGTCCAGGAGTATCAATCCGGTGAAGGTGGCGAACACCGCCGGATTCGACACCCTGGCTACGAAGACTTTGGCCGGCTCGGTGGTCATCGCAGCTCCCGGATCATCTCGATCAGCTCCTCCCGGCTGAATCCCTGACGGCGGGCCAGGCGGGTCAGCTCCTTGGCTCGGGCCACCAGTTCGGCCCTTCCGCCCGCCCCGGAGGCCACAGTGATGCCCCGGCCCCGCCGGAACTCCAGCGCCCCCTCGTCTCGCAGGCCCCGCAGTGCCCGCAGGACGGTGTTGGCGTTGACGCCCAGTGCCGCGGCTATGTCCCGCGCTGGTGGCAGGCGGTCACCCGGCTTGCACTGGCCCTCGATGATCGCCCGTCGGATCGAGCCGGCCGTCTGTTCGTGGAGGGGGGTGGCATCGTTCGGGTCCAGCGCCACCAGCAACATGGTGCTACTGATGCTAGCACGACCGTATCCAGGACGCTAGCCACCCTGCAATCGCCGACCCTCTCGAGATCGGCGGGGCCCTCGCCTCCTAGAGCTCCCGGCGGCCGATTCGGGCGATGGCGAAGACCAACAGGGCCCCGGTGGCGGCCGCGGCGATGATGGCCGAGTCCAGGAAGGACCGGTAGTGCCTTGTCTTGACCACCGTGGTCAGGCCAGCGGCGAGGGAGGTGGGCAACCAGGAGCCCGCCCCGTGGACGATCCCCACCAGCTGCAGGGCGAACAGGGCCCCGAGGGCCACCGCCGCGCTCATCAGCGGCGTGCGGACCACGCTCGCCGCCGCCGAGACCAGGGCTAAGACGAAGACCAGGTAGAGGAGCTCCAGAGCGGTGCCGACCACCATGGGCGAGGTCGGCAGGCCTCCCAACAACACCGTTGTCTCGTACCAGGCGGCGCCGGTCCCGGCGACCAAGGCAGCAGCGCTGGCCACGGCCACCACGCAATAGCGCGGGATGACCAGCTGGTGGGAGTGACGCACCCTGGTGCGGTAGAAGGCGCCCAGAGCCGGATGGGCGTCCACGCTCACGGCGGCGGCGGCCACCACGATGGCCACCAGCACTCCCAGTCCCATCCCGTTGTGGATGAACTCCTCGATGCCGTCGGCCGGCACGGGCGGGGGCGCGGTGATCCTGATGCCTCCGGAAGCGATGCTGGTCCCGAGGATCTGGGGCAGGTACTTGGCCAAAATGGGGCCGCCGAAGCCGAAGGCGACAAAGGGGGCCAGGAGGGCCAGCCACCTTCTTGTGCGCCACAGGCGCAGCCACTCGACGCGCCACAGCCTCACGACATCGCCTCAGCTCCCGGCCCGTCCCTGGCCGTGGTGGAGGTGAGGGAGAGGAACGCCGCTTCCAGGTCGGACTCCTGAGCGAGGCTGAGCAGGCCCATACCCGCCCGGCAGACCACGCGGGGCAGTCCCATTTCGGCCTGGCCCACGTCGTAGGCGGTGACGCGGATCGACCCGTCAGGGCCGAGCTCGGCGCCGTGGACCCAGTCCTCGGCCTCCAGCAGGCGGACGAGCTCGCCCGCCTCACCCCGTACCCGGACGGTCCAGACCGGTCGGGCCCACTGGGCGCTGAACTCCGCGAGGCCCCCCTGGTAGGCAAGTCGGCCGTCATCGAGGACTCCCAGCTGGTCGCAGATGCGGGCCACGTCGGCCAGGAGATGGGTGGAGAACAGGACCGTGGTCCTGCCCCGAAGCCGAGTGATGAGTTCGAGAAGCTGGAACCGCCCGGCCGGATCCAGCCCCGAGCATGGCTCGTCCAGGATCAGCAACGAAGGTTGGGCGGCCAGAGCGACGGCCAAGCCCAGCCGCTGGGTCATGCCCCGAGAGAAGCCGCCCACGCGTCGGCCACGTACCTGCGCCAGTCCTACCTCTTCGAGGAGCTCGTCGGCGGCTGGCGCAGCAATCGGTGCCGAGAACGCCACGGTCTCCGACGCGGTGAGCCAAGGCTCGAAGACGGGAGTGTCGGGGCAGATGGTCACGGCGGTGGTCGGTACCCCCAGGCAGACCTCGCCGGCCGTCGGCGAACGCAGGCCGGCCAGGATCCCCAGAAGCGTCGTCTTGCCGGCACCGTTGGGCCCTACCAGCCCATAGATCGATCCGGCGGGCACGGCCAGGTCAACCTCATCGAGCGCCGTGCGTCCGGAATAGACCTTGGTCAGCGCCGAGGTGGTGACGATCAGGATTGACTCCGGCCGAAGATCAGATAGGCGATACCGCCCAAGGGGATGGACGCCAGACAGATCAGCGCCCAGGCCCACCGGGGCAGGTATCGGCTGGGGCCAGAGTGCGCCAGGTCCCACAAACAGAAGATCATGAAGGCCCCTCCAGCCACGACGAGCGGCGCTATGGCGGCAGCGAGCAAAGTGACCTCTCCCAGCTCCGAGTCATCAGCCATGGTGCCCGATGACTAGTGCTAGTGTCAATAGCACCACATTCGGTCTGAACTGGTGGGGGCCCCGGGGCCTCCTGACGGTGTACGAGAACCTCCAGAATCGGTGTACGGAGCCAGCCGCAACGGATGTACGAGATACGCCGGCGCCCTCAGTGTTGGCCCGCCATGAGGCGGGAGTCAGGCGCCCTTGCTGCCAGCGATGCCTCGGGGCCTATGGAAACGCATCCGTTGCCAGCACCCGACCCGTCTGGCATCCGAGAAGGCTCTGTCCGCGATCAGCTTCCGGGGAACAAGCAGAACGGCTATCCGGAAGAAGCTTGACCACCAACGCGGCCTCTTGCGGCTGGTGATGGGCGACTCGAGCGCGGTCGGTCGCCAAGACTGGCGCGCCTCGTCCCTACTGCGCCTACGCCGCCCCCAGTCCTCTGGTAATGGCCGATCGGATCCACCAGGTGGCGTAGGTGGAGAAGGCGAAGCCCTTGGTGGCATCGAACTTCCGGATCGCCCCAGCGAAGGCCCAGGTTGGCGTCAGCCACCACATCGAAGAAGTCCCGGCCGGGCCGCCGATAGCCGAGGGCCAGGTTGGCGGCCAGGACGAGGTATTCGTCGACGTGGCGGGCCTCGGCCGTATGGCCGGCGGCGACCCGTTCGGCCAGCCCGGCGCTTTGCCCAGCTCCGAGACCGTGCGCGTCGCCTCGTGCGAGGGCGTACTCAGCCTCCTGCCCTTTGCGCACGGCTTCGAAGCAGGCCGTCTCCTCGTCGGGGGCCAGTCCCGCCCCGGATCGACTGCGCACCTCGTCCAGGTAGGCGGAGACCCCTGCTTCATCGATCACCGTCCCGGAAAGCCGCGTCAACCGAGACCGGATCCATAGAGCGATCTGGGCGGCCGCCACCGGTTGGTGCTGCAGGGATCGCAGCAGCGCGGGCGTCGTTACCGACTCCAGAGGGGAGCAGCACCCCGTTGAGCGCCAGGGCCTGCACCAGGCACAGCCAGGCCACCGCTGCGTTCGCCCTTGGGAACGGACGGCGCCGGAGGACTCCAGCGGCCAGGGCGGCGGCGGCGTCGACGGGGTCGACCGGCCGCGTCCCCCAACTCCGGTTATGCGGACATGAAGGCACCGACATCCCACAGCCTGGCTATCTGGCTGGGCCCGGAAGTCCCTCCTTTGCTAACTCACGGCCGTCGAGACACCCGACCGAAAGAAGTACGCATGGACTCGACTCAGACCTCGGCCGGCCGTCTCTTCAAGGACTATCTCACCAGCTAAGTCGATGCACTCATTGCAGATCTCGATGCCACCAGGCCCGGCGACAAGCTTCAGAACCGATGTGATGTGCTTACCGCAAAACGAGCACGCCAGCGGATGGGGGCCCGGCGCGTCATCTCTGTGCTCGTTGGCCCATCGTTCGACAGCCTCTCGACTCCAGACCTTGCCCCATTGTGAGCTCTGTTTCCGGCTTCGGGAAATCAGCACGACTGGCGAGTTGATGGATCCGCTGGCGCGTGACCCCCAGCACCTCCGCAGCACCGACCAGATGATGTGTCACGGCGAAGCTATACGAAAGCGCATTGCGATTCGTCAAGGGCACTCCGCAAGGGGGATCTCGTATCCCGCTCTTCGGCACGGGGTGGCCTGATCGTCAGTGGGGACTCGCATCCGTGGCCACGTCGGCAGCGCATGACGGATGTCACGGCCGTCACCGGACCGACAACCGTCATTGGCGATCAAGAAAGTCCCGGTTCGTGACCTCGGCGTGCTTGAGGCGAATCACTGCAACAGTCTGCCAAAGGGCAAGCCCAAGGAATAAAGCGACCCCAATCACGTCACTCTCGGGTGAGCTGCTGTGGCCCGTGACAAGGTCGAGCAAGACGATTGAGGCCAGGACGACGTAGAGAATAGGAACCCACGGCCAGACCCTCCGCTGAATGGCGATGGCATCGAGAGTCAGCTCGGCTAACTCGGGCGAATCCGCCGGCTCGCCGTGGCGAATCGAGCGGCGGACGGCGCGACGCTGCTCGGCCGAGGCCGACCAGGTCGGATTCAAACGGATGCCGCCGCGGGCAACTCGGCGCCAAGCCAGGAAGCCAATGATGCCCACTCCTAGGGATAGGGCCAGCCGAGCCAACAGGTAGGAGCCGCCGGACGCGGCCGGCCGCCTGGTGCCCCAAAGGAACATCGTTCCGATGCTGAGGGCCACTCCTGAAGCCAGCCCGATGGCCATGACCTTAGCCATCCGGGGCCGGCCGGCCCGGTTCGCCCGGCGTCTCTCGAGGTCCAAGGCCTCAGCGACCTCCCGAAGCGGATCCTCGTCAGGCACGGGCGACGTTGGCAGCTGCTGGACGGGACTGTTCCAGCCGGCGGATGGCGGCCTCTATGGCCGCGACCGCCACCCCTGCTCCTTCGCGGCGAGTGGTCTCGGCGATGGCCGCACGTAGCCGGACAAAGGCCCTGTCCAGATCGTTGCTCAGACCGACAGACTTGCCGATCCTGGCTTCCAGTGCGCTCAGATCGCCTCGGTGAGCCTCGAGGGTCGCGCGGCCGGATCGGGTGAGGGCGTAGACGGTGCGCCGACCCTGCCGGGCGCCGTCGATGAGTCCCCGCTGCGCCAAGGCGGACACAGCCGGGTAGACGGTTCCTGGTGACGGGGCGTAGCTGTCGCCGAACCGTTCGGTAATGCGCTGTAGGACCCCCCAAGGGTGGTCGGGGCGATCCTCCAGCATTGCCAAGACGACCAGGGGCAACTCGCCATGTTTCAAGAACCTCGGGCCAGCCATCCGACCTCCGAATCTCCTACGAATCGTAGATCAGAACGCCCTCCCCGACAATTCCTGACAGGCCGCACGACGGTCCGAGCTGGACGGGCCGAGGTACGCGCGTAAGGAGGTACTCGGGACCGGCGACCCTTGACGTCCGCCCCTGCCAGCCCTAGGTTGTCTGGGTAATGCGGGGGGACGGCCTGCGGGGACATCTGGAGTTGCTGCTGCTGGCGGCGGTGGCCCGTCGGCCGGGACACGGCTACGGCATCGCTGAGCACCTGCGCACGGTCAGCTCCGGGGAGTTCGACGTGCCGGAGGGCAGCATCTATCCGGCGCTGTACCGCCTGGAGCGGCGAGGACTGGTCAAGAGCACCTGGTCCGAGGACACCGGCCGGCGCCGGCGCATGTATGCCATCACCGCCAAGGGCCGCAAGGAGCTCTCCCAGGGCCAACGGGCGTGGGCCGACTTCGCCCGAGGGGTGAACGCGGTCTTGGGGACGGTCGGATGAGCGCAGTGGCCAGCATCGCTTCCTACCTGAGGGACCTGGACGCCCATCTACATGTCGGGACCGAGACCCGGCTGCGGCTCCTGGAGGAGGTCCGAGAGCACCTCGAACAAGACGTCGGCCGGCTCGAGGCCGAGGGACTCTCGCCCGAGGAGGCCCTGGAGGCGGCCATCGCCCGCTTCGGTACCCCCCACGAGGTGGCCGCCCGAGTGCGCCCGGAGGTGGCCGGGCTCGGAACCGATGCCGCCGACGGGCTGGGCGGCCGCCTGGAGCGAGCACTGGAGCGAGCCCCCCTTCGCACCTACCTCAGCATCGCGGCAGTGATCCTGGCCGCCAACGTAGCCATCGGGGCATGGGCGGCGCACCATTACCACCTGCACCACCTCCGGACCCGCGCCCTGGCCTGGCCGGCCGCCGAAGTGGGCCTGGTCGCCGCCTTTGGGTTGCGCGACCTGCTGTCCCGCCGCGGTGGCGAGGCGGACCGCCGCCGTCGGCTGCGGGCCTGGGACGCCTCGCATCCGGTCAGTCGGTGGGCGCTGATCCTGTTGCCGCTTTCCCTTGTCAACCTCGTGGCCCTGTCCGGCCCCGGCCTGCGCCAGCTCCGCCAGCTG
>DASRBO010000075.1:0-22509 GCA_035653595.1 Acidimicrobiales bacterium | reverse complement strand
TGAGGAGACCAACGGCCGTCAGGACCGTTGTGACCCGACGCCGAGAGGTGAGGCGATACGCGGCCAGGACGAACACCCCGAGCACAGCGGGCATCACCAAGGCGACGGCCATCGACTTTCCGCGCAGGATGGCGAACACGGCAATCGTCGGGAGATGAGCCGACAGGACACCTCTGATCCACCGATGACGCTGGCGCCAGATCTCCTCAGGCAATGGAGTGCCTACCGGCAAGAGGGCGCGGAGGCGGTGGAGGCTACCGAGCGACTCCACATCGGCGAGGCGCCCGGTGGCGTATATGGCGCCGGTTGCCACCAACAGCTCCAGAATCGACGCCGTAATGTCGAGCCGGCCAAAGGACTCACGCTGCCATGCTTCTGGGCCGAACGGGAGGCCGGAGGTCCGACTGACGAGCCAGACCACGATGGTGCCGAGGTTGATCGCAGCGCCGGCCGCAAGTACCCAGCGCTTGGGACGAGCCAGCACCAGGGCGGCCCAACCCGCCTGGCTGGTGGCGAGGAGGACGAAGAAGGTTCCGTACAGGGCGTTCTCACGGAAGTGTTCTGGACAGACCGAGGTGTGAATGCCCGCGGTGAGAGCCGCGCCGATCGCCAGCCCTTTGACGAGGAGAGGAGCCTTCCGGGCCCGTGTGAACCATGACCTCACGGGGCTCATCCTCGCCGGAGCCTGCTTACGGCCGACCTGGAGGCGGACCACCATGGCCACGGCCAGGGGAGCGAGAAAGGCTCCAAGGAAGTGCCACAGCGGATGGCCCTGGAGCAGGGCGCTGGCAGAAGCGAAGGTCCTCGCGCCGTACGCTAAGGAGAATGCCATCTGGACTACTTCGGCACGCCCATATGTCCTATTGAGGACTATTCGAGATGAGGGATGACACCAATAGTCACGGCGCGGCGGTGAGACCTGACCGTCACGAAGATCGGTGCCCAGCCTGGGGCCACGAATCGCTGGCCTGCTCCGGTGGCCGGCAAAGTCGGGCCATGGCCCGGAACGACCCTACCGACGGATTCCCTTGCCACTGGCGTCCGGCTTGATCCATATTGAAGCTCAGCGGCGTAACGAGCGGGCGCCGACTTGGAGGCGCGGTGAACAGGCCACCGTGGGCAGAAGGCTGCCCGCACCCAGGCTCGCGAGCCCGGATAGATCGGGAGTCCTTCGTCGCGCCCGGACACTGCTCCGCGTCATGCTCGCGGCTAACGACACCTCAGTGCGTGACCTCGGGAGACGACTATTGGAACCCGAAGGTGGGCCTGGGAGTTCGCCGTCGCCTGATGGCGGCCAGTCGGCCCAGCCAGGCAGTAGAGAGGCCTCAACTTGGACCAATGCCACCAGGGCCGCCGACTTGCACCTCTCCAAGCCGGCCGCTTCGTTCGGCATTGACCGGGCCCATTGACCGAAGACGACTTTAGGCCGTCCGTCCGGTGCCTCGAAGGCCGTCGCTCACCAGTCTGCTAGGGGGTCACCTGGTCCATGCCCTGGTGCTGGTCGCCTGGGTGGTGGTGGTCGCTTCGGTCTTGCTCATCGATCACGTCCGCAGCCGCCATGCGCCAGCGTCGGGCCGGCGGCGGCGAGCCCCGGCAGTCCCGCCGATCAATGCCGCCGCTTTCATTGCCAACTGGCCGCCTCCCCGCCAAGGAGGTCGAGCGGACGTCGGCGGGTCGGCTGAGCCGCCGACCGAAACCCGCACGACTCCGCTCGTCGTTGCCGGCCGTGCGCCGGCGCCCTCGGGAGCTCTCCTGCAAGCCGCCGCCCTGGGCACCTTCGCCGCCGCGGCCACCCACGCCGCCGTGATGCCGACCCACTTCCGGCAGTCGTTCATCTTCGGAGCCTTCTTCCTGGGGACGATGATCGCCCAGACCATCCTCGGCTGCTTGCTGCTGGCCCGTCCCAGCCGACGGGTCCTGCTGACGGCCGTGCTGGGCAGCGCCGCTGTCATCGTCCTGTGGGCCTTCACCCGGGTGGTCGGGGTTCCCTTCGGACCGGACCATGGCGCCACCGAGCCGGTGGGCGCCCTCGACGTGCTGGCAACGCTCGCCGAGGCGACCACTTTCGTCTTCGGGGTCCTGTCCCTACGGTCGAATGGGCGCCTGGCTCCCTCGTGGCGCTGGCGGGACTGGGCCGGACTGACCAGAGCGGCCTCGATGTGCACGCTGTTCACCGTCGTCGCTCTCACCTGGACTTCACCTAAGGGCTGAGCGTCCGGTCTCGCCGCCCCGGCCTGGGGCGCCTCTCAGCTCAATCCGGGCGGCGAGGCGACCACGTAGGGCCGGCTCTCGACGAACCTCCAGTCATCACTCTCGCGACGGAGCAGGCAGGCGAGGTGGACGTTCAGCATGACCGAGCCGTCGGGGGCGGTGATCGTCTGCTCGGCGTCGACAAACGCCTGGTCGGCGCCGACCGGCCGCACGGTGCCGAGAGTCGCCGTCGTTGAGCTGCCCTTGAGCATGCCGGCGAAGTACTCGTTGTACATGGCAGCCACGGCCCGACGACCGTCGGCCCGCTGCCCGAACGGGTTGATGAGCGAGCCGTCGTCGGTGAAGAGGGCACCGAAGGCGTCACCGTCATTGGCCGCCCAGGAGTCGGCGACGATCTTGAAGAAGGCGGCAATGTCGGCTGACAGCGCGTCCGAGCCTTCCTCGCTCCTCGGCCCCCAGGCCGCCTCGAACTCGGCGATGCTCCCCGGTCGCTCCTCCCAACGGGAGATCCGCCCGTCGCGGAACTCGACCACATGGGCGGTCAGGTAGCTCCGGTGGACGCCATCGCGGTCGAACTCGTGGCGCAGCTCCAGCATTCCGTGATCGTCGTTGGCGCAGACATCCAGGATGTGCTCCTGGAAGGTTCCCCCGGCGATCCCCATTACGCCGGTGATCCAGGACGGGAAGTCGCCCTTGGTGAACACCCCGCTGACCGCCGCCTCGCCGGGTACGTGGAACGTCACGTCGTCGGTGCAACCGTCCAGGAAGCCCTGCAGGTCACCACGGGCGAAGATCCCGTAGAGCTCCCGCAGTCGATCCTCGTTCTTGTGGCTCATGGCGCCTCCTCGTCCGGGCGTGCCCTTCAGGGAAAGGGTAGGAAGCAAGGGCCGGGTTGGGCATGACCAAATCGGCGCCGCCTACCGGGTCAGGACGTCCATGGCCCGCGCCGGCTCGGCCCCCGGCTCGAAGCTCCTCATCGGCGATGCCCCGGCGGGCCCGGCTGGATACCATCGCGGACCGTGGCGGCCTCGGTGTGGGGGTGAGGAGTGGCCGATCCTGACGTCGAGGAGGAACTCGTCGGCAAGATCGGCCGTGTCACCGTCCCCATTCCCAGGGCCGGTCCGGGTGAGATCTTCGTCCCCATCCGCGGCGGCACGGAGGCCTTCGCCGCCTGGGCCGACGAGGAGATACCGCGGGACAAGGCCGTCGTCGTGGTCGAGGTCCGTTCGCCCCGATCGGTGACCGTCACACCCTTCCCGGAGGCCGACCTTTAGTGAGGCAGTGATGCTCTTCTGGCACGTTCCCGCTCCCGACCAGGCCCTGCTCATCTCGGGCTCCCGCCACAAGGACGGAGCCACCCAGTTCCGGATAGTCACCGGACACGGGTCCTTCGTGCTGCCGATCAAGCAGAAGGCCAGGCTCCTGTCCCTCGCCCTGCGGGAGGCCGAGCTCTACGAGGAGTGCGTGACGACTCAGGGCATCCCGCTGCGGCTACGGGCGGTGGCGGTGTTCAAGGTGGGCGACGACACCCCGTCGATCGCCAACGCCGCCCGCCGGTTCCTGGCCGAGCAGGACCGCATGGAGGAGCTGTGCGGTCGGATCTTCGCTGGGCACCTGCGCTCCATCGTGGGCAGCCTGACGGTCGAGGAGATCATCCGCGAGCGTGACAAGGTCGCCCAGGAGGTCAAGGACGGCAGTCACACCGAAATGGAGAAGCTCGGCATCGTGGTCGACGGGCTCCAGATCCAGGAGATCGAGGATCCGACGGGTTACATCGCCAACCTCGCCGCTCCCCATGCCGCTGCCGTCGCCTCGGCCGCCCGCATTGCTGCAGCGGAGCGGGACCAGGAGGCGGCCGAGAAGGAGCAGCAGGCGGCCCGGGCCAAGGCCCAGTTCGAGCGGGAGACGGCAATCGCCAAGGCCCGGATCGAGGCCGAGGTCCAGGAGGCCCAGGCTCAGGCGGCCCAGGCCGGTCCCTTGGCCCAGGCCAGGGCATCCCAGGATGTCATCGCCGAGCAGACCGCCCTGGCCGAGAAGGAAGCGGCGCTGACCGACAAGCGCCTGGAGTCCGAGGTCCGTCGCCCGGCCGACGCCGAGGCCTACAAGCAACGGACCCTGGCCGAGGCGGCCCGCGATGCCCTCAAGCACAACACCGAGGGCGAGGCGTTCAAGCAGCGGACGATGGCCGAGGCGAGCCGCGACACGACCTTGTTCACCACCGAGGCCGAGGCCAAGCGCCGACGCACCCTCGCCGAGGCCGAGGCCGACGCGCAGCGGGTGGCGGCGCAGGCAGCAGCCGACGCCGCCAAGGCCAAGGCCGACGGTGACGCCTACTCGCAGCGGACGGTGGCCGACGCCGACGCTGCGGCCATCAACGCCCGGGCCAGCGCGCTGGCTGGCAGGAACCAGGAGCTGATCGCCGCCAACAAGCTGGTCGAGATGCTGCCGAGCCTGGTGAGCGCGGCGGCCGGTGGCATCGCCGGGTCCAACCTGACCGTGCTCAACGGGTCACAGGGCGTCAACGAGATGGCCGTCGGCGTAGTGGCGCAGGGACTCTCGATCTTCGACACGCTGAGGAAGGGTCTGGCGTCCAACGGGGCGCGCGCCGACTCGGAACGCACCGAGGTCGGTGCCGCATCCGGCGCTACGGCATCGGCAACGGACGAAGCCGGGTGACGACGCCGACGGCGAGGTGAGCCCGGCCGTCGCGGCCTGGCGAAGCACAACCTGCTCGAAGACCGGACTGCGTGGGTCGGTGGCAATCGCACCCACAGGCGAGCGCCGCGCCGTCACGACATCGATCGTGATCTCCGATTCGACACCACGAAGAGACCATGACAGGGCCCGTCCTCCCATCAGATGGTAGACCCGGCGCCAGCGCGCCGCCACCAGCCACGCGCCGGGCATATTGCGGGCCGAGCGGGCGTATGGCCGCATGGTCCTCCTTGCCCCGTTGAGCAGCGGCGATGACGGCTCCAGACTTGTGCGGGGCAGCCCCCCACACGAGCCGATCAAGGAGGCAGCCATGTCCGTCGGCTGGCAGGAGCAGTATCTGGGCGCGTGGAACTCGCGAGATGGCCGCCAGGTCGCCGAGTGGGTAACCGACGACTGCGTCTATGAGGACGTGACCCTCGGTGAGTCGCACAAGGGACGCAGCGAGATCTCCGCCTTTGTCGACGGCATCGCCGTCGGCTTCTCGGACGACTACCACTTCACCCTGATCGATGGGGTGACCATCGAGGACAGCTACTACATGGAATGGGTCATGCGCGGCACCCACAACGGCACCGAAGGACCGGTGCCTGCCACCGGCAAGCACTTCGAGATCCGGGGCGTGTCCGTCGGCACCCGACGCGGCGAAAGGATCTCCGCCAACCGCGACTACTGGGACATGGCCACGTTCCTGACCCAGATCGGCGCACTGCCGGCGCCGTAGCGTCAGCGGTAAGAGCCGGTCGCAACTCCACCGCGCCGACACTCGCCCGCGCACCGTCAACCCCAGCGCACTCGCGCGCTCATCGCCGCGCCGCACGTCTCCTCGACGTCGGAGCGCACACCTCGGTGGCCGAATGGCAATTTCGTGCAGTGTGTGTTGAAGTTTCAAACTTGGAAACTTCGCTCTGCGTGGCCGTTTGTTACTCTGTGTCCGAGCGGACTTGTGGAAATCGTGACCTTCTGTAATCCAACGCTGGGGAGGAAGGCTTCGTGCGTATCGCACTGGGTTGCCGGACTGAGCTCGTCCGCTCTGGGCTCGCTGAGCTGCTGACCGAAGGGACCGACGGCGAGGTCCTGTCGGCCGCCACCATCGACCAACTCGTCGACCTGGTCACCGCCAGGCCCGTCGACACCATCGTCTTCGAGCTCGAGGACGATCCCGCCGACCAGTGGCGTGCCGATGCCGCCCGGCTGCGCATCGTCGCCCGAGGAGCGACGTTGCTCGGCCTGTCGCGGACCAGACGGGTTGACTCCGCCCTACGCCGGCACGGCTGCCCGGAGCTGGCAGGGGTGGTCTCCCTCCGGGCGGGCCTGCACGAGCTGATGCGGCGCCTGGGTCTGGCCGTCGGCGCCGGGGACGACGGCGCTGCACCGGCCGCTCACGGCGGTGCGAATTACCTCTCTCTAACCGGCCGGCAGGTGCTCACCCCTCGGGAGGTCGAGGTCCTCAAGCTGCTAGGAGGCGGGCACAGCACCAACGAGATCGCCGAGGTCCTCGGGATATCGGCCAAGACCATCGAGAACCACAAGCAGCACATCTACGCCAAGCTCGGAGTGCAGAACCAGTCTCACGCCGTGGCCCTTGGTGTGCGGCGGGGCATGATCACCCCGACCTTGAAGTCCATTCCTGTCCCGACAAGCGCGGTGGGGTGACGCTCGACATGCGGGTAGTACTGGCGGATCGCAACCGGTTGGTGCGCGAGGTTCTGGCCCGGAGCCTGCGTCAGCAACACATCGACGTAGTGGCCAGCGTCTCCAGCGCTCCCGAGCTGGAGTCGTCGGTGGCCGAGCAGCGGCCCGAGGTGGTGGTCCTGTCCGATCCTCTGGCGGGCAGGAAGGTCGACGACGTCATATCCAGCCTGGTCGCCGCCGGCACCCATGTGGTGGTGCTGAGCGAGGACCCCTCGGAGGAGCGGATAATGGCCTGCCTCGAGCGGGGCGCCTCAGGCTTCCTGTCCCATGACATGAACGCCGCCCGCATCGCCGACGCCGTGTCCGCCGTCGGCCAGGGCGGTGCCGCGCTCTACAGCCGGGCCGCCAGCGTGGTGCTCGCCCAGTGGCGGGGCTTCCGTTCCGGCGGAGGGTCCAACAGCTTCTCCCTCACCCCGCGCGAGGCGGAGGTACTGGCGGCCATGGCCGAGGGGTTGCCCGCCAAGGCCATCGCCAAGCGACTGGGGGTCGCCCTCAAGACGGTCGAGAGCCACAAGATCCGGCTCTTCGACAAGCTCGGGGCCCGCACCCAGGCCCACGCCGTCTCCATCGCCATGGGCTACGGCCTGGTCCAGCTGCCCGAGCGGGCCAAGTCGGACTTCGCAATGTCCTAAAGCCCGGAGGACCGGGCTCAGCCGGCCCGGCTGGAGCGCCTGGCTTGGTGGCCGAAGAACAGGACCGATATTCCGGTCCCCCCGGTGCGGTCGGAGGACAGCATCGCCATGGCTGCCCGCCGCACGGCGGCTTCGTTGCTACCGCGGCGCAGCCCCAGCTGCACCTCGACCCCCCTCTCGCCCACTTCCAAGGTCACCGCACATACCCCTTCGATCCGGCGCAGGGCGAGCTCGAGGCTGTCGGTGTCCCACAGGGGGATGGGCAAGGCGGTCACCTCCGTCGCTTGTCCTCGTAGAGTCGGCCGTCGGCGAGACGGAACAGCTCGTCGGCGTTCAGGGACTCCGTCGGGGCCACCGCCGCCCCCACGGAGAAGGCCATGGGTCGGTTGAGGGCCCGGCTGACCGACTCCTGCAGTCGTCCCTTGAGCCGGTCGGCGGCCTCGGCGGTGCCGTTGGCCAGCAGGACTGCGAACTCGTCGCCGCCGATCCGGGCGGCCACGTCGCCCGCCCGCAGGCACCGGCGCAGCTCAGAACCGGTGATCCGCAGGAGGCGGTCGCCCTCGAAGTGGCCCATGGTGTCGTTGATCACCTTGAGACCGTCCACGTCGAGCAGGGCCAGGCAGAAGCCCATGCCGTGGCGCTCGCTGTGGGCCCTGAACCCGTTGATGGCCTCGGAGAAGGACCGCCGGTTGAGCAGGCCGGTGAGGGCGTCGTTGGAGGCGTCGTGGCGGGCCAGCTCGATGGTGAGGGCCACGTCGCAGAGCTGGGCCACCGCCCGCTTGTGCTCGTCGTTGAGGGGGTCGGGGAACAGGTACAGGCCGGGCTTGTCGACCCGCTCGCCCTCCACCTCCTCCGCCGCCGGCCTCTTCTTGGCCCGGAAGATCTGCAGCCCCAGGGCGGGGTGCTCCATGGTCAGCACGGCGTCGTCGAGGCCCAGGGCCTCCACCAGGTGGTCCAGGCACCAGTAGAGGTAGGCCAGGCCCGAGGAGCAGGCGGGAAGCCGGTCGATCAGCGGGAGCAGGTCCAGCTCCATCGGGGCTTCGGCGGATTTTTCGCTAAGGCTCATGGAACACCCGGATCCGGTGCGCTACGACCCATCGATCCGATGGCCGAGCCGCAGAGTCGCCGTTCGCTGGTTTGCAACCACTAACCAGTCGCCAATGAGGTTCTCCCTCGATCGCCAGAGTCCTTCCTGATCCCAACGCTATCCGCCACCACGAGTGGTATGTCAGTGGTCGCGGGGATCGTCCCATATCTCCGGATGTTGGACTGGCGGCCACTACCGGCAGGGAGAATGCAGCCATGTCCGACGACGACCCCATCCTCACCGCCGCCGCTCGCTTTCGCGAGACCTACTCCTCCTCCGGGCTCCAATCCGCTCCCCGACGGAAGCTGGCCGTGGTGGCCTGCATGGACGCCCGCCTCGACCTGTTCGGCGTGCTCGGCCTCGAGATCGGCGACGCTCACCTGCTGCGCAACGCCGGCGGCCTGGTCACCGACGACACCGTCCGATCGCTGGTGCTCAGCCAGACCGCCCTCGGCACCCGCCAGATCGTCCTGGTGCACCACACCGACTGCGGCATGCAGAAGCTGGACGACCAGAGCCTGCTCGACGACCTCGAGCGGCGGACCGGCCAGCGACCGGGTTGGGTCCCGGGAGCCTTCAGGGACCCCTACGAAGACGTCCGGGTCTCCCTCGAGCGCCTACGGGACTGTCCCTGGCTGCTCAGCCACGACGCCCGTGGGTTCGTCTTCGACGTAGGCACCGGCGAACTGGCCGAGGTGGGCCCGAGCCGACCGTAATCTCTGTCGGGTGAGCCGCAGCACCAGACAGGGCCAGGCCGTGCTCCGGGTGCTGCAGGGCTCCACCAGCTTCCGCAGCGCCCAGGACATCCACGCCGAGCTGCGGGCGGGGGGTGAGTCGGTGGGCCTCACCACCGTCTACCGCCACCTTCAGCTGCTGGCCGACGAGGGCATCATCGACGCCCTGCAGGCGGCCGACGGCGAGACGGTCTATCGACACTGCCGCAGCGACGGCCACCACCACCACATCGTCTGCCGGCGGTGCGGCACCTCGGCCGAGGTGGAGGGTCCCGAGGTCGAGCAGTGGGCCGAGGTCGTCGCCCAACGGCTGGGCTACAGCGAGGTGACCCACACCGTGGAGATCTTCGGCGTCTGCTCCAACTGCGGGGGCTGACTGACGCCCCGCCGGGGTGGCGGGAGCAGACCGAGGGTAGGGATGCCGGCGATGAGACGAGCGTCCCAGGACCCCCCGTTCACCGATCTCGAGGCCGAGGGCCTCCCCCCGGTCGAGGACCAGCCCCCCGGTATCGACGACCAGTCCGCCGTCGAGGGCCTGGCCCCGCCGCGGGACCATCCGGTGGCCGCCGACGACTACGGGACCACCCCGGCCGAGGGGCGGATGCCCGAGCGCCTCGAGGACCGGCTGCGGCGGGAGCAGCCGGAAGCCAGGGGCGCCGAGGTGCGACCGGGCCGCCTGCTGGCACCCGACGGGGGTGGGCTGGCCGACGACGAAGCGACCGAGGTGGCCGAGCTGGCCGAGGACGACACCGATGGGCTGCTCCCCGAGGAGGCCGCCATGCACATCGAGCCGGAGCAGCCCGGGGAGCCCTAGGTCCAGAAGCGCTCGGCCCGCCTCGCCCCCGGCCCATCGAGCGGGCAGGGTAGGGCCGTCGCCTGCGGGGAAGGTGAGGGGCAGTGGAGTGGTGCGTAGACACGAGAGTCGGGGGGGCCGTCACCCGCCTCGAGCAGGAGGTCACGGCGCATCTGGCCCGCCACGCCATCGAGCCGGCGGTGGCCGAGCTGGCCCGGCCTCTGGTCCACGAGGCCCTGACGGAGATGGACCCCGGACCGATCTGGGTCTCCTTCGACTGGGAGGAGCAGCTGGCCCGGCTGGAGCTGCGCCACCTGCCCGCCGGCGACCTGCCCGGTGAAAGCGTCGGCGCCGGCCTCACCCGGGCCCAGGACGACGCCAGGAGCCTGTTCTCCGCCCACGGGTCCAGCCCCGGCGTACGGGTGGGCCTGGCCGTCGCCCGGGCTCCGGAGGCCAACCTCGACCCCGTCAGCGCCGATCCCGCCCTGGTCCCGGCCGGTCAGCCGGCGGCGGTAGCGGCCCTCATGGCCGCCCACATGACCTCAGGGATGGCGATGGACGAAGCGGCCGCCCTGGCGGGAGCCACCGTCGCCCAGCGCCGGGCGAACGAGGCGCCCTTGGCGCCGGACCCGATGGCGGTGGCCGACAGCCTGATCGCCACCGAGGCCGAGCTCGGCGGCGACTTCCACGTGGTCTCCCGCAGCCGCAGCCGGGTCGTGCTGGGGGTCCGGCGCTGTCCGTTCGGACCGTCACCTCCCCCGGGGTTGTGCCGGTTCACCTCCGCCCTGGCCGGCGGGCTCGGGGCCCGGGCGGCCGGCGGAGCCGAGGTGACCCTCGACGAGCGCATCGCCCTCGGTGACCCCCAGTGCCGCCTGGTCGTAGACCTGGGCACGCCCACCGGCCGGTTGACGTCCCACCGCTACGCCTGGCCGGCGACCGGCATCCTTCCCCTGGACGCCGACGAGAGCGATTCCCGCGCCAACGGCTTCCGCTTCACCCTGTCCCTCCAGCTGCCCCGCGATCGCCTCAGCGTTCCCGTCACCCGCCATCTGATCCGGGCGGCGATGTCGGAGGTGGGGGTGCTCGAAGAGGACTCGGCGGCGGTGGAGCTGGCCCTCACCGAGGCCTGCGCCAACGTGATCGACCATTCGGGGCCGGGCGACGTCTACGACGTGGCGGTCAGCGTCGGGCCGTCCGACTGCCACATCCGGGTCATCGACGTTGGCCACGGCTTCGACCACGTGGCCCTGCGCCCGACCATGGCGGCCATGGATGCCGAGCACGGCCGGGGGGTGGCGCTGATGCATGCCCTGGTGGACCACGTCCGCTTCGAGTCGGAGCCGGAGAAGGGGACCATCGTCCACCTGGTCAAGGCCCTCCGCTTCGACGACGGGGTGCCGGCCCGCAAACTCATGCTCGAGGAGCTGGCCGCCGGCGCCGGCGACGGTTAGCGACGCTTCAGTTGGTCTGGCCGACCGTCACCGTGCCGATGCCGCCCTTGTTGACGGTCACCGAGTAGGTGCAGCCCTGGATGAACAACCCCGACACCACCCCGGCGCCCGTCCCCGTCCAGCTGATGGGCTGACCCTCGGCGTCGGTCCTGGGCTTGCCCTTGGGAGGCCCGCCGTTGGCGATGGAGACGCTGCAGATCTGGCCCTGGTAGCCCAGGGCCTCACCGTGACGGTTGCGGGGCTGGCCGGCGGTGACCACGGCCACGGTGAAGGTGCCCACCTGGAGGGAAGAGATGACGCCCTCCTCGTTCGTGCCCCCGATGACGGCGACGCTGGTGAACGAGCAGGGGGCGCCGGCGGCGGCGGTGCAGATTCCGCGCGAGGGAGCCCCCTGGGCCGGGGCCAGCTGCCAGGCACTGAGCCCGGCCCCGGCCAATCCCGCCAACACCAGCGCCGCCCGCCTCATCGTCGCCACATCCTCCCCAGGCTCCCCAGAAGGGCGCCCCTTGGTGACGCCCGGTACTACTTACTTTAGCGTAACCGTAAATAGGATACCAGGGGCCATGGTCGTCTGGTGTCGCGTTCTCAGCGCTAGGCGGCGCCGCCGAGGACCGGAGCGTCCTCCAGCCGGATGCGGAAGAGGAGGTGGAAGCAGACCAGGCTGTCCCGCCACGAGATCTTCTTGCCCTCGGCCCGGCTGCGGCTGCGGTAGGAGATCGGGACCTCCCGCAGCTGGGCGCCGCTGCGCAGCAGCCAGGCGGTGAGCTCGGTATCCAGACCGAACCCCTCCTCGAGAAGGGGCAGCTGCGCGAACAACCGGGCGGGCACGAGCTTGAGGCAGGTGTGGAGGTCGGTCAAGCGTGAACCGTAGAGCGTGTTGGCGACCTTGGTCATGACCGTGTTGCCGATGGCGTAGAGCCGGTTCTGGTGGGGCACCGAGCGCCCCGAACGGCGGGAGCCGAACACGACGTTGGCTCGGCCATCCACCACCTGATCCACCAGGCGGAGGAGATCGGCGGCCGAGTACTCGAGATCGGCGTCGAAGGGCACCACGTGGGTGGCGCCCGTCGTCGCCGAGGCCGCCGTCTTCAGGGCGGCACCTTTGCCCCGGTTGACGGCGTGGTGAAGGACGGTCAGTCGATCGTCGCTCAGCGACGCCAGGATCGAGGCGGTCTCATCGGTGCTCCCGTCATTGACGACGATCAGCTCCATCGGACAGGGGTAGTGGACGGACAACACGTCCTGGACCGCCTGACGGACCGTCCGGGCCTCGTTGAACACGGGCATTAATACGGCGAGGCTGACCTGGGGGGGGCCAGCCTCGCCGTAGTTGGGGGGCGCATCGACCTGCTCCGACGTTGGGAACGGATCGATGGTGACCGGATCGCGGAGGTCGATGACCACCGAGGTGCCGTCCGACTGCGCTGGTGTCGGGTATGGCTCGCTGTCGATCTCGATTACCTGCACCACCAACTCCTGAGCTCTGCTCCGAACGACAGGGGGTGGTTCGGCGACCCCGGTGGTGTCGCACGCCCGGTTCCCCGGCCGCCTGTTCGGTGGCTAATACGCCGACCGGCTTCGGAACTTGCGGCGCCCTGGCGGAAATTTCCTCGCCGTGGCCGCCGTCGACCACAGCGGGCTCCGGCGTGGGCCCTCTGCCGATGACGGGCCTGCTCCTAGGGCGCTGCTGCGTGGTCGGGCCCGGACCTGGTGATGTGAGCGTCGAGACAGGCGCCCCGCTCGCGGCCAAGCAGCACGGCCGGGGCGGGGCGGGGCGGGATGGAAAGAACGGACAAAACGACCGAAGCCCCGCCCGAGGGCGGGGCTTCTGGGGGCTAGGGGTAGGTCCGGTCGGGGGAGGGTTTGCTCAGGCGGCGACCCGACCAGCGATGCGGGGACCGAGCAGCTCCTGCTCAGCCGGCACCCGGCGGAGGTGCCAGAGCCCGAACCCGGAGAGGACCAGCATCACCCCGGCGAGGGCGAAGGCGCAGACGCCGGCGATGAGGGCGATCTGACCGAACTTCGAGAAGGCGTAGGCCTCCAGCAGCAGACCCCGAAGGGTCGTGCCCCGGAACACCGTCTGGACCTCAGCGGCGAGCTTCGTGTTGGTCGGGGCGGCTATCGAGGCCGCGCTGACCTTCGAGTACACCCCGCCGAAGGGCATGGCAGCCAGATGGTCGGCGATGAAGTGATCGGCGTAGGCCTCGGCCTGAGGGCCGGTCGTCAGCTGCTGGCCGGCGTACGGGCTGAGGTACGGGACCATCGCCGGGGTGAGCTCGGTACCCGGCTTGGCGTTGGCCAGGGCGGCCGCGGTCGGGAACGTGATCTGCTGCTGGGCCAGCTGGTTGTGGACCTGGCCGTTGGCGAAGCTGGCGCCCCGCATCAACAGGCCGCCGGCGATGGCGAGGACGGCCATCAGCACAAGACCGCCGGCGGTAGCCAGCATGTCAAATGTCCTGCGTCTCATATCGCTCTCCGTTGTTTGAACTGCGTCCATCATCGGATTAAGCGAAGGCGAACCGGCAGGGACCAAAGTCCTGAGCAGGCGGGTCGATGGGCAGGAGAATGCGCGCCGGAGCGGCGCGTTGGCTCAGCTGGTGATGAGGTTGGGAGTCTGGATGGTCGTCGACTCCCAGCAGGCCTGACCGGACTGGTGGGCCGCCTTGAGGTTGATGGCAACGGCGGCGACGCCGGGCGGAACCGTCGTGGAAACGGACAGGGTCTCCTGAGGTCCGATGAGGCTGGCGGTCGGCGAGTCCGCTTCGCCCAGGTAGCTGCCGCCGGCGCTGTAGTAGGCGATGGACACCTGGTCGAAGCCGGTCCCGGTGCGCTGGAGGGTGGCCGACACGGAGACCTCCTGGCCCGAGGTGAAGATCGGGAGCGACTGCTCGAGAGCGGGGTTGTCCGAGGTGCTCCCACCGGTGTTCTGGTAGCAGACCGCCTGGAGCCCGGGAGTCGGAATCCCAGGAGTGACCACCGGCAGGCCGTCAGCGGAGTCGAAGGCGGACCAGGCCCCCAGAAGGGTGCTGCCGCCGTTGTTGGCCTCCGCCTGCAGGCTGGTGTCGAACGCGCTCCCGCTGACGGCCTGTCCCTCGAAGGCCTCCCGCACGATGGTCGCGGCCGGCTTCCAGGTCCCGTCCGGCCGCCGGAGGCCGAAGTACTCCTCGCCGGTGGTCAGGGTCTCGCCTGCCGCCCGGATGACGTCGTTGAGCATCCACGGGGCCGGCGGGGGCATGTTCAGGGCTCGGGTCGTCTGCGCCATGATGGCGAAGTAGCGGGCCTGGGCCACCTCGCCCGATGCGGTCCCATAGGTGCTCTCACCGGTCTCCCCGACGATCACCGGCCGACCACCGCTTTCTGCCTTGACAGCAGTCAGCTCGGCGAAGGCCAGGCTGGGCTCGCCGTAGTAGTGGACATCGACCACGTCCAACATGGAGCTGGGAATGGCGTTCAGAAGGGCGGTAACCCCAGCCAGCCCCGTGGCTCCCGAGGAAGAGACCGTGCGGGGCACCCCGGGCAGGACCTTCGACAGGTAAGGGAGCAACTGCTGGGCCCAGGCGATCGCGGCGGGGGTCAATGGCATCTCGTTGCGCAGCTCGACCAGGTCGATGATGTTGTCGTTCCCCATGCCCTGCAGCAACGAGGACACCCACTGCTCCGAGCCGCTGATGTCGGAGTAGTTGCCCCACTGGTCGAACAGGGACAGCTGCACCTGCAGCCCGGTCGCCGCCGCCACGCCGAGCATGTCGTCGAACTCGGCTCTCATGGTCGTGGTCACCGACGGGTACCCGACCGCCGAGGGCTGGACTATGACCCGGACAGTGTTCGCCCCCAGAGACGCCAGGGCCTGGAAGTCCGACACGGTGGTGGCGTGGGAGTAGTCCGTCCACATCAAGGTCCACCCGTCGTCGGAGGGGTAGTAGTTCATGATGTGCAGACCGCTCACCGGTATCCGCTTGGGAGCGGCTGCCGCTCGGCTGAGCCCCCAGGCCGAGGACGCCAGTAGAGCCAAGGCGGCGAGGGCAGCGACCAGGGCGCGGACGCCCCTCAGAGAACGATCGCCCGGCACACGCCAGGTATCGGTTCCGAGGGGGCTTATCTTAGGTTTGACCGCTTTAACCATCCCCGCTCAGGCGGGGCCCCCTATGGCACCCGACGGCGGCCACGTACCCCGCCGGCGGGCCTGGCAACCTCTGGAGAGGTCACCAACCGGTGGTAGAGGGCCGCCGTGCGCCGGGCCGCCTCCCCCCAGTCCCAGATTCTGGGAAGGGGCGGCGGGCGACCACCGGATGCCAACCGGTCCTCCAGGGCCCGGCCGACCTGCTCGGCGGTGCAGGGCAGCCGCAGCCAGGTCACCCGGTCCTCGGCCCCGCAGAGGGCGGCCACCTCCCTGTGGGCGGGGATGTCGGAGGCGATCGCCCACGAGCCCGCCGTCAGGGCCTCAAGCAGGGACATCCCGAAGGCCTCGTGCTCTGACAGGGTCACGAAGATGCTGGCCGTGCGGAACCAGCGGTCCAGCTCGGGGCGGGGCAGCCAACCGGTCAGTTCGATGGCCGGGTGACGCCGGGCGAGATCGTCGAGATCGGCCCGCTCCGGTCCGTCTCCGGCGACCACCAGTGACACAGGCGAACGGAGGGCGGCCACCGCCTCTGCCACCAGCCTGGTGTTCTTGTATCCCACCAGCCGGCCCGCAGTGAGTACCACCGGGTTGTCGGTCTCGAAGGCGGCTGCGGAGAGCAACCCCTCGGATCCGACGGCGTTGGGGATGACCTCCACCTTGGGTCGCACCCATGGGTAGCGATCCTCGAGCAGATCGGCTTCGGCGCTCGAGACGCAGATGACCGCCCGGGCCCGCCGGATCAGGTTCCGGTTGACCGCCCCGTAGAGCCGGTGCATGCCTCGCGCCAATCGCGTGTGCCCGGCGCCGTGGTAGTGCGGGGTGAGAACGATCGGTGTTCCCCCCACCAGCGGGGCGACCAGACCAGCCGGTGCGGCGTGATAGCCGTGCAGGTGGAACAGATCGAAGTCCCGTCGGTGGCGTCGCGTCCACGGCAGCAGGCCGGGGGCGAACTGGTAGACCCCGGTCATCGGCAGCCGGCGAAACTCGACTAGGGCGGGATTGCGCCTGAGGGGCCCGGACGCCTGCGTGATCACTTGGACCTCGACGCCGAGCTTCGACAGCGCCTCGGTGAGACTGGCGACGTGGGCCTCGATTCCACCCACCGCCGGCGGGTAGGCCGGCGTGACCATCCCCACCTTCACCGCCCGATGACCTCGTTCAGGAACGAGGTGTACTCGCCGACGGTCGGCGCCCAACCTCTCCGAGGAGTGAACCGGCGACCGCCGAGGCTTCGCACCTGGCCGAGGGCTCGCCCGAGCCCGTCGATGTCTCCTTGGGCCACGATGATGGCTCCTTCGTAGCCCTCGACCGCCTTGACCAGGGCGGCCACGTCGTAGAGCACCACCGGTAGGCCAGCGGCCAGGGCGATGTTCAGGGGCCCGCTGGACGACGCCCGTCGGTAAGGCAGGACCAGGGCGTCGGCATCCCTGAAGTAGCGGCCGACCTCGTCGTCGGGGACGTAACGGTTGACGAACCGGATGCGCTCGGAGTAGTGGCTGGCCCGTATCGACTCCGCTGGGCGGGTCCAACCCTCCCAGGTCTCGCCCACGATGGTGAGGCGGAAATGAGCGGCCTCCTCCTCCGGCAGGCGCCCGAAGGCCTCGACGAGGTCCTCGACCCCCTTGTAGGGCCGGATCAGCCCGAAGAACAGGAGCCGGGTGTCGGAGGAGGGCGGCGCAGTCATGTCGCCGGGGTCCTCCGGCCCCACCAGATGGTCGTAGGGACCGTGGCCGATCACCGCGGCCGGCCTTGGGCCCAGGTCGACCTCCGACCTCACCAGGCGCAGGTCCTCGTCGCTGTGGGCTATGACCGCCCGCGCCGAGCGCACGAGCAGGCTCAGGCCCAACCGGTTGAGGCGCCGGGCCCCGGTGAGCGCCTGTTCCGCCGGGTCCTGGACCTCATGGAACTCGATGACCACCGGCGTCCCTCCCAGCCGGGCAAGCAGGGCCAGGGCGAGGTAGGTGTGAAGGGCCGCCAGGGTCCACCACTGCAAGAGCACCACCTGGGGGCGCGACCGCCGCATGAACCGGATCCCGCCGACCAGGGAGGGGCCCCAATACCAGTCGATGCCGTCGAAGTGGGAGAGCCGCCGGTAGCTGGGGAAGGAGAGATCGTGCCCGACCCGCCCCGAGCCGGGGTAGAAGCGCCTCGGAACCAGGCGGCGCAGCAGCAGCACCGACACCTCGTGGCGTTCGGCCAGGGCGTGGCTCAGACGGTGGGTGTAGGCGGAGATTCCGCTGGCGAAGCGGTAGCTGGGGCCGACGACAAGGATCCGCAGCGCCCCGTCCGGCGGGTTCGAAGCGGCGGGGGGCGCTGGCGTCACCGTCCTCTCAGCTCGAGATCCGAAGTACCTCATAGTCCCTGGTGCGGTGGGTCACGGTCAGGAAGCTGCTGCCATGGCCCGCCTGCAGGATGGCCGAGGCGTTGACGCTCGACGGGCCGGCGTAGGTGGCGAACAGGGTCTGCACCGGTCGGTCCCTGGCGATCCGCAGGTCCAAGACCCAGTACGAGAAGCCGAACTCCGACAGGTATCGCCGCAGGGACGGAGACGGTCGGTTGCCCTGGAGGTAGAGCTGGTATACCGGAGTGTTCGCGGGAGCCGGGGTGTCGAGACGGGTGTAGGCGGTAATCACCTCACCGGTGTCGCGGTCGGTCACCACGTTCTGCCCCGGCCGCAGATGCCGACGGAGCCAGTCCGCCAGCTGGTAGGTCTCCGCCGTGTGTGACCGGGTGTCGGTGCCGAACAGGTACGGGCCCGGGAAGCGGTAGTAGACGTCCTCCCCCGAGGCGACGTTGCCGACCACGGCGACGAGGAGAAGGACTAGAAGCAGCGCGGCGGAAGGGGCCAGAGCGACCCGCAGCCGGGCCATGGCCTTCTGGTAGACAGGCCACGCCCAGTAGACGCACGGCGCCAGGCCGATGTAGGCGTAGGTCCACAGCCGGTGGGCGGTCTCCCCTCCGCTTATCGTCAGGGCCAGCGGGAGGGAGAGCGGGTAGAGGAGCCCGAGCAGCAGGAACGGGAGCCGGCGCCGGATCTCGTCGTGCCAGTCCCGCTCCCACCAGCTGCCGATGAGGGCGCCGGCCAGCACGGCCAGAGCCACCACCGGTGTTATGAAGGCGCAGACGATCTCGTAAATCGGGACGCCGGCGCCGGCGAAGAGGTGGTGGCCGGGGCTGACCGTGACCCGACCGGATCCGCTGGAGACCACCTGCTTTTGTCCGGTCAAAACGTCGAACACGCCTACCAGGCCGTTGTGGACATGGGGGGCGATGTAGGCGTAGGTGCCGGTCGCCACCAGATCGACCCACAGGGTCAGGCCGACGGTGGCACCAAGCGCGGCGACCCAGGGCCCGATCACGGTCGCCCGCTGCCGGCGGTCCTGGCGAAGCGGAGGAAAGGCCAGAGCGAGCGTAAGCAGGATCCCGCACATGAAGGCGGCCGAGGCATGGTGGGTGAAGATGGTCGCGCCCGACAACAGCATGGTTCCGGCTGTCCAGGCCCACGCCCGCCCCGCGGTGCGGCTCTGGCGAGCCCGCACGAACATGACGATGCTGACCAGAGCGAGGGCCAGGCCGAGGGACTCGTAACCGAACTCGGTGTCGAAGTAGGTGAAGTTCGGGTTCGAGGCGAAGACTATTGCCGCCAGAACGGCCCATCGATCGGGAAGCCGCAGAGCGAGAGCGAGCTGCCACACGGCGACAAGAGTCACCACGTGGGCAGCGCCGATGACGATCAGGGCGGCCTGCCAGGTCGTCAGGCGGCTCGCCTCGTGCACGGCCGCCGTCACCAGCTCGAGGCCGGGGAAGTACTTGACGATGGGCAGATAGGTGCTGTCGACGTTGACCGAGTGGGTGGCCAGGATGTCCTGCAGGTGCCGGTAGTGCCCGTACTCGTCGTAGTAGACGGGTCCGTGCAGGCTCATCAGGAGCTTGGGCAGGTAGGTGTATATGCCGAAGCCCCCGAGGAGGGCGAGCGTTGCCAGGCGGTTCGAAGCCCGGAACCAGGCGTAGGCGGCGACGGCCCCTACGACCAGGAGATATGAAGCCCAGAACACGGCGAAGTGGCCATGGCCGGACGACCTCTCCGCCATCGAGTAGGCCACCCGGAGGACGGCGGCGCCCACGAGCAGGGTGACGGCTGTCAACACACCGGCGGAGCGCGATCGGATCAGGCCCGGGCGGCTGATAGCCGCTGGTGTGGGGTTGATCGCTCCTCCTCCCCGGTCGCCGACCCGCCCGGCGGTCGGCAAATGATAGGTGGGCCGTCCGACGGAGCGGCGGTTCCGGAAGGGCTCGAAGAGGGTGCGACGGCTGCGCTGAGACAGCTTCAGCTCACACGGTTGCTGGCTGAGCGCGGCGGCGTTGCAGAACTCGCTGGTACACCGCTTCGATCTGCGGAACCACCGTCGTCGGTGCCCACCGGGCGGCACTGGCCCGGGCGCCGTCGGCGAGTCGCCGGTGGAGCCCACCGTCCTCGACTACGGAGGCAATGGCCCGGATCCAGCCCAGCTTGTCCTGCGGCGCGACGACCAGGCCGTTCCTGCCGGACTCCACCGACTCCGGCAAGGCCCCGCAGTCGCTGGCGATGACCGGCGTGCCGGCGGATAGCGCCTCTATGGCGGAGAGCCCGAACGCCTCCTTCCAGCGGGAGGGCACCAGGGCGACGGTGGCGCGGGACCAGGCCGACGGCATCTGCTGAGGGGTCAGCCGAAGCAGGTGGACGCCCGGGGTGACGGGAAGCTCGGATGCCCGGGTGCTGGCCACCACCAGATCGAGGCCCGCAGGGGGATCGTTCCTCCAAATGTCCAGCAGCAGGTCGAGGCCCTTGTGCCTCCCGGGGTCGCCGGCGAACATGGCAAAACGACCCGGAGGCAACTGGGCCGCCACACCTGATCCGTCCGGCTGAGGGCTCACGAAGCCAGGTATCACCTCGATCGGCATGTCGAAGTACGGCTCCAGGGTCGTCTGCATGCAGCGACTCAGCACCATGAGGGCGGAGGGCCGCATCCGGTGGCGCCCGGCCACGGTCGCCGAGGCGAGACCGAGCGACCGGAGGGGGCTCATCGACGCCGCTCCGCACCTCAGACAATCGAGGTAGCTCGGGCCGGCACACGTCCTGCCCTCGGGGCGCCAGAGGGTCCTCAGCTGACAGATCGGGGCGAAGTCATGGACGGTCATCACCACGGGGGTGTCGGTCCTGGAGCGCAGCGACCACCCCAACCAGGTGTGGGCGTGGACGACGTCTGGCTGAGTGGACCGGACGATTCGCTCAAGGTCGGCCCGTGACCGGAAGTCGGGAACAGGGACGGCGAAGGGCCGATCGGGGTCCGCATGGGAGATCAGCTTCGAGGACCATGACCGGACGGTGTGCAACCGGACGCCCGCCTGCGGCTCGGGATCGTCGGTCAAGGTGGCGATGTGGACTTCGTGACCTCGGGCCGACAGCTCCGCTGCCAGATTGGCGACGTAGACCTCCAAGCCTCCTCGCACCGGCAAGACGAAGTCCGACACAAGAAGGACTCTCATCGTCGGTCGATGTTATCCGGGCACCGCCGAAGTTCCTTCCAGCGGCTGTCCCTACATCAGCATCGAGCCCTACGTCCATCGAGCCGGCCGGTCTCCCCACGGGCGGGGCAGGCCCTCCAGGCGTGAGGGTTGGCGACGGTGGGTCACCCCGGCCGGCTCCCCCCTCAATAAAGTTGGCCCTCCAACCGCAAGATCCGGGCCGGCGCGCCGTAACTGACACCGTGGTGAAGATGAGGACGAGGGTGGCGCACGCTCTGTGCCGCCGAAGGCTGAGCGAGCAGGGCCCGGCTGGCATCGCCGCCCTGGGGCACCGGGCCTACGTGGGCGGCCTGTGGGACGAGATCGGCAAGCTTCAGTTCGAGTTCCTGGTGAGCCAGGGCCTGGCCCCGCATCATGTGTTGCTCGACATCGCCTGCGGTTCGCTCCGGGGCGGGGTCCACTTCATCCCCTACCTCGAACCGGGCAACTACCTCGGCATCGACAAGGAGGCCGAACTGATCCAGCTCGGCCGACGGGAGGAGCTTCCCGCCGGCTTAGAGGACGAGAGGCGCCCGGAGTTCGTCGTCTCCGGCTCCTTCGAGTTCGACCTCTTCACCAAGCGACCTGACTACGCCTTGGCCCATCCCTGTTCACCCACCTCACGGCTGATCCGATCGTGGACTGCCTGACGAAACTACGGGCCTACGCTCCTGACTGCCGATGCTTCGCCACGTTCTTCCCCGCCCTCGGTGATTTCGACAACCCGGCGGAGTCCCACGACCACGGGACCTTCCGGTATAGGCGGGAGGACCTCGAGCTGTTCGCGGCTGCCAGTGGCTGGGACCTCCGCTATATCGGCGACTGGAACCACCCTCGCGGCCAGGTGATGGCGGAGTTCCACTAGGAGACCTTCGCTGACCCCACGTCACCGGGTAGAGACCAGTCCGATGCCGGACGTGACCGACGCGACCCCCGAGCCCGGCTCACCCCGGATGGTGGTCGTCCTCGGCGCGCCCCGGAGCGGCACGACCTGGCTCCAGCACCTCCTGGCCAGCCACCCGCTCGTCGCCACCATGCCCGAGCCCCACCTCTTCGCCCTCTATGTGTATCCGCTGCTGCAAACCTGGGACCGCCAGCGAGCCGAGGTGTCGGCCGCGGTGGACAGCCTCAGCAGGGGGTGTGCGCCTCCTGACCGCCTGGTCGGGCTCCCAGCCTGTCTGACCGAGGCCGAGGTGCAGAGAGCGCTGGCCGGCCTCCTCCAGCCGATCGTGGACCGGGTGATGTCGGCGGCCCCGGCGACCCGGGCCGTGGTCGAGAAGACGCCGTCGAACAGTCTGGTCGTCCCCTACATAGAGCGAGTCGTGCCCGGGGCCCTCTACATCCATATCATCCGCGACCCACGGAGCGTGGTGACCAGCCTGGTAGACGTCGCCCGCAGCTGGGGCAGATCGTGGGCCCCTCGCTCGGCAGCGGCGGCGGCTCTCATGTGGCGGGCCCACGTCGTGGGGGCGACCGAGGCAAGGGCGTTCCCCGACCGCTACATCGAGCTGCGGTACGAGGACCTTCGCC
>DASRBO010000074.1:0-13047 GCA_035653595.1 Acidimicrobiales bacterium | reverse complement strand
CCCAAGAGTCCATATCGACGGGAAGGTTTGGCACCTCGATGTCGGCTCGTCGCATCCTGGGGCTGAAGCCGGTCCCAAGGGTTGGGCTGTTCGCCCATTAAAGCGGTACGCGAGCTGGGTTTAGAACGTCGTGAGACAGTGGATAACCGCGCTGTCTATAAATTCGGCTATATGCTGGAAAAACCGAGTATCCGGCAGTACTCGCCTGATTCAAAATCAGGCAGTGACAATCTGACCGGTGCGGTCAATCAGCAGGAAAGGCCGGGAGCGATTCCGGAATCCTCAGAGACCATATGCCGAACACCTTCGGAAGAAGATGAAGAGATGGTCCGATCTGCATGGCGACATGCAGAGCCAGGCAGAGAATGCCCTGGCCCCCGACGGCGCTCGGCGCCGACGGCGGTAACAAGAATGTCGGTCCCTATCCGTCGCAGCCGTAGGAGATCTGAGGAAGGCTGTCCCTAGTACGAGAGGACCGGGACGGACGTAGCTCTCGTGTGCCAGTTGTCCTGCCAAGGGCACTGCTGGTTAGCGACCTACGGAAGGGATAAGCGCTGAAAGCATCTAAGTGCGAAGCTCGTTCCAAGATGAGATCTCCCACAGGTCAACCTGGTAAGGCCCGTGGCTAGATGACCACGTTGATAGGCCGGAGGTGTACGCACAGCAATGTGTTTAGCCGACCGGTACTAATCGGCCGAGGGCTTGGAGGCAACTTTTGCTCGTGCTCGCTATGGAACGCTCAGAGGGGCGCCCGCGCCGTTAGGTGTCGGGGGACCTTGACATGAAAGAGCACCGGTTTCCGGTGGCCATAGCGGCGGGGTCACACCCGTTCCCATCCCGAACACGGAAGTTAAGCCCGCCAGCGCCGATGGTACTTGGGGGGAGACCCCCTGGGAGAGTAGGTCGCCGCCGGAATAAATCTGGAGAAGCCCTCGGTCGAAAGCCGAGGGCTTCTCTTCGTTTTGGGCTGCGCCAGGCTTGATTTCGGGTTGGCGCTGGCCTCGCTGGCAGTAGCCTTCTAACCATGCCTGGCACCCCCGACAGGGATCGTCCGCGCCCAAGTGCCGGTCCCGCGAAGCGAGGGGGAGTACGCGGCCGAGCGAGCGCGCCGGGGCGAGGTTCGTCGAGCGCCGGGGGATCGCGCGGGGGTGGTGCGTCGGCGTCGAGGGGCCGGTGGACCGGCGGTGCGTCATCCGATCGCCCAGCCCGGCCAAGTTCGGGTACCCGCTCTGGTTCGACAGGGCGGAGTGGCACTGGCGGGGGGCGGGGCGCGAACCCGCGAGCAGGGAGTTTCTCCAGTTCGAGCAGGTCCGGAGTTCCGAGGCGTGGAGAGGGCAGCCCTCGAAGGGGTGGCTCCGGGGGCAGCTATCGCTCGAGCGACAGCCGGTCCGCCGCCGGGCCTCGAGCGGGTCGTCCACGGTCAGACGACCCACGGCGTCGATCCGCAGCAACATCACGGGATAGTGCTGGCGAGGGTCGCCCCCGATCGCCGCGCTCCCCAGGGCCTCGATTCGCCGAGGGCGGCAGGCCGAGCGGTCCGCGCCGGGGGGCTGCCGGGCGACCCCCGGCGGCCGGCACGGGAGGCGGACGGCGCCAGGGTGGTTTCGATGACAGGTGGCAAAGGCCCGCTCCCGGCGGCAGACCGTCGAGCGTCGGACGCCGTGGAGAGGGTTCCGCCACCGGCCGGAGAGGGGGCTCAGATGCCGTCCGGCGTAATGGCTCACCCGCCGGCAGGGCAGAACGCGCACCAGGCGGCCGCCGTGGCGGCCCTAGTGCCGCAGGGCGGCCCGGAGCACCCCGGCGAGAGAACAACGAGGGGTGGCGCAACGAGCGGACCGGCCGGTCCCCCCGTGCTGAGGGTGGCGCGAGCCGCATCCCGCGCTGGCGGGACGAGGAGCGGAAGGCTCCGCCGGCGCGTCCTGGCTGGGGGAGCGTCGCCCGGCGGGGCGCCTCGAGCGCCCGGCGGGAGGACGAGTCCGAGCCGTTCCGGAGTGGCGGCCGGCGGCGCGACGAGTGGGAAGACCGGGGCCCGGCCCGACGCGAGCCCTGGGAGCCCGAGGTCTGGCAGCGCGAGCCCGACGACGAGGGCGACGACTGGGGAGCGCCGACGCGCGGGACACGTGGCGCGGCGCCGCCTCGGGGCACACGGGGAGCGCCTTCACGCCGCACCAGGGGCGGCGTGGGTGCAGGGGCCAGGGGAGCTCCCAAGGACGGGGCGGGCGCGCGTTACGGAACGCAGGGTCGAGCGGTGCCCCCGCGTTACGGCACGCAGGATCGAACCACGGCTGGGACGAAGGGGGTCGTTGGAAGGGGCAAGGCCAAGTCGGGCGGCCGGTACGTGGCCCCCGAGCCGCCCTCCGCTCGCCGCCGGCAACCGAAGGTGCCGGCCCACCTCGACGAGGAGATGCGCTCGGCCGCCGGCGCCGAGCGGGCGCCGCGGCTCGCTGCCAGGCTCGCTCAGGCATCAAAGGCCTACGAGCGCGACCGGTACGAGGAGGCTCGCCAGATCCTCCGCACCCTCGCCCAGGAGGCGCCCGCCTCAGCATCGGTCCGCGAGCTGTACGGGCTGACGCTGTACCGGATCAGTCGGTGGCGGGAGGCCCTCAGGCAGTTCAAGGCCTTCCACGACCTGACCGGAGCCTACGACCAGCATCCGGCCATGGAGGACTGCCACCGGGCCCTGCGCCAGTGGCCCTCGGTCGACCGGCTCTGGGAGGAGCTCAGAGAAGCCTCGCCGTCAGCGGAGCTGGTGACCGAGGGTCGCATCGTCGCGGCCGAGTCGCGAGCCGACCGGGGGGACGTCGCCGGCGCCATCCGGATGCTGGAGCCGTCGGCCCGCAAGATCACCCAACCGAAGGAGCACCATCTCCGGTTGTGGTACGCCCTGGCCGATCTCTACGAGCGCGCCGGTGAGCTGCCGGCGGCACGCGACCTGTTCGGGCGCATCTTGCGCCAGGACCGCGCCTTCTTCGACGCCGCCGAGCGTCTCTCCTCGTTGGGCTAGGCGGTTGGGCTAGGCGCTTGGACTAGGCGACAGTGACCTCGGGATTGAGGTACACGTCCTGGACCGCGTGCAGCAGCGAGACACCCTCTGGCATCGGGCGCTGGAAGGCCTTGCGACCGACGATGAGACCCGCGCCGCCGGCCCGCTTGTTGATGACCGCCGTCCGCACCGCCGCCTCGAGGTCGCCGGCGCCCTTCGACTCGCCTCCTGAGTTGATGAGCGGCACGCGCCCCATGTAGCAGTTCACCACCTGCCACCGCGTGAGATCGATGGGATTGTCGGTGGTGAGCTCGTCGTAGACCAGGGGGTCCGTGCGGCCGAACTTGACGGCGTTGAAGCCCCCGTTGTTGTCGGGCAGCTTCTGCTTGATGATGTCGGCATGCAGGGTGACGCCGAGGTGGTTGGCCTGGCCTGTCAGATCGGCTGAGCTCTCGTAGTTCACGCCATCGACCTTGAAACCGGCGTTGCGCAGGTAGCACCACAGCACTGTGAACATCCCATGGCGGTGGGCCTCCTCGAAGGCGGCGGCCACCTCCTGAAGCTGGCGGGTGGACTCGTCCGACCCCCAGTAGATGGTGGCGCCGACCCCGGTGGCACCCAGGTCGGCGGCCTGGCGGACGCTACCGAACATCACCTGGTCGTAGCGGTTCGGATAGCTCAGGAACTCGTTGTGATTCATCTTGACGATGAACGGGATTTTGTGGGCGTAGCGCCGGGCCACGATCCCGAGCACGCCGAAGGTGGTGGCGATGGCGTTACAGCCGGCCTCGATGGCCAGCTCGACCAGGTTCTTCGGGTCGAAGTAGGCCGGGTTCTTGGCAAAGCTGGCCGCAGCGGAGTGCTCGATCCCCTGGTCGACCGGGAAGATCGACAGGTAGCCGGTCCCTCCCAGCCGCCCGGTGTTCAGCACCTGCTGGAGGTTCCTCACCACCGGTATGGGGCGGTCGCTGTCAATCAGCACCCGGTCGACGAAGTCGGGACCGGGCAGGGTCAGCTCCGCCGACGGGATCGCCTTGGCCTTGTACTGCAGCAACGCCTCGGCGTCCTTGCCGAGCAGCTTCTCGAGATCCACCGTCCGCTCCTCGCTGGCTGGCTGGTCGTGGTCGTAGTGGCCGCCGGGCCGCTGGGATGCAGGGCCCGGCCCTGACCAAGAGTACCCAGCCGCCCCACGGGCCCACCCCGACCCTGCTGGCCCAGGACAGGTGCAGCCCCGGGGCCGGTGCCCTTGCCGACCCCTGGCGCCGCTCTGCCCCTGGCCTCGCCAGACCGCTGCCGTGCCTGACCCCTGCCGTCGCCGGAGCCGTGCCACCAGCGCCCTGCGGCCGTCCCCCTACCGCCGTCCGGAGCGCCGGCCGGCCGGGCCGGCCTGGTCCAGGGCGGCCGCCAGCCGCTCGACGGCGCCGGCCAGGGACGACCGCACCGCCGCCACCCGGCGGGCCGCCACCACCGAGTCGGCTAGGACCTCGGTCCGGCTTTGGGTGGCCCCTCCCGCCCGGAAGAAGCGACGCCTCACCCGGCCCACCACCACTACCTCCTCGCCCTCGTCCATCTCGACCGCCCGGGCCGGGGCGTCGAACCAGACGACCGGGACCGACTCGGCCCCCTTGGCGTCCCCAGGGACGGTGACTTGCAGGCTCATCAGGCGGGTACCCGACTCCAGCAGCTTCTCCTGAGGCGGGCTGCTGAGCCGACCCGCCAGCACGACGACATTCATCTCTCTCACCTCCGCCCGCGACGGGCAGGCCAGAACTCCGGTTCGTCTGCGGGGGAAGTGAGGTCCGCCGTGGCGGTCAAGGCCACGGTAAACCCCGCCTGTGACGGCCCGGCCGGCGCGGCCAGGAGGGGCCCATTCCGAGCGGGGAGTCCGGATCGGGCCCCGGCGGGGGGCCCTGGGCGGCCCGTCCCCTTGGCCCCAGCGCCACTGACGGTAAACTCAGTGTGAACGACGGCCCTCCCACCGCGGATGCGGGGCTCGGCGATCACTTAGCGGGGCCGGCAACGGGGCCGGTCGCGTAGAGAAATGAGACGGGAGCACCGTTGACGGAGACAGTGGAGACCCGAACCCCCCAGGACCTGGATCGTGTCGTCATCCGGTTCGCCGGGGACTCCGGGGACGGCATGCAGCTCACCGGTGACCGCTTCACCACGGTGAGCGCAATCTTCGGGAACGACCTCTCGACGCTGCCGGACTTCCCGGCCGAAATCCGGGCCCCGGCCGGCACCCTCGCCGGCGTTTCGGCGTTCCAGGTCCACATATCGGACCACGACATCCTGACCCCGGGCGACTACCCCAATGTCCTGGTGGCGATGAACCCGGCTGCACTCCGGGCCAACATCACCGACCTGCCGATGGGTGCCACCATCATCCTCAACTCGGACGCGTTCGACGACCGGTCGCTGGCCAAGGCGGGCTACTCCGCCAACCCACTGGAGGACGGGACCCTGGCCGGGTACTCCATCTACGAGGTCCCGATGACCTCGTTGACGCTCGAGGCGACCAAGCCCACCGGCGCCAAGCCCCGCGACGCCGAGCGGTCCAAGAACTTCTTCGCCCTGGGACTTGTCACCTGGCTGTACCACCGCCCCGTCCAGGAGACCCTCGACTGGATCGTCGAGCGGTTCAGCCGGAGCCCCATGGTGGCCGACTCCAACACCCTCGCCTTCAAGGCGGGCTACAACTTCGGCGAGACCGCCGAGCTGTTCCAGGTCACCTATCAGGTCAAGCCGGCCGTGCTCGAGCCGGGCACCTACACCAACATCAACGGCAACACCGCCCTGTCCTGGGGTCTGCTGGCCGCCAGCCAGGCGGCGAAGATGCCGATCTTCCTCGGCTCCTATCCGATCACGCCGGCCTCGACGATCCTGCACGAGCTGTCCCGCCACAAGAACTTCGGCGTGCGCACCCTGCAGGCCGAAGACGAGATCGCCGGGGTGAGCATGGCGTTGGGGGCGGCCTTCGGCGGCCACCTCGGGATCACCACGACCAGCGGGCCGGGCATCGACCTCAAGTCCGAAACGGTCGGTCTCGCCGTCAGCCTCGAGCTACCGCTCATCATCGTCGACATCCAGCGGGCGGGGCCTTCGACCGGCATGCCCACCAAGACCGAGCAGGCCGATCTGCTCCACGTCATGTACGGGCGCCACGGCGAGGCACCGGTGCCGGTGGTGGCGGCGATGACACCGGGCCACTCCTTCTGGGCGGCCATCGAGGCGGTGCGGATCGCCATCAAGTACCGCACCCCGGTGTACCTGCTGTCCGACGGCTACCTGGCCAACAGCGCCGAGCCCTGGAGGCTCCCTGATGCCAGCGCCCTGCCGGACATCGCCGTGCCCTTCGCCACCGAGGCCAACGGCACCGACGCCGACGGCCGCCCGGTCTTCCTCCCGTACCTGCGCGACGAGGAGACGCTGGCACGGGCGTGGGCGGTGCCGGGTACTCCCGGCCTCGAGCACCGCATCGGCGGTATCGAGAAGGAGGACGGCAGCGGCAACATCTCCTACGACCCGGCCAACCACGAGCGGATGGTGCGGCTGCGGGCGGCGAAGATCGCCGGCATCGCCAAGGACATCCCGCCCGTCGAGGTCGACGGCGAGGACGGTGCCGAGGTGCTGGTGCTCGGGTGGGGCTCGACCTACGGGACCATCAAGGCCGCCGTGCGGCGGGTGCGGGCGCGGGGGCGCAAGGTCGCCCAGGCCCATCTGGTTCATCTGAATCCGTTCCCCGCCAACCTGGGCGAGGTCCTGCGTAGCTACCGGGCCGTGCTGGTTCCGGAGATCAACCTGGGTCACCTCTCCAAGCTGGTGCGAGCAGAGTTCCTGGTCGACGCCCGCGCCCTCACCAAGGTGCAGGGCCAGCCCTTCCGGGTGGCCGAGGTGGAGACCGCCATCATGGAGGCCATCGATGACTGACACCGCCGTTCCCGCCACCACCAAGAAGGACTGGACCAGCGACCAGGAGGTCCGCTGGTGCCCCGGCTGCGGCGACTACTCCATCCTGACGGCCGTGCAGATGATGATGCCCGACCTCGGGGTTCGGCGGGAGTCGACCGTGTTCGTGTCGGGGATCGGCTGCTCCAGCCGGTTCCCGTACTACATGAACACCTACGGGATGCACTCCATCCACGGTCGGGCCCCGGCCATCGCCACCGGTTTGGCCCTGTCCCGACCGGACCTCGACGTATGGGTGATCACCGGCGACGGCGACGGGCTCTCCATCGGGGGCAACCACCTCATCCATGCCCTCCGGCGGAACATCAACATCACCATCATCCTGTTCAACAACCAGATCTACGGCCTGACCAAGGGCCAGTACAGCCCGACCAGCGAGGTGGGCAAGGTCACCGCCTCGACTCCGTTCGGCTCCCTCGACCGGCCGTTCAACCCGGTCAGCCTGGCCCTGGGTGCGGAGGCGACCTTCGTGGCCCGCACCCACGACATGGACCGCAAGCACATGCAGGCCACGTTCGCCCGCGCCCACGAGCACAAGGGGGCGGCCTTCGTCGAGGTCTACCAGAACTGCAACGTCTACAACGACGGGGCGTTCGAGACCATCCTGGCCAAGGACGCCCGACCGTCGATGCTCATCCCCCTCGAGCACGGCCAGCCCATCCGCTTCGGCCCCAACGGCGAGCGCGGGGTGGTGCTCGACAAGGACGGGGTGCGCATCGTCGAGGTCGCCGACGTCGGCGAGGACGCCCTGCTGGTCCACGACGAGAAGCGCCTCGATCCCAGCGTTGCCTTCATGCTGTCGAGGCTGGCCACCGGGCCGCACGAAATCACCCCCATCGGGGTGTTCAGGGCCGTCGACGCCCCCGACTACGGCACCGCCATGCAGCACCAGCTGGTCGAGGCCCAGGAGCAGCGGGGGCCGGGCGACCTGTCCAAGCTGCTCGCCTCCGGCTCCACCTGGACCGTCCACTAATCGGGGGCTGATCCGGAGGCGAGCGGGCCGCCTAGGAGGTGCCCGGCGCCGGCGTTCGCTTCCGGCCTAGGTTGCCCTGGTCCAGCTCCTGTAGCCGCTGGGCCATGCCGACCATGACCTTCTGGGCGATCGAGGGCACCCCGGCCAGCGCCCCGCTGAACTCCCGCCGGCCCAGCACGGCCACCCGCATGGGGGTGACGGCGGTGACGGTGGCGTCGCGGGGTGCCGGGTTGAGAAGGGCCAGCTCCCCGAAGGAGTCGCCCGGGCCCAGCACGGTTATGCGCCGGCCCCGCCGGGTGACGGCGGCCTGACCGCTCAGGATGATGAAGAACTCGCTGCCGGCGGCTCCCTCGCGGGTCAGAGCCCGCCCCTCGCCGATGTCCACCTCCTCGACCAGTCGTCCCAGAACGCTCAGCTCCCGCTTCGAGCACTGGCTGAACATCGGGATCTGGCGGAGCTTGTCCACCGCTGAACTGCGCAGAGCCATGTCCCCTCCTCGAGGCTTCGACGCCGGACCGATCATCCCGTCGGGCGGTTGGCGGGCGGTTGCACGACGGTTGCGGCCCGGCTCGATCGGGCCCGGACCGAGGGTCACCGGGGGGGCCCCAACCGTCCCGACCCCGCCTCGCAGGTAGAGGGAGAACCAGCGCCGACGCCGAACATCAGGGGACATGCGAGGTGTCGAGATGGCCGGCAAAGGTGGGCTCCTCCGGATGCTGTCCCCCGAGCAGGCGGCCCTGTTGGGCTCAGAGGCCACCATTCAGCTGTTCGGAGTGGGAGAGAGGCTGTTCGAGGCGGGGGACCCTGCCGCCGACGTCGTGGTGCTGGACTGGGGACTGGCCAAGATGGTCAGGCGGGGCCCCGAGGAGGAGATCGTCGACGTCTGCGGGCCCGGCGACCTCGTCGGCGAGCTGACCCCGAGCGCCGAAGGCACTCACGCCTATGCGGCGGTGGCCCTCGGGGACTCGGTGGCCATGCGGATACCCGCTCCTGCCTTCAACCGCTTCCTCGAGCAGTATCCGGACATCGCCGCCCACCTGCTCCGCACGGCGGTGGGGTGGCTGCGCGCCGCCGAGCGGCACCGCCGGCAGCTGGCGTCGAACGCCCCCGCCGTCAGGGTGCGGACCCGGCTGACCGAGCTGGCCGCCCGCTTCGGGGAGCCCCGACCCGACGGAGTCTGGGTCGAGCTGGCTCTGTCGACCGAGGATCTGTCCGCCTGGAGCACGGCGACGCCGGACGAGGTGGACACCGTGCTCACCGGCCTCGAGCTGGCCGGCATCGTCGAGCCGAGCGCCCGAGGCTTCCTGGTCCTCGATCTGACCCGGCTCCGCGCCGGCTGTCTGGCCGCCGCTCGCCGCTGACCGATCGCCGGCGGGCTTCAGGAAGCGCTGAACTCGACCGGCAGGCTGGCCAGGCCCCGGAGCACCAGGTTCTCCTTGTACTCGGGCGGGTCCGCCAGCACCCGCAGGCCCGGAGTGCGCAGCGCCAGCTCACCCAGGGCCGCCTGGCCCTCGGCCCGGGCCAGCGGCGCGCCAAGGCAGAAGTGGGCCCCGAAGCCGAAGGCCAGATGCCTGGCGTCGTTGCGGGTCACGTCGAAGCGGTCCGGATCCTCGAACTGGGCCGGGTCGCGGTTGGCCGCCCCGATCAGGGTGATCGCCATGTCCCCTTTCGGCACGATGTGGTCCCCTACGGGCAGATCCTCGGTCGCCGCCCGGCCGGTCAGCTGGACCGGCGGGTCGAAGCGCAGCACCTCCTCCACCGCTGACCGGGCCAGACCGGCGTCGGACCGCAGCTTGGCGAGCTGGTCGGGGTGGCGGGCGAAGCAGAGGGCGCCGTTGCCGATCAGGTTGACCGTCGTCTCGTGTCCGGCCACCAGGAGAAGGATGCAGGTCGACAGCAGCTCCTTCTCGCTCAGGGTGTCGCCGGCTTCCTCCACGGCCACCAGGGCCGACAGCAGGTCGTCCTGAGGGTGGGCGCGACGGTGGGCGATGAGGCCCCGGAAGTACTCGACGAACTCGAGCTGGGTGCTGATGCGCCGGTCGAAGAGGACCGGGTCCAGCGGTCCGAAGCTGGGATCGAGGCTGGCGGCCAGCTCCCGCGACCAGGCGGTGAAGCGCTCCTTGTCCTCTACCGGGACCCCGAGCATCTCCGAGATGATCGTCACCGGTAGGGGGTAGGCCAGGTCGGCGATCACGTCCATGCCCCCGGCCGCCAGCGCCGGGGCCAGCAGCTCGTCGACCACCTGCTGGATGCGCGGGCGCAAGGACTCGACCACTCTGGGCGTGAACGCCTTGGCTACCAGGCCCCGCAGGCGGGTGTGGTCGGGGGGATCCATGAAGAGGAACGGCTGCATGCCCTCGAGCTCCTCGGGCAGCGCCGGCATGCCGCCGGTGCTCACGGCGCCGGCGAAGGCGTTGGACCGACGGTCGTCGCTGCTCCAGCGTTGGTCGCGCAGGATGGCGTTGCACTCGTTGTAGCGGGAGACGATCCACAGCCCGGGCAGGGGCGTCTGGAACACCGGGACGTTCTCCTGCAGGAACTTGAACGCCGGATACGGGTCCAGCCGCATGGCCGGGTCGAAGAAGAAGCTCAGGCCGGCGCCGGCCAGGGCTTCGGGGACGGAGTCGGGGTCGAGGACCGACCCGTCGCCGCCAGCGGTGTCAGCCACGGTCGACGGGCTAGTCCACGACCGGCCTGAACACAAGGCCGGTCTTGGGCTTGGGATAGAAGAAGGTGGTCTTGGGAGGCATGCGCCGACGGGCCCGGGCGGTCGACTCGATGACCTCCACCGTGGCCGGGCGCAGGAGGACGCCGGCCTGGGCCTCCCCCTTGTCCACGGCCGCCATGACGTTCTCGATGCCGTGCTGGTAGGTCAGTTCGTGCGCGGGCAGGTCGGCCAGGGCCACATCGAGGCGGGCGGAGTCGAGGTCCGACTCGGCTGCCTCCGACGTGGCAAGCAGGGGACGGGCGACCCAGGCGCCCTCGGGGGTCACCACCGCCAGGCCCCGCTGCTCCATGGTGGTGAGCAGCGACGGGTCGACCGGACCGGCCTCCTCGAGCTCGAAGTGGGACGACAGCGCTCCCAGGAGGTCGAAGCCGGCGGGAAGGCCGGACAGGAGCCGGTGAATGGCCCGCACGGACAGCTGGTCGGCGCTGAGCTCGACGACATAGGCCAGGATCAGGTCGTAGTCCCCTGGCCCGCCGGTGGCCTGGCGCCGTTCTGACTGGTAGGCGAGGCCGGTCTCGTAGCGGTGGTGGCCGTCGGCCAGGACCACCGGCGATCCGGCCACCGAAGCCTCCACCTCGGCCGCCAAGGCCGTTGGCAGGCGCCAGAGCTCGTGCTCCACCCCGTCGTTGTCGACCGTGCGGCCCAGCGGCTCGCCAGCCGGCCGGCCCTCGGGGGCGATGATCTGGGACAGGCCCGCCGCCATGGACAGGCCCCAGACGGGTGACAGGTTGGCCCGGCAGGCGCGTTGGAGGTTCAGGCGCTCGCCCTTGGGCTTGGGCATCGTCCGCTCGTGCGGCAGGACGTCGCCCTGGCCCGGCGTCGCCAGCTCGAGGGCCCCCAGGACCCCGGTGGTGGACCGGGGCCGCCCGCTCTCGTCGTGGAAGCTCATCCGGCACACGTAGAAAACGGGTTCGGCATCGGCTCGGAGCACGCCCTCCGAGCGCCAGGTCTCCATCAGGTGGGCGGCCTCGGAGAACCGGTCCCGACCGCTGTCCGGATCGTCGGCCGGCAGCTCCACCTGGACGGCGTTGTGGGGGCTGCGGGCCACCAGCGCGGCCCGCTCCTCGGGCCCGATCACGTCGTAGGGGGGGCACACGACCGAGTCGAGGTCCACCCCGGGGGCGTAGCGGATGGCGGCGAAGGGTTCGAAGCGGGGCACGCCCTATCTTCGCATCTCCGTCCCGACGGGCCGCCAGCCTCGACCCCACGGCCAGCCCGCCGCCCCGGGCCAGGCAACCAGACCGACAACCGGACCCGCCAACGAGACCGGCCAACCGGAGCGGCCGGCTCGACCCGACAACCAGACCGGCCCCGGCTGCCAGCATGGGCAGGTGCCGAACGATTCGAAGTCAACCTGGATCATCGATCTCGACGGGGTGATCTGGCTGGCCGACCACCCCATACCGGGGTCCCCGGAGGCCGTCGATCGCCTGCGGGCCGGCGGCGTACGGCCCCTGTTCGTGACCAACAACTCCTCCCTGACCGTCGAGCAGTACCTGGCCAAGCTGGCGGGGATGGGGGTCCAGGCCTCGGCAGACGAGCTGGTGACCTCGGCCCAGGCAGCGGCCTCCCTGCTCGAGCCGGGCACCAGCGCCGTGCTCTGCGCCGGGCCCGGTGCCGAGGAGGCTCTCCGCTCCAACGGCGTCGAGGTCAGGTCCGAGGGACCGGCCGACGTGGTGGTGGTCGGCTGGCACCGCGACTTCGACTTCCATCGCCTCACCGTGGCCTGCCGGGCCGTGTGGTCGGGGGCCCGCCTGGTCGCCACCAACGAGGACGCCACCTACCCGACGCCGGACGGGCTCCTGCCGGGGGCGGGCTCGATACTGGCGGCGGTCACGACCGCGACCGCCGCCACCCCGGTCATCGCCGGCAAGCCCCACCAGCCCATCGTCGACCTGTTGCACAAGCGGGCGCCCAACATCGAGCTGGTGGTCGGTGACCGGGTGAACACCGACGGGCTGCTCGCCCGGCGCCTGCAGGTGCCTTTCGGCCTGGTGTTGAGCGGGGTGACCAGGTCCGCCGACGAGGCGGCCGAAGTCAATCCCGTTGAGGTGGCCCCCGACTTCGCCCGACTCGTTGCCCGGCGGGGGGGCCACCGGTAGCGTTTGGCGCATGGCCGAAAACGACTTTCTCCGTCGTTATCTCGATGCGGGGATCGCCTTCACCCAGCTGACCCGCGATCGCGCCGAGGAGTTGGTGCGTGAGCTGGTGCGCGCCGGCGAGGTGCAGCGGGAGCAGACCCAGCAGTGGGTCGAGGAACTGGTCGAGAGGGGCCGGCGCAACCGCGAGCAGGTGGCCGAGCTGGTGCGCCGGGAGCTGCGCGACCAATTGGAGTCGACCCCGTTGGCGACCCGCATCGATCTCGACCGCCTCGAGTCGCGCCTGGCGGAGCTG
>DASRBO010000073.1:0-16773 GCA_035653595.1 Acidimicrobiales bacterium | reverse complement strand
CTGGCGGTCGGCCACCTGCATGGCCTCCTGCAGGATCGGGGCGGCTGCCGCCACCGAGGCAGCCAGCGCGTCGAAGGTCAGCTCCCCACCGGCCGTTCCTCTGAACTGCTCCTTCGGGAGTCGGAGTCCCTCGTCGACGTCCCACCCGCCCACGGTCAGCGACAGGAGCCGCCCGGGGGCCTCCGTAGCCACTCCGGAGACCATCCAGGCGCCCATCGAGTAGCCCACGAAGTGGGCCCCGTCGAGGCCCTCCTCATCCAGCACGCTCAGGAGGTCGGCCACCCGCTCCGGGCGTTGGTAGCAGGCGGGGTCCTCCGGGCAGTCGCTGGCGCCGTGGGCGACGGAGTCCACCGCCAGCACGAGGTGGTGGGTCGAGAGGCGGTCGATCCAGCCGTTGCGCTTCCAGCCCTCGAGGCTGGAGAACATGCCGTGCGCCAGGACCACGGGCGTTCCCCGGCCCGTGCGTTCGTAGTGGATCCGATGGCCGTGGTGGGTGGCGAAGGGCATGGGTCATATTCGGCGGCCCCCGCTCGAGCCGGTAACGGGGTTTCCCCCCCGGTTAAGGCACCGGCAGCGGGCCCGAGGGGGAGGTCAGAAGCTCCCGCCGTAGCCGCCGTCGGGGACCGTGGTGCCGGAGGTGAAGTAGGGGCGATCGCCACCGGGCAGCTGGCCCAGCCGGTAGCGGGCGCCCCCGTCGAGGTACTCGTAGGCGCCAGTGGGGTCCCCGGTCACCGGATCCACCGCCCCCGGCTTCCACCACATCTCGGCCACGTTCTTGATGTACGTCGGGTTGTCGGCCGAGAAGCCGCCGCCGGCCGGCCAGGACGGGTTCGAGTAGTACTTGTAGCCGTTTTTGACCAGGCCCTGGTCGAGGGTGGTGGGGGTGAGGTCGGGCCCGGCGCCCTGTATGCCGGAAACGAGCTGGAGCAGCGAGGGGAACTGGTAGTTGCAGAGCGACTCGTTGGGCGAGTAGCCGGGGTCCACGGCCTGCACCACCTGATAGCAGGCCGTGTCCGACAGCGGGATCTCCATCTCCTCGGTGGTGAAGCCGAAGGCATGGGCCCATTCGGCCTGGTTCTGGTCGGCCGCCAGCTGGTTGCGATCCATGAGACTGGCCCCGTTGTCGTACCACTCGGGGACGTAGCCGGCGGATGCGGCCTGGTTGGTGAACTCGGCGCTGGACAGGTAGTCCATCTCGTCCAGCACGGTGGTCACTCCGGCATCTTCGAACCGGACCAGGGCGCTGGCCAGAGCGGAGTTGCCGTTGCTATCGCCTGCGGTCAGGTCATAGCCGATGTCCACAGCCAGTGAGAGATTGCACTGCTCTTTGAGGTCGCGGGCGATGTCCGGCCCGTCAACGGGGTAGGTGGGGTCCTCCGAGTAGATCAGGCCGAACTTCCGCGGCCGGCCCGACAGCCCCGGACCAGCCCACTTCGCCGCCTTGCCCGCCAGGTTCTTGCAGATGTTTTCGGCGATGAACTGGTCGCTCTGGGTCTCGTCCATGAACCACGAGTACAGGTAGGGCTGACGTTGCTGGTAGTACGGCAGCTCGTACTGGCCGCGGCAGAACACGGGCATGTGATCTTGGACGGCATTCGGGCAGAAGGGCGGCGTGTACGTCGTGGCGGCGAAGACGGAGTAGTCCTTGGCGGCGGCGGTCTCCGCCTTCACGTCGCCGCTGGCGCCGGTCCCCTGGGTGACACCGATCAGCTGTAACGAGCGACCCCACAACTGGAACGCCTGGTTGAAGTACAGCTGCATGTCCGTGTAGAAGCGGTCAGCGGCGCCTTCGCCGGCCGAGGGTTGGGTCGGCACCGGCCCGTTCTGGGGGAAGGTCGCCCCGGCGATGTCGCCGACGGCGATGCGGACGGTGGTCACCGTCACCCCCTGATAGGTCGCCCCCGGGTTCTTGCCGTTATAACCGGCGGCGCAGGGTGGGGCGTACGGTGAGTTCAGCTGCAGAGGTGGCTGGCCCACTCCGAACGGGCAGTAGTGCGGCGGCCCCGAGACCGCCTCGGCCGCCGGGGCCGGAGCCCCGGGCAGACCACCGGGCGCGGCTCCCGCACCGGCCCCTTGGCCGGCGCCGTTGGTGCCTGACTCCGCCGACTGAAAGGCGGCGATTATCGACTGTTGCTGGCTGTGGGGGGAATTGGGCGACAGCTGTGCGCTCTGGTTGGACTGCTGCGCCGGCGGGCGGAGGACCGATGGCAGGAGCAGGGCGATGACCGCTATCGCCACGGCGAAGTACAGAAGGGGTAGGTACGACTCCACGCCCCGGCGCGGGCGACTGGTCCGCCTCCGTCCGGCCACGCCCCCCAGCATGGACGAAGGTCACCGACCGCTGCTTACGGGGTTTCCTCCATTCTTTGGTCGACGAGATCGATCTCTTTGGTCGACGAGACCCATCGCTTCGGTCCAGAGGGGGCGGCGGCCGACCCGCGACGGCCCCCAGGACCTCTCGCCGGCTCGCCTACCCTGCCCGAGGTGGGTACCTCAGGCCGGGGCGGCGACGCGGGCCAGCCACCGCTCGTCGGGAGGGCTCGTGAGCTGGAGGTGGTCCAGGAAGCAGTCGAGTCGGGCCGCGCAGGCCATGCCCGGGCCCTGCTCATAGGGGGGGAGCCCGGCACAGGCAAGACCCGACTGGTCTCCGAGCTGGTCGCCATGGCATCGGACCGGCGCTTCCGGGTGCTGGCCGGTCGGGGCCGGCGCTTCGAGCAACCCGTCCCCTACGGGTGTCTCGAGATGTTCGGCCAGGCCGGGGTCGACCTGGGGGAGGGGTTCTGGCGGCTGCTCGCCGGAGCCGACAAGAACCTGGTGGATCGCCTGCTCGGTCCAGAGCGGGGCAGCGACCTCGACCCGGTTCAGCGGGCCCGGGCCCACGTCGCCCTGGCCGAGGCGCTGCGCCGGTCGGCCCGCGATCGACCGGTGCTGGTCGTGCTCGACGACGCCCACTGGGCGGACCGGGCCACTCTCGAGCTCTTCCACGTGCTGATCGCCCGGTCGCGGGACAGCCGGTGCCTGCTGGCCCTGGCCCACCGTGACCGGCCGCCGGAGCTGGATCGGGTCCGGGCCGGCTTCTTCCAGCGCCTGTCCGCCGAGGAGGCGACGACCCTCAGGCTGGGGCCCCTCGGGGTGGAGGACACCCAGAGCCTGGCGTCACAGGTCCTCGGCGGGGCCGCCGATGCCGCGCTGGCCAGGCACGTCTCTGACCAGGCCGGGGGAAACCCCTTCTTCGTCGTCGAGCTGGCCCGCAGCCTCGCCGCCACCGGGTCGGTGGTCGAGAGAGGGGGTGTGCTCAGCCTGGCCCCAGGACCACCCAGCCGGTTGAGCGCGCCCGACACGGTGAAGGCAATGGTCAGCGGTCGCCTCGAAGCTCTCGGGCCAGCGGCGACGAGGGTGGCCCAGCTGGTGGCCGCCTGCGGTCGGGTGGCTCTGGACCAGCCGGCGTGGCGGGCGCTGGTGGCGGCGTCGGCGCTCTCCGTCGAGGAGGCTGCCGGCGCCCTCGACTCGCTCGTGGGGGCGGGGATCCTCGGGGAGGTCGGGGGCGGCGACGTCGAGTTCGGCCATCCCATCGTGCGGGAGCTGATCTACGAGGGGACAGGTTCTGCCACCCGCCGCCAGCTGCACCGAGCGATGGCCGACGCCCTCGGTCGGCTGGAAAAGGAAGGCCTGCGGGTCAGCCCCCTCGAGGTCGCCGCCCATGTCGGGGCCTCCGCCGTCCGCGGCGACTCGGCGGCGGTCGAGGTGCTGGTCGCAGCGGGCGACGAGCTGATCGAACGGACACCGGCGGTGGCGGCGGAGTGGTACCACCGGGCCGCCGAGGTGGCCGGCGACGAGGCCATCCGGGCACCCATCCTGGCTCAGCAGTCCCGGGCGCTGCTCCTCTCCGGCGAGCTCAACGAGGCGATAGCCGTCGGGCGCCGCGCCCTGACCGGCCTCCCACCGGGGGACGTGCGGGCGCTGTGCGCGTCGACCGTTGCCTTCTCGCTTTCCGTGGCCGGGGAGCAGGCACCGGCCCTCGAGGTGATCGACGCCGAGCTCGGTGGCGGCCGGACTGGCCACCCCCGCCTGCTGGCCCACCGCTGCGCTGTGCTGATGCAGATGGGCCGGCTCGACGAGGCCGAGGAGGTCGGCCAGGTGGCCCTGGAGCGGGCCGGGGACAGCACCGTGCGGAGCTACGCCCTTGGCGCTCTCGCTCAGGTGGCGGCCCTGCGGGGGGACCTCCGGCGGCACCGCTCGCTCCTCGACTCCGCCCGGCGGGAGGGGGCCGTGACGCCCCGGCCCAGCCAGGTTTGGCTGTTGGCGGCGGCCGCCAACCAGCAGGCCTGGCTCGGCCTGGGGACCGAGGCCGCCGATCTGGTCGGCCAGGCCCGCCGGGCCCGCGAGAGCTTCGGGGCCGACGCCTACCGCCCCGCCGTCGAGCTGGCGGCGGCGACGGTCAGCTGGCTGGCCGGGGACTGGGAGGAGGCCGTTGCCAGGGCCGGGGCGGCTATGGAGGGCGCCGAGGGGAGCGGAATGGGGCTCGCCTCGACCTGGATCAGCCCGGTGCTGATCCTGGTGGCCGCCGACCGGGCCGAGGTCGCCGAGGCCAGGAGGTGGTTGGAGCGCATCTCATCCGGCCAGGCCCCCCAGGTGGCCCATTCCCACCTGTACTCATGGGCGGAGGCCCGGCTGCTGCGGTTGACCGGCCAGCCGGACATGGCTCTCGAGCGCCTGGAGCGGACCCTGGACCAGCAAGCCGAGCGCGGCATCCGCCTGGGCCTGCCCTTCCTGCTGTGGGAGGCGGCCGCCGCCGCCGGCGAGTCCGGCCAGCGCGGGCTGGCGCAGGCGCACCTACAGAGCCTCGAGGCGTTGGCGGGCGAGCTGGACTCTCCGTTGGCCGGGGCCGCCGCCAACCAGACCAGGCTGGAGGTGGAAGGGGACCTCGGCGCCGGCGAGGCGGCGCGCCAGGCCTTCGACGCCCTGGGCATGGCCTTCCACGTGGCTCTCTCCGACCTGCACCTCGGGCTGGTGGCGCCGGAGGCCGGGCGGCTGGTCGGGGCCTACCGGGTGTTCGAGTCCATGGGGGCCGATCCGTGGCGGCGGCGGGCGGGAATGGGCCTTCGGCGCCTGGGAGAGCCGGTTCCCCGCCGGTCACGCCGGCGCTCGACCGACGCCGGCCTTTCTCCCCTGCAGGAGCGCATCGCCCGCCTGGTCGCCGACGGCCTGTCCAACCGCGAGATCGCCACCACCCTGGCGGTCAGCGTTCGAACCGTCGAGAACTACCTGTCCATCATCTACCGCAACAGCGGGTGCCGGTCGCGGGCCGAGCTGGTAGCCGCCCTGGTCAGCGGCCGGATCGTCCTCGACCAGGCGTGAGGCTCACGCCGAGCCGAGCATCTCGAGGGCGAAGGGCACCAGGGCACGGTTGACGGTCTCCGGCGCCTCGAGCGGCGGGCAGTGCCCGACCTGGGGCAGCTCGCACAGCTCGGCCTTGGCCGACCGGCCCGCCATGCGGCGGCCGTGCTCGACATCGACCGCCCGGTCGTCGTCGCCGTGGACGATCAGCACCGGGACCTCCAGCCGGCCGAGCACGTCGGTCTGGTCGGGGCGGCCGGCGACGGCCCTCGCCAGCGGCATCATGCCGGCCAGGTCGTAGCGGGCGACCTCGGTGGTCCACCGCCCGAGCCACGCCGGCTGGCTCCGGAGGAACCGCTCGCCCAGGAGGACCGAGGCGACCTGGGGAGCCAGCTCCGTCCCCCAGCCCGCCGACACCGCCGACGCCAGCTGGAGGAACTCGTCGCGGCGCAACTGGGGCCAGGCCTCGTCGGTGGTGCCGACCAGGCCCAGGCCGGCGATCCTCTCCGGGCGGGCCGCCGCCATGGCCAGGGCCAGCATCCCGCCCATGGAGTGGCCGATGAGCACGAAGCGATCCAGTCCGAGCTCCTCGAGCGCCTCGTGGGATAGCTCGGCCCAGAGCGCCATGTCGAGATCGGACGGCGGGGCCGCCGATCCGGCGTGGCCGGGCTGGGCGAGGGCGACGGCCCGGACCCCCGCCTGGGCCATGGCGGCCGTCTGGGCGTCCCACATGGCAGGCGACATGAGCCATCCATGAAGCATGACCACCCCCGTCGTGGGCCGCCCTTCGGTGAGGGCGGTGGCGTGGCCCGATCGGCCCACCACCCGCCCGGGCCGCTCGGGTCCGGGCTCGGGCGCCGTCGTCCGGGCAGCGGTCAGGAACGGACGGACAGCCGCCAGGAAGGTGTCAGGGTCCTCGTACATTCCGAATCCGCCCAGGGGGACGGCGGTGAACTGGGCTGTCGGCAGCTTGGCGGTGAGGTGTCGGCCCAGGTGGGCGCTCGCCGAGGTCCCGACCACCAGAGTGGGCACCCGGACCCGCTGGAGGTCGGAATCTCCGACCGTCGGCGCCGACAGCACCTTGTTCCAGCGGACGACCTTGTCGGCGTCGAGCCCCCGCACGGCATCGGCCTCGAGGCGGCGCTGCACCATGGCGGCCAGCTCGTCGTAGTGCTCCTCGGCATACCGCGGTGTGAAGCTGTAGAGCATCCACCACCAGGTGTAGGCCTCGAGGCCCCCCTGCCTGAGGAGCGTCTCCCAGATGTCCTCCAGACGGTCGAAGGACCGCCTTTCGGCGGCGGTGTACACGGGGTCGTACAGGACGCACGACTCCAGCCGGTCCTGATGGCGCGCCAGGAGGTGGAGCCCTATCCGGGTGCCGCTGGTGGAGGCGAGGTAGTGAAAGGACGGGTGCCCGAGGGCTTCGGCCACCTCGACGACGCGGTCGGCGAGCCGGTCGAACATGGCCGCTGGATCGTCGAACTCCCAGGTGTCGGGCACCGGAAGGTTGAAGGTGGCCACGGTGAACTCGTCGGCGAGGGACGGCCACACCTTGGACCACACGTTCATGCCGACCGCCGCCATGCGCATGGTCAGCAGGAGCGGTCGGCCGGGGCGGTCGATGAGATGGACGTCCGTTCCGGCGGCTGAGCGCACCTCGGGTGCCAGGTTCATGGGCGCGGATGGTAGGAGCGGGCCCTGCCCGGAATGAGGGGGGAAGCCGCCAACTTAGGGGCGGCCGTCGCCCGGAGCTGGGACTAGGAGCTGGGGACTAACTGCGGAGGAATCCCCGTACCGCCCGGGGACGAGGTCGGACACAGTTGCCCGGTGGTCGGGTCGACGTCGCGGGGTGGCACCCGCCGGGGACCTGAGCGGTACCTGCCCCTGGCGTACTTCGCGCTGGCCATCGCCGTGGTTGCCCTCATCCTGCCGTCGGCCCTGAGGCCGCCGGCCCAGCAGTCGAACCAGAGCTCCGAGCTGTCCCCCAACGCGCCGCACCAGAACCAGCAGTCGATCATCGCCGCCCTGAGTGAGGCCAACTCGGGCACCAACGGCGCCGGCGCCGGTACCGGACCGGCCTCGGCTCAGAGCCAGGGCCCCCCACCGGCGACCGCCTCGTCGCCCACCTCCGGGCCCCCTTCCTTCTGCCCCTTCGGCGTGGGCGATCCGCCGTTGCAGTTCAACTCGCCCTACGCGCCTCCGTGCGCCCCTGCCTATACCGGGCGCAACCCCGGCTCGACCTATCACGGCGTGTCAGCGACCACCGTCAAGATCGCCGTCGCCGACGACACCGGGGCGACCTTCTCCTCCAACGGCCCGGTCGCCGACCAACCGACGGCGGCGGAGAACTCGGCCGAGCGGTTCTTCACCGACATGCAGATCTTCCTGAACCACACCTTCCAGTTCTGGGGCCGTTCGCTTCAGCTGATCGCCGACACCCAAGGGTCCGGGGCGAATGGGGACACCAAGGCGGAGGTGGCGGCGGCGAAGGACTATCAGGTCTTCGGGGCCGTGGGCTACACCCCGCCGTTCTGCCCCGAGGCGGTCCATGACGCCATGCCGAACTTCTGCCGGGTGGCGGTGTACCCGCTGCCCGTGTACCAGCAGGATCAGCCGTACCTCTACTCCTGGTGGATGAACGAGACGCTCCAGGACCAGTTCCTGGCCGAGAGCGTCTGTTCGAACCTGGTCGGCCGCCGGGCGGAGTGGGCGGGCGCGGGCATCCAGGGCAAGGTGCGCAAGTTCGGGCTCATCTACTCGGAGGGGGCCCAGTTCCCGGTCGACGGCAATGACATCCTCGCCGACCTGAAGTCGACCTGCGGGCTCGTTCCGGCCGTCAGTGTGGGCTATGACATCAACCAGAACGATCCCAACGGCAGTCAGGCCCTGGCCGACGCGGTGGTGAAGTTCCAGGCCAACGGCGTGACAACCGTCATCGACGAGATGGACTACGTCGCCGGCATCGAGGTCACCGACCAGGCGAACTCGTCGGGTTACGTCCCCGAGTGGTACATGGACGGAGCCAGCGGGATCGACCGGAACCAGCTCGCCGCCCTCATGAATCAAGCGGAGTGGTCGCACGCCTTCGGCCTCACCAACGACGAGATGGAGATCCCGCCGGCGGACTGGGCCTGCTACCAGGTGATCCAGGAGGTCGATCCCGGCTTCTCCCCGAACCAGACCCTGTGCACGTACCACTTCGAGTCGCTGGTGCAGATGGCTGCCGGCATCCAGGCCGCCGGACCGGACCTGACGCCCGCCACCCTCGAGCGGGGCCTCATCCGCAACGGGTACAAGTTCTACAGCCGCCCCGCCTGGCCCGCCGGCGGCGGCTTCGGACCGGACGACCCGACCTACATCAAGAACGCCGCCGAGATCTGGTGGAACCCGGGCGCCACCAACCCGGTGACGGGCGATCCCACCGGCGCCTACGAGTACCTCGACGGCGGGGCGCGGTACCGCCTGGGTCAGCTCCCCCCCGGCGAGCGGCCTTACTTCTCCCAGGGCAGCACCGTGCCGGCAGGGGGATACTCCGGAAGCTGGTGAGGACGGCTACGCGGTAGACAGCGGCGTGATCGGGATAAGGCGAGCCGCTCCGGAGGATGTGGCCGGCGCCGCCCAGGTGTACCTCAGATCGCGGCGGGCGTCGGTGCCGGCGGTGCCGCCGCTGGTCCACGACGACGACGACGACGTGCGGCGGTGGTTCGCCGAGGAGGTCTTCTCCCGCCGCCAGCTGTGGGTCGCCCACGACGATGTTGACGGCATCGTCGGCGTCATGGTCCTTGACGGGGACTGGCTCGACCAGCTCTACGTCGCTCCGAGCCACACCGGCCGCGGTGTCGGGACCCGCCTGCTTGAGGTGGCCAGATCGGAGCGACCGGCCGGCCTGCAGCTGTGGGCTTTCGCCTCCAACCTCGGAGCCCGCCGCTTCTACGAGCGGCACGGGTTCGTGGCGGTGGAGGAGACCGACGGGACAGGCAACGAGGAGAAGTCCCCCGACGTGCGATATCTCTGGCGGCCGACCTAGGCGAGGCGGGCGCCCAGAGGGCTGTCGGCGAAGTTGTCGAGGAGGTGCACGGGGTCGCGGAACACCGCCAGCGCCCCGCTGCCGAGGAGGTCAGCGGCCCCGTGCCCACCGGTCTGCACGGCGACGGTGTCGATCCCGACCTTGGCGGCGGCGATCACGTCCCACGGGGAGTCCCCGACCACCATCGCCTGCGACGCGTCACAGCCGGCCGCCTCCAGGGCCCGGGCGAAGATGTCGCCCTCGGGCTTGGCGTGCTCCACGTCGGCCGAGTGCACGACATGGTCGAGCAGGTCGCCGAGGTCGAGCACCCGCAGAAGGTCGTCGAGGTCGTGCTGCTTGGCCGAGGTGGCCAGCACGACCGTCCCCCGGCGACGGGCCACCTCGGCGACCAGCTCGCGGGCGCCGGGCAGGGCCTGTAGCTCGCCCTTGAGACGCTGGTAGTGGCGGCTGTGGGCGTCCGACAGGCCGGGGTCGTCGTGGCCGATCAGCTCGGTGAGCAGCTCGCTCGAGCCCATCCCTATGAGGCGGTGGACGTCGGCCATGGCCAGCCGGTGGCCGGCGTCGGTGAGCCCCCGCCACCACGCCAGGGTGTGCAGGTAGGTGGAGTCGACCAAGGTGCCGTCGACATCGAAGAGAACGGCGCCACGGGTCCGGCCCATGGTGCGCTGATACCCGCAGCCGCCGGCGCGGACTCACCGAGCCGTGGTCATGGGCCGAGGGGCCACACGGGGGTGCGCCGGATCCGGCTCAGGACCGTGCCCGGAGGGCGGTGGCCAGCCAGTCCCGTTCGAACTCGTAGGTGAGCAGGTGGAGCGCCTCGTCGACGGGCAGCCACCGCGGGTCGAACTTGAGCTCGTCGGCGTGCCGGCGGCGCTGGCGCCTGGTCAGCGGCCGCAGGCGGAAGTAGTGCTCCTCGCGGACCACGTGATGGCCCGGGCCGCCGTCGGCGAAGCCGTCGACGTCGAGCTGCCGGCAGCCCAGGTCGGCCTCGGCCGTCAGGTCGTCGTAGCCGGACTCCTCGGCCACCTCCCGCAGAGCGGCCTCGAGATCCCCCTCGCCCGGCTCGATGTGACCCTTGGGCAGGCGCCACTCGCCTCGCGACTCCCGCCACAGGACGAGAACCTCGGGCCCATCGATCACCACCCCGCCGGCCGCCCGGTAGTCGTGCTCGACCATGCCGAGGGCGTCCCGGACGGACGCCAGCGTGGGCCCGGCGGTGGTGGGCACGGCGACGAACCCGGCCGCCCGGGCGGTGGCCGCCTCCGCCGCCGAGGAGGCGAGGTACAGGCAGAGCCCGGACGGGAGCCCGAGGCGGCTGGCGGCCGAACCCAGCGCCTCCATCCGACCCTCGAGCCCGTCGGGGCCGGTCTCGATCGATACGACCTCCGGTCCCAGCTGCTCCAGCCGGGCGGGCGTGACGCCGGCGTCGTCCGGGCCGACCAGGGCGGCCAGACGGTAGCGACGGGCGGCCGCCGCCAGGAACCTGGTGACGGCCTCGTCGAGGAGCGCCGCCCGAAAGACGATGGCCTCCATCCCTCGGGCCGCCCCCTTCAGCCCGCCAGCCGCCGGGCGGGCGGGACGGAGGTGGCCCTCGGGGCGTCCATTGGGGCGACCACCTTCAGGCCCCGCCGTGGCCCGGTCGGACCAGGAACTCGATGGTGAGCTGCACCGGTCCGTGCACCCCCAGGGTGTGGGGGACCTCCGGGGGCACGGCCACCGATTCCCCCTCCGACAGCTGGACCGTCCGGGGCGGATCTGTGGCCACTGCCAGCTCGGCCGAGCCCCTGGCCAGGCGGATCAGGGCCCAGGTGTGGGCGGCGACGCGGTGCTGGCGCCGCAGGCCGGCCGGAACGGTGGCGTCGTCGAAGGGGCCGACGCCCCGGGCGACCTCGAGGCCCTCGGGCAGCTCCAGCCGGTCGCACAGCGGGCAGTCGATGGCCGTGCCCACCCGTGCCGCCCTGCCCTCGGGCGTGTCCACCCAGGGCCGTTCCTGGAAGGGGGGCCGGTGGCGGACGTGCTGGCCGTGGAGGCAGGCAAGCTCGGCCACCCAGTCGCCCACCTCGTCGCGGCGGAACCCCTCGATGCGGCGCTGCACCCCGTCATACTGGCCGTCCGGCACACCTGGCGGCGCCGGCCGGGACCAGACTGCGCTGATGGAGACAGCACTCACCCGGATGGTCGGCTGCCGGGTCCCCATCCAGCAGGCGGGCATGGGCGGGGCGGCCGGCCCCGACCTGGTGGCGGCGGTGGCCGAGGCGGGGGCGTTGGGCACCCTGGGAGGGGCGGCCATGCCGGCGGGGGTCGTTGCCGCCGCGCTCGATGCCGTCGCTGGCCGGACCACCGGCGCCTTCGGGGTCAACTTCCTGATGCCGTTCCTCGACCTGGAGGCAGTGGAGGCGGCGGCCGGGCGGGCCCGGCTGGTCGAGTTCTTCTACGGCGACCCCGACCCGACCCTGGTGGACCGGGTCCATCAGGGCGGGGCGCTGGCGGGCTGGCAGGTGGGCTCCACCGAGGAGGCCCGGGCGGCGGCCGGCGCCGGTTGCGACCTGGTGGTGGCCCAGGGGGTCGAGGCCGGGGGCCACGTCCGCGGCACCACCGGGCTGCTTCCCCTGCTCGAGAGCGTGCTGTCCTCGGTCGAGGTCCCGGTGGTGGCGGCCGGGGGCATCGGCTCGGCCCGCTCGGTGGCCGCCGTCCTCGCTGCCGGCGCCGCCGGGGCCCGGGTGGGGACCCGGTTCCTGGCGGCGGTGGAGGCCGACGTCCACCCCGAGTACCTCGCCGCCCTGGCCGGGGCGGCGGCCGAGGACACCGTGCTCACCACCGCTTTCGGAGCCATGTGGCCCGACGCCCCCCATCGGGTCCTGCGCTGCTGCGTCGAGGCGGCCGAGGCCTGCACCGACCCGGTGCTGGGGGAGACCGGGGTCGGCGACCGGCGCTTCCCGGTGATGCGCCTCTCGTCGAGCCCGCCGGTGCGGTCGACCACCGGGCGCATCGATGCCATGGCGCTCTACGCCGGACAGTCGGTGGCCATGGTGGGCCGGGCGATGCCGGCGGCCGACATCGTGGCCGAGCTGGCCTCGGCCCTGGGCCCAGCGGTGGCCTGAGAACCGCAGGGGGGACCGTCCGGACCGAACCCGGCGCCACCGACGGCGACCCCGGCCGCGGTCAGCCCGCCTCGGGCTCCTCGAGGACTATGTCCCAGCGGTCGGCGCAGTCCGAGCAGCGGTAGGTGGCCAGGTCCCCGGGCCGGGGCGGGTCCTCGTCGTCCCACCGGCTGATCAGGTGGGCCCGGCCGCCGCAGTCGATGCAGACGATCACCGGATCGGGGACCAGGGGGCCCTCGGCCGGCGAGGGCCCTTCCCGCCAGCTCACCGGCCGACCTGGACGAAGATCCCCTCCGCCTCCACGGCCACCGTCCCGTCGGCCAGGCTGAGCCGGCCCCGGACCCGTTGGCGCCGCCTGGCCTCGGCCCGGTCTCGCCACGCCTCGATCAGGACCGGGCGGCCATCCACCGGCACCCGGTGGCGGTACCGGAGCTGGAGGGTGGCGGTCACGCAGTGCACGCCGTCGAGCACGAAGCCGAGGGCGGCCATCGTCTCGTCGAGGCAGGTAGCCGCAATCCCCCCGTGCAGGATGCCGGTGGCTCCGACGTGCTCGGGCCTGGGGAGGAAGCGGGCGGCCACCCCCGCCTCGGTGCGTTCGAAGCGCAGCTTGAGGCCGGCGGGATTGTCGTCGCCGCACCCGAAGCAGTCGCCCTCCATCGGCGTCGACGGTAGCCCGGGCATAGTGAGGGCCGTGAGGGTCGTCGCCGGCTCCGCCGGCGGGAGAAGACTGGTCGCCCCGCCCGGACGACGGGTGCGACCGACCACCGACCGGGTGCGGGAATCGGTCTTCGGCATGCTCGAGTCCCTGGGGGTGGTGGACGGGGCAGAGGTGCTCGACCTCTTCGCCGGCACCGGGGCCATGGGCATCGAGGCCCTCTCGCGGGGGGCCGCCCGGGCCACCTTCGTCGAGCGCGATGCGACCTCGCTGCGCTGCATCGAGGCGAACCTGGCCGCCACCGGCCTCGGACCGGCCGAGGTGGTGCGGGGCGACGCTCTGGAGTACCTCCGGCGGGCGCCCAGCTTTGACCTGGTGTTCGCCGATCCGCCCTACGCCTTCGATGCCTGGGACGTCCTGCTCAGCCGGCTGACGGCGGCCCTGGTGGTGGCCGAGGCGGCCGGCCCGGTGGAGCCGGGGCGGGGGTGGGATGTCATGAGGAGCCGCCGCTACGGCACTACCGTGATGACGCTCCTGCGGCCCGTCTCCGGCACCGACCCCTCCGAAAGGTAGCCACTTGCGCACAGCGCTGTTCCCCGGGTCCTTCGATCCGTTCCACAACGGTCACCTCGAGATCGTGGAGCGGGCGGCGGCGCTGTTCGACCAGGTTGTCGTGGTCGTGATCTCCAACCCGCAGAAGGCCGATTCCTTCTTCGACCTCGACGAGCGGAAGGCCATGGTGACCGAGTCCACTTCCGGCCTGGGCAACGTCCGGGCCATGGGCGGCCACGGTCTGGTGGTCGACGTGGCCAAGGAGGTGGGCGCCACCGCCATCGTCAAGGGGATAAGGGCGTGGTCCGACTTCGAGTCGGAGATGCAGCAGGCCCAGATGAACCACAGCTTGAGCGGGATCGACACCGTCTTCCTGCCCACCGGGCTCAAGCACTCGTTCGTGGCGTCGCGACTGTTGAAGGAGGTGGCGAAGCTGGGTGGCGACGTGTCGCCGTTCGTGCCCGAATCGGTGGCGGCGCGGATCGATGCCCGGCTGAGACGATGAGCGTCGAATCCGGTACCGAACAGCCCGACTCCGACACCCTGCTGCGGCGGGTGATCGAGATCATCAACAACGGCAAGTCCGTGCCCCTGTCCACCTCGGTCCTGATCAGCAGCAAGGACGAGGTGATCGAGCTGCTCGAGGCGGCCCTGGACCGGCTGCCCGACGAGCTGCGTCAGGCCCGCTGGATGCTGCGCGAGCGCCAGGAGTACCTCGACAAGGTCCAGCGGGAGGCCAACGAGATCCTCGACGCCGCCAGGGTGCGGGCCGAGCGCCTGGTCCAGCGGACAGAGATCGTGCGGGAGGCCCAGCACACGGCCGAGCGCCTCGTCGAGGAGGCCCGCGAGCGGGCCATGCGCCTGCGCCACGAGGCGGAGGACTACTGCGACCAGCGGTTGGCGGCCCTCGAGATAGTGCTCCAACGCACGATGAAGTCGGTGCACGCCGGGCGGGAGAAGCTGCAGGCCGCCCCGGGTCCGCTGCCGATCGCCGACGGGCCCCCCAGCGAGCTGCTGGGGGAGGCGCCCGGTGAGCCGGCCGGGTCCGGCTACCCCGGCGCCGAGGGGGCCAGGGGCTCCGGCGGGGGAGGCGCCCTCTTCGACCAGGACCGGGGCTGACCGTGGCGCCCCGGCGGGAGTTCCTGGTGCCGGTTACCAATCTCGCCCAGAGGGGCCCCAAACACGTCGAGCGCCGGGGCCCCATACCGGGCCTCGCCGTGTCGGCGAGCCGTGTCCCGGACCGGGCCGAGGTGGTGGTGGAGGCCGAGCTGGAGCCGGTCCACGGCGGGATCATGGTCACCGCCACCGTGGAGGCCCCCTGGGAGGGGGAGTGCCGTCGCTGCCTCGGCCGGGCCGAGGGCGCCCTGGCGGTCGAGGTGCGCGAGCTCTACGAGAGGCACAGCTCCGGCGAGGAGACCTATCCTTTCGACGGCGACCAGCTCGATCTCGAACCGCTGGCGCGCGACGCTGTCCTGCTCGAGCTGCCCCAGGCCCCCCTCTGCTTCGAGGGTTGCCTGGGACTGTGCCCGAGCTGCGGGGCCGACCTGAACCGGTCACCGTGCCAGTGCCCCCCGCCGAGCGATCCCCGGTGGGCGACGCTCGACAGCCTGCGCTCCCAGCCCGGGGCGGGCCCCGCCGACCGCTAGACCAACGGAGCCGGAAGAGAAATGGCCGTACCCAAGAAGAAGACGTCCAAGGCCAAGAGCCGCAGCCGGCGGGCCTCCAACTGGAGGCTGTCGGCTCCCGCCCGCAGCATCTGCCCGCACTGCGCCGAGGCCAAGGTGCCCCATGTGGTGTGCCCCAACTGCGGTTGGTACGGGGGCCGCCAGGCCGTCGAGGTGGACTGATAGCGACCTCGCTTCCCATCGCCCTCGACGCCATGGGGGGCGACCGGGCCCCCGAGGAGATAGTCGCCGGCGCCCGCCAGGCGGCCGAGGAGCTGGGCATCGACGTCCTCCTGGTCGGCCAGCCCGACCGTCTCGGCGACACCGGCGGCCTGCCGGTGCTGGCGGCCAGCGAGGTGGTGGGCATGGACGAGGATCCGGCCCAGGGGGTCAGGCGCAAGAAGGACTCCAGCCTGGTCCGGGCGGCCGAGGCGGTGCGGGACGGCCGGGCCGCCGCCATGGTGAGCGCTGGCAACACCGGGGCGACCATGGCCTCGGCCCTGCTGCGCATGGGGCGCCTGTCCGGGGTGAGCCGGCCGGCGATCGCCACGCCCATACCGGTGCCTGGCTCGACGCCGACCGTCCTGCTCGACGCCGGGGCCAACGCCGAGTGCAGCGCCCCGATGCTGGTTCAGTTCGCCCAGATGGGGGCGGTCTTCTCCTCCGACCGCTACGGGATAGACAAGCCGCGGGTGGGCCTGCTCTCGATCGGGGAGGAGGATTCCAAGGGCACCCCGCTGGTGAAGGCCACCCACGCCCTGCTGACCGCCGGGGCCGGGGTCCAGTTCATCGGCAACGTCGAGGGGCGCGACATCGTCAGCGACCGGGTCGACGTGGTCGTGACCGACGGCTTCACCGGCAACGTGGTGCTCAAGACCCTCGAGGGCGGGATCAGGGCGGTCATCGACGCCGTCCTCGCCGCCATGACCTCGACCGAGGAGGCCAAGGAGGCCGCCAAGGTGCTCCTGCCGGCGCTGGCCCCCCTCGCCCACGACCTCGACCCCGACACCTACGGCGGGGCCATGCTGCTGGGGGTCAAGGGGGTCTGCATCATCAGCCACGGGTCGTCCTCGGCCCGGGCCATCGTCAACGCCCTGGCGGTCGCCCGCGACATGGTCCGCCACGACCTGGTGGGGCGCCTGGCCGAGGCCGTCGCCGACTGACCGGCCGGCGTCGTCCCCCATTAGAATTCCGGCCCCAACCGTCGAGCGAGGAGTTGCGTTGCCGGCAGAGACCCATGTCGAGGGAGGCCCGATGGACCGCCAGCAGGTCTTCGAGCTGATCCGCGACCGACTGGCCGACATCCTCGAGATCGAGCCGTCCTCGATCACCGAGGCGGCGTCTTTCGGTGACGACCTCGACGCCGACTCGCTGGCCCTGATCGAGCTGGTCGAGGCGCTCGAGGAGGAGCTGGGGGAACGGACGGTCGGCTTCCGC
>DASRBO010000072.1:0-48680 GCA_035653595.1 Acidimicrobiales bacterium | reverse complement strand
AGGCGGCGTCTATGTCGGCGCGGATGCGCTCCAGGGGGGATACTCGTGGGGACACGGGTGTGGGTTTCCTTTCTGTGCTTGTCAGGCTCTGAAAGGAACCTACGCCCGTCGTCTATTTACACCGCGGACTGGACGCCACCGGCACCCCGGCCGTGGTGGAGATCGTCGTAGTAGCTGTTGCCGAGCCGGATGTCGCCCGACAGTCCGTGCAGAGCCAGGTTCATCTTGGCGATCGGGACGGTGGACTCTTTCTGCTCCTGGCCGTAGACCGACAGTTCGGCGGCGGCCGAGCCGCGGTGGCGCTCCACGAACTTGGCGCACTGGACGAACATGCCTCCCGACCCGCAAGCGGGGTCGAACACTCGGCCGTGGAACGGCTCGATGATCTCCACGATGAGGCGGACGATCGAGTACGGCGTGAAGAACTCGCCACCCAGACGGCCTTCGGCCATGGCGAAGTTGGAAAGGAAGTCCTCGTAGATGAGACCGAAGGCATCACCAGCCAAGCTCCGGGGGAGAGGCGCGAAGAGGCGTAGCAGCTCTACCAGGATGGACTTCTCCAAACGCTGGTAGCCCTTGGGAAGCACATCCTTCAGTTCAGGGTTGTGCGCCTCGATCGCCCGCATCGCCCCGTCCACCGCTGCGCCCAGATCGTGCCCCTCGGGAAGGCCAACGAGGTACGAAAGCCGGGCCTCGTCGGGCACGTAGAGCACCGATCGGGCTCGGTAGTCGTCCACGCTGACCGGGCGCCTGGGTGTGGCTCTTGATTCGATCTCTGGCCGCACCTCTTCGAACCGGTGCTCGGCGTATGCGAGGAAAATGAGCCCAAGGACGGGGCCGCGATACTCACTGGGTGCCAGCGTTGAGTTCGCTCGCAGTTGGTCAGCCGCGGCCCACAGCCTTCTGCGGACCTCAGCCAGATCGCGACTATCCATTCACCGGCCTCCCCATCAAGGCTGTCCTCCACTGAAGAATCCCCCCTCACGCCCGGAGGAGGCATCCGGGCTGCCAGGTTGCTGCAAGAGACGGAGCTCCTGCCCGTCGTCGAGGCGGATGCGGACTTCGAGCGGACTTCGGGCAGGGATGTCGACACCGCTGATGGTTCGGCCTACAACAGCCTCAACCTGGAAGCCGAGGTCAGCGGTGCGCAGGGCATCGAGCTGAATGAGGGCATACCGCAGTTGCTTCCGGGCTTGCTCCGAGACCGCCGCCACCTTCACCACGTCAAGCCGGTCAACGGTGCATTGGTAGGTGAGGTCCACGACGCATTCATCGATCAATCCCTCCGGATGCCGTGGTACCGGGAGGTAGCCGATGACCCGACCCGCCAGCAGATTGCCTCGTCCGCCCCGAAGGTCGCCCGGGTCGACGAGGGGGCACACGCCAAGGGCGCGGTCGAGGGTGGCGTCGTTCGAGGCTTCCTCTTCGGCCCTCTCCTGGGTCATGCCGCCTCGCTGGAGCTCCTTGACCCGTTGATTCCACTCCTTGTCGAGCTGGCAGTCGTGGGTAACCACCATGGCAAGGGAGATCCCCGCGGCGAGACCGAGAGGCCTCCCCTCCTCCCATGCGTCGGCGATCTGCACGAAGTACGAGTCGATCGGCTCCCATTGTCCCGGGCTGTGGCGGTCGTCGGCGATGATACGAGCGACACCGCAGAGCACGATGTCCCCTTGTCGGGGTTCCTGGTGCCACTCGTAGAACTCCTCCGCCGCGATCATCGGTACCCGGGACGTGTCCTCCGAGCAGGCTCATCGGCCATGAGCTGCTCCGCCGTGGAGAGGTCTTGCTCGTAGTCTGACTCTTGCCGGACAGTCGTGGATCGCCCGAAGGGACGAAGCTCTCCTCTGAGGTAGGCGTTGAGCGCCTTGTGGTGAAGAGGAGTCTTGGCGGGCCTCCGCTCCCCGACGGCGACTGCTTGGGACCCGTGGAAGGCCCGCCAGTTCTGCGCAACCTGGAGCCGGCCGGCTGCGATGTGATCGAGGAGGTCGTACCCGTCGCTGCGCCGGAGGAGGAGCTCGGCCGACCGGCCGGGCTCGGCCGCTTCGATCTCTCGGACGAGGCCAGCCAGTAGCTGCAGCCGCTCGAACCTCCCCCTGCCGGGGGTCGCTTCGCCCTTCACCCAGGCACTGAGCGACCGCCGGTCTACTCCGATTGCCCTGGCGATCTGCTGGCGCGTGAGTCGCGAGCGCCGGGAAATGTCGTCACGCAGCCGTTCGACCTCGTCCGGCCCAGAGCTGGGGGCGGCCAGATAGCTGATTCCCGTCTCGGTAGCTGTGAGGTGCATGCGCCAGAACGGGCGGCTCCAACTACCAAAAGCGGCCGTCATTCCTTCGGTGTCCATGGGGGCATGGTCAAGGGGTCGGACGACGAAGGGCATACCGAGGCGCGTCGACGTGGGCAACGTAGACGTGAAGAGGCCGGCTAGCGGCAGGATCGACCACGAGGTCTCGTCGTCCAGCCCGCCCCTCTCAGGAGGCGACTCCGCGACGCGGGGACTCATTCCCCCGCTCCGAACTCGTGAAGGAAGTTGTCGGTGACCGCCCACCGGAAGAAGGTGTAGATCCGATCGCAGAACTGAGCGACCCTCTCGCCGATCATGGCGAGGTCGAAGTCCTCCTGCTTGGAGGTGTAGTGGTCGATGTCGAGGACCCAGCTGCGCTCACGCGCCGGTTCGATGCCCGGGTCGTACGTCGCGCCGGCGGGAAGGCTCCCCCACCTTCCCCGAACTTCGGAGGAATCCTCGAGGCGGAAGAGAGCGTCAGAGAGCGCATGGACGACGTCCACCTCCCTCAGAGCTTCTTCGTCACCGGCTATGCCGAGAATCTCTGGCCGCACGAGGCTGCTCAGCCGCGTCAGGCTGTCGCCGGTCAGCCGGTCGACGTAGCGAACGCCAATCCGGTCGCTGATGTTCGGGCTGAGCCACGAGTCGAGGGCGTGCAGCACGACGGTGAGCCGGGCGAGGAGGTCGCTCCGGCGGGTGTAACGCCGGGCGGAAAGTGAGACGAAGGTGGGGGCCAGGGTCACCTGCCATGCGTCGGGATCCTTCGTTTCGAAGCGCCACACTGTCCCGGCGTCTTGCGGTTGCATCCCCCCCGGGCCGATCAGCACGCCGAGCTGCCGCTCCGGACGGAGGATCGGATAGTCCTTGCGGATTGCCTCCTGGAACGGCGCGATGAACCCGGCGTCCGACTCAATCTTCATAACGGGCGGGAAACGCACCTGAGCGATGACGCTTACTAGTGGAGACCGGCTCAGCGCCACCTCGGGCACCGAGGGGCCGAACGGCGCTGTGGTGGTTGCAGGCACCTTCCCACTATACTTCCCATATCCCTCATTGGGAAGAGAGGAGGAAGCCAGATGGCTGAAACCAGCAAAGGCAAGAAGGTCGTGTACGTCCATCCGTACACCCGGCAGGACGGGACCCGCGTCCCGGCGCACGATCGCTCCACGCCCCGAACGTCCACGGGTACCAAGCCCCGGCCGACCCCGAGAAGCGGTCCCTGGTCGTCTCGCTGACCGCCTGGCAGCGGTCTCAACAAGCCGGCGGCGGGAGTAAGAGGTCGATCAGCCGACACCGCTCGGGGCCACCCCAAGAGGCGTTCCGCAGCCACACCTCCTCGGAAGGCGACTGGCCGTGCATCGGGGCCGTCGTGGCGAGGAGAACGGTGGGATGGGACAGGACCTTGCGGGCTTGCGCTTCCTGGCTGGGTCCGGGAAAGACGAAGAGCACAGGGACCCGCTGGCCGGTGGCGTCGAAGAGCCGGGCGTATGCCTCCAGCCTCTCGGCTAGCTGTCCGGCCTGGTCCCTACCGTCGCGGTATTCCAGAAGGAAGGCGATCTGGCGGCCGGCTTCGGCCCACACTCCGTAGCCGTCGGGACGGACGATGTCTCCCCACGCCGCGGCGCAGCGCCGGGCGGGCCACCACATCACGAGTTCGGAATCGACTCTGACCCTGGCCTCGGCAAGGAGCGAGCAGAAGAACCCGTTGACGGCAAGCGCGTGGCGGAGCTGGCCGGATTGGGCGAGGGAGATGGACCTGCCCCGGCGCCAGGGCAACTCCAGGACCTCGACCCCGTCCTCGGCGGCCAGGACGGCGGCGCCCAGCGAGTCGAGTATCCAGTGCGAAGGCGCGGAGCCGGTCGCGACCAACGGACGGAATCGGTCGATGACACGGAGCCTCCGGAGTTGAGCAAGACGGAGCTGAGCAGTCCGTTCGCTTGGGAACGTCACCTGCTGGATCTGCCCGGTCGTGAGCACTTGGTGGTCGAGAAGGAGACGGCAGACATAGCGGTCCCTGGCGGTCACCCGGCTAGCGACTTCTAGCGCCAACCGATCGTCAACCCTCCTCCGGCCGGCGTCAGCCACAGATTCCCCCTGTATGTCGGGGGCGCCATCCGAGGGCCCGATGGGGCCCTGACCAGCGATAATGCGTGATCCGGGCTTCTCGGTTCTGGGAGGACCGGCGGAACGATGGTGAAGCGACCGTCATCCGAGGGGCCAACCGTCCGGGCCGGGCACGGCCATGCCGACGGCGGGGAAAGCGGCCGGGCCAATGGGTCGACGGATTGCCGGCGTCGTTGGTGGGGACAGACAGGTATTCGTGTCGGGCTCCTTTCGTGCGATGGCTGGCGGAGTAATGCGGGACAAGCTGGTCGCACGACCTCCACCCTCTAAATAGGGGTTTCAGGGCCGTTTTGGGACAAAGAAAATTTCGTCCAGGCCAGATTTTCAGGGCGGCCCGGCGATCGCGCCGCCTTCTGCCCGCGTGCGCGCTCCCCCAGGGCGCTACTACACGCCACCTGCAATCTGTAGTAGCCGTGTAGCAGCTGTCCGCCGAGGAAGAGTTTCGCCGAAACCGAAATTCTTTTGTCCCAAATTCGGCCGCCCAGCCCTATTTACGGGGTGGGCACGACTTCGGCCGTGGGCTGCCCATGGCTCCGACCAATCCCCCCTCCTCCGACCCGCCGTCCGGCGGCCGCGCCACCGGGGGCGGCCACCACCGGCCAACCCCGAGCAGAAAGGCGCTGTCTGGCGCCGACAGCCGGCTCCCGTCGCCGGTCGCCGCCGGGCATGCCCTGGCCGGACCCGCCATCAGGGTCGTGGTGCCGGGCGACCCGCCCCGGCTCACGCCCGAGGCTGCCGCTGCGCTCCTTCGCATCCTCTTGCACGCCAACGAGCGGCGCCTCGATTCTTCCCCTCCCGAGCCGGGCGGAGGTAGAACGTCCGGTGCCCCGGCTCGCCGCCGGGACCAGGAAGCCAGGAGAGCATCGTGAAGCGGTTCGCCTTCTACGGCCGGGTGTCCACCGAGGACCAGCAGGACCCGGAGTCCTCCAAGTCCTGGCAGCTATCTCGATCCCGGGCGCTTATCGAGCCGGCCGGCGGCGTCGTCGTCGCCGAGTACTTCGACATCGGCCGCTCCCGCTCCCTGCCGTGGAAGCGCCGACCCGAGGCGGCCGCCCTGCTGGAAGCGCTGGCCAGGGTGGACCGTGGCTTCGAGGCGGTCGTCATCGGTGAGCCCGCCCGGGCCTTCTACGGCAACCAGTTCGGTCTCACCTTCCCGGTCTTCGCCCACTACGGCGTCGAGCTGTGGGTGCCCGAGGTCGGCGGCGCCATCGATCCCGGCTCCGACGCCCATGACCTGGTCATGTCGCTGTACGGCGGCATGTCGAAAGGCGAGCGCAACCGGATCAAGATCCGGGTCCGCTCGGCCATGGCCGCCCAGGCCCGCAGCGAAGGCCGCTTCCTTGGCGGCCGGCCCCCTTACGGGTACCGCCTGGTCGACGCCGGCCCCCATCCCAACCCGGGCAAGTCGGCGCACGGCCAGCGCCTGCACCGCCTCGAGCCGGACCCCGCGACCGCGCCCGTCGTGCAGCGGATCTTCGAGGAGTACGTGTCAGGTGCAGGCCTGTACGCCATCGCCGAACGCCTCACCCGCGAGGGCATCCCGAGCCCTTCAGCCAACGACCCGGAGCGGAACCGGCACCGTCACGGCAAGGCCTGGTCGAAGCTGGCGGTGCGGGCCATCCTGGCCAACCCGCGCTACACCGGACGGCAAGTATGGAACCGCCAGCGTCGCGACGAGGTACTCATCGACGTGGAGGACGTGGCGCTCGGCCACGAGACCAAGATGCGCTGGAACGACGAGGCCGAGTGGATCTACTCCGAAACGCTGACCCACGAACCGATCGTCACCGACGACCTGTACCGCCAGGCTCGCACCATCGCCTCAGCTGGCCGCACCCGCGAAGTCACGCGGAAGCCCCGCCCGACCCCCCGCCCCTTCGCCTTCCGGGGCCTGATCCGCTGCGGGATGTGCGGCCGGGCCATGCAAGGTAGCTACAACCACGGTCTCGCCCACTACCGCTGCCGCTACCCCAGCGAGTACGCCGTCGTGAACGAGGTCGACCACCCGAAGAATGTCTACCTGCGCGAGGACGCAGTCACGGGGGCGCTCGACGGCTGGCTGGCCCAGGTCTTCGACCCGAAGAACATCGACGACACCCTCGACGCACTCCACGCGGCCAGCGCGTCAACCGACGATGCGCACACGACCAACCTCGATGCCGCCCGAAAGCGGCTCGCCGACTGCGACGATCGCCTCGCCAAGTACCGCGCCGCCCTCGACGCTGGCGCCGACCCTGCCGTCGTCACCACCTGGATAGCCGAAGTGCAGGCCGAACGTCTCGCTGCAGAAGGGGAGCACGATCGGACCAGCACCCACCGCACCAGCGGCCGCATGTCCCGAGACCAGCTCGCCGCACTTATCAACGGCCTCGGCAGCCTGCTCGACGTCCTCGCCCACGCGAGCCCCGAAGACAAGGCCGAGGTCTACTCGAAGCTCGGCCTCCGGCTCACCTACGACCCATCGCGACGGGTGGTGATCGCGGAGTCCGACCCGTGGGCAACGAGTCAGTGTCGGAGGGGGGACTTGAACCCCCACGCCCTTGCGGGCACCAGCCCCTCAAGCTGGCGCGTCTGCCTATTCCGCCACTCCGACGTCTCGCCCTCACGGGCGGATCCCGACTCTACCGGGCTCAGATCACCTCGCGGACCTCGGCGAAGTGGCACGCCGAGGGGTGCCCCTGGCCTCGATCGACCAGGGCCGGCTCCTCCTCGGCGCAGATCGCCTGGGCCTTCCAGCAGCGGCTCCGGAACCGGCATCCGGATGGGGGGTCGACCGGGCTAGGGACGTCGCCCTCCAGGACTATGCGCTTCCGCCTTCTCTCAGCCTGCGGGTCGGGGATGGGGACCGCCGACAGCAGGGCCTGGGTGTACGGGTGGGACGGCTTCCCGTATACCTCCTGGCGGGTGCCGGTCTCCACGATCTTGCCCAGGTACATGACCGCTACCCGGTCGGAGATGTGCCTGACGACCGAAAGGTCGTGGGCCACGAATAGGTAGGCCAGGCCCAACCGACCCTGCAGGTCCCGCAGGAGGTTGATGACCCCGGCCTGAATCGACACGTCGAGGGCGGACACGGGCTCGTCCAGCACGACCAGCTCGGGGTCGAGGGCGAGAGCGCGGGCGATGCCGATGCGCTGGCGCTGACCGCCGGAGAACTCGTGGGGATAGCGGTTGAGGTGCTCGGGGTCGAGGCCGACCAGCGACATCAGTTGGCGCACCCGGTCCCGCCCCTGCTCGTCATAGAGGTGGTGGACACGGAGCGGTTCACTGACGATCGAGCTGATCGTCATCCTCGGGTTCAGCGAGGCGTAGGGGTCCTGGAAGACGATCTGCATGTGGCGCCGCAGCTGGCGCATGCCCGCTGCCCGCTGCTCCAGCACCTCCGTGCCGCGGAACCGGACCGACCCCGACGTGGGCCGGACCAGGTTCAGTACCGACCGGCAGGCGGTGGACTTGCCGCACCCTGATTCACCCACCAGGCCCAGGGTCTCCCCCCGCCGGAGCTCGAAGGAGATCCCACACACGGCGTGGACCTGGCCGACCACCCGACGGAAGAACCCGGCTCTGACCGGAAAATGCTTGACCAGGTCCGCCACCTCGAGGATCACCTCGGAGGTCCCGTCGCCGTACGGCTCAGGCTGCCCTTGGGAGGCCTTGCCCGACGTCACGTCTTGCGCCGCCACCTCGCTCACCGGCTGACGTCCACTCGCAGCTGCTCCGGCTGGACCGAGGCCATCTCCTCGGCGAAATGGCAGGCGGCCGTGTGTGACAGCTCCCCGCAGGCCCGTAGCAGCGGCAGCTCGGTCGAGCACGGACTGGGGAGTCGGGCGAAGCGGCACCTCGGGTGGAACGGGCAACCGGGCGGCACCCTCAGCAGGGAGGGAGGCGAGCCCTCGATGTGGAACAGCTGCAGGCGCTGCTCTTCCTCGTCCAGACGGGGCAGGGATGCCAGCAGCCCCAGGGTGTAGGGATGACGGCCGTCGTAGAAGAGCTGGTCCACCTCGCCGACCTCCACCGCCCGCCCGGCGTACATGACCATGACCCGGTCGCTGAGGCCTGCCACCACGCCGAGGTCGTGGGTGATCAGGATGATGGCCGACCTGGTGCGCGCCTGGATCCGCTCAAGCACCTCGAGGACCTGGGCCTGGATAGTCACGTCGAGGGCGGTGGTGGGCTCGTCCGCCACCAGAACGTCGGGGTCGTTGGAGATGGCCATGGCGATCATGGCCCGCTGGCGCATGCCTCCCGAGTACTGGTGGGGGTACTCGTCCACCCGCTCCTTGGGATTGGGTATGCCGACGAGGTCAAGCAGCTCGATGGTCTGGGCCCGGATCTCACGGTCGTGCCTCTCCGGATGGTGGGTCTTGATCGCCTCGGCGATCTGGTTGCCCACCGTGTAGACGGGGTTCAGTGCGGCCAGGGCGTCCTGGAACACCATGGCGATGCTCTCCCCCCGCAACTTGCGCATCTCCGCCTCGGGCAGGCCGATGAGCTGGCGGCCCCGGTAGAAGGCCTCCCCGGTCACCTGGGCCGACTTGGGCAGCAGGCCCAGCACGGCCAGGTTGGTGACGCTCTTGCCCGAGCCCGACTCCCCCACGATCCCCAGCACCTCGTTCTCGTGGACGTCGAAGGACAGCCCCGACACCGCCTTGACGGGCCCGTCGTCGGAGGCGAAGGTCACCCTCAGGTCCCGCACCGACAACACCGCCTCGGCATCGGCTGCCGGGGCAGTCTTCTCGCGCTCGACAAAGGGGTCGATCGGTTCAGGCTCGAGCGGCTCGGTCATCGGCGGGACTGGGGGTCGAAGGCGTCGCGAAGGCCGTCGCCGAGGAAGTTGACGGCCAGCACCGTAAGGAGGATGAACAGGCCGGGGAAGTACACCAGGTAGGCCGTCGTGGTTCCGACCGAGCCCTCGGACTGGGCCAGCATGTTGCCCCAGGACACCGTCGGGGGCTGCACGCCGAAGCCGAGGAAGGACAGGGTGGACTCCGTGAGGATGGCGTAGCCGACGACCAGGGTGGTGTTCACCACGATGGGTCCGATGGTGTTCGGCAGCAGGTGCCTCGTGATGATCCGCCAGCTGGAGGCGCCCGAGGCGCGGGCTGCCTCGACGAACTCCTTCTCCTTCAGGGACAGGAACACCCCCCGCACGATCCGAGCCACGTACATCCAGAACAGGAGGGACAGGATGACGATGATTATGGGCACCGACCCGCCCAGGCCCCTCTGGGCCATCATGAGCACGGCGAGGGCGGGGACGATGAGGAACAGGTCCGTGAACCGCATCAGCAGCTGCTCGGCCCGGCCGCCGAAGAACCCGGCCACCGAGCCCACCGCCGTCCCGAACACGGTCGAGAAGACGGCCACGCAGATGCCGATCAGCAGCGAGATCCGGCCGGCGAACATGATCCTGGTCAGCTGGTCTCGTCCCAGCTCGTCGGTCCCGAAGGGGTGGGCCAGGGAGGGACCGTGGCGGGCGGCGAGCAGGACCTTCTCGGTCAGGGGCGGGTTGAGGGGATAGGGCGCCAGCAGGGGGGCGAAGATGGCCATCACGTAGAGCAGGATCAGCACCACGCCGGCGATGACAGCCAGGCGGTGGCGGAGGAAGCGGCGGCGGAAGAGCTGCCACTGGCTGCGGACCACGGTTCCGGTCGCCAGGGCCTCTCCTTGGCGCAGGGCGGCGTCGTCCTCCACGAGGGTGGCACCCACGCTCGCCACCGCGCCCGGTCCGGCGGTCGCCCGCGGCTCCCCTATCGCCATGAGCGCCCCTCCATCAGTAGCGGATCCTCGGGTCGAGCAGGCCGTAGACCACGTCGGCGAGCAGGTTGAACCCGATGATGAACGTGGCGGTCACCATCAACCACGGGAGCAGCACATTGGTGTCACCGTTGAGCAGAGAGGTGAAGAACAGATGGCCCATACCCGGCCAGCCGAAGATCGTCTCGGTGATTATCAGGCCTCCGAAGAGGGTGCCTATGTCGATGGCGGTGACCGTCGTCAGGGGGATGAGGGCGTTGCGCAATCCGTGCTTGAGCAGCACCCGGTTGCGGGACAGGCCTTTGGCTCGGGCGGTACGGATGTAGTCAGCCGACATCACGTCGAGCATGGTCGAGCGCTGGTAGCGGCTCCAACCGGCGATCAGCTGGACCGACAGGGTCGCCACCGGCAGGGCGAGGTGTCTCAGATAGTCGACGGGTCCTCCCACCCCGGGGCTGTGGATCCCCACCGAGTAGAAGATCGGGGTCGAGCTGTGCACCCAGTTGCGCAGGTCGAAGCCGAGGAGCTGGATGGCCATCAGGGCGAACCAGAACGGGGGCATGGATACCCCGATGAAGGCCAGGCCGGTGAAGGTGTAGTCGAGGACCGAGTACTGCTTGGCCGCCGAGTAGACGCCGACGGCGATGGCCACCAGAAGGGAGATCCCAATGCCCCACAGGATCAGCTGCACGGTGTTCCACAGGGCCCGGCTCACCGCCGAGGCGACCGACTCGTGGGTTACGAAGCTCAGCCCCCAGCTGCCACGCACGAACCCGGAGACCCAGTGCCAGTACTGGGACACCAGGGGCTGGTCCAGCCCCAACTCGTGCTTTGCCCGCAGGATCGCCCCCGGATCCCTCGACTGGGCGAACTTGGCCAGCGGATCGGTGGTCGCCCGGACGAAGACGAAGACCAGAATCGAGGCGATCAGGAGGATCGGGACGGAGTACACGATCCTTCTGGCCACGTACGTGAACACCGGATCGAGAGTACAGCCGCCGGCCGCCACCGACCGCCCCACCGGGCCGTCCGAGCGCTCTCAGCACCCGTCCCCAACGAGCTGAGGGGCTCCCGGCCGGAGATTTCGAGGGCGGATACCCGCAGCGACGCACCGGACGGACGCCGGCCCGAATGAGAGGGGCCCGGCCGACGGCCGGGCCCCTCGAGGCTTCTACCGGTGAGCCACTCAGCTCAGAAGTGCCAGTAGTTCATGTTCCAGAACGGGCCCATGGTGGGGTTGTTGCCGACTGGGCCCTGGACCTTGGAGGACCAGACCAGCACCGAGGGCAGCGGGTCCAGCGGCAGGAAGGGCACCAGGTTGGCCAGCGCCTGCTGCCCCTTCTGCACCTCGCTCGTCCGGGTGGCGTCATTGAGCTCGGTGTCGGCGGGCCCGAAGCTGTTGTCGAGGCTCGGGTCGCTCACCCGGTCCCAGTTCTCACCGGAGTTCTGGTTGGCCGGGCCGGGGATGTTCACCGTGCAGAAGATGATGCAGCCGGAGTTGCTCGGGTCGGGGGACGTGGGGGTCTGGGCGTAGATGCCGATCTGGAAGTTGCCCCCGGGTAGGTCCTGGCCGAAGAGGGTCCCCGACTGCTCGTTGGCCACCGTCAGGTTGAACCCGGCGGTCTTCCACTGGCTCTGGAGGATCTGCTCCATCAGCTCCCGCCGGGCGTTGCCAGCGGTCGACTTGACCGTCAGATCGGCCTCCTGGCCGTTCTTGGCCCAGTAGCCAGCGGCGTTCTTGGCCCAGCCGGACGCCTTCATCAGCGAGTCGACCTTGGTCAGGTCAAGCTTGTACTTGCTGAAGTTGGACTGGTAGTACTTCGTCAGCCCGGGGCTCATCCCGTCCTCAAGCGCCTTGAGGCTCGGATCGATGGGGCCGAACAGCTGGCTCACGATCAGGTCGCGATCGGTGGCGTAGCCCAGGGCCTGCCTGACGTTGATGTCGTTGAGCGGTGGCTTCTGGAGGTTGAACCAGACGCCCTCGAAGTTGAGGCTCTCGTACACCTTGAAGTTGGAGTTGGGCAGGTTCTTGACGGTCTGAGCCAAGGTCACCTGAGGCTGCGGATAGATCATCATGAACTGGCCCGTCTGATAGGCCTTGGCCTCGGACGACGTGTCGGTGATGATCTGGAAGACCACCTTGTCCAGGTAGGGCTTCTGGGCGTAGTAGTTGGGGTTGGGCACCAGGGTGATGCTCTGGCCCTTGACCCAGCCGTTGGCCGGCATCATCCACGGGCCACCGGACCACGTGTAGCCGTTCTTCATGGCCGCGTCGCGGTCCTGGCCCTTGAGGATGTGGCTGGGGAGGATTCCGAAGCCGTCGGCCCCGAACAGATCCTTCCACGGTGCGTAAGGCTTGATGAAGGTGGCCACGGCCACGTTGGGACTCGGGGTGTCGACGCTGGAGATGTCCGAGTAGCCCTGGGTCGAGTAGATGTCCTTGCCGTGGGCGATCTGGTCCCAGGTGTACTGGAAGTCGGCCGAGGTGATCGGTTGCCCGTCGGACCACTTGGCCTTGGGGCTGATGGTGTAGGTCACCTTCTGGGGCGGACCGGCCGAAAGGGTGGCACTGCTCATAGCCGGACTGAGCACGTAGTTGTTGTCGGGGTCGGTCACATACACCTTGGCCATGGTGGTGACGTTGCCCATCCACGTCCCCCAGGAGGACCCGGCGCAGGAACCGATCCAGTCCATGCAGTCGGGCTCCTGCTCGGCCCCGACGATCAGGGTTCCGCCGTGCTTGACGGCTCCCGAGGTGGTCGAGGTGGAGGAGCTCGAGGAGCCGCTGGACCCGCAGGCAGCGGCGATGACGGAAACGCAGGCGAGGACAACCAGGAGCCCGGGTGCCCTTCGGAGTCGTTGCACTTTGCAGTTACCTCCTGCCCCCGGGGGCGCCAGGGACGTAGCGGTTGGTGGTTACAACCTGAGGGCCAGCGCCACCGTCGTGAAGGCGAAGATGACCGCCGTGGCCACCGTGATCCGGTCGAGGTTCCTCTCCACCACGGTCGACCCCGCAGCCACGGTGCCGACCCCCCCGAACATGTCGGACAAGCCGCCCCCTCGGCCGCTGTGGAGGAGGATCAGGAGGATGAGGAGTAGGGATACGACCACGTGGACTGCGATCACGATTGCGGTCAGCACTTCCCCCGCCGCCTCCTTCGGTTAGCTGGACCGAAGCGAAGTTATCAGAGGGGGCTCATCAGGTGGTGACCATGGCCGCCACGATCTGGGCGAACTGGTCGGGATCGAGGCTGGCGCCCCCGACCAGGGCCCCGTCGATGTCGGCCTGGGCCAGCAGCTCGGCGGCGTTGTCGGGCTTCACCGAGCCCCCGTACTGGACCCGCAGGCCGGCGGCGGCCTCGGCTCCTGAGCCCTCCGACACCACTGACCGGACCAGGGCGCACACGGCCTGGGCGTCCTCGGGCGTGGCCACCTTCCCGGTCCCGATGGCCCACACCGGCTCGTAGGCCACCACCAGGCCGGCCACCTTGGCCGGGGGCACCCCGGCCAAGCTCCCGCGCACCTGAGTGGTCACCACCTCCTCGGTCCGGCCCTGCTCCCGCTCCTCGAGGGTCTCACCCACACACACGATCGGAGTCATGGCCGCCCCCAGCACGGCCCTGGCCTTGGCGTTGACCATCTCGTCGTCCTCGCCCATGAGGCGACGACGCTCGGAGTGACCCACGATGACATACGCCACGTTCAGCTTGGCCAGCATGGGGGCGCTGACCTCCCCGGTGTAGGCCCCCGAGGCCTCCCAGTGGCAGTTCTGCGCCCCCAGGGCCATCGGCAGGTCGTCGGCGTCGAGCACGGTCTGCACCGAGCGCAGGCAGGTGAACGGGGGGTGCACCGACACCTCGGTGGCCGCCGTGTCGGCGGGCTTGAGCCGATAGGCCAGCTTCTGCACCACCTGGATGGCCTCCAGGTGGGTGTAGTTCATCTTCCAGTTGCCGCTGATCAGCGGCCGGCGGCCGGCGCTAGCCACCGGTCATCCCCCTTCGCAGCGCCTCGAGGCCGGGCAGGTCCCCCTTCTCCAGCAGCTCGAGGGACGCTCCCCCACCGGTCGACACGAAGTCGATGCGGTCGGCCAGGCCGAGCTGGTCCACGGCGGCGGCGGAGTCGCCCCCGCCCACCACGGTGAAGCCCCGGCAGTTGGCCACCGCCTCGGCCACCGTGGCGGTGCCGGCGGCGAAGCGGGGGTCCTCGAACACACCCATGGGGCCGTTCCAAAGCACCGTGCGGGCAGCGCCGATCTCGTCGGTGAACTCGGCTGCCGTGCCCGGGCCGATGTCGAGCCCCTTCCAGCCGTCCGGTACCGTCCTGCCCACCTGGCGCACGGTGCCCTCGGGACTGAGAGCGACGACGTCGGTGGGGACCACCAGCCGCCGTCCCGAGTCGAGCAGAGCCCGGCACGCCTCCACCTGGTCGGGCTCGTAGAGGGAGTCGCCGACCTCGTGGCCCAGGGCCACCAGGAAGGTGAAGCACATCGCCCCCCCGACCAGCACGGCGTCGACCTTCTCCATGAGGGAGCGGATCACGCCCAGCTTGTCGCTCACCTTGGCCCCGCCCAGCACGGCGATGAACGGACGTCCGGGGGAGGTGAGCAGGCCTCCAAGCACCTCCACCTCGCGGGTCAGCAGCCGTCCGCCGGCGCTGGGGAGGCGGGTCGGCGGACCGACGATCGAGGCGTGGGCCCTGTGGACGGCACCGAAGGCGTCGTCCACGTAGAGCTCCTGGCCGGCCACCAGCTCGTCCACGAAGGCGGGGTCGTTGGCCTCCTCGCCCGGGTTGAACCGCAGGTTCTCCATCAGCTCGACCCCGGGCACCAGCTCCCCGAGCCGGGCCCGGACCGGCGCCATCGACCACCGGGGATCGGCCTGTCCCTTGGGCCGGCCCAGGTGGCTGCAGGCGGTGACCCTGGCCCCGTGCTCGAGCAGCCAGGTGAGGGTGGGGACCGCCGCCCGGATGCGGCGGTCGTCGGCGATGGCGCCGTCGTGGAGCGGAACGTTGAAGTCGGTCCGGACCAGCACCTTGCGACCGTTGGGGTCGGGCAGGTCCTCCAGCTGCGGTACCGGGGCGACCACTTAGGCGCCGGGGCGCCCCGCCCCGCCCAGGAGCAGGGTCAGGTCGACCAGCCGGTTGGAGTAGCCCCACTCGTTGTCGTACCAGCCGAACACCTTGACCAGCGAAGTGCCATCGCCGAGGGGCATCGACATGGTCAGCTGCGAGTCGAAGGTGCACGACGCCGGGGTGCCGACGATGTCGGTGGAGACGACGGGCTCGTCGGTGTAGACGAGCACCCGAGACAGCGGGGCGGAAGAGGCCGCCTTGCGGAACGCCTCGTTGATCTCCTCCGGCGAGGCGGCGGCCTCGATGATGGCGGTGAAGTCGGTGATCGAGCCGTCGGGCACCGGCACCCGCATGGCGACCCCGTCCAGCCGGCCCTTCATGGCCTCCAGCACCAGGCTGGTGGCGCGGGCGGCGCCGGTGGAGGCGGGCACGATGTTGACTCCCGCCGCCCGGGCCCGGCGGAGATCCTTATGTGTCAGGTCGAGCAGGTTCTGGTCATTGGTGTAGGCGTGCACGGTCGTCATCAGCCCGTGGCGCACAGTGAAGGCGTCGTCGAGAACCTTCACCATGGGGACGAAGCAGTTGGTCGTGCACGACGCCATCGACACCACCTTGTGGCGGGCGGGGTCGTACTGATCGTCGTTGACCCCGATGACCAGGGTGGCGTCCACGTTGTTGGCCGGCGCCGAAATGACGACGGTCTTGGCACCGCCCTGCAGGTGAGCGGCGGCCTTGTGACCGTCGGTGAACACACCGGTGGACTCGATGACCACGTCGACGCCGAGGTCGCCCCAGGGCAGGGCGGCCGGATCCCGCTCGGCCAGCACCCGGATGCTGCGGTCGCCCACCGTCATGGCCCCGTCGGACACCGCCACCGGTTCGGACAGGCGCCCGTGGGTGGAGTCGTACTTGAGCAGGTGGGCGTTGGTGTCAGGCGAGGTCACGTCGTTGACAGCGGCGATGTCGATGTCCGCGCCCGAACGGAGCACCGCCCGCAGGTAATTGCGGCCGATCCGCCCGAACCCGTTGATGCCTACCCTGACCATCCGCTCGCCTCCTGGGGGAATATGGATGCCGCCGGCGTTCCTACCCGACCAGGTCGGAGAGAACCGCCGCCAGTCTGTCCGGATCGTGGCCCGGTCCGTCGGCCCGGCCCAGTGCCGCCTCCATGCAGGGTATCGACACCGGTCCCAAGTCCATTTCGGTGAGGTCGCACACCACCGCGTCCACCTCCAACCCGTGGGCCGAAAGGGCGTCGAGGTGGGCGGCCACGTCGTAGCCCGAAGTCTCGGGGACCTGGGGACGGAGGTTGCAGACGTAGATCTTGCGGGCCCGGGTCCGGGCCAGGGCCTCCCGCACCGCCGGCACGGCGACGACCGCCAGGATGCTGGTGAACAGGGAGCCCGGCCCGATGACCACCTGGTCGGCCCGCATGACGGCCTCGACCGCCTCGGCCGGGGCCGGGGCGTCCGGGGGCACGACCGACACCGCCGCTATCCGCCCGGCACTGGCCACCGCCACCTGACCCTCGACCTCTCCACCGGCCGAGGTGGCCTTGAGGACCACCGGCACCGTGGTAGCCGGCAGGACCCGGCCGACGGCCCGGACCAGCCGCCCGGCCTCGGCCAGGGCACCCTGGAAGTCTCCGGCCACCCCGGCCAGCCCGCTCAGGACCAGGTTGCCCAGGGCGTGGCCCTCCAGCTCGCCGGCCGGGAACCGGTACTCGAAGGCGTCCACCCACAGGGAGTCGGGGTCGCCCAGGGCGACCAGGCACTTGCGCAGGTCGCCGGGCGCCGGGATGCCAAGGGTGTCCCGCAGCCGGCCGCTTGAGCCGCCGTCGTCGGCCACCGACACCACCGCGGTGATGTCGCCGGCATAGCGCCGCACCGCGCTCAGCGTGGCCGCCAGGCCGTGGCCCCCGCCGAGGGCGACCACCCGGGGACCCTCCCCCAGGCCGCGGTGAGGGCCGGAGCGGAGGTCGGAGGCGCCGGGGCCGGTCGGGGCCATGTCAGCGGCTCACGTCGCGGTGGCTGACGGCGGGGGTGAAGCCGGCACGGCGCAGGCGCTCGGCTATCTCCTCGGCCAGCACCACCGACCGGTGGTGGCCGCCGGTGCAGCCCAGGGCGATGGTCAGGTAGCTCTTGCCCTCCTTGACGTAGGCCGGCATCAGCATGCCAAGCAGGTCGTCCACCTTCTTTAGGAACTCCTCGGTTTCGGGCTGGTCCAGCACGTAGCGGCGGACGGGCTCCTCCAGCCCGGAGTGGGTCCGAAGCTCCTCGATCCAGTGGGGGTTGGGAAGGAACCGGCAGTCCAGCACGAGGTCGACGTCCAGCGGTATCCCGTACTTGTAGCCGAAGGACAGCACCTGGGTCCGCATGGTGCCGGCGGGGTCGTCGGCCCCGAACAGGTCGACCAGCCGCTCCCGCAGCTGGTGGACGTTGAGGTCGGTGGTGTCCACCACCACGTCGGACTCGGTGCGGATGCCGTCGAGGAGATGACGCTCGCGGGCAATGGCCTCGACAACCCCCTCCCCCGCCATGGGATGGCGCCGGCGGGTCCCCTCGAACCGGCGCACCAGGGCCTCGTCGGACGCCTCGAGGAACAGCACCCGCACCCGGTTGCCGGTGGCCCGCAGGCCCCTGATGGCCGGGCCCACCTCCTCGAGGTACTCCTCCCCGCCGCCCCGGCCAACCACCAGGGCCACCCGCTCCGTCTCCGCCCCGGGCTTGTCCACCAGCTCGGCCACCTTGGAGATCAGGGCGGCCGGAAGGTTGTCGATCACGAACCAGCCCAGATCCTCCAGCGTCGCCGCCGCCGTCGAGCGCCCCGCCCCCGACAACCCGGAGATGACGAGGAAGTCGGTCATCGGACGCGATTCTCCCACGGCTGCCTGCGGGCGACCATGACCAGCAGCCGGGGGATGGTGGCGGCCGCCTGGTACTCCTCCGCCCGGGCGAGGAAGCCCGGCGGAGGGGCCGGCTCGTCCATGTGGACCAGGACCAGGCCAGCATCGGTCATGGCGTTGACGTAGACGGAAAGGGGCCGGTGGACGAAGGGGATGAACACCCCCTTGTCCACCTCCTCCTCGGTGGTGTCCTCGGTCAGGTACGGCCCGATGCGCCAGTACTGCTCGTCGAGGATGCGGTCGTCGATCCAGCCGCTGCCCGGGGTCTGCAGCAGGGGGTGGTTGAGGAAGAACACGAACCTCCCGCCGGGGCGGAGCACCCGGCCCACCTCCCTGAGCGCCTCGGGGGCGTCGAGGATGTGCTCGAAAACCAGGCAGGCCACCACCCCGTCGAAGCTGCCGGCCGCGAACGGGAGGCGGGCGGCCTCGGCCCGGGCGTACCTCGGGCCACCCGCCCGGGCCACCGCCACCTCCAGCTGGGCCCACGCCGGGTCGACCCCCACGACGACCGCCCCCAGGCCGGCGATCTCCCGCCCCACCTGACCCTCGCCTGCGCCCACGTCCAGGAGCTGGGTCACCCCCGCCAGATGCAGTCGGGCCAGGGGCAGGATCTGCTCGAGGTACTCGGCGTCGGCCCCGGCGGTGAAGTGGCGCTGCCACCAGCGGGCGTGGGCCTCCCACACCTGACGGGAGGCATGCCTGGCCCCGGCCGGGCTCGGCTCCTCGCCGGCTTCCGCCCCGGTCACGCCCGAACCGGTTCGTGCAGGCGCCGGTAGACCGCCTCGGCCACCGGGTCGGGCAGCCAGCTGAGGCCCTTGAGGTCCTCCACCGTGGCCGCCTTGACCGCCCTTACCCCCCCGAGCTCCTTGACCAGACGCTTGCGCCGCGCCGGGCCCAGACCGGGGATGCCGTCCAGCGAGCTGACCGTCATGCGCTTGCCCCGCAGCTGGCGGTGGTAGTCGATGGCGAAGCGGTGGGCCTCGTCGCGGATCCGCTGCAGCAGGTAGAGGGCCTCGGAGCTGCGGGGGATGCGCACCGGGTCGGGCCGGCCCGGCAGGTAGACCTCCTCGAACTGCTTGGCCAGGGCGGCGGCGGGGATCTCGTCCTCGAGGCCCAGCTCCTCGAGGACCTTGAGGGCGACGTTGAGCTGACCCCGCCCACCGTCGACCAGGAGCAGCTGGGGCGGGTAGGAGAAGCGGCGGGAACGGTCGGCCACCGGCCGGTCCTGCTCGGCCAGCAGGGCGGTGAGCCGCCGGGTGAGCACCTCCTCCATGGCGGCGTAGTCGTCGTTCCCGCCGACCGTGCGCACCTTGAACCGGCGGTAGTCGGACTTCTTGGCCAGGCCGTCCTCCATGACCACCATCGAGCCCACGTAGTCGCTGCCCTGAAGGTGGCTCATGTCGTAGCACTCGATCCGCAGCGGGGCCTCCGGCAGGCCGAGGGCGTCCTGGAGGGCGGTCAGGGCCCGGGCGCGCGAGTTGTGGTCGGAGGTGCGGCGCAGACGGTGGCGGGTGAACTCCTCGGCCGCATTGCGGGTGACGGTCTCCTGAAGGGCCCGCTTGTCCCCCCGCTGGGGGACCTTCACCTCCACCCGGCTGCCCCGCAGGCCTCCGAGCCAGGTCTCGTACAGCTCGGGATCCTCGGGGGCCACCGGCACCAGGACCTCCCTGGGCACCCCCAGGGTCGGGTCGCCGTAGAGCTGCTCCAGCACGTGGCCGACCAGCTGGGGGGGACTCAGGTCCTCCACCTTGTCCAGCACGAATCCCTTGCGGCCCACCACCCGGCCCCGACGGACGTAGAACACCTGCACGGCGGCCTCGAGGTCGTCCTCGGAGATGCCCACCACGTCGAGGTCCTCGGGCCGGTCGGTCACCATCTGCTGGCGCTCGATCGCCTTGCGCACGCTGACCAGGCGGTCCCGCATGCGGGCCGCCCGCTCGAACTCCAGCGCCCCGGAGGCCTCGACCATGGCGGACTCCAGCCGGCGCACGACCGGCTCGGTGTTGCCGTCGAGGAACTCGGCCAGCTCGTCGACCAGGCGCCCGTAGGCGTCGTGGTCGATGGCCCCGATGCACGGACCGCTGCAACGCTCGATGTGGTACAGGAGGCAGGGCCGGCCCAGGCGCTGGTGGCGGCCCAGCTTGGCGTCCGAGCAGGTCCGGATGGGGAAGGACCGCAGCAGCAGGTCGAGGGTCTCGCGGATGGCGTAGGCGTGGGCGTAGGGCCCGAAGTAGCGCACGCCCTTGCGCTTCTGGCCTCGCATGACCGCCGCCCGCGGCCACTCGTCGTCCATGGTGATGGACAGGAAGGGATAGCTCTTGTCGTCCCGCAGCCGGATGTTGAAGCGGGGCCGATGCTCCTTGATCAGGTTGTACTCGAGCATGAGCGCCTCGACGTCGTTGCGGACCTGGATCCACTCGACGGTGGCCGCCGCCGCCACCATCTGGGCGGTGCGGGGGGGCAGGGCCGACGGGCTCTGGAAGTAGTTGGACAGGCGCTGGCGCAGGGAGTGGGCCTTGCCCACGTAGATGACCCGCCCGTCGGCGTCGCGGAACTGGTAGGAGCCGGGGGCGTCGGGGATCGTGCCGGCCGGGGGTCGCTGCACCACCCACCTACTGTGCCGCACCCGGCCCGGCACCCGACAACGAATCCGGGCCCCGGGTGGGACCGCCCCGGCCGGGGCGGGGCGGTCCCGACCTCGGCCGTGGAGGGCGGCGACGTCGGGCCGGCAGGGGCGTCCGGGCGGCTGGGCGGCCGGCGAGCAGGCGGGCGGGGATTCGGCGAGCCGGAGGCCCGGCCCGCCGGTGGCGTGGGGCGCCGGGCCTGGCCCGGAAGCCGGCATCCATGCGGGATCTGTGCGGAATGCGGCCGGGCGCAATACAGTTGTAACCAAACACCGGCCTGGCATCCGGTGGACATATCTGCTCCGTGGCCGACAACCCCGCGGATGGGCGACCAGGCTGTCCCCGCCGGCCGCAAGCGGAGCACCACCTCCCAGGGAGGCACAACCGAATGTTCCGCCTGCAAGCGCCCCTACCCGACGGCTATGCGGCCGCGCCCGCCGACGAGCTGGCCCGCCGCATCGGGGCGGCCAAGTCCGCCCTGGGATCCCAGCTGCTGATCCTGGGCCACCACTACCAGCGGGAGGAGGTCATGGTGTGGGCCGACGCCCGCGGCGACTCCTTCGGACTGTCGAGGATCGCCGCCGACCGGGGCGACGCCCGCTACGTGGTCTTCTGCGGGGTCCACTTCATGGCCGAGTCGGCCGACATCCTCACCGGCCCCCACCAGCAGGTCCTGCTGCCCGACCTCAACGCCGGCTGCTCCATGGCCGACATGGCCGACATCGAGGCGGTGGAGGAGGCCTGGGACGCCCTGGAGCAGGTGACCGACGTGGAGCGGGTGGTGCCGATCACATACATGAACTCCTCGGCCGCCCTGAAGGCCTTCGTGGGCGAGAAGGGGGGAGCGGTGTGCACCTCCTCCAACGCCCGGGCGGTGCTCACCTGGGCGCTCGGCCTCGACGGCCAGACCGCCCGAGGGGACAAGGTCCTGTTCTTCCCCGACCAGCACCTGGGCCGCAACACGGGCTACCAGCTCGGCTTCACCGAGGCCGACATGCGGGTCTGGAACCCCCGGCTGGAGAGGGGCGGCCTCCAGGAGGCCGAGGTCAAGGAGGCGACCTTCCTGCTGTGGAAGGGCCACTGCTCGGTCCACCAGCGCTTCCGCCCCGAGCACATCGCCGACTTCCGGTCCCAGAACCCGGGGGGGCTGGTGATCGTGCACCCCGAGTGCGCCCACGACGTGGTCGCCCTGGCCGACCAGGTGGGCAGCACGGACTTCATCATCCGAGCCGTCGACGCCGCCCCGGCCGGCTCGGTCATCGGCGTGGGCACGGAGATCCACCTGGTGCAGCGGCTGGCGGCCGAGCACCCGGACCGCCACGTGGTCTCCCTCGACCCGTTGATCTGCCCGTGCTCGACCATGTTCCGCATCGACGCCGCCCACCTGGCCTGGGTGCTCGAGGGCCTGGTCGAAGGCGAGGTCCGCAACCGCATCACCGTCGAGCCCGACACCGCCCGGTGGGCCAAGGTCGCGCTCGAGCGGATGCTGGCGATCACCTGAGCCGATCTACGGGGGGACCGGACCGTTCCGGATTGCCCAGGCCGGCGGGTCAGACCCCGAGCAGGGGGGCGAGGAAGCGGCCCGTATAGCTGTCGCCCGTCTTGGCCACCGTCTCCGGGGTGCCCTCGACCACGACCGTGCCGCCACGGGCGCCCCCCTCGGGGCCGAGGTCGATGATCCAGTCCGCCGTCTTGATCACGTCGAGGTTGTGCTCGATGACCAGCACCGTGTTGCCCTGGTCCACCAGCCGGCTCAGCACGTTCAGCAGCTTGCGCACGTCCTCGAAATGGAGCCCGGTGGTCGGCTCGTCGAGGATGTAGATGGTGTGGCCGGTCGAACGCTTGGACAGCTCGCTGGCGAGCTTCACCCGCTGGGCCTCGCCACCGGAGAGGGTCGGCGCCGGCTGGCCGAGGCGCACGTAGCCCAGGCCCACGTCCACCAGGGTCTCCATGTGGCGGGCGATGGCGGGCTGGTTGGCGAAGAACTCCTGGGCCTCCTCGCATGACATGTCGAGGACCTCGGCGATGTTGCGGCCCTTGAAGGCGATGTCGAGTGTGTCGCGGTTGTAGCGGGCGCCCTTGCACACCTCGCACGGCACGTACACGTCGGGGAGGAAGTGCATCTCGATCTTGATGGTGCCGTCGCCGGCACAGGCCTCGCACCGTCCCCCTTTCACGTTGAACGAGAAGCGACCGGGCTGGTAACCGCGGACCTTGGCCTCCTGGGTCTGGGTGAACAGCCGGCGGATGGAGTCGAACACTCCCGTGTACGTGGCCGGGTTGGACCGGGGCGTGCGCCCGATGGGTGACTGGTCGATGTTGATGACCTTGTCGAGGAACTGGGCCCCGTCGATGCGCCGGTGCCGACCGGGCACGGTCTTGGACTTGTAGACCTTCTGCATGAGGGCGCGGTAGAGGATGTCGTTGACGAGGGTGGACTTGCCCGACCCCGACACCCCGGTGACCGACACCAGGCATCCCAGCGGGATCTCCACGTCGACGTCCTTGAGGTTGTGCTCGCGGGCCCCCCGCACCGCCAGCCACTCCTCCCCCGGCTCCCGACGCATGGCGGGGACCGGAATGCTCCGGGTCCCCTTCAGGTACTGGCCGGTGATGGAGGCCTTGGTGCGCAGCAGCTCCTTGAGCGGGCCCGAGCACACGACCTCGCCGCCGTGCTCGCCCGCCCCCGGGCCGATGTCGACGATGTGGTCGGCGACCCGGATGGTCTCCTCGTCGTGCTCCACAACGATCACGGTGTTGCCCAGGTCCCGCAGACGCACCAGGGTGTCGATCAGCTTGCGGTTGTCGCGCTGGTGCAGGCCGATGGAGGGCTCGTCGAGGACGTAGAGCACCCCCACCAGCCCGGAGCCGATCTGACTGGCCAGCCGGATGCGTTGGGCCTCGCCCCCGGCCAGGGTCCCCGCCGAGCGGTTGAGGGTCAGGTAGTCGAGACCCACGTCGAGCAAGAACTGCATGCGGGCCCGGATCTCGCGCAGCACCCGGTCGGCGATCAGGTGGTCCCGCTCGGTGAGGGTCAGCTCGGCCAGGGCGGCGGCGGCGTCCCCTATGGACAGGTCGCACAGGTCGCGGATGTTGCGCCCGCTCACCGTCACCGCCAGCGACTCGGGCCGCAGCCGGGCCCCGTCGCACTCCGGACAGGGCACCTCCCGCATGTAGCCCTCGATCTGTTCCCGCATGTGGTCCGAATCCGCCTCCGAGTGGCGGCGCTGCAGGTAGGGGACCACCCCTTCGTAATGGGTGTGGTAGGAGCGGGTCCGGCCGTAGCGGTTGCGGTACTCGACGTGGACCTGCTTGGTGCCCGAGCCGTAGAGCAGCACCTTCTGCTCGGACTTCTTGAGCTTCTTCCACGGGGTGGACGCGGAGAAGCCGTAGGTGCGGGCCACGGCGTCCAGCACCCGGGTGAAGTACTCGCCCCGGTTGCCGCCCCACGGCGCCACCGCCCCGTCGGCGATGGAGAGATCCGGGTCGGGGACCACCAGCTCCGGGTCCACCTCGTAGCGCGTGCCGAGGCCGGCGCAGTGCGGGCAGGCGCCGTAGGGCGAGTTGAAGGAGAAGTTGCGGGGAGCCAGCTCGTCGAAGGACAGCCCGCAGCTGGAGCAGGCCAGGTGCTGGCTGAAGGTGAGGATCTCCCCTTCCCCCTCCTCGCCCTTGGCCCCCACCAGCTGGACCTCCGCCACCCCCTCGGCCAGGGACAGGGCTGTCTCCAGTGAGTCCGTGAGCCGGCGCTCGATGCCCGCCCGGCGCACCAGGCGGTCGACGACCACCTCGATGGTGTGGTTCTCGTAGCGGGCCAGCTTGGGGGGATCGGCCAGCTCGTGGAGCTCGCCGTCGATGCGGGCCCGGGCGTAGCCGGAGCGGGCCAGCTCCTCCAGCAGGCCCTCGTACTCGCCCTTGCGGCCCCTGACCACCGGGGCCAGCACCTGGAACCGGACCCCGTCGTCCAGCTCGAGGATCCGGTCCACGATCTGCTGGGGGGTCTGGCGGGTGATGGGGCGCCCGCAGTTGGGGCAGTGGGGGACGCCCACTCGGGCGTAGAGCAGCCTGAGGTAGTCGTAGATTTCGGTGATGGTGCCGACCGTCGACCGGGGGTTGCGGGAGGCCGACTTCTGGTCGATGGAGATGGCGGGCGACAGGCCCTCGATGAAGTCGACGTCGGGCTTGTCCATCTGCCCGAGGAACTGCCGGGCGTAGGAGGAGAGGGACTCGACGTAGCGGCGCTGGCCCTCGGCGTAGATGGTGTCGAAGGCCAGCGAGGACTTGCCAGAACCGGACAGGCCGGTGAACACGATGAGGCGGTCGCGGGGCAGCTCCAGGTTGACGTTCTTGAGGTTGTGCTCGCGGGCGCCCCGGACGACCAGTGACTCCGACATCTAGACCAGCTCCCTCCGCTCCCGCTTGAGGTCGTTGATCTCGTCGCGCAGCCGGGCGGCGTACTCGAAGCGGAGGTCGGTGGCGGCGTCGTGCATCTCCTCCTCGAGGGTCCGGATCAGCCGGTCCAGCTCCTCGCGGGGCAGCTCGGCGAAGTCGCTGCGGGCCCGGCGGCCCCGCCGCTCGCGGGTCGGGGTGGGCGCGACCCCGCCGCCCTCGGGGCGCAGGTGGGCGAGGATGTCGGTGACGGCCTTGCGGATGGTCTGGGGGTCGATGCCGTGCTCGGCGTTGTAGGCCTGCTGGAGGGAGCGGCGGCGCTGGGTCTCGGATATGGCCCGCTGCATCGAGTCGGTCACCTTGTCGGCGTACATGATGACCTGGCCGTCCACGTTACGGGCCGCCCTTCCGATGGTCTGGATGAGAGAGGTCTCGCTGCGGAGGAAACCCTCCTTGTCGGCGTCGAGGATCGCCACGAGGGATACCTCGGGCAGGTCGAGGCCCTCCCGCAGGAGATTGATGCCGACCAGCACGTCGAACTCCCCCAGCCGGAGGTCGCGGAGGATCTCGATCCGCTCGATGGTGTCGATGTTGGAGTGCAGGTAGCGGACCCGCAGCCCCATCTCCAGCAGGTAGTCGGTCAGGTCCTCGGCCATCTTCTTGGTCAGGGTGGTGACGAGCACCCGGTCCCCCTTGGCCACCCGCTCGTTGATGGCGTCGATCAGGTCGTCGATCTGGCCCTTGGTTGGCTTGACGACGACCTCGGGATCGACCAGCCCGGTCGGCCGCACGATCTGCTCCACCACCTGGGTGGACTCGGCGATCTCGTAGGGCGACGGGGTGGCGGACAGGAACACACACTGGTTGACGCGGGCGTAGAACTCGTCGAAGCGCAGGGGTCGGTTGTCCACCGCCGACGGCAGCCGGAAGCCGTGCTCGACCAGGGTGTCCTTGCGGGACCGATCTCCCTCGTACTGGCCGTGCAGCTGGGGCACGGTCACGTGGCTCTCGTCGATGACGATCAGGAAGTCGTCGGGGAAGAAGTCGAGCAGGGTGAAGGGGGGCTCGCCCGGCGTGCGGCCGTCGATGTGGCGGCTGTAGTTCTCGATCCCGCTGCAGAACCCGACCTCGGCCATCATCTCGAGGTCGTACTGGGTCCGCATCCGCAGTCTCTGCGCCTCGAGCAGCTTGTTCTCCTTCTCGAAGAAGGCCAGCCTCTGCTGCAACTCCTCCTCGATGCCCAGGATGGCCTTGCGCATGCGCTCGTCGCCGGCGACGTAGTGGGTGGCGGGGTAGACGGCCAGGTCACGCAGGTCGCCCAGGAGCTCGCCGGTGAGGGGGTCGTACTGGCTGATCCGCTCCACCTCGTCGCCGAAAAGCTCGATGCGGACGGCGTTGGGCTCGTAGGCCGGGTGGAGCTCGATGGTGTCGCCCCTGACCCGGAACTTGCCCCGCACCAGGTTCATGTCGTTGCGCTCGTAGCTCATCTCGATCAGGCGGGAGAGGATCTGGCGCTGGTCGACCTCCTGGCCCTGGGTGATCATCAGGGTCCGCCCCCGGTACTCCTCGGGGGAGCCCAGGCCGTAGATGCAGGAGACCGAGGCCACCACGATCACGTCGCGCCTGGTCAGCAGGGCGGCGGTGGCGGAGTGGCGCAGCCGCTCCACCTCGTCGTTGATGGACGAGTCCTTCTCGATGTAGGTGTCGCTTGAGGGTATGTAGGCCTCGGGCTGGTAGTAGTCGTAATAGGAGACGAAGTACTCCACCCGGTTGTCGGGGAACAGCTCGCGGAACTCGTTGGCCAGCTGGGCGGCCAGCGACTTGTTGGGGGCGATGACCAGGGTCGGGCGCTGGACGGCCTCGATGGTCCAGGCGATGGTGGCGCTCTTGCCCGACCCGGTGATCCCGAGCAGGGTCTGGAACCGGTCGCCCCTCCTCACCCCCTCGGCCAGGCTGGCGATCGCCTTGGGCTGGTCACCGGCCGGGGCGAAGTCGCTGACGACGCGGAAAGGCACCGGGGAGGAGGACATGGCCGGATCAAGGGTACCGGCGGGCCCGGCCCGGGCGGCCACCGAAATACGTCAACCGGCGGTGACAGCGGGCAGGGCCTCGATCCACTCCCAGGCCCGCTTGACCTCCTGCTCGAGATGGTCCAGATCCCCGGAGTTGTCGATGACGAAGTCGGCCCGGGCCAGGCGCGCCTCGCGGGTCGCCTGGGCCGCCATCCGCGCCCGGGCGTCCTCGGCGGTCATCCCCCGCTGGGTCACCAGCCGCTCGACGGCCAGCTCCGGCGGGCAGTCCACCACGATCACCCCGGCCAGATACGGGCGCTGGTTGGATGACTCGGCCAGCAGCGGGATGTCCATCACCACCACCCGGTCGGTGCCCTCGTGCTCGGCCATCTGGGCGGCCATGGACTGGCCCACCGCCGGCCACACGATGGCCTGCAGGTCGGTGCGCGCCTTCGGGTCGGAGAACACCAGGGCGGCGAGGGCGGGCCGGTCGAGGCTTCCGTCGGGGGCGACCACGCCGGCGCCGAAGCGGTCGATGATCGGCTGGTAGGCCGGGCCGCCGGGGGCCTGCACCTTCCGGGTGGTCAGGTCGGCGTCGATCACCACCGCCCCCCGCTGGGCCAGCAGGGCCGACACCGTCGACTTCCCCGATCCGATCCCTCCGGTTAAGCCCACCACCAGCACGGGGCGACGGTAGCCAAGGGGGCCGGCGGCGGCCACCGGGACCTTCAATGACGGCCCCGCCGGCCGATTCAAAGGGTGGAAGTGACCGCCGGCCCCCAGAACGTGGTGAAGCCTCGACACATGCCGGCCCTCGACGGGCTGCGGGCGGTGGCCGTCGCCGGTGTGGTCGCCTACCACCTGGGACTGCCGGCCGCCGGTGGGGGCTACCTCGGGGTGGACGTCTTCTTCGTCCTGAGCGGCTTCCTGATTACCGGGCTCCTGCTCGGCGAGTGGTCGGCCTCCGGGCGGATCTCGCTGCGCCGGTTCTGGGCTCGGCGGGCCCGGCGGCTGCTGCCGGCCCTGGTGGTTCTGCTGGTCACCCTGGCCGGCGTCGGCTGGGCCGGCGGGACCATCGACCGCTCCGCCCTCCGGGCCGACGCCCTGTCGGCCCTGGCGTACGTGGCCAACTGGCACCTCATCTCCGCCCATCAGTCCTACTTCGCCCAGTTCGCCGCCCCCTCACCCCTCCAGCACACCTGGTCCCTGGCCATCGAGGAGCAGTTCTACCTGGCGTGGCCCCTGGTCCTGATCGGCCTGCTCCGCCTGGGCCGGCACCGGTGGCGGGCCCTGAGCCTCGGCGTCATCGCCGCCGCCGTCGCCGGGTCGGCGGCGACCATGGCCTGGCTGGCGAACGGATCGGCGGATCCAAGCCGGGCCTACTACGGCACCGACTCGCGGGCCTTCGAGCTGTTGGTCGGGGCCGGCCTCGCCGTGCTTGCCGGCCGGCGCCGCCGGACGCGCTCCGGCCCGGCCCTGACCGCGCTGTCCTGGGCCGGCGGCCTGGGCCTGGTGGCGGCCATGACCCTGCTGTCGGGCACCCCGTCCTGGATGTACGACGGCGGCTTCCTGGCCGCCGCCGTGCTGGCGGGACTGGTGGTCGATTCGGTCAGCCGGCCCGACCCCGGCCGGCTGGGCCGGTGCCTGGCAGCGCGTCCCCTCCGGGCCGTCGGGCGGGTGTCCTACGGGCTGTACCTGTGGCACTGGCCGGTCTTCGTCCTGCTGAGCCCTCGCTCGATCGGGCTGGCGCCGGCGCTGGCCGACCTGGCCCGCCTGGCCGTAACAGGAGCCCTGACCACCGCCAGCTACCTGCTGGTGGAGGGGCCCGCCCGCCGCTGGCGCCCCTCCGGCTGGCGCCGGCGCCTCATGCTGCCGGGCACGGCGGCGGCCACGGTGGGCGCCATCCTCGCCTCCACCGGGGCGGTGGCGGTGGCCGCCCCGGCGGCGGTCAGGGCCGCCCCGGTGCTCCACTCGGCCACCGCCGCCGGCGGAGCCATGCTGGCCGGAGAGCCGTTCGCCCTGTCCCGCTCCCCGACCGGGACCGACCCTCTGCGGGTGCTGGTCATCGGCGACAGCGTCATGAACACCGAGGAGCCGGCGCTGGCGGCAGAGCTGCAGTCAACCGGCGAGGCGGTGGTCCGCAGTCTGGCCTTCCCCGGTTGGGGGCTGACCTCGACGACCAGCTGGCGGGCGGACTGGCCCGGCTACATCGCCCGGTGGCGTCCTGAGGTGGTCGTGGGGATGTGGAGCTGGGACAACCGGGCCGCGGCCACCGAGCCCGCCGCCTACCGGGCCCTCCTCCGGTCCGCCCTGGCCGAGCTGATGGCCCCCGGCGACGGGGTCGACGGCGTGGTGCTGCTGGAGTTCCCCAAGGTGGGCCAACGCGACGGGGAGACGCCGGCGCAGATGGCAGCGGTCGAAGCCCAGCGCCGGGCCTGGTCGGACGCGGCCCGGGCGGCGGCGAGCGCCGAGCCCGCCCGGGTCAGCTTCCTTCCCCTGGCCTCGGCCCTCGAGGTCGACGGCAACTACTCGGCCTGGCTGCCGGTCGCCGGCGGGGGCTGGAGCCGGGCCCGCACGGTCGACAACACCCACCTCTGCCCCACCGGGGCGGCCCGGCTGGCAACGGCGTTCATGGCGGCGGTCGGCCCGGCCTGGCACCTCGGCGAGCCCCCACAGTCGTGGCTGGACGGTCCGTGGTCGGCCGACCACCGCTACGCCGACCCGGCCGGGGCCTGCCCCGCCGACCAGCCCTCCTGAGGCTCCCCGTTGCTCCGGGAGCCCGGAGCGGTCGGGTCGCTGATCCGCGGTCCCCCCGAGACAGCGGCAGGGAACCGACTCCCGAGCTGCGAAATGGGGAACAAGTCCACTCGATCGGAGAATGGACACGACAGCGGGGCGCGGCCAGACATTGTTCACGGGGTTCCGGATCGCTGTCGTGCTCGTGCTGGCCGCGTCGTTCTCGGTGATCCTCGGAGGCCGCCTGGGTCCGGCCGCCGGCGCCCCGGCGGAGCGCCCGGTGCACATCCTCCTGATGGGCGACTCGCTGGCCTGGGAGGCGGAGCAGGACTTCTCCCTCGACGCCACCGGTTCCGGGCGGGCGGCCGTCGACACCATGGCATTCGGCGGCACCGCCCTGTGCGACTGGCTCCCCCGGCTCGACGCCGAGCTCAGCTCCTTCCACCCCCAGGCGGCGGTGGTGGAGTTCGCCGGCAACGCCTTCACCCGGTGCATGCACGATCCGGTCACCGGCCAGCCCTACAGCGGCGCGGCGCTGGTGGCCAAGTACACCGCCGACGCCGAGCAGGCCATGCGGATCTTCTCGGCCCACGGCGTCACCGTCTACTGGTCCAGCGCCCCCGCCTTCCGCGACGGGTCCCCCACCCCCGGGGAGCTGTCGGACGTGTGGCGGGTCATCGCCGGCACGTGGACCGACGCCCGCTTCGAGGACGCCGGCCAGGCCGTGCTCGACCACGGCCGCTACACCGACTACCTGCCCTGCCTCCCCCACGAGCCATGCACCTACACCAACCCGGCCACCGGTCAGCCCGCCGCCCGGGTGCGCGCCCCCGACGGCATCCACTTCTGCCCCACGGGAGCCGGGGCGGTGCGGGGTCTCACCGCCTACTGTCGGGTGTGGTCCTCGGGGGCCTGGCGCTACGGGGCGGCCCTGCTCGCCCCGGTCGCCCGCGACTACCACGTCTGATCGGCGGCGATCCCTCTACAGCCCTTCGCCCCCGACCGATCTCATTTTCCGGGCGCCGACCGGAGGGTGTGACTGTCCTCAGCGCCTCGGTCGCCGTGCCACGGCCAGCAGCGCCACGGTGGTGTGGTCCACCTCGTCGGTAACGAAGAAGTCCTCGGCGGTGATGCCGGAGTGGCCCCCGCTGTCTCGCCGCGCCATGAGTCGGTAGGCGAGGGGCAGCACTCGGGTGTAGAGCCCGACATACCAGCGGTGCGGGATCCGGTGACGCAGGTCGAACACGTCGAGAGCGAGGATCCGCTGGGCCCGGGCCCGACGGTTACCGAAGTCCGCCTTCACCGCCGGGGTCCCGTCCAGCCCCCCGACCCACACCTCACCGAAGGAGCCCGACAGGAGAGCGGCCAGCTCCTCCCTCTCCATCAGGGCGACGTGAAACGGGTTCTCGAAGTCGGCCGGCCGGTTGGGGGTCACCAGCAGGAGGCTGCCGTCGTCCTTGAGCACCCGGGCCAGTTCGCCGACGTGGTCGGCCGGACGGACGAAGTGCTCGACCAGGTGGGAGGAGCAGACCCAGTCGAAGCTGGCGGTGGCCAGCCCCAGCCGGCCACCGTCCATGCACGCCGTCAACAGGCCGGCCTGGCGCCACTGGGAGCGAGCCCCGGCGGCGGTGGCCGGGTCGTAGTCGACGCCCACCACCACCCGGCCAGGCCCGGTCAGCTTCACCGTCTCGAATCCGGTGCCACAGCCGACGTCCAGCACGAGTCCCGGGCCAAGCCGGGCGGCCAGCTCGCGGTAGCCGGCGTCGTGGAGGGCGATGAGCGAGTCGGGGGTGGCCCCAGGCATCGGTCGCTCCCCCGTCATGCGGGACACTTCGGCCTCCTCGCCCCGGCAGCGCCGGGCGTGACCGGCGCCCGGTTGCGGTCGCCAACCGGACGGCGGTGATCCCCGGATGCGGTCATCCCGCCACCATGCTTGAACCCCGCCGGTGCACCGCTTCAGCGCCGCCGGTGCGTCGCTTCAACCCCGGCGGCCGGTGCCTACACTACCGGGCCGCCTGTCGAGCACCGCCGGCCCGCCCATCCCCGAGTGACCAGCGACCCCCCCGCCGCCACCCGACGGGGGCCCCGGTGGGCCGGCATCGGTGCCGGAGCCGGAGGGCGGACCCTGGTGGCCCTGGCCCTGGCGGCAGTTGCCTACCTGCCCTTGATGCTCACCGCCCCCGGTCGAGTCGGGTCGGACACCAAGCAGTACCTCTACCTCGACCCTGGTCGGCTGATGGCGCGGGCGGTCTCGATGTGGGATCCCCACCTGGCCATGGGCACGGTGTCGCACCAGAACATCGGCTACCTGCTGCCGATGGGGCCGTGGTACTGGATCGTCGCCCGGCTCGGTGCCCCCGTCTGGGTGGCCCAGCGGCTCTGGCTCGCCACCCTGTTGTGGACCGCCGGGCTCGGGATCCTCTTCGTCCTGGCGACCCTGGTGCCCCCCGCCGGCACACCCGCCGGCGCCCCAGCGTCGACGGGGGCAAGACCGCGCCCGGGGGCGTGGTCGGTCGGGGCCGGGGTGGCCGCCATGGCCTACATGCTCAGCCCCTACCTGCTGGCTTACGAGGCCCGGCTGTCGGCGATCCTGCTGCCGTGGGCGGGGCTGCCCTGGATGCTGGGTCTGGTGGCCCGGGCACTGCGGCGAGGGGGCTGGCGCCATCCGGCCGCCTTCGCCGTCGTCGTGGCCCTGGTCGGCAGCATCAACGCCACCGCCCTGGTCTTCGCCGGGGTGGCCCCGGTGCTCTGGGTCGGCTGGGCGCTGATCAGCGGCGAGGTGGCCTGGCGACGGGCGCTGGCGACCACCGCCAAGGTGGCCGCCCTCGCCACCGGGGTCTCGCTGTGGTGGATGGCCGGGCTCAGCATCGAGGCCGGCTACGGCATGAACATCCTGCGCTACACCGAGACGGTCCAGACGGTGTCGGTCACCAGCCTGGCCTCCGAGGCGCTGCGGGGCCTGGGCTACTGGTACTTCTACGGCCAGGACAAGCTGGGCCTCTACCTGCCCATGGCCTCGGGCTACATGCAGTCGCTGTGGCTGATCGCCGTCAGCTTCGCCGTGCCGGTGCTGGGGGTGCTGGCCGCTCTCACCGTGCGCTGGCGCCAGCGTCTCTACTTCGTCGCCCTGGTCCTCGTCGGCACGGTGATCAGCGTGGGCACCCACCCCTTCGCCGACCCCTCCCCCCTGGGCGTCCTGTTCAAGGCCGGTGCCACCGGATCCACGGTTGGACTGGCCCTGCGCAGCACCAACCGGGCCACCCCGCTGGTCCTGCTCGGGTTGTCCTGTCTCATGGGGGCGGCGGTGATGGCGGCGGTGAGCCGGGCCCGCCTGGCCGGCTTGCTGGCCGCCGGGGCCGCCGCCGGCCTGGTGGCCGCCGACCTGCCAGCGCTGTGGACGGGCCAGATGGTGGCCCCCAACCTCGCCCGGGCGGAGACGATCCCGTCCTGGTACACCCAGGCCGCCGCCTTCCTGCAATCCGGCTTCTCCCCCGACGCCGTCGCCGCGGCCGGCGCCGGCATGCGCTCCGACACCCGGGTGCTCGGCCTGCCCGGCAGCGACTTCGCCGCCTACACCTGGGGCGACACCGTGGATCCCGTCGAGCCCGGCCTCATGGACCGGCCCTACGTCGCCCGCGAGCTCGTCCCCTACGGCTCGCCCGGCTCGGTGGATCTGCTCGACGCCCTCGACGGCCGACTGCAGGAGGGCATCTTCGAGCCGGCCAGCCTGCCCCCGCTGGCCCGCATGATCAGCGCTGGTGACGTGCTGGTCCGCTCCGACCTGCAGACCCAGCGCTACAACACCCCCCGCCCCCGGCCCACCTGGCAGCTGTTCAACCCCGCCCCCACCGGCCTGGTGCCGGTGGGGGCCTTCGGCCCCCCATCGGCCACCCGGGCGGCCGAGCCCATCGTCGACGAGACCGAGCTGGGTCTGGCCTCCGACGCCGCCTATCCCCCGCCCCTGGCTGTCTTCGCCGTCCCCGGTGCCCGGCCGATCCTGCGGGCCGAGTCGGGCACCGGGCCACTGGTCATGGACGGCGACGGCGAGGGCATGGTCGACGCCGCCGCCGCCGGCCTGCTCGACGCCGACCCGACCGTGGTGTACTCGGGCTCCCTGGCCGGCGATCCTTCCGGGCTGGGAAAGGTGCTGGCCTCCGGGGCCAGCCTGGTGGTCACCGACACCAACGCCCGCCAGGACCTCCAGTGGGGAACGGTGCGGGAGAACCGGGGCTACGTGCAGACCGCGGGGGAGAAGGCGCTGGTCCCCGACCCCCGGGCCGAGCCGCTGGACCTCTTCCCGGACTCCGCCGGCGACTCCACCAGGACGGTGGCCGAGCTCACCGGGGTGTCCTCGGTGCAGGCCAGCAGCTACGGGAACCCGATCACCTACACGCCCGAGAACCGCCCCTACAACGCGGTGGACGGCAACCTCGACACCGCCTGGACGGTCGCCGCCTTCGACAACGCGGTGGGACAGTTCCTGCAGATCGGCTACCCGAGCCCGGTCACCACCGGGACGGTGAACCTGGTGCAACCGCTGTCGGGGCCCCGGAACCGCTGGATCACGAGGGTGACCCTGCGATTCGACGGGCGGCAACCGCTCACCGTGTCCCTCGGGCCGGCGTCGCGCACCGCCGCCGGCCAGACGGTCAGGTTCAGCCCCCGCCGGTTCCGGACCCTGCGCATCACCGTCGAGGACACCAACACCGGCCTGCGCTCCTACTACGGCGGCTTGTCGGGAGTGGGCTTCGCCGAGGTGAGGGTGGCGGGCATGCAGGCCAGCGAGGTGCTGCGCCTCCCGACCGACCTGCTCGACCGGACGGGGGCGGCGTCGCTGCAGCACCGCCTCACCCTGGTGATGACCAGGCTGCGGGGCCCCTCGGTACCGCCCCGCACCGACCCCGAGGTCAACCTGGCCCGCACCTTCGACCTGCCCACCGCCCGCCGCTTCTCGCTGGGCGGCACCTCCTCGCTGTCGGCCCTCATCCCCGACGACCAGATCGACCGCCTGCTGGGGGTGCCCGGCTCCGACGGCTCGGGGCTGGTCGCCTACTCCTCCGGTCGCCTGCCCGGCGATCCCCGCGACCGGGCCTCGGCCACCCTCGACGGGGACCCGACGACGGCGTGGAGCCCCGGCCTCGGTCCCCAGACCGGCTCGTGGCTCGAATACGAACTGCCCCGCCCGGTCCGGCTGAGCCAGGTCAGCCTGACCGTCGACGCCGACGGCCGGCACTCGGTGCCCACCGCAATCCAGCTGAGCGCCGACGGCGGGACCAGGCAGCTGTCCCTGCCGGCGGTCCCCGACTCGGCCCGGCCCGGCGCGACCACCACCGTGACGGTGGCGTTCCCCCCGGTGTCCGGGCGCCACCTGCGCATCACCTTCACCGGCGTGCGGGAGGTCACGACTCCCGACTACTACGGCGGCGGCGCCATCGCCCTACCCCTCGGAATCGCCGAGGTGGGCATCGACGGGCTGCATGCCGCGCCGGTGCCGGCCCAGCTGCCCGGGACGTGCCGGCGCGACCTGTTGAGCATCGACGGCCAGGCCGTGCCGGTCCGGGTGACCGGGTCGAGCGCCACCGCCGCAGCCCTGGGCCAGCTGCAGGTGCAGACCTGCGCCGGAGCGTCGCTCGACCTCTCCGCCGGGGCCCACGTCCTGACCACCGCCACCGGCCACGGCGCCGGAATCGACATCAACCGCCTGGTGCTTGACTCCGCCCCCGGAGGCGAGGCGGCCCCGGCCGCCGGACCATCCGCTCCGGCGGCGGGCCAGGCTCCCCCGCCGGCGGGGCAGGCCGCCCCGGTGGTGCCCGGGCCCAAGCCCACGGTCACCGAGGCCAAGGTGGCCACGACCAGCGCCACCCTCCGGGTCACCAACGCCACCGCGCCGTTCTGGGTCGTGCTGGGCGAGAGCCGCAACCAGGGATGGACGGCGACGGTGGCCGGCCGCTCGCTCGGGCCCCCCCAGCTGGTGGACGGCTACGCCAACGGCTGGCTGGTCGATCCCCCCACCCCCGACCTGACCGTCCAGTTGCGCTGGGCCCCCCAGAACCGGGTGTGGGCCGCCCTGGCCCTTTCCGCCGGCGCCCTGCTGGCCTGCCTGGGCGTGGTCGCCGCCTCGTTGCTTGTCGGCCGCCGACGGCGCGGGCCATCCGATGGACGGATGGCGGCGGAGCTCCCCCGGTCGGCGCCGGCCGGCCGGCCCTGGGCCTCTCCGGACATCGACCTGGTCGCCCCATGGTCCCGGCCCGCCGGCGGCTCCGGCCGGTGGTGGGCCGTAGCCCTGGGGGCGGTCGGAGCCGGGGCGATGGCGGGGGCCGTGGTGCGGCCATGGGCGGCGGCGCCGGCGGCGGCGGCGGTGGTGCTGTCCGCCGCCGTCCCCTACGCCCGTGCCGTGGTGGTGGCGGCCGCGACCGGTCTGCTGGTCGCGGTCGACGTGGTGGTGACCGGCGGCCAGGCCGCCCACCGCTACGTGGCCGAGTTCAGCTGGCCGGCCCACTTCGAGATCGCCGACACCCTGGCCCTCATGGCCGTGATGGTCCTGGTGGCCGACGCCGTGGCCGAGGCTGCCGGCCTCAGCGGGCGCGCCAGGCGCCGGCCGCCGCCGCCACCACCCTGAGCGTGCCGAGGGCGGTGGCGTCCCAGCTCAGCCCGGCGGCCCGCCGGCGGGCGGCCTCGCCGAGCCGTCGGCGCAGGGCGGGCCCCGACAGCACGGCGTCGAGGTCGGCGGCGAGGTCGCCCGCACGGGCCGACAGCAGCCCGGTGACACCGGGGACGACGGCGTCGCGGTGGCCGGCGATGTCGGTGGCCACCGCCGGCGTGCCGCACGCCCCCGCCTCGGTGAGGGTCATGCCCCAGCCCTCGCGGGCGGAGCTGGAGGCAACCACCCACGCCCGCTGGTAGAGCTCGACCAGCTCGTCGTCGCTCAGCCGCCCGGGCAGCGCCAGCCAGTCCCCGGCCCCCGAGGCGCGGATCTGGGCCTCGAGGGCGGGGCGCTCGTAGCCCTCCCCCACGATCACCGCCCTCAGCCTGGGGTGACGGTTCCGCAGCTGAACAAGAGCGTCAATGAGGAGGCCGAAGCGCTTGACCGGCACCAGCCGGCCCACCGCAACCACCAGCGGGTCGGTCGACCGGTTGGCAGGTAGGGGGACGAAGCGGGGGTCGACGCCCGGCGCCACCACCGACACGTTGGCCGGCGCCAGCCCCAGGCGATCGACGATCTCGTGGCGCGACGACTCCGACAGCGTGACCACCGGGGTGCGGCGGTACACGGGAGGGGCGAGGCGGAACTCGATCACCTCGCCCAGGCGGGCCAGGCGGGGCGGCAGGACCATGCGCCACATCTCGGCGTGGACGTGGTGCAGGAACACCACTCGGGGACAACGGGCCCACAGCGGCGAGAAGAACGGCATCCCGTTCCAGATCTCCACCAGGGCGTCGCGGGGCCCGGCCCGGTTGAGCCCGCCGGACAGCGCCGTGCGGGCGAAGGCCAGGTAGCGCCCGGACTTGCGCACCACCCGGTAGCCGTCGCGGGTGACGATGACCGGCCCGGGCTCGAAGCTGGATGTGCGCACGGTCACCTCGATGCCGGCCGCCGCCCACGCCCGGGCGATCGTCGAGGCGTGCAGCTCCGAGCCACCGGCCTCGGGATCGTCGAGGTCGCGCCAGGCCACGATGTGGATGCGCTGCAGCCCGGCGGCCGCCGCCAGGTCGCCGAGCTTCTCCTCGATGGCGCCCGCCGAGCCCTCCCCGGCACCGCCGGCCCGCTCGATCGACGTCGTCATGCGGTCCTCGGGCGGGGCAGACCCAGCACCAGGGCCCCGGCCGCCGCCGCCACCGCCGCCTGCACGCACAGGTCGCGCCAGGCGGTGGCCGCCGGGCTGCCGCCCGCCCCGGCCATCACCACCACGCTCACCACGGCGCCGGCGGCGAGCACGGCAACCACCACCCGCCGGCCGAAGCCCAACAGGTAGTGGGTGAAGAGCATGGTCGCCCCCAGGGCCGACATTGCCAGGGCCAGGGGAACCAGGGCGGAGGAGGACCCCGCCAGCTGGGGACCGAAGAAGACCGCGATCACCTGGCGGTGGGCCACCACCGCCATCGCCACCAGGGTCGCCGACGGAACCGACAGGACCGCCAGGGCCACGCCCAGCTCGTGCAGGGCGTGCTCACCCTGACCGAAGCGAGTGGCCGCCTCGGGCAGCAGGAAGCCGCACAGCACCAGGGCCCCGAAGGCCAGGGCCTTGCTGGCCACCGACACCGCCGCGTACGCCCCGACCCGCGACGGCGCCAGCCGGCCCACCAGCACCACGTCGGCGCTCTGCAACACGGCCAGGAGGGCGAGGGCCCCCAGGGCGGTGAGGACGTCGGGCACCAGATCCCTCTGGTGCCGCCGGGGACCGGCTCCGGCCGGGACGGGGAGCGCCGTCTCGACCGGGCGGCGGCCCACCGACCGGGCCGCTTCGACCAGGGCGACGGCCACCCCGCCGAGCAGGCCGAGGGTCGCTCCGCCCACGCCCAGCCCGGCCACCACCAGGACCAGGGTCAGCACGGTCCGGGCGGCACCCTCGACCGCCAGGTTGCGGGCCAGCGCCGGATAGGCCCGCCGGGCCTGCAGCAGCCCCCGCTCGACGCACAAGAGGGCCCAGGCCGCTCCCGCCACCAGCACCTGGGGCACGCCGTCGGCGTTCGGCAGGGACATCCGTCCGGCGATCCAGTGCCGGGCCAACCAGGCCATCGCCGCCACCAGCGCCACCGCCCCCGCACCCCGGCGGAGGATCCTCACCGCCCAGTCACCGACCTGGGCGCCCCGGCCGCGGGCGTCCCATCCGGTCACCCGCCGCACCACCGCCACCAACAGGGCCGAACCCGGCATGGACAGCACCAGATAGATGCTCACCAGCTGGTTGAGCGAGCCATAGCCGCGCACGGTCAGCAGCCGGGCCAGCACCACGGTCACGACGACGTTGGCGGCGTTGGCGGCCATGCCCGCCGCCGCCAGGGGGCCGGCCCGCCGGGCACCGGCCAGCGCCCGCTCCCGCCCGATCCCGTCTCCGATGGCCCGCTCGAGCAGGGTCGTCACGAGCTCACCAAGGCCGGCACCAGTTCGGCCTCCACCCCGTCGCCCATCGCCCCGTCGGCGTCGACGCCCTCAGCGGGGGCGAGGTCCAGGCGAGCCCGGCGGGGCTTGAGCCGCAGGAACAACCGCTCGACGAGGAGATAGCTGACCGCCGCCGCCGCCGATGCCAGGCCCAGGGTGGCCGGAAGGAGGAAGTGCATCGGCAGACCGAATATGGGCCGGTGCGCCCAGCCCAGCAGGGCGGACACGAAGGCCTGGTGCCACAGGTAGACGCCGTAGGACACCACGCCGACGGCGGCCACCGGGCGCCAGCGCAGCAGGCCCCTCACCAGGCCCTGGTCCTGGGGCCCGAAGACCGCCGGCGCCAGCAGGCACAGGGCGAAGAGCCCGTAGAGCTCCTGGCGCACGATGGACTGGGCATAGGTCGCACGGTACAGGGGCGTGATCGGCAGGCCGGCGTGGGAAACGAGCCAGTACAGGGCGGCGGCCAGCACCCAGGCGACCGCCGGCTGCGCCTTGTGTCGCAAGACATCCGGTTCCTCGGCGTGCTCGGTCCACCAGGCGCTCATGACGGCTAGGGCCATGCCCAGGGCGAACAGATCGAGGTACGACGGCAGCCAGACCGCCATCTGGTCGGCCAGGCGGGGCCGGCCGATGAAGATCCACGCCCGGAACCCGGCGCTGGTGCCGATCAGGGCGGCCAGGCCGGCCAGCTCCAGGCCGAGCTGCCGGCGGGCGGTCCGGTCCCGCCGCCCGCAGGCGAGAAGGGCGCCGTACAGGGGGAGGAAGAGGTAGAAGCTGACCTCGGTGCACAGCGACCAGGCCTGGCTGATACCGCCGAGGACGTGGGTACGGCTGTAGATCTGGGCGAAGCCGTAGTACTGCAGGGCGTCGACCGGGCGCCCGAGCGACAACCAGTGAAGCCCGAAGGCCAGCACGGTGAGGGCCAGCCAGTAGGCCGGCACTATCCGCAGCGCCCGCCGGGCCAGGAACCTTCGGGGCGAAGGCGAGGGACGGCCGGCGAGATGGGCCGAGGCCATCGGCCGGTAGAGCAGGAACCCGGAGATGAGGAAGAAGACGGATACGCCGATTTCGGCGCGGGCGGTGTAGGACCCGTAGGCAGAGCGGAAGCTGAAGCCGGACGAGAAGGCGGTGTGCACCACGACCACCGACACCGCCGCCAAGGCCCTCAACCCGTCGAAGCAGGGGAAGCGGCCCCCCTTGGCCATCGCCGCGCCAGGGTCCGGCGCCGGCCGGTCGGTTGGCCTCACGCCGGCGACCCTACGAGGTCATGGTCCCCCACGGCGCGGACCGCCGCCGGTTCGTTCCGCCACCGGCGCACGGGGGCGTCGGCCGCCACGGCGGCCAGCACGGCCATCGCCACCTCGGCGGCGGCCCGGTATCGGGTGTTCCCGTAGCTGACCGCCACCGCCGCCGACACCACCACCACCAGCCCGCCCAGGGGCAGCACCGGGGTTCGCCGCCGGCGCAGGATGACCCCTCCGGCCACGGCGGCGGCGGCCACCGGGTAGTACCAGACCAGGCCAAGTCGGGAAACCCACAGCTCGCGTCCCTCGATCAGGTCGAGCCTGGTCTGCTGCAGGGGCCGGTACAGGTTCCACACCCGGCCCACCCGGACCGCTGCCACCACCGGCACCTGGGCGGGGTGGGCCTTCATGTAGCGGTAGGCGATGGCCCGGTACCAGCGGCCCTGATCGGACTCGTCCCAACCCACCGGAGGCGGGTGCTCGGTGGCGCACGGCAGCCACCAGTAGCCCATGAAATCCCCGTGGTAGCTCTGGTCGCAGTTGGCCACCGTCAGGGTGACGTCCAGACCGTCGGACAGGTACACGGGATGGTCGAAGGCCACCATGTTGCGGCCCACCCACGGCGCCACCACCACCGTCGCCGCCGCCAGCAGCGCCCCCGCCGACCGCAGCATCCCCGGCTGGGCCCGGCCGCGGTGGCGGAACCACACCAGCGGCAAGGCGACGACCACGACGACCAGGGCCATTTCGGCCCGCACCAGGGCGGCCAGACCGCAGGCGGCGCCCAGCACCCCCGCCGAGGACGGGCCCGGTCGCTCCCAGAACCGGTAGGCGGCCCACACGGCCAGGGCGGTGGCGAGGATCACCAGCGTCTCGGACTCGACCAGGCCGTCGTTGACCCAGAAGCTCGGATCCAGAGCGGCCACGCCGGCAGCCACGAGGCCCACCCGGTCACCGCCCACCTGACGACCGACCAGTCCGACCACCACCACGCTGAGGGTGCCCACGACCGCCATCGCCACCCGGTGGGCGGCGAAGGACCTGACACCCAACAGGTCGATGCCGGCGAGCAGCAACGTGAACATCGGCGGGTGATCGGCGGCCGCCGTCACCCGGTGGAAGTGGAGGAGGTCGAACGGGACGATGAAGCCCCGGCCCTGCAGCAGCAGCTGGGCCTGGTAGTGGTAGTAGTAGGCGTCGCCCCACAGCACGGCGTGGCGGCGGGCTATGAGCACGTAGGCCAGCCGCAGCGCCAGGCCGGTGGCGGCGACGGTCAGCTGAGCCCGCCACCAGCGAGACACCGTCGGGCTCAGCCCACCCGGGCCCGGGGCAGAACCGGCGCGTCGCGTCCGGTGCCCGCCGGCGACATCGCCCCCTTCCCGTTGGAGGACGGCGCGCCGGCGGGGGCGGAGCTCTCCTCGTGGTACTCCGCCTCCACGTTGACCGACCAGATGTCGTGGTGCGCACCCAGCATGTTCTCCACCGTCAGCATGGCCGTGTACATGGAGTGGTCCTGGTTGTTGTAGCGGTGCATGCCGTTGCGGCCGACGGGATGAACGTTGGCGGCGTTCTCCTCCAGCCAGCGCCGCAGGACCATCACCCGGTCCTGGTAGCCCTCGTCGTAGACGGGATAGGCCTTGGGCATGCGGACCACGTAACCGGCCTCGACGTCCTCGGGCCGTACCAGGCCCAGGCGACCCAGCTCGTCGGTCCCCAGCCGGACCAGCTCCTCGTCCGAGCTCTCCCACAGGTCGTCGCCCTCGAACACGAAGTACTCGAGGCCCAGGCAGGTGCGCCCGTCCTTGACCAGGAAGGGGGACCAGGAGCCGAAGTTCTGTATGCGGCCCAGGCGGACCTCGGGGGAATGGACGTAGATCCAGTTGTCGGGGAAGCCGGCCGACTCAGGCACCACCAGGGCCACGGTGAGGAAGTCGCGGTAGCTGAGGCCGTCGGCCGCCTCAAGCACCTCGGCCGGCGCCGGTGGATCCATCGACTGCACCAGCTCGGTCAGCGGCATCGACGACACCACATGGTCGGCCCGGTAGCGGGTCGTCTCTCCGTCGGGGCCGATGGCGAGCACGGCCACCGCTCGACCATCGCGGTGCTGGACCGACGCCACGGTGGTCCCCATCGCCAGCGTGCTGCCGGCACCGGTGACCAGCTCGGCGGCCCGCTCCCACATCATCCCCGGACCGAGCTTCGGGTACTGGAACTCCTCGATCAGGCTGGTGATCTCCTTCTGGTTGCCCCGCGGCAGCAGCGAGTTGAGGACCGCCTTGGCCAGCGAGAGGTTCTTGATGCGCTGGGCGGCCCAGTCGGCCTTGATGTCGCTGGCCGGCACGCCCCATACCTTTTCGGTGTAGGTCTTGAAGAAGGTGCGATACAGCCGCCACCCGAAACGGGCCGCCGTCCAGCCCTCGAAGCTGTCCTGGTCGGCGGGAGGGCGGACGCGGGCCCAGAGGTAGGACAGCACGCACAACGACGCCTCGACCGGCCCGAGGCCGCGCAGGGCGTTGGCGGCCCGCAGGGGATAGTCGAAGAAGGTGCCGTTGTAGTAGATGCGGCTCATGCGGGGCCGGAGCAGGAAGTCCTCCGGCCCGAGGATCTCGTGCCACAGGGACTCCACGGCACCGACCTTGGTGAAGAAGCGGTGCCCGCCGATGTCGAAGCGCCAGCCGTCCCGCTCCGCCGAGCGGCTTATGCCACCGACGACCGAGTCGGCCTCGAGGATCGTGCAGGTGACTCCGGCCTTGGCCAGCTGGTAGGCGGCGGTGAGGCCGGCCGGCCCGGCACCGATGACCACCACGTCGCCGATGCCCCCCGCACCGGGGCTCGCTGACTGCTCCGCTGACATCGGGCGACTCCCGTGGTTGCTCGGCCCGTGGGTGGGTCGCTTCGGACCCGCCGTGGGCCGATCGCAGGGTAGCCCAGGCAGGGCCCCGGACACGGTCCCCGCGCCGGCGCCCGACGGCGACGGTGCGGGCGGCCGCCGGGCCGCCAGGGTCGAACGCCACCACGCTTTCGGGCTCGCCGCGACCTCCCCCGGGGTCAGGGCACCACGGCGTTGAGGAAGGCGAGGACCGAGTAGGCCATGAGCGCCCCGCCGAAGAGGGTGAGGACCGAACGCTCGACGCGCTGGTCGGCGGTTAGGGCGGCGCCGGTCAGGATGAAGGGGAACGCCGACAGGGCGTAGCGCTCCAACGAGTCGAGATTGGCCGAGCTGGCCGCCAGGCCGAGCACCAGCAGCCCGAACAGCGCATAGGAGGCCGGCCACAGCCGGAAGGCCACCACGGCCAGCACCACCAGGACGGCCAGCCACGGGACGTGCAGGCCGGTGCCGATGTGGCCGTGGAACAGGCCGCGGGTGTCGTCGAGCACGGTGGTGACCGGGTTGGCGAAGTGTCCCCGCAGGTTGTGCTGCTGCTGGATGGTGACCGGGAGCCAGAAGCTGCCGAAGCGCGCCGCCACCCAGCCCATGTAGGTGGCGGCTCCGGCCAACGGGGCGATCGTCGCCACCAGCGCCGGAGCCAGCCGTCGCCGGTCGGCCCTCCACGCCCTCAACGCCTCGACCGCCAGACCGCCCGCCAGCAGGACCCCCAGGGGTCGGGTCAGACCGGCCAGGTATCCGAAGGCGGCCGCCCACAACCAGCGCCGCGACCGGGCGGCCAGGAAGGCGGCCAGGACGAAGACCAGCATGGTCGACTCCGAGTAGCCCATCACCAGGACGTAGGCGGGCGGAGCCACGGCCAGGAGCCAAGCCGCCCGCCGGGCAAGGTCGGAGTCGCCGGTCTCGCGCCCGGCGAGGCGGTAGACGAGCATGCCGGCGACCAGGGCCGCCAGGTTGGACACGACGAGGAGGCTGGCTCCCCTGGACAAGGTCGTGACGTAGCTCAGTGCCCGGGCCAGCAGCGGGACGAGGGGGAAGAAGCGCAGCGCCTGGCGGGGAAGGCGGGCGTAGCCGAAGGCGGCGATGTCGCGGTAGAAGCCGGCGTCCCAGCCGAGGAGGCCCTCGTGGGCCCGCACGGCCGTGCCGGCGGCGGCGGGATGGGTGTGGGACACCAGGTAGCGGGCCAGAGCCAGGCCGGCCAGCACCAGCACCCGGGCCAGCACCCACGGGACCAGCGCCGCCCGGAACTCGTCGGCCCGGGACCGGGCCGGGCGCCTCACGACGGCCAGAAGCGGTCGAGGTTGGCGTGCTCGAAGTAGGCGGTGGGGTTCTGGAGCACGAGAGCCTGCGAGTGGGGACGCTTGGCGGCCACGGCGGACTCGAGGGCCTCGCACTTGCCCTCGAAGGTCCGGTAGTCCGGCGACCACACCAGCCAGATCGACCGGTTGCCTCCGGCCAGGGCCAGCAGCTTGGTCGCCAGGGCGGTCGGGTCGGAGGCGTGGTTGACCTTGGCGTAGTCGACCCAGTCGACCCGCTGGGGCGGGGTCAGGCGCGGGTAGGTCACCTGTTCGAGGTCATGGCCGAGCAGACGGCTGACCGACGGGCCCAGCTGGTCCGGGCAGTAGGCAACGATGTCACCCGGGCGGGCGCCGGCCCGGATGGCGGCGGCGATGACGCCGGCCTGGGTCCGGTCGGTGGTCACGTTGGTGGCTGCCCCGGCCAGCCCGAAGGCGACGGCGGCGGCCAGCACACCAAGGCGCACCCGCCGGTCGGCCAAGGTCGTCAGACCCACCGCCACAAGCAGGATGAACGTGGCGAAGACGACGGCGGCGTAGCGCTCGGTGAAGGCGCTGCGCAGGGCGAAGCCGGCCACTATGGCGATGGCGAGGGTCGCCCCACTCACGAAGCCGACCGCCCGTCCGACCGGACGGGTGCGCAGGTCGAGCTCGATGTGCCAGCGGTCCCGCGCCAGGCCAAACAGACCGAGGCCGGCGAGACCGAAGAACAGCAGACCGAGGGCGCGACCCTCGTTGGTGCCGCCGCCGGCGAAGTCGCTGACCGCGTTGACCATGGCCGAGAAGCTGGCCGGCTGGGACCAGGGGGTGCCGGTATGGCGCAGCTGGAACCAGAAGATGCCGAGCCAGGGGACGAGGAAGGCGAAGCCGGCCACCACCGCCACCAGGGATCCGAGCGCATTGGCGCGGGCCGCGCCCTGGCCACGCCAGGCCAGCCAGGCGAGCATCACCATCACCGCCGCCACCAGGAACAGGGTCCAGTAGTGGCACAGCAGCAGGAGGCCGGTGACCACCGCCACCCCGACCAGCGCCGCCGGGCTCCGGCGCCGCAGGGCGGTGTCGAGGCTCAGGTACCCGACCAGGGTGAGAGCCACGATGAGCATGTACATGCGGTTCTCGGTCGAGTAGCGCACGGCGAAGGGCGAGCTGGCGACCAGCAGGAGGCAGGCCCATGCCACCGCCCGACCCCCGAGGCGGCGCCCGCACAACCAGGCCAGCGGCAGGCTGATCACGCCGAGCACCCCGGAGAGGGAGCGCACCGCCAGGTCCCCGGTGCCGAAGGCGGCCATCCAGTAGTGGAGCAGGTAGTAGTAGAGGGGCGGGGACCCGTCATGGCGCAGGGCGGCCGCGATCTGGCCCACCGGCAGCCGGGCGATGTTGACGGTCAGGGCCTCGTCGAGCCAGAGATCAGACCGAGTCCAGAACCGCAGCAGCACCCCTGCCGCCAGCACCACACCGGCGGCCAAGGGGACCATCCAGCCCAGCGCCGTGCCGGCGGTCGAGCCCATGAGGCGGGCACCGTCCGAAGGGCTCCTTCCCGCCTGCCGCTCCTCAGCGCGGCCCGCCGGACGAGGGGGGGCGTCCGACACAACGACGTCGGCTGCCTCCACGAGCCGGCATGGTACGCGTTCGGGCCACCGCCAACGGAGACCGGACGGGCCATGAACGTCACCGCCCGGTCGGAATGAGCCTTGATTGCACGGATCGCGGCTTCCACACTCGGCCAACGGCAACGGCTGGCAGGACCGGTCGAAAACCGCCAGGTCGGAGACACCGGCCGACAGCGTCGAAAGGGATGGCACCGTGGCCAGGGCATCCCGAACCGAGCTCCTCGACGAGCTGTTCGGGGCGCGGGGAGCGCCCGAGACGCTCGCCGAACGCCTCCTGCGCACCAGTGACGTCGCCACCCTGTTCCAGGTGTCGGAGCGGACGGTGTCGGAGTGGGGCAGGCGGGGACGCATCCCGTCGGTCCGCACGCCGAGCGGCCATCGCCGCTACCCCGCCACCGCCATCAAGGACCTGCTGGTGGAAGCGAGCGAGGGCGCGCCCGACCGGCCCTGACCCCGAGGGGGGCGGCCCAACGGCCTCACCCCGGCGGGCGCCGGTCCCGAGCCGGCCCTGCCCCGAGGCGCGCCGGCGCCAACGCGGCGACCCCGAAGCCGGTGCGGCCCTGGGGCCAGGCCCCGGGGCGGGTCGCTCCTACTCGGAGGGGGGCTCCTCGGCCGGGGCGGTCGGGGCGGCGTCGGCCTGGTCGGTCGGGGCGGCGTCGGCCTGGTCGGCCCCCGGCGCCGGCGCACCCCCCTGGGTGGCGTACTCGGCGGCGAGGTCGGCCCAGGCGGCCTGGGCCTCGGTCTCCGGGGTGAACTCGCCCCGCGAGTAGTCGGCACCGACATAGTTGCCGTGCTCGTCGTAGGCGTGCTCGCCGAAGTGCTCGCGGTACTCCTGGGCGACCTCGCCGCCCTCGGCGGCCTGCTTGATCGACAGGCTGATGCGCCGGCGCTGCAGGTCGATGTCGATGATCTTGACCCACAGCTCCTCACCCGGGGTCACCACCTGCTCGGGCAGATCGACGTGGTGGGCGGCCATCTCCGATATGTGGACCAGGCCCTCGATGCCCTCCCCCACCTGGATGAAGGCGCCGAAGGGCACCAGCTTGGTCACCCGGCCGTACACCAGCTCGCCCACCCGGTGGGCGCTGGCGAACTCGGCCCACGGATCCTGCTGGGTGGCCTTGAGCGACAGGCTGATGCGCTCCTTGTCGAGGTCCACGTCGAGGACCTGCACCTCGACCTCGTCGCCGACCTGGACCACCGACGACGGATGGTCGACGTGCTTCCACGACAGCTCCGACACGTGCACCAGCCCGTCCATGCCCCCCAGGTCCACGAAGGCACCGAAGTTGACCACCGAAGACACCACGCCGCGGCGGATCTCGCCCGGCTTCAGGTTGACCAGGAACTCCTCCCGCTGCTCCTTCTGGGTCTCCTCCAGCCAGGCCCGGCGGGACAGCACGACGTTGTTCCGGTTCTTGTCCAGCTCGATGATCTTGGCCTCGAGGGTGCGGCCGATGTATGGCTGCAGATCCCTCACCCGGCGCAGCTCGACCAGGGAGGCGGGCACGAAGCCGCGCAGGCCGATGTCGAGGATCAGGCCGCCCTTGACGACCTCGATGACCGGCCCGGACACGACGCCGTCGGCTTCCTTGACCTGCTCGATGGTGCCCCAGGCCCGCTCGTACTGGGCCCGCTTCTTGGACAGGACGAGCCGGCCCTCCTTGTCCTCCTTCTGGAGGACGAGGGCCTCGATGTCGTCTCCGACCTTGACCACGTCGGCGGGGTCGACGTCGTGGCGGATCGACAGCTCGCGGGCCGGGATGACCCCCTCGGACTTGAACCCGATGTCGAGGAGGACCTCGTCCTTGTCCACCTTGACCACCGTGCCCTTGACGATGTCGCCGTCGTCGAACTCGACGATGGTGGCGGCTATGGCGTCTTCGAGGCTCTGTCCCCCCAGGTCGTCGACGACGACCTCGCGGGGCGTGTACTCGTCTGACGGCGGCTGCTCGGAGGGGGTGAGGGTGGTCGGGGTGTCGGACATGATCGGGTTCTGTGCCTTGTCTTACGGTCGGCCCCCCCGGCGCGCCGACGGCGCTGATTCGACCGGGCGGGGGGATTTACGGGATCAGGGCGAGCGCGAGCGCGTTGGCCCATCTAAAGGTTATCACCAGGCCTGGCGGCGACCATGAGCCACTCCGGGGAGCCGAGGTCGGGCGGGCTGCGCCGGTAGCGGCCGGGTGCGACCGCCCAGAGCCCCTCCACCACCAGGCCGGCCGCCTGCGCCATCAGCCGCAGCTCGCGGGGGGTGAAGCAGGTGGTGGTCAGCTCGAAGCGGGCCCGGTTGCCGGCGACGTCGCGCACCTCGGCGTTCTCGCGGTGAAGGCCGCCCTCGGCGTCGAAGGACTCGCCCTGCTCGAGGTTGGCCACGGCGAAGTAGGCCGAGAAGGCGGTCAGGGCCAGGCGGCCCCCGGGACGCAGGGCCTCCGCCATGCCGGCCATGGCCTCGGCCTCGTCGGCCCCGCCGCCCAGGAGGCCGAAGCCACCCTGGCACAGGCAGATGACGGCGTCGAAGGACCCCGGCCGGACCGGCAAGGCCCTGGCGTCGCCCCGGGCGAAGACGGCGCCGCCGGCCGCGGCGACGGCGGTGGTGGCGGCGGCGGTGGTGGCGGTGGTGGCGGTGGTGGCGGTGGTGGCGGTGGT
>DASRBO010000071.1:0-2520 GCA_035653595.1 Acidimicrobiales bacterium | reverse complement strand
CCCAGGAGACCCTGGACATCTACGCCCCCCTGGCCCACCGCCTGGGGATCCAGGAGATCCGGTGGCAGCTGGAGGACCTGGCCTTCGCCACCCTGCACCCGCGGCGCTACTCGGAGATCGACCAGATGGTCGCCACCCGGGCCCCCGAGCGCGACATCTACCTGGCCCAGGTGCTGGAGGCCGTGCGCGAGCGCCTGGCCGACCTGCACATCCAGGCCGAGGTCAGCGGGCGGCCCAAGCACCTCTGGAGCATCTACGAGAAGATGGTCGTGCGGGGCAAGGAGTTCGACGACATCTACGACCTGGTCGGGATCCGGGTCCTGGTCGACACCGAAAAGGACTGCTGGGCCGCCCTGGGGTCCATCCACGCCATCTGGAGCCCGGTGCACGGCCGGTTCAAGGACTACATCAACACTCCGAAGTTCAACCTGTACCAGTCGCTGCACACCACCGTTGTGGGTCCGCAGGGCAAGCCCCTCGAGGTGCAGATCCGGACCCGCGAGATGCACCACCGGGCCGAGTTCGGCATCGCCGCCCACTGGGGCTACAAGGAGAAGGCGTCCACCGCTGAGATCGCCTGGCTGCAGCGCATCGTCGACTGGCAGCAGGACACCCCCGACCCGGCCGAGTTCCTCGAGACCCTGAAGCTCGACCTGGAGCAGGACGAGGTCTACGTCTTCACCCCCAAGGGCAAGGTCATCACCCTGCCCGCAGGCGCCACCCCGGTCGACTTCGCCTACGCCATCCACACCGAGGTCGGCCACCGATGCATCGGGGCCAAGGCCAACGGTCGCCTGGTCCCCCTCGACTCGCAGCTTCGCTCCGGCGACACGGTCGAGATCTTCACCTCCAAGGTCCCCTCGGCCGGGCCGTCGCGGGACTGGCTCAAGATCGTGGCGACGCCCAGGGCCCGCAACAAGATCCGCCAGTGGTTCAGCCGCGAGCGGCGCGAGGATGCCATCGAGAACGGGCGGGAGGAGCTGGGCAAGGCCCTGCGCAAGGAGGGCCTGCCGGTCCAGAAGCTGGCCGCCTCCCAGGCCCTCGTCCGGCTGGCCGAGTCCCTGCACTACTCCGACCTCGAGGCTCTCCACGCCGCCATCGGCGACGGGCACGTGTCGGCCCGCTCGGTAGCCCAGCGCCTGGCCCGCGAGGTGCGCGGCGGGGACAGTGACGAGCAGCTGCCCACCACCGCCCAGCAGCCCCGTCGGGTCGGCCGGCGCCAGGCTGCCGGGGTCTACGTCGAGGGGCTCGACGACCTGATGATCCGGCTGTCGCGCTGCTGCACCCCGGTGCCGGGCGACGAGATAATCGGCTTCATCACCCAGGGCCGGGGGGTGTCGGTGCACCGGACGGACTGCGCCAACGCCCTGTCCCTGTCGGTCCAGCGGGGCGAGCGCGTCATCGACGTCGAGTGGGACACCGACCGGGTGGGCGTGTTCGTGGTGGCGATCGAGGTGGTCGCCCTCGACCGGTCCCGCCTTCTGGCCGACGTGACCCGCATCCTGGCCGAGCAGCACGTGAACATCCTGAGCTCCGCCAGCCAGACCGGGGCCGACCGGGTGAGCAGGATGCGGTTCGAGTTCGAGCTGGCCGACCCGGCCCACCTGGACTCCCTGCTCGGGGCGCTCAAGCGGATCGACAGCGTCTACGAGGCCTACCGGGTGCTGCCCGGAAAGGGCGGCTGAGCCGCCGCGGGCGGCCACTAACCTCGGCCTGGTGGCGGCCACCACCCACCGAGCCCCGAGCGGGACCCGCGACATCCTGCCCCCGGAGTCCCAGCGATGGACGGCCCTGCTCGAGCTGTTCGAGCGGGAGGCGGTCCTGGCCGGCTACGGCCTGGTGCTGACCCCGTTGTTCGAGGATCTGTCCCTGTTCAGCCGGGGGGTCGGCGAATCGACCGACATCGTGGCCAAGGAGATGTACGAGTTCGAGGACAAGGGGGGCCGGGCCCTCGCCCTCCGCCCCGAGTTCACCGCCTCGGTGGTCCGGGCCTTCATCCAGCACCGCCCGGCCACCCCCTGGAAGGTTTGGTACTGGGGGCCCAACTTCCGCTACGAGCGGCCGCAGGCCGGTCGCTACCGTCAGTTCTTCCAGCTCGGCGCCGAGGCCCTCGGCACGGCCGATCCAGCCCTGGACGTCGAGATGGTGGCCCTGGCCTGGCGGCTGATCGAGTCCCTCCGGCTGACGCGCGTCACCTGCCTTCTCAACACCCTCGGCGACGCCAACTGCCGCCCGCAGTACCGGGCCAAGCTGATCGCCTACGTCAGCGAGCACGAGCACGAGCTGTGCCCGGAGCACCAGGCCCGCTGGCGCCAGAACCCGCTGCGGGTCCTCGACTGCAAGAAGGAGCCCTGCCGGAGGGCGACGCAGGACGCGCCGCTCCAGCTCGACCACCTGTGCGACGAGTGCGCCGACCACTGGAAGCGGGTCCGCGACGGTCTGGACACGGTGGGGATCCCCTACCAGGTGGAACCCCGCCTGGTGCGGGGCCTCGACTACTACACCCGCACCACCTTCGAG
>DASRBO010000070.1:0-23393 GCA_035653595.1 Acidimicrobiales bacterium | reverse complement strand
GCCCCGGCGTGCGGCGGGGTGACGAAGACCACGGCCAGGTCCGGGGCCGTGCCCAGGCTCTCGATGACCTGGCCCACCACCTCCCCGGTGGCGTGCGCCGGCACCGGGTGCTCGGACAGGGCGGCGGCGAAGTCGCCGCTCATCCCCAGACCTGCTCGCCGCCGACCCAGGTCGCCACCGGGGTGAGGTCCCCCGACAGCGCCACCAGGTCCGCCCGCCGCCCGGCCTCCACCGCCCCCCGGTCCTCGAGGCCGAGCAGGCCGGCGGGCGTGGCCGAGGCCGCCCGCAGGGCCGCCTCGAGAGGGACGCCGGCGCTGTCGACCACGTTGCGCACCGCCGCGTCCATGGTCAGCGCGCTGCCGGCGATGGTCCCGTCGGGACGGCGGGGAGCGTCCCCATCGGCCCTGGCCACCCCGGCCCCTCCGATCCGCCCCGAGCGCCATCCGACGGCGTCGGTCACCAGGGCCACGCCGGAGTCGGCCCGGGCCCGGAAGGCGGTAGCGATGACGGCCGGGTGCACGTGGATGAGATCGGCGATGAGCGAGGGCACCAGGCGGGCATCGGACAGGGCGGCGCCGACCATGCCGGGCTGGCGGTGGTGCAGGGGCGACATGGCGTTGAACAGGTGGGTCACCAGCCGGGCCCCCCGGTCGGCCGCGGCCAGGGCCTGCTCGTAGGTGGCCATGGAGTGGCCGATGGCGGCCAGGACGCCCTTGCCGGCCAGGGTGGCGATCGCCTCGCCCGCTCCTTGCAGCTCGGCTCCCAGGGTGACCACCGACACAACCCCGGGCAGAGACGACAGCCAGTTCAGGTCGATCTCCTGGACGAATCGGGGATCGTGGGCCCCCCGCAGGCCTCCCAGGAACGGGCCCTCGAGGTGGGCGCCGGCGATCGACGGTCGCGGCCCTGGCCGGCGGCCGGCCGCCTCCACCCGGTCGAGGACGGCCGGGTAGCCGGCCAGCGGCCCGGTGACCACCGTCGGGCACCAGGTGGTGACGCCCTGGGCCAGCAGCAGCCCGTCGATCCGGTCCCAGTCCGCCCCCTCGGCGGTGGCCACGTCGATGTCGTCGTGGCCGTTGACCTGCAGGTCGACGAAGCCGGCGGCAATCAGCCGGTCGGGCACGGGACCGGAGGTGGGCGAGACCGTCCCGATCCGCTCGCCGTCCAGGTCGATGACCCCGGGCGACACCGTGCCCGCCGGGGTGATGACGGCTCGGGCGGCGATGGAGGTCATCCGCCCGGGGGCCGCCGCTGCGGGCCGTCCACCGCCGGGGTCAGGCGGGCTCCCTGCCTCAGGCGGCCACCGGCGCCTTGAGCCGGGCGCCGTCGTGGCGGACGGTGGCCAGCCCCACTCTCCGCAGCATCCGGATGGCCCACCAGCCCGGGTCGATCTCGCCGCCGCCGTGGGCCAGGCGGGCCGAGGTCGGGGCGGCGTGGTGGTTGTTGTGCAGGCCCTCCCCGGCGGTGAGCCAGGCCAGCCACTGGTTGTTGCGGGCAGGGTTGTCGTAGGTGCGCCGGCCGAAGGTGTGGCCGACGGCGTTGACCGCCGCGCTCAGGGCCAGATAGGTGACGGCGTGGATCACCCCCGCCACCAGGCCCCACTGCCAACCCAGCACCAGGCACAGGAACGCCACACCCACGCCCAGGCCGACCACGGCGTGGTCGAACAGCACCCGGTCCCAGGCGTCGGCGGGCAGGTCGCGGGCGTAGCGCGACACCAGATCCTTGTCGCGGGCGGCGGTGCGGTAGAGCCCGACGTTGCCCAGCTGCACCTTGGCGTAGCCCAGCAGAACGGGGGAGTGGGGGTCCCCCTCCACGTCGGTGAAGGCGTGGTGCTTGCGGTGGACGGCGACCCACTGGCGGGGGCGGATGCCGGTCATGATCCAGATGAGGAACCGGCACACCGCCAGCACGGGCGGCGACAGGGACAGGGCGCGGTGGGACAGGGCGCGGTGCAGGTAGACCGTGGTAAGGAGATTGGCCACCTGACAGACGGCCAAGCCCACCACCACCGCCAGAAGGGCGCGGGGCATGCAGGCAGGTTAGTGGAGCCGGATAGTGTCGCCAGGTGCCGCCCACCGATCCCCGGGTCCAGGTCCCTCCCAACTGCGACCTGACCCTGGGGATGGTCTGCACCGACAAGTCCACCCCGGGGGTCACGGTGTGGCAGATGGCGGCCGACGAGCGCTTCGCCAACCCGGTGGGGATCGTGCAGGGCGGGTTCCTGGCCGCCATGGCGGACTCCGCCATGGGCGCCTCGTCCGTGACCTGGGCCTCGGGACGCAAGGTGGTGACGGCCAACGCCGAGCTCAAGGTGAGCTTCCTGCGCCCGGTCCGGGTGGGCTCGCTGCTCACCTGCCGGGCCTGGGTCGTCTCCGGCGGGCGAAGGGTGGCCTTCCTCGAGTGCGAGATGCAGGACGACGCCTCCAACACCGTGCTGCGGGGCAGCTCCACCTATGTCCTGACGCCCAGGGGCTGAACCGGTGGAGCCGGGCGAGCTGCGCCTGCCGATGTTCCCCCTGGGGATGGTGCTGTTCCCGCACATGGAGCTGTCGCTGCGGGCCTTCGAGGAGCGCTACCTCGCCCTGGTCGCCGACTGCCTGGCCTCGAGGCGCCAGTTCGGGGTGGTGCTCATCGAGCGCGGCCACGAGGTGGGAGGCGGAGACACCCGCTTCGGCCTCGGGACCGTCGCCCGCATCGTGGCCGAGGCCAGGGCGCCCGACCGGAGCTGGCTGCTGCAGACCACCGGCGCCGGCCGCGTCGAGGTGGTCACCTGGCTGCCGGACGATCCCTACCCGTTGGCCCTGGTCCGGCCCCGTCCCGAGCCGGGCCCACCGAGCCCCGACCGCCTGGCGGGGGCGGAGCGCACGGTCCGCCGCTCCCTCGCCCTGGCCGTGGAGGCCGGTCTCAAGGTCCCGCCGGCGACCTTCACCCTTGATGAGGACCCCTCGGTCGCCGTCTACCAGCTGTGCGCCCGGGCGCCGGTGGGCGCCCTCGACCGCCAGTCGCTCCTGGAGGCCCCCGACCACGACAGCCGCCTCGATCTGCTCGAGCAGCGGGCGGGGGAGGCCCTGGAACTGTTTGCGCGCCAGATCGGCGGGCGATAGAGAAGGGCGGCCCGTTCCCCGCCCGATAGGCCGCGCCCAAGGAGCCCCATGACCGACAGCCGCAGCGGGAGCCTCACCGGCTCCTCCGGCCGCCAGAGCGTGCCCCAGCTGGTCACCGACGCCTGGGAGACGGCGGTGGCCTATGCCAAGCAGGAGACCCTGGAGCCGCTCAAGGGCCTCACCCGCTTCGTCGCCTTCGGCGCCGGGGGCTCCCTGGCCCTGGCCGTCGGGCTGGTCGTCCTGCTGGTGGCCGCCCTGCGGGTACTGCAGACCGACACCGGCACCGTCTTCAAGGGGGCGCACAGCTGGCTGCCCTACCTGATCACCTCGGCCACCGGGCTGGTGCTGGTCGTCCTCACGGCGGGCGCCATACTGTCCGGCCGCTCCCGCCGGAAGGGATGACCATGACCGCCACCAGGATCCAGCCCTCCGACATCGAGGCCAAGCTCCGCCGGATCACCGACGAGGTGCACCGGACCACCGAGTCGGCCAAACCGGTCGGGATGGCCGTCGCCGGTGTCGCCGTGGTCGGAGTGCTCGCCCTCGCCTACCTCATGGGCCGGCGCCGGGGCAAGAGGCAGCGGACGGTGGTGGAGGTGCGGCGGGTGTGATCGACCGCCTGCTCCGCCTGCTGCGCACCGTCGGCTGGGCCAGGGGCGTCCGGCGGGGCCAGCCCGTCTGGCTGGTGCTCGGCCTGGCCGCCTGGCTCTACGGCCGGGCCCGGTCGAAGAGGGGGCCCCAACCCGTCTACACCGAGGATCTGTCACCCGGTGAGTCGGTGGTGATCTCCCACCAGGCTCCGCCCGCCTGAGGAACCGGCGCCTCCGGCCGGCGGCGGCGCCCCGGTCCCTAGAGTGGCGGGGGTGAGGGTCCTGTTGCGCAACCCCCGCCGCCTGGTCGAGGTGGCCGGGCCCCGTCGGGTGCACGAGTTGCTGGCCGAGCTCGGTGTCCGGCGAGAGTCGGTCCTGGTGATAAGGGGCGACACCCTGGTGACCGACGACGCCGTGCTGGACGACGGTGACGAGATCGAGGTCAGGCCGGTCATTTCCGGAGGGGCCCTATGAAGTGCCGCCGCTGCCGCCAGCCGGCCGTCATCGAGCTCCGGCGCCACAACGCCGCCTTCTGCCCGGAGTGCTTCCTGCACCACTGCCGGTCCCAGGTCCGCCGTTCCCTCGAGGACTTCCACATGATCGGGGAGGGGGAGCGGGTGCTCGTGGCCGTGTCCGGGGGCAAGGACTCCCTGGCCCTGTGGGACATCCTGCTCGACCTGGGCGTGGCCGCCGACGGCCTGTACCTCGGACTGGGCATTGGGGACTACAGCGACCGCTCCGGCGAGTTCGCCCGTGCCTTTGCCTCCGGGCGGGGCGCCCGGCTCATCGAGGTGGACATCCCCTCCGCCTACGGCTTCGGCATACCGGAGGGGGCCGCCGCCGCCCGCCGGGTCCCGTGCTCGGCCTGTGGGCTGTCCAAGCGTCACCTGTTCAACCAGGCGGCGGTCGAGGGGGGCTACGACGTGGTGGCGACCGGTCACAACCTCGACGACGAGGCGGCGGTGCTGTTCGGCAACGTGCTGCGCTGGTCCACCGAGTACCTGGGCCGCCAGCTGCCGGTGCTGCCGGCGGCCGACGGCTTCGTGCGCAAGATCAAGCCCCTGGTGCGGCTGGGCGAGCGGGAGATGGCGGCCTACTGCGTCCTGCGGGGCATCGACTACATCGTGGAGGAGTGCCCGATGGCCGAGGGCAACAAGCACCTCGGCTACAAGGACGCCCTCAACGCCGTCGAGGAGACCTCGCCCGGCTCCAAGGCCGCCTTCTACTTCGGCTTCCTCGACCGGGGGGCGGCCCACTTCGCCCCCGAGGTGGAGGCGGTGCGCCAGTCCCTCGGCACCTGCGCGGCGTGCGGGTCGCCCACCACCGGCGAGACGTGCTCGTTCTGCCGGCTGGTCGACGCCGCCACCGCCCCGCTGCAGGCGCCGACCCGGCGTAGGCGGTGAGCCAGGGCTTCGCCGAGGGCGACCGGGTCCTGCTCCTCGACTCGAAGGGCCGGCGCTACCTGATAACCCTCACCGCCGACGCCTCCTTCCACAGCCATGCCGGCTACTTCGGCCACGACCAGCTGGTCGGTCGGCCCGAGGGCACGGCCGTGCGGACCACCAGCGGGGCCCGCTACGTGGCCGTGCGCCCGACCCTGGCCGACTACGTCCTCAAGATGCCCCGGGGGGCCCAGGTCATCTACCCCAAGGACCTGGGCCAGATCCTCGTGCTCGCCGACATCCGCCCCGGGGTGCAGGTGCTTGAGGCCGGCGTGGGCTCGGGGGCCCTCTCCATGACGCTGCTGCGGGCCGGCGCCGACGTGGTGGGCTACGAGCTGCGTCCCGACTTCGCCGAGCGGGCCAGGGCCAACGTGGTCTCCTTCCTCGGCGCCGAGGCCGCCGGCCGCTTCCGGGTGGAGGAGCGCGACGTCTACGAGGGCATCGCCGAGTCGGACCTGGACCGGGTGGTGCTCGACCTGCCCGAGCCTTGGCAGGTGGTGCCCCACGCCGCCTCGTCCCTGCGGCCGGGCGGGATCCTCGTCGCCTACCTGCCGTCGATCAACCAGGTGGCCACCCTCCGCGAGGCGCTCGGCGACAGCGACTTCGCCATGGCCGAAACCCTCGAGGTGCTGGTGCGCACATGGCACGTTGAGGGACGCTCGGTCCGGCCCGACCACCGCATGGTGGCCCACACCGGGTTCCTCACCCATGCCCGCCTGCTCGGCCATTAGGCCGGGGAGGCGCCCTTAGGAAGGTGGGCTCAGGCTTCCTTCTCGATGAAGATGCACTCGCCCGGGCACTCCTCGGACGCCTCCACCACGGCGTCCTCCATGCCCTCGGGGACGACGGCCATGCCCTGGGGCCCGCCCGGGTCGCTCATGACCTTGTCGCCTTCCTTGACGTAGGCCAGGCCGTCGTCGAGCAAGGTGAACACGGCGGGAGCGATCTCCTCGCAGAGACCGTCTCCGGTGCACAGATCCTGATCGATCCAGACCTTCATCTAGCAACCTCTCCGTGGGCCCTGGGCCGAACCTACCCAGGGTCCACACTAGTGTCAATTTCCCTGGGATTGGCGGGTGAAACTCGATTGCCCCCGCCCGGCCCGGACTGCTCACCTGGGGTGGCGGTATGAGCCACATCCGCACGGGCGAGGTGTATGTTCGCAGAGGAGGGAGGTGGTCCCGACGCCCGACGACGAGTACCAGCGTCGGCTCGGCGCTTACGAGCGTGAGGTCGCCGAGCTCCAGCAGCAGGCCAAGACGCTGGAAGAAGAGGTCATTACCTTGCGGCGGCGGCTGCAGGACGCGCCCAAACGGGTGCGCACCCTCGAGGAGAAGCTGCTCGAGACGAAGGGTCAGCTGCAGCAGGCCCTGTCCCAGAACGAGAAGCTGACCTTCACCCTGCGGGAGGCCCGCGAGCACATCACGGCCCTGCGGGAGGAGGTCGACAAGCTGACCCAGCCCCCGTCGGCCTACGGGACCTTCCTTGGCCACAACGACGACGGGACCGTCGACGTCTTCTCCGGCGGCCGCAAGATGCGGGTGTCGCTGCACCCGGAGATCGCCTTCGAGGAGCTGGCCCGCGGCCAGGAGGTCGTGCTCAACGACTCCCTCAACGTGGTCCTGGCCCGGGCAGGGGAGATTTCCGGCGAAGTGGTCACGCTCAAGGAGCATCTCGAAGGCAACCGGGCCATCATCGTGGGCCGGGCCGACGAGGAGCGGGTCGTGGAGCTGGCCGACTCCCTGGCGGACATCCGGCTGCGGGCGGGGGACTCGGTCCTAATGGATCCCCGCAGCGGGCTCCTGCTCGAGCGGCTCCCCCGTCCCGAGGTGGAGGAGCTGGTGCTGGAGGAGGTGCCCGACGTCTCCTACGCCGACGTCGGCGGCCTCGACGACCAGATCGAGGCCATCACCGACGCCGTCGAGCTCCCGTTCCTGCACCGCGACCTCTTCGTGCAGCACAAGCTGCCCGCCCCCAAGGGGATCCTGCTCTACGGCCCCCCGGGGTGCGGCAAGACCCTCATCGCCAAGGCGGTGGCCAACTCCCTGGCCAAAAAGGTGGCCGAGCAGTCGGGGGACAAGACCGCCCGCAGCTACTTCCTCAACATCAAGGGCCCCGAGCTGCTCAACAAGTACGTGGGCGAGACCGAGCGCCAGATCCGCCTGGTCTTCCAGCGGGCTCGGGAGAAGTCGGAGGAGGGCTGGCCCGTCATCGTCTTCTTCGACGAGATGGACTCCCTCTTCCGCACCCGCGGCACCGGCATCAGCTCGGACATGGAGTCCACCATCGTGCCCCAGCTGCTGGCAGAGATCGACGGGGTGGAGGCGCTGCGCAACGTCATCGTGATCGGGGCCTCCAACCGCGAGGACCTGATCGACCCGGCCATCCTCCGCCCCGGCCGGCTGGACGTGAAGATCAAGATCGAGCGGCCTGACCGCAAGGCGGCGGCGCAGATCTTCTCCCGCTACCTCACCCCGGACCTGCCCCTCGACGAGGGCGAGGTCAAGAGCCTGGGCGACGGCGACCCGGCCAAGGCGGTGGCGGCCATCATCGACCGCACGGTGGCGGAGATGTACCGCGAGGACGACGAGAACCGCTTCCTCGAGGTGACCTACCAGAACGGGGACAAGGAGATCCTCTACTTCAAGGACTTCTCCTCCGGCGCCATGATCGAGAACATCGTCCGCCGGGCCAAGAAGCTGGCCATCAAGCGGGTGATCGCCGGCGAGGGCTGGGGCATCTGCACCGCCGACATGCTGGCCTCGATCAAGCAGGAGTACCGCGAGCACGAGGACCTGCCCAACACCACCAACCCGGACGACTGGGCGAAGATCTCCGGCAAGAAGGGCGAGCGGATCGTCTATGTCCGCACCCTGCTCTCCCAGGGGAAGGAAGCCTCCGGTGGCCGGGCCATCGAGCGGGTGGGCACCGGCCAGTACCTGTAGAGGCCGGGCCGCCCCCGGCGGCTCGTCGGGCCCAGGCGTAGCCGCTGACCGCCCGGCCGGGTAGGGTCGCCCCATGGCCATCCCGAAGGTCATCGGAATGGAGACCGAGTACGGGATCATCCTGCGCGGGGCGGCCGAGTCCAACCCCATCGCCGCCTCCTCGGCCCTGATCAACGCCTACGTGGCCCAGGTCCAGCGCAAGGTGGGCTGGGACTTCGAGGACGAGGCCCCCGGAAACGACGCCCGCGGCTTCGCCCGCGAGGGGTCCACCCCGCCCGAGGTGGAGACCAACCTGGTCAACACCGTGCTCACCAACGGGGCCCGCTACTACGTCGACCACGCCCACCCGGAGTACTCCACCCCCGAGTGCGCCAGTCCCCGCCAGGTGGTGGTCTACGACAAGGCGGGGGAGAAGATCCTCGAGCGCAGCATGGAGGCCGCCGCCCGGGTGCTCCCCCCGGCCCAGGGGATCGTGGTCTACAAGAACAACTCCGACCGCAAGGGCAACTCCTACGGCTGCCACGAGAACTACCTGGTCGACCGGACGGTCCCGTTCTCCCGCATCGTCCAGCAGGTCATCCCCTTCTTCGTGACCCGCCAGATCTTCACCGGGGCGGGCAAGGTGGGCACCGAGGCCGCCACCTCCGAGCCGGTGCCCTTCCAGCTGTCCCAGCGGGCCGACTTCTTCGAGGAGGAGGTCGGGCTGGAGACCACGCTCAAGCGGCCCATCGTGAACACCCGCGACGAGCCGCACTCCGACGCCCAGAAGTACCGCCGGCTCCACGTCATCGTGGGCGACGCCAACCTGGCCGAGGTGGCCACCTTCCTCAAGGTGGGTGTCACCGCCCTGTTCCTGGCCATGGTCGAGGACGACTGGCTGGCCGAGCACGACTTCGTGCTGGCCGCCCCCGTCCAGGCCCTCCGCAAGGTCTCCTACGACCTGACCCTGCGCCAGCCGCTGGAGCTGGCCGCCGGACGCACCATGACGGCTCTCGAGATCCAGTGGGAGCTGCACGACCTCGGCCGCAAGTACGCCGAGGAGCGGGGACTGGACTGCCTGGGGGGCCACGAGGCCGGTCGGGCCGTGCTCCAGCGGTGGGAGGCGGTGCTGGCCGGGCTCGAATCGGACCCCATGGCCCTTTCGGGCCAGCTCGACTGGGTGGCCAAGTACAACCTGCTCGACGCCTACCGCCAGCGCCACGGCCTGGGCTGGGACGACCACCGCCTGGCCGCCATGGACCTCCAGTACCACGACCTGCGCCCGGAGCGGTCGCTGTTCTCCCGGCTGCCCATGGAGCGCCTGACCACCGACGAGGAGGTTGTGACCGCTATCACCGAGCCCCCGCCCGATACCCGGGCATACTTCAGGGGCAAGTGCCTCCAGCGTTGGTCCAGCGCCATCGCTGCCGCCAACTGGGATTCCCTGGTATTCGACCTGGGCACGGACCCACTCAGGAGGGTTCCGATGATGGAACCCCTCAGGGGCACGGCCGCTCACGTCGATAGCTTGTTGGAGGGATGTTCGAGCCCGGCCGAGCTGTTGGAGAGACTGGGTTCCTAGGAGTGATGTGACATGGCCGAACGTGAGCTGAAGAAGAAGCAGGCGCCCGCCCGCACCGAGGAGGTGGTCGAGGAGGCCCCTCCCGCCACCGACAAGGGCGAGAAGCTCAAGGCGGAGCTGGACGACTTGCTCGACGAGATCGACGAGGTTCTGGAGGACAACGCCGAGGAGTTCGTGCGCAACTACGTGCAGAAGGGCGGCCAGTAGCCCGGCCCATGAGCCTGCCGATATTCGGGGCCACCGACGATCCGGGCCCCAACTTCCTCGAACTGCTTCGACGAACATCCACGGAGGGCTTCGGCCTGCCCGGCCCCGGCGCGTCCGGGGGCGCCTCCTCGGTGCCCGGAGCCCTGGGTGACATCCGTCACGGGACCACCGTGCTGGCCCTGCGTTACGCCGACGGGGTGGTAATGGCCGGCGACCGCCGGGCGACCACCGGCACCGAAATCGCCCACCGGGCGGTGGAGAAGGTTCTTCCCGCCGACTCCCACTCCGGGGTGTGCTTCGCCGGAGCGGCCAGCACGGCCATCGAGATGGTCAAGCTGTTCCAGACCCAGCTGGAGCACTACGAGAAGGTGGAGGGCACCCCGCTGTCGCTGGAGGGCAAGGCCAACCAGCTGGGTCAGATGATCCGCCAGCACCTGCCCATGGCCATGCAGGGCTTCGTGGTGGTGCCGCTCTTCGCCGGCTTCGACCTGCGTCGGGGGCGGGGGCGCATCTTCACCTACGACCCAACCGGCGGCCCGTACGAGGAGGAGGACTTCTCCACCACCGGGTCCGGCGGCCGGCTGGCCCGCACCGCCATCAAGCTGGCCTTCCACGACGGGATGCCCCGCGACGAGGCGGTGGAGGTGGCCATCCAGGCCCTCTACGAGGCAGCCGACGAGGACACGGCCACCGGGGGCCCGGACGTGATCCGGGGCATCTACCCCACGGTGGCGACCATCACCGGGGCCGGCTTCGAGCGGGTGCCCGAGGAGCAGGTGGCCGAGCGCTTCGGAGCCCTCATCGACCGCCGCACGGCCGAGGGGCGGCCCCGATGAGCATGCCCTTCTACGTCCCGCCCGAGCAGGTCATGCGGGACCGGGCCGACTACGCCCGCAAGAACATCGCCCGGGGCCGGCCCCTGGTGGCCCTGGCCTACTCGGACGGCATCCTGATCGTGACCGAGAACACCTCGAACACCCTCCACAAGGTCTCAGAGATCTACGACCGCATCGCCTTTGCCGGGGTGGGCAAGTTCAACGAGTTCGACCAGCTGCGGGTGGCCGGGGTGCGCCACGCCGACACCAAGGGCTTCGCCTACAGCCGCGAAGATGTGGATGCCCGCTCGCTGGCCAACATCTACGGTCAGTACCTCAACCAGGTCTTCACCCACGAGATGAAGCCCATGGAGGTGGAGATCCTGGTGGCCGAGGTGGGCACCGCCGCCGGAGGGGACTCCCTCTACCGCATCTCCTACGACGGGATCATGGTCGACGAGCAGCACTTCGCGGTGCTCGGCGGAGAGGCCGAGGTCATCACCGAGCGCCTGACCCAGTCGTGGTCGGAGGCCATGAGCCTCAAGGACGCCTTCAAGGCGGCGGTGGCAGCCCTGGCCGGTCCCGAGCGCACCATCGGCCCCGACGACAACCTCGAGGTCGCCGTGCTGGCCCGCAGCAACGGGCGCCGGGCCTTCCGACGGGTGGAGGGCGAGGAGCTCGCCTCCCTCCTGGCCTGACCGGTCCTCCCCGGTCGACCCTGCCGTGGTCTAACCCCGCCCTGGTTGACCGGTCCGCCCTGGTCGACCGCCCGTCCTCGGGGCGCTCGCGGTGGTGGGATGTCTAGACCAGGTGGGCCAGGAACCCGACCGCCAGCATCACCACGATGGCGGCCAGAGCCAGCCCAACCAGCCACGGGCGGCCCGACCGGTCGAGATGCGCCACCCCGATGGCGTCGTCCACCCGCCGGGCCAGGTCGGCGGCCTCGGCATCGGCGGCCAGCAGTCCGTGGGCCTCGGCCACCACGTCCTCCTCCACCAGGACCTCGACCGGACCGCCGAGCGGATAGGGGCCCTGGGAGTCGCCCCGGAGGCAGGCCACGATGCCCTCCGAGCCCAGGCGGGCGACCAGAACCCGGGCATGGAACGAACCCGACGCCGTGGTCAGGTGCACCATGCGTTTCGCCGGCACGACCGGAACGGTACCGTGGGCCGACATGGAGCGGCGCATATTCGGCCTCGAGAACGAGTACGGGGTCACCTGCACGCTCCGGGGCCAACGGCGCCTGAGCCCCGACGAGGTGGCCCGCTACCTCTTCCGGCGGGTGGTGAGCTGGGGACGCTCCAGCAACGTCTTTCTCGAGAACGGGGCTCGGCTCTACCTAGACGTCGGCAGCCACCCCGAGTACGCCACCCCGGAGTGCGACTCCATCTCCGACCTGGTGGCCCACGACAAGGCGGGGGAGCGGATCCTCGAGAACCTGCTCCTGTCGGCCGAGCAGCGCCTGCGGGAGGAGGGCATCCGGGGCGTCATCCACCTCTTCAAGAACAACACCGACTCCGCCGGCAACTCCTATGGCTGCCACGAGAACTACCTGACCAGCCGGCGGGACGACTTCGGCCACTACGCCGAGGTGCTCATCCCCTTCTTCGTCAGCCGCCAGATCTACGCCGGGGCGGGCAAGGTCCTCCAGACCGCCCGGGGGGCGGTCTACTGCATCAGCCAGCGGGCCGAGCACATATGGGAGGGGGTCTCGTCGGCCACCACCAGGAGCAGGCCGATCATCAACACCCGCGACGAGCCCCACGCCGACGCCGAGCGCTTCCGGCGCCTGCACGTGATCGTGGGTGACTCGAACATGAGCGAGTACGCGACCTTCCTCAAGATCGGCGCCACCAGCATCCTGCTGCGCATGCTGGAGGACCCGGGCGTCGTGCTGCGGGACATGACCCTCGAGAACCCCATCCGGGCCATCCGCGAGGTGAGCCACGACCCGACCTGCCGGCGCAAGGTGCGCCTGGCCAACGGGCGTGAGGCCAGCGCCCTCGACATCCAGTCCGAGTACCTCAGCCGCGCCCTGCGCTACCACGAGCAGAAGGGGCTGAGCCCCCTCGAGGAGCAGGCGCTGGGCATGTGGGAGCACTGCCTTACCGCCCTGGACAAGGACCCCCTGAGCCTCGACCGCGAGTGCGACTGGGTCATCAAGCACCGTCTCATCGAGTCCTACCGCGAGCGCCACAACATCCCCCTCACCCATCCTCGGGTGGCGCTGCTGGACCTGCAGTACCACGACGTGAGCCGCGAGCGCGGGCTGTTCTACCGCCTGCAGGACCGGGGCATGGTCGAGCGCACCTGCACCGACGAGGCCATCCAGACCGCCATCGACGTTCCTCCCCAGACGACCAGGGCCCGGCTGCGGGGGGAGTTCATCAAGCGGGCCAAGGAGCGCCGGCGGGATTTCACCGTTGACTGGGTGCACCTCAAGCTCAACGACCAGGCTCAGCGCACGGTGCTGTGCAAGGACCCGTTCAAGGCCCATGACGAGCGGGTGGAGAAGCTGATCGCCGGCCTGTGAGCTCCGATCCCGCCTCCCAGGAGCAGGACCCGTTCGGGCCGCCGGTGACCGAGGAGCCCCCTGCACCGGCGCGCCCGTGGTGGCGCTCGCCCCTCGAGTGGGGGGCGGTCATCGCCCTGGCCCTGGGCGCCGCCTTCCTGGTCAAGACCTTCGTCCTGCAGACCTTCTTCATCCCGTCGCCTTCGATGGTGCCCACCCTGCAGGACGGGGACCGGGTCTTCGTCAACAAGCTGGCCTACGACTTCCACCCGGTCCACCGGGGCGACATCGTGGTGTTCACCCTGCCGGCGGGGGAGAGCGCCGGGCCAGGCATCGACGACCTGATCAAGCGGGTGGTCGGACTGCCCGGCGACACCATCCAGAGCCGGGGCAACACCATCTACATCAACGGGCACCCCCTGCCTGAGCCGTACCTGCCTCCGGGCACCGTCCTCGGGCCACCGGTGCAGGAGCAGAAGATCCCGCCCAACCGCTACTTCCTCATGGGCGACAACCGGCCCGACTCCAAGGACAGCCGCTACTTCCGGACCATACCGGCGTCCAACATCATCGGCCGGGCTTTCGTGCGCATCTGGCCCCTTTCGCGCCTCGGCCTCCTGTAGGCCCTCCGGTCGCGCCGGGCCGGCCCGTTCGCGCCATTGCGGGGGGTAGGCGAGATTTGTCGGTGGCCGCGCTCAACTCCTGGACCTGATCGGCCGATCAAGGTTCCCATGAAGCGTGAGGCTGAATCCAGGGTGGCGACCATCAGGGCCAGCTGCCCCAGCTGTGGGGACGTGGAGCTCACCGCCGCCGAGGTCCAGGTACTGGTCTGCACCACCACCTCACAGGCGTCCTACGCCTTCCGCTGCCCGGACTGCCGGCTCATGGTGTGCAAGCCGACCGAGTCCAGGGTGGTGGACGTGCTGGTCTCCTCCGGGGTCGAGCTGCGCATCTGGCAGATGCCGGCCGAGCTGGACGAGCCCCACTACGGCGCCCCCATCACCTGGGACGACATCCTCGAGTTCCACTTCCTGCTGGGCCAGGAGGGCTGGTTCGAGCAGGCCACGGCCCAGGTGGTCGAGCAGGACGGCGCCTGAATCGTCGATTCCCCCGGAGGCGGCCCGCCCGCCCCGATTTCCCGCCCGGTCCGTTCCGCGGACCGGGCGGCTTGCTTTCTGCGGGCAGGGGGCGGCCCGGTAGAGTCGGTCCCGTGGGCGGGCTCATTTCGGCCAAGTTCCTCGTCCTGCTGGCCATCGCCCTGGTGGTCCTGGGGCCGGAGAAGCTGCCGCAGGCGGCCCGCACCGCCGGACGGGTGATCGCCGAGCTGCGCCGCATCAGCACCGGCCTGCAGGACCAGGTCCGCGACGCCTTCGAGGGCAACGACCTCGCCTCCGACCTGGCCTCGCCGATCCAGGAGTGGCGGGCGACCACCCAGGTCTGGCGCAGCACCGCCGCCGGGCTGCTGTCAGGACCGGACCAGGGTCCCCGCCCCGGCCCCCCTCCGGTGCTGGGGCCGGCGGTGACCGTGGGTGCCGGCTCCGGCGAGCTGGGTCCGCCTCCGGGCGACCCCAGCCTCAACTAGTGCCGGGCCCGGGCTGATGGCCGTCCTCGCCGGCCCCTGGCGGCGCTTTGGCCGGAGGCGGGTCGACCCCGAGGCCACCATGACCCTGGCCGAGCACCTGGCCGAGCTGCGCCGCCGGCTCATCGTGGCCATGGCGGCGGTGGCGGCCGGGGCGTTGGTGGCCTTCTTCTTCTACCCGTCGATCCTGCGCTTCTTCGTCCACCCCTACTGCGCCGTGGTTGGCCCCCACCGTCCCTGCACCCTGTTCGTGACCGGGCCCCTCGACGGGCTCAGCATCCGGCTCAAGGTGGCGACCTGGGGCGGCCTGGTCCTGGCCCTGCCGGTGGTGCTGTGGGAGCTGTGGCGGTTCGTGACCCCGGGCCTGCACCCGCACGAGAAGCGCTACTCGCTGCCCTTCGTGCTGGCGTCCCTGGTCTTCTTCGGGCTGGGCAGCTTCGCCGCCTGGGAGACCTTCCCCCACGCCCTGCGCTTCCTCACCGCCGTGGGCGGTCCGACCCTGCAGACGATCTACAGCCCGGCCAGCTACCTGCGCCTGATCGTGCTGCTGATGGCGGTGTTCGGAGCTGCCTTCGAGTTCCCGGTGCTGCTGGTGTTCCTCCAGGTGGCCCGGGTCGTCTCGCCCCGAACCCTGGCCCACCACCGGCGCTGGGCCATCGTGGCCATCTTCGCCTTCGCCGCCATCGTGACCCCGAGCTCGGACCCGTTCTCGATGCTGGCCCTGGCCATCCCGCTCGCCGTGTTCTACGAAGGGGCCATCCTGGTCGGGCGGGTCCTCAAGCGGTGACCCCAGACATGGAGGCGGTGCGGTCCCGCTTCCTGGCCGGTCTGGGCTTCGAGGCCGACGCCTTCCAGGTCCGGGCCATGGACGCCCTCGACCGGGGCGACAACGTGCTGGTGGCCGCCCCCACCGGCTCGGGCAAGACGGTGGTCGCCGAGTACGCCGTCACCCGGGCCCTCGCCGAGGGGGCCAAGGCGTTCTACACCAGCCCCCTCAAGGCGCTCTCGAACCAGAAGTACGGCGAGCTGTCGCGGGCCCACGGCCCGGGCCGGGTCGGGCTCCTGACCGGCGACAACTCCATCAACGGCGACGCCCGGGTGGTCGTGATGACCACCGAGGTGCTGCGCAACATGATCTACGCCGGCTCACCGGCCCTCGAGGGCCTGCGCTACGTGGTGCTCGACGAGGTGCACTACCTCCAGAACCCCTACCGGGGGGCGGTGTGGGAGGAGGTCATCATCCACTCGCCCCCGGCCGTGCGCCTGGTGTGCCTTTCGGCCACCGTCTCGAACGCCGAGGAGTTCGCCGCCTGGATCGAAACGGTGAGGGGCACCACCGCCGCCATCATCGAGGAGCGCCGGCCCGTCGAGCTGCGCAACCACTACATGGTGGGGGACCGGGGGGCGCAGGCCCCCCACCTGCTGCCGACCTTCGTAGACGGCCGCCCCAACCCGGAGGCGGCGGCGCTGGACGCCCGTGCCCACCGGCCCACCGCCTACCGCGGCCGCAGCCGGGGCCGGCTCTACACGCCCAGGAGATCCGAGGTGGTGGAGGCCCTGAGCGACGCTGACGCCCTGCCCGTCATCTACTTCATCTTCAGCCGGGCGGCCTGCGACGACGCCGTGCGCCAGTGCCTGAACGACGGCATCCGCCTCACCGCGCCAGAGGACCGCGCCCACATCCGGGGCATCGCCGAGGCCAAGGTGGCCTCCCTCTCCGACGCCGACCTGCGCGTCCTGGGCTATGGGGAGTGGCTGAGCGGGCTCGAGGCGGGGCTGGCGGCCCATCACGCCGGGCTGGTCCCCCCGTTCAAGGAGGCGGTGGAGGCCTGCTTCGCCGCCGCCCTGGTAAAGGTGGTCTTCGCCACCGAGACCCTCTCCCTCGGCATCAATATGCCCGCCCGTTCGGTCGTGATCGAGAAGCTGTCCAAGTTCACCGGCGAGCGCCACGAGTTCCTGACCCCGGGCGAGTACACCCAGTTCACCGGACGGGCGGGGAGGAGGGGCATCGACGACCTCGGTCACGCCGTGGTGCTGTGGTCCCCGTTCGTGCCCTTCGAGCAGGTGGCCAGCCTGGCGTCAAACCGCACCTACGCCCTGACCTCGTCGTTCCGGCCCACCTACAACATGGCCGCCAACCTGGTGCGGCGCTACCCGCCCGACCACGCCCGCCACCTGCTCAACCTGTCCTTCGCCCAGTACCGGGCCGACGCCGACGTGGTCCGCCTCGAGTCCCAGCTCGACCGCGCCCAGTCGTTGCTGGGGGAGGCCCGCCGCGCCGCCGAGTGCGACCGGGGCGACATCTGGGACTACCGCCGGCTGCTGACCGAGGCCCGCCGGGTGCAGGCCGACCAGCCCTCGCCCAGGCAGCAGGTGCGCGACGCCCTGGGCCGGGTGCGGCCGGGCGACGTCCTGCTGGTCCCGGGCGTGTCCGGCGGGGGCCGGGTGGCGGTGATCGGCACCAGCCGCCGGCGGGGGGGCGAGGTGAAGCTGGCCGGGGTCGGCACCGACACCCGCCGGATCATGCTGTCGGCCCGCGACCTCGACAGCGCCCCGCCGGTGGTGGCCCGCATCGGGCTGCCGACCCCCTATGACCCGACCAGCAACCGCTTCCTGCGCCAGACCGCCGAGGCCCTCCGCCGCCTCGACCTGCCCGACGCCGGGCCGCCCGAGCGGCGCAACCGGAAGCGGCCCCCGCTGGCCCACGGCCATCCGGCCCTGGCCGGCCATCCGGTGGCCACCTGTCCGGACCTTGCCGTCCACCTCCGGGCCGCCGACCGGGCCGCCCGCCTACAGGGCGACGCCGAGCGCTTCGAGCGCCGCATCCGGGGCCGCACCGAGTCCCTGGCCCGCCAGTTCGACCGGGTGCTGCGGGTGCTTGAGGAGTGGGGCTACGTGGCCGACTGGGCCCTCACCGAGGCCGGCGGCCGGCTGGTGCGCATCTACCACGAGGCCGACCTGCTGGTGGCCGAGGCCCTGGGGGAGGGGCTCTTCGACGACCTCGACCCCCCCGAGGTGGCCGCCCTGGCGTCCTGTCTCACCTACGAGGCCAGGGCCGCCACCGAGTACCTCTCCGGCCTCCCCACCAGGGCGGTGAGGGACCGCTGGCAGCGCCTCGAGGCCCTGGCGGCCGAGCTCAACCGGGCCGAGGAGGAGGCCGGCCTGCCCGCCACCCGCCCCCCCGACGCCGGCTTCGCCGGGCTGGCCCACGCCTGGGCGGCGGGGCGACCCCTGCACGAGGTGGTCGAGGAGGACGGCATGTCCGGGGGCGACTTCGTGCGCAACATCAAGCAGCTGATCGACCTGCTGGGCCAGCTCGCCGACACCGCCCCCCGTCCGGCCACCGCCGCCGCTGCCGCCCGGGCCTCCGACCGCCTGTTCCGGGGGGTGGTGGCCGCCTCATCGGTCATGGACCAGGACCTGGGGGAGGAGCCCACCGAGCCCGCCCCGGCCGGCTCGGGGGCGGTGAGCATCGCCGACTCGGCGGCGCCGGGGACGTAGTCTCTGATGGGCATGCACCCCTACGTGCTGGAGAGCTTCAGCGACGAGGAAGCCGACGTCCTCCGGCGTTACTTCACCAACCTCGACCGCCCGGTCTTCGCCCTGGTGAACCTGCCCGAGGTGGTCAAGGGGGCGCTGTTCGCCCGCTACTCCCGCTCCTCGAAGAGCCTGCGCCGTCTCTTCCTCGACGAGTTCGTGGGCGACCTCGACGTCACCGGGGACCAGTCGGTGGACGCCACCGTCGGTCTGGCCCGGGCGGAGCAGCTGTACTCGCGGGTGTTCTACGACTACGGCGACGACTCGGTTGCCCAGCTCGGCGGGGTGCACCTGGCCTGCGAGCAGGCCTCCAACCTCTTGACCAAAATCCTCGAGCGGGGCCGGCTGATGTCCTATCTCGAGCAGTCCACCCGCTACATCGCCTACGACGCCCGCCTCGACAACGGTCGTTACCGCTACTTCCGCGACCCCGAGGTGCTGGAGTCGCCCCTGGGGGCCCGCTACGTCGGCGACATGGACCGGCTCTTCGACGCCTACGCCGCCATGGTGCCGCGCCTGGTGGCCTACTTCAGCGAGGCCCACCCGCGTCAGCCCGGTGATTCGGACTTCGTGCACCGCCAGTCGGTGAAGGCCAAGGCCCTCGACGCCGCCCGCGGCCTGCTGCCGGCGGCGTCGCTGTCCAACGTCGGCATCTATGGCACCGGCCAGGGCTACGAGCAGCTGCTGTTGCGCATGCGGGCCCACCCCCTGCCCGAGGCCCGGCTGTACACCTCCATGATGCTGGAGGAGCTGCGCAAGGTCATCCCCTCCTTTCTGCGCCGGGTGGACGTGGAGGACAGGGGGGTGGCGTGGAGCAACTACATGGCCACCAACCGCCAGGCCATGGAGGAGCTGGTCCCCCGCCTGCTCAAGGGGGAGGAGGTCGAGGCCCGGCCCATGGTCAGGCTGGTCGACTACGACCACGACGGCGAGGACAAGGTCGTGGCCGCCATGCTGTATCCCTACTCGCACCTGGCCGACGACCAGCTGCTGGCCAAGGTCGCCACCATGTCGGCGGAGGACAAGGCGGCGGTGGTGGGCGCCTACGTGGGGGAGCGCACCAACCGGCGCCACCGCCCCGGGCGCGCCTTCGAGCGCACCGGCTACCGCTTCGACGTGCTGTCGGACTACGGGGCCTTCCGCGATCTGCAGCGCCATCGGCTCCTCACCATCGAGTGGCAGCCGCTGTCCCCCCTCCACGGCTACCGGGTGCCGGAGGCGGTGACGGCGGTGGGGGCCGAGGACTCCTACCACGAGACCATGGAACGCTCGGCCCGGCTCTACGACGAGCTGGCCGACCTGTTCCCCGAGCAGGCCTCCTACGCCGTGGCCCTGGGCTACCGGGTGCGCTACGTGATGCAGATGAACGCCCGCGAAGCCATGCACGTGCTGGAGCTTCGATCGGGCCCCCAGGGCCACCCCGAGTACCGGGCAGTGGTCCAGTCGATGCACGAGCTCATCGCCGGGCAGGCCGGCCACCGGATCATCGCCGCCGCCATGGGTCACGTCGACCACACCCCGGAACGGGGCCTCGAGCGCCTCGAGTCCGAGCGGCGGGCCGAGGCCCGCCGCAACCAGGCCACCTGAGCCCTGACCGGGGCCTCCCGGAGGCCCAGGAACTGTTCCAGGAACTGTTCCGAATCCCCGGAGCGGACCTATACACTCCGCCGGCACTGCCGACAGAGGACGGACCGCCGCAATGGCCGACGACATCGACGACGAGCTCGAGGAAGGCGAGGAACCCGAAGAACTCGAGCCCGATGACGTCGACGAGGAGGAGCTCGAGGACTTCGAGGAGGACGACGAGCTCGTCGACGACGTCGACCTGGTGGACGAGGACGAGCTGGGCGAGGCGGAGCTCGAGGGCGAGGAGGAGGAGGACGAGGAGGCGGGGGCCGCCCCCGTCCGCACCGCGGATGAGGACGAGGAGGACGAGGACGAGGACCTCGACGACGAGGACGTCGAGGCCAGCCTCGACGTCATCCTCAAGGAGCGGCTCGTGGTCGTTGAGGACGAGGACGACGAGGAGACCCCCGAGCCGGAGGACCGGACGGACACCTCCACCAAGGTCCTGCCCAAGCAGCCCGACGAGTTCGTGTGCCAGTCCTGCTTCCTCGTCAAGCACCCCAGCCAGCTGGCCGACCGCGACCGCATGTACTGCCGCGACTGCGTCTAGCGCTCGGGCGAGGCTCGCCCCCGGCGGGCTTTGTCGGTGGCGGCGGGCGGCCCACTACCGTCTGGGTGGTGAGTGAGGAAAAGACACCGCTGGACCAGGCCCTCGACCTGTTCGTCTACGCCCCCCTCGGCCTGTTCATTTCGGTGACCGAGGAGCTGCCGTCCCTGATCGAGAAGGGACGCCAGCGCATGGTGAGCCAGGTCAACACCGCCCGGGCGGTGGGACAGATGGCGTTACCCCAGCTCCAGCAGCAGCTGGCCAAGGTGGTCGACGACGTCACCGAGCGGCTCTCACCCCCCCTTCCCCGCCGTCAGGAGGTCGCCCCCCTGGTGGTGCCGACCCCGGCTCGTACCACCCCCGCTCCGGCGACCGCGGCCCCGGCCACCCCGACCCCGGCCGAGGTGACTCCGGCCCGTGCGGGGGCGGCCCCTGCTGCGGCGACTGCGTCGCCCCGGCCCCGGCCACCGGTGCCAGGCGATGTCCCGACCGCCAACGGCAACGGCTCGGCGCCCGCCCCGCCCGCCGGGGCCGACACCGCGCATCTGTCCATCCCCGGCTACGACACCCTGTCGGCCATGCAGGTGGTGCAGCGCCTGCCCGGCCTGGCCCCCGAGGAGCTGGAGGCGGTGCGCACCTACGAGGCGTCCCACCGGGGGCGCAAGACCATCCTCAACCGGGCCGACCAGCTGCTGTCCGAGGGATAGCGGTGGAGGGGGCCCGCCCGGCGGCTCCCGCTGACCTGGCCGTGCTCAGGGACCTGGCCCGGGCGGCGGTGGCCGAGCTGGCCGCCCAGCGGGGCGGCCCCGAGCTGCTGGCGGAGACCGGGGACCCGGTCGGCCGCCTCGAAGCGGCCCTCTCCGATCCCGACTCCCACCTGGTGGCCGGAACCGTCGACGCCGTGCCGGTGGGGGTGGCCCTGGCCAGGGCCTCTGGCGAGGTGGGCCGGGTCGAGCTGGCCTATGTCGACCCCGAGGCCCGCGGGGTCGGCGTGGGGGCCGCCATGCTGGACGAGCTGCGCCGGTGGCTGGCGGGCCGGGGCTGTCGCAGCCTCGACGCCGTGGCCCTGCCAGGGAACCGGGCGGCCAAGCAGTTCTTCGAGGGGGCGGGCATGGTGGCCCGCCTGATCGTCATGAGGGCGGCCGTCGATGGCTGAGACCGCCCCGCCTCGGCTGGCGGTGGGGGCGGTGGTCGTCGAGGACGACCGCCTGCTGATGGTTCGCCGGGGCCGGGGGGCGGCGGCGGGGGAGTGGTCGGTGCCCGGGGGCAGGCTGGAGTGGGGCGAGACAATGGCCGAGGCCTTGGTGCGCGAGGTGCACGAGGAGACGGGGGTTGAGGTGGTCTGCGAGGAGCTGCTCGGCTGGGTCGAGCGCATCGACGACGAGCACCACTTCGTGATCTTCGACTTCTGCGCCCGGGCCCTCGACGTGGTGGAGCCCACGGCCGGCGACGACGCCGTGGAGGCCGCCTGGGTGCCCCTGCATCAGGTCCCCGAGCTCAACCTGGTGCGGGGGCTGGGCGAGTTCCTCGCCGCCCACAAGGTGATACAGGCCTACGCCGCCGACGGCTGAGCCGTCCGGCGGGGCGGCCTCCGGTGCTCAGGCGGTCAGCGACCCTTCCAAGCCGGCGGCCGCTTCTCGATGAAGGCCCGGGGGCCCTCGGCGAAGTCCTCGGTGGAGGCCACCTTGGCGAAGGCCTGGTTGGTGAGCCGCCACAGCTCGTCGTCGTTGGCGCCGCCGGCGGCCAGGACGATCTGGCGGCTCTCCCGCACGGCGATGGGGGCATTGGCGCAGATGCGCTCGGCCAGGGCCATGGCCGCCTCGACCGCCTGGCCCGGCTCGACCAGCTCGTTGATCATGCCCAGGGCGTAGGCCCGCTCGGCCGTTATCGGGTCGCCGGTGAGGGCCACCTCCATGGCCACTGCCCGGGGCAGCACCCGCGGCAGGCGGAAGAGCCCGCCGGCCCCGGCGACCAGGGACCGCTTCACCTCAGGCAGGCCGAAGGCGGCGGCGGTCGATGCCACCACCAGATCGCAGGACAGGACGATCTCGCACCCACCGGCCAGGGCGGGGCCGTCCACGGCGGCGATGATCGGCTTGAGGCGCTGGCGGGTGGCGATGCCGGCGAAGCCTCCCTTGGCGGTCTGCAGGGCGGCGGCCTGGCCTGAGGCGATCGCCTTGAGGTCCGCCCCGGCCGAGAAAACCGGTCCCTGACCGGTCACGATCCCGACCCAGACGTCGTCGCTCTCCTCGAGGCGGTCGATGGCCGCCTCCATGCCGGAGGCCACGTCACCGTTGACCGCGTTGCGGGCTTCGGGCCGGTTGATCGTCAAAACGGCGACGCGGCCCTTCTCTTCGTATTCGACCATGGCCGGGAAGCTACTCAGGCCGGGATGGGTCCGGTCCAGCCTGGGTCGGGTCGACCTCGGCCGGAACCGGTTCGACCGGGGCCGCCAGGTCCGCCGCCGCCGGAGGTGCAGGAGGCGGATCGTCAGGGGCCGGCTCGTAGTCGGCCACCGAAGGCGTCGGAGCCGACTCGACCGGGGCCGCCAAATCGGCCGCCGCCGGAGGCGCTGGGGCCGGCTCGACCGGGACCGCCACGGCGGTGTCCTGCTCTCCGGTTATCGCCGCCCCGGTCTCCGCCGCCCCCGTGCCGGGCTCCTCCTCGGTCGTGGCCCCGGCGCTGACCTGCTCCCCCGGCGGGGGAGTGGCGGGCGCGGGACGGCCACCGGGGGGAGGTGGGGCGGCGTGGGAGCCCGGGGGCCGGGGCGCCCCCCGGCGGGCCGGAGGACGGGGCGGGATGGCCCGGGCCGGTCCCGGGGGCGGGGGCATGGACAGCCCTAGGAGGCCGGCGAGCGCCGGCACCAGGCCGGCGGTCTGGCGGGCGGCCCGCAGCAGGTCCTCACCGGGCTCGGCCGGAAGCCCC
>DASRBO010000069.1:0-7189 GCA_035653595.1 Acidimicrobiales bacterium | reverse complement strand
TGGCCGCCATCGTCGACCGGGTCACCTTCAACGCCCACATCATCGAGACCGGGACCGAGAGCTACCGCCTGCGCACCACCAAGACTCGCCGTCCCCGCCGGGCCGCCACCTAACTCAGGGGTGGGGCCAAATCAGAGCAGCGGGGTGGGGCCAATCCAGCTTGACATTTCCAGTCCCTCGACCATCACGACGAGTTCCCCATCGGTGGTCCGGACAGGGGCTGCTGCCCTGAGCCCGGCGGCCTGGGCCGCCTCGGCGACGAGGAGCCCGAGCTCCACCCCTTCACGGGTGCCGTAGGTGAACTTGGCCACGAAGCGGCTGGTAGCCGTCCGCACATGGAACACGTCGCCGCTGACCCCACCCGGGAAGGCGACGACGTCGGCCTCGGCACAGCCGAAGGCACCCAGCGCCTCGGAGACCGCATCGACCCCCAACCGCCAAACCACGCTGCAGAGACTAGAGGTCAGGCCGGCGTAGGAACATCGCGATTCAACCGTGGGCCCTCCTCGAATCGCCCACCTACTTGAGGCCTTCCCCGATGCACGTCGCGACCAGCCGTCAGTCGGGTCCGACGGCGTCCTCGAGCGCCTGGACCGCCTCTGCCAGAGTCAGAAGGGAGTTGTCGATCACTACCCCATTGGCGCGTGACGACCACTTGCTCCACCCGTGGGTGTATGACTGGCGGACCCACTCCTCGGGGACCCCGGACTTGCCTTGGCGAGCTCGGGCCTCGTTCCGTCGGACCGCCACCTCCACATTGGGCAGCAGTACGGCCACCGTGGGCTGGAGGAGTGTCACCGTGTCCCAGGTTTCCCAGCCCGGAACGACGGGCTCGGGCGCCCAAGCTCCGATGAGGACACAGTCCACCCCGGACTCAACGATATGGCCGGCCTGTACCGCCATGATCTCCGCGGCCAGGTGATAGCGGGCCGAGACGTCGCTGGGTATGCAGTCGTAACCCAGCTCCTCAGCAGCGGCCAATGAATTGGCAATGCTGTCCCACTCCAGCCACCACGTCGGCCGGCTCCTGGTGAGGGCCCACTGGGTCCCAGTCGTCGTCTTGCCCGAGCCTGGCGGTCCGGTGAGGAAGATGGTCCGGCCCCGTCGCGTTGACATAGGCGAACCGTATTCGATTGGCGAGGTGTCGATGAGATCTGCACTAAGGGTCAGCTCGGCATCCCGCCCGCTGCGTCGCGCCGTTCTCGTATTCACCGGCGTCTCAGCTGCTCAGCCCGAATGGTAGGACGGAACCTCTCAGGCCCGGCAAAGGAAGGACACGACCCGCTGTTCGTAGCGGTAGGCACCACGATCCCGGATCTCCTCAGTGGCCCTGGCCAAGACCTCCGCGTGTACCGCCGGCCAATCTGGGCTCCGGCCAATGGTGGCTTCAACCGGCTCCACAACGCTTTCCAGCGGCGGAAGGAGGGCCGCAGGGTCAGTGACCGCGAAACCTGCCACGTGTTGAGCCGGCTCGATACGGGGGAAGAAGGGAGCGAGCAGCTCGGCGCCATTCTCGCCATCGAAGGGCAGGGGCGGAAGAAGGTTCTTGACGCTCACCCCGATCACTTCCTCCACGCAGCGCTGGTACAGGTCGGCAGCGCGAGTCGGCACCCCACTGTTGGTGGTCACCAGAACCCAGCCGGCCGGGCGTAGGACCCGGCTCACCTCAGCCAGGGCCCGGGCCAGGTCAGGCACGTGGTAGAGCATGTGCATCACCAGCAAGCCGTCGAAGCTGGCTGTGCGTAACGGGAGGGACTGAACATCGCCTTGAGCCAGGGCGACGCCGCTTCCCACCGTCCTCCGGGCAGCGCCGAGCATCCCGAGAGACATATCGAGTCCCAGGACCCAGCCGGCCTGGTTCCGGGCGTGGGCCAGCCATAGGCCGTTTCCGCAACCGAGGTCGGCAACCGAGTCTTCCGGCGACCACTCCACCCTGTCGATGGGGCTCCCACCCGAGCTGGTCTCCGGGTCGAGGTAGGAGAAGATCGACTGTCGCTTGACTAGATTGTCGTCCGTGGCGTAGTTGGACCGGCCCGTCACGATCTCGGCTTCGTCCACCATGGCTTCGATCCTGAGTCACTCGTCCCGGCCGCTGCAACTCAGGGTCGCCGCCAACTCTCGTGAGCGACGGAATTCGGGCTCGACAGTTGCCAGGGAAGAGAGGGCCGACCACGATTGGCGGTTCCTTCTCCGTTGTCCGAGGGCCGGACACGGAGCAGGAAGCCCCTCGACCGTGCAGACGGGAGGCGAATGCCCTCAGGGTTTAGCCGATAGGCCCAACCCGTGAGCGCCCTTCTAGTCAGCAGGGTTCTGGTGCGCCACCTTTGCCGAGTTCGACGGCCAACTGGGTGTGTCGGACAAGCGTTCTCCCCCCGCCTCACGGGGACATGATGACAGGGCCCGACCCGTCCCGTTCGGGGTGGCCGGGAGAGCGGTTGGGAACCCACGGGAACGAATCGCCCAGCCAGATGCCCGCGGTTCACGGGCCTGCTCGACACCTGCGGCGGACGGCTCTAGTGATGTCGACCATCTTGGTGGAAGCGTCGTTGGTGCTTCCCTCGCGACGCCCCGAGGCGTCCAGCGACGCTCCTGGCACCGCTGGGCCGTGAGGGTCGCAACAAGCTCGGAAGGGTTGGGTCTAGAACTGCCGGTAGCGACTGGCGCTGACGAAACCCATCCCTTCAGAGACTGGCTCCCGAAGCGACGCGCTTTGGCGAGAACCTGGCAGCCCATCAGGGCGCACGTGAACGCCGATGAGATAGGCCGAGCCGCAGAGCCAGCTAGCTCACTACCCCCTTAGGTGGCCGGAGGCGAGAGAACTAACGTTCGCCAAAGATGGCACCGCCGCATCCCTCCGACCAATTTCAATAACCGAGGCTTGGCGGGGTCATCGTCTCGGACGGCTCAACAGCCGATCCCGCGCGGACTCAACTCCGACCTGAAAGCCAGTCTCGTAGTACCAGCGCATGCGCCAGAGGCCGTTGGCTAGCCAGAGCGCGTGGTAGACCCGGTCCGTTGCGGGCTCGAAAAGTGAGGGATCGCCGTAGCCCGCACGCAACCATTCGACAGGGAATCGATCGCCGTTCAGGAAGTCCCATTTCGCAAAGTCATTCAATGCTGGCTCGACCGCCACCTCGCCGAAGTCGATGACGCCGGAGAACTGTCCGTCATGCACCAGGACATGCTCGGCGTGAAGATCATTGTGGATCAGGGTGGCAGGAGGCGGAGCCGCCCGGATCGAAGCGTCTATCTCACACAGCCAGCCTCGGATCATCTCGACCGTGAGCCCGACCGACCGACCAGCTGCCTCGAAGACAGGCGCACCGGATGTGAGGCCCTGAACCCAGTCGTCCATCGTCCCCAGCGTCCCGACCCCTGAACCGTCCAAATAGCCGAGCCCCGCAACGGGGGTCGAGTGGAACTCCGTGAGCCACGTCCCTACCTCCGCAAGCACTCGGCGAGCGTCGAGCTCATCTAGGTTCGTGTCGCAAAGGCGCTCGCCTGGCAGCTTCTCCATCACGATTATCGACCGCAGCTCGCTGCCCACCTCGACACTCCGGAGGGCGTGGACCCGTGGCGCTCGAATTCCCCGGGCAGCGCACTGTCCGAGAACCCACGCCTCTCGCTCGTGCGAGCCTGACCCTCCGTGGGAAATCCGCACGATCAGCGACTCGGCCCGCTCCAAGGTCACGTCGTAGACCTGGTTCTGCTCCCCGGCGACAATCCGACGCAAGCCCCGGACGGGTGCCTGCACGACCTCGCCGACTAGAGCGGTTATGACGCTCACCGGGGTTGCCCATCTACCGTGGAGTGCCGCCATATGTTGGCGCCTGGCAAGCTCAGAGGCTGGCTTGGCCTCCTGATTTGACACAGAAGTACTCTAATTGGCGGGGTGGCCCGGGCAACCATACGGTCCAGAACTGTCGACCGTACTCAGGCATTGGTAACTCGGGGGGGACTGAAAGACGCTATCGCGGCGTCAGCACACAGAATTCGTGGCCATCGGGATCAGCCATTACCACCCAACTGACCTCGCCCTGTCCGATGTCAACGCGAGTTGCCCCGAGGGAAAGGAGTCGGTCCACCTCCGCGTGCTGGCTGCCGTCGGCGAGTGGCGCGATGTCGAAATGTAGCCGGTACTTCCCCGCTTTAGGTGCCAAGGGCGGGCCGCCCCATGTGATCTTGGGGCCCCCATGCGGCGATCGAATAGCGGTCTCCTGGTCCTGATCCCAGACCAGCGGCCAACCCAACGCTTCGCTCCAAAAGTACCCGGCCTCCTGCGAACCATCGCACGCGAGCGCTCCGATGAATCCGCAATCGGCAAGGAACTTGTTGCCTGGCTCGATCACGCAGAACTCGTTGCCTTCCGGGTCTGCGAGCACGACATGACGCTCCTCGGGGCGTTGACCGATGTCAACGTGGCGCGCTCCGAGCTCCAGGGCACGAGCGACTGTTGCCTGCTGATCTTCGAGCGAGGTGCTGGTCAAATCAAAGTGCATCTGGTTCTTGACTGCCTTAGGCTCTCGAACTAGAGAGAACTCGATGCGGAACCCAGTGTCATCGCTGGGCACGAGCGCAAAGCCGCTTCCTCCCTTCTCGACCAGAGCCCACCTCAGGAGCTGGGCCCAGAACTGCGCCAGATGGGGGGGATCGTTGGCGTCGACACAGAGCGCTACGAGCTGGCAAGTCACTGCGCTGCGCAGATCCGGTGATGTCGCAAGATCACACCCTACTCTGCGAAGGGCGCCGTGCCTGTCTATGCGGCCACCTCCCCCCCTCGGCCGGCCGGCGGAGGCTGTCGGTCGGCTCAGCGGCGCGTCACGAAGACATACTCACGGCTGTCGTCGCGGAAAGCTTCACCATCGAAGCCCCCGTAGAGGGCCTCCAAACTGAGGCCTGATACATCGATGAGGCCCAGCCACTCGTTCCGCGTCGCCCACCAAAGCGAACTCGTGGCCCCTCCGTCCAGGACGATATCGATGCGGTTGTCGCCCACGGCGTAGTGGACCCGGTGGCCGAAAGGCTCGTCCTGGCGTCGGCCATCGAGGCCCGCGGCAAGGGCGTGATCGAAGGCGAAGGCGTTCCAGGCGAAGCGACCACCCGGGCGGAGGTTGCCGGCTACGGCCTCAAAGGTGCGGCGGCGATCGGCCCAGGTGGGAAGATGCAGGAGAGCCCGGGCGGGGCAATAGATGAGCCCGGCAGGCTCTCCCAGCGCCAGGTCCCGCATATCCGACTGGCGCAGGTCGAGGGTCACGCCGGCCTCCCCGGCCTTGGCCCGGGCCTGGTCCAGCATGGCCGCAGACGTGTCCAGACCGATGACGGTCTTGCCCGTGGTTTGAGCGATGGGCAGCGCGACCCGCCCGTTGCCGACAGCCAGCTCCACCACCGGTCCGTCCGCTTGTCTCGCAAGGTCGGTGTAGAAGCCGATGTCGGCTGTTACGGAATGCGACCATGCTTCGTACAGATCGGAGAACGCTTCGTCCCAGCTCATGCGGGCAACGGTAGGGGTGGGGCCCGGCGATTTGGACGGCATTTTCGGCCGCCCGGGTGACCCCTCCGACGTGTTCCCGAACGGCGGCGGCCCTGCATTCCAGGCGTCGCTCGGCTCGTCGGGGGACACCGTGGTCCGCATGGGAGACGGCCTCCGCGGTCCGGGTCACGCCGGCCGGGGCCCTTGGCATGATGGCTGTCATGACCGGGGCGTCCGATCGCCAGGGTGCGGCTGCACCATCGCCAGGGGAACCGCTGGCTCCAGTAGAGCTGCTTGACCGGTTGGGCATCCAGGCCGAAGTCGATCCTGAACCTCTGGCTCACAACGGCTGGCTGACCCCGGGCATCTGGAAGGTACACACCCCAGACGGGGCGGCCGTCCTCAAGTACCTCTCTGCCCGCCGACCGCGTGGTCAGACCGCCTGGGAGGCCCATTGGACCAGCGGTGACCATGATCCGGGTCGCTGGAACTACTGGGCGAGGGAGGCCCTTGTGTACCGGGACCGGCTCTTCGAGGCCTTCGCCGGTTCCGGTCTGGGCGCCCCCGAGCCCTTGGCGGTCGAGGTTGCCGATACCGACGCCGTGCTGCTCCTAGCCTGGCAGGTCGGCCGACCAGCCGAGGACTGGGAGGCCGCCGACTACGCCCCGACGGCCCGCGCCCTCGGGCGAGCGCAGGGTCCCTACCTGGTGAACAGGGCACTTCCCGAGTTGGGCTGGCTCAGCCGAGGCTTCCTGCGCGACTACAGCAGCGAAAAGCCCGTCGAGTGGTGGGTCCTGGAAGATGACGACGCCTGGGCCCATCCTCTCGCCCGGGCGGCTTTCCCGCCTGATTTGCGAGATCGGCTCCGGTTCATGCACGACAACCGGGAGCGCCTCTACCGGATCAACGAGGCCCTGCCCCGCACGCTCTGTCACCTCGACTTCTGGACAAAGAACCTGATCGCCGCGCCCGGCGGGGAGACGGTGGTCCTGGACTGGGCCTTCTTCGGCCTCGGAGCGCTCGGAGAGGACATTGGCAACCTGATCCCCGACGCCGTGTTCGATTTGTTCCTGCCCGCTCGGTTCCTCCCTGTGCTGGAGACCGCCGTCTTCGACGCCTACGAGGCTGGCCTGAGAGAGTCCGGCTGGGACGGCGACATCCGCCTCGCTCGCCTCGGTATGTGGTCATCGGCGGTCAAGTACGACTGGCTGGGCCCCGCCACTGTGATTGGCGCCCAGACTTCTGATCACCTCCGTTATGGCGGGGTCGAAAGTGTGGACCCCGTGCACAAGCTGTCGGAGAGGGCCGCCGGGCTCCTGCACCTGGCCGACTGGGCGGAAAAGGCACTAGAGCTGGCCGAGGGCGTAGGACTATGAACTGCGCCTGACCTACGCCCCGCAAGGGAACACAGCGGTGCAAGGAAGGGATGCGGCGACTGACCTTTGGAGCACCCCTCAAACGACACGATCGTCCAGACAATCGGGCAATCCACCGCTTGGGCGTCCCGAACGCCGGCCTTCGGTGCCTCCCTCTAGGTGCGTCGAGCGACGATGACGATGTACGGACTCGAAGCAGTCAGTGGAGATTCCAGTGAATTCGGCCACCTGTTCCGGCTGATTCCGGCCACCTGTTCCGGCTGAAAGCGGCCACCTCTGGTCGCAGTGGCGGCAGCGCCGGGATCAACGCGTCAGCAGCGGTGGATGGACATCACCTCCTGGG
>DASRBO010000068.1:0-34794 GCA_035653595.1 Acidimicrobiales bacterium | reverse complement strand
GGTCCTTGGCGTAGAGCGCCTTGGTGGTTCCGTGGTCGGACGCGCCGACGAGCGACCCGGCGTCGCGCAGGACTCCGGCGATCCGCTCCAGCTCGTCGAGGGTGTCCACCTCCCAGGCCAGGTGATACAGGCCGACCTCGGCCCGCCCGGCCTGGCTGTCAGCGGCGTCGCCGATGGAGAACAGGCCGAGGTCGTGGTCGTTGGTGGAGCCGGGGGCCTGCATGAAGACGGCCCCCCGAAGCCCGGCGCCCATCCCGAGGCGCCGGAACCCGAGCGCCTCCTCGTAGAAAGAGGCGCTCCGGTCGGCGTCGCGGACGTAGAGCACGGCGTGGTTCAGGCGTTGGACGGGCATCTCCTGCTCCTTCCCGGTCTGAGCGCGATCAGGCCGTAGGCCGCAGTATGGCCTCGACCTCGAGCTGGAGCTGGATGCGGTCGCCGATCACGACCCCGCCACCATCCATGGGCAGGTCGATCGAGATCCCGAAGTCCTTGCGGTTGATCTCGCCGGTGGCGGAGAACCCGGCCCTGGTGTTGCCGTAGGGGTCGACGGTGAAGCCGTTCGCCTCCACCTCGAGGGTGACGTCGCGCACTACGCCGTGCAGGTCCAGCTGCCCGTCGACCAGGAAGCGGCCGCGCTGGTGGCGGACGCCGCTCGAGCGGAAGGTCATGGTCGGGTACTTCTCGACCTCGAAGAAGTCGGCCGAGCGGATGTGGTTGTCCCGCTGCTCGTTGGCGGTGTCGATCGACGCCAGCTCGATGGTGGCGGTGACCGACGACGCCAGCGGGTCCTCGGCCGTCACGATCTCGCCCCGGACGCCGGTGAAGCGGCCCCGGACCTTGCTCACCATCATGTGGCGCACGCTGAAGGACACGTCGGTGTGGACCGGATCGACGTCCCACGTGCCGGCGACGTAGCCGGGGACCAGCTCGGTGGTGGTGGTTACGCTCATGTCTGCCTCCGTTAGTAGAGAACTCAACTATCAAGCGTTCATCTAATCACGCTTTCGTTGAAAGTTCAACTAGAAATCCGGTAGCCTTATTCCGTGGCGACCCGGTGGCTGAACGAGGAGGAGCAGCGGACCTGGCGGGCCTACCTGTCCGCCGCCCAGATGCTGATGACCCGCCTCGACCACGAGTTGCAGGCCGCCTCGGGCATCACCCACCCCTACTACGAGATCCTGGTCCGCCTGTCCGAGGCGCCGGGGCGGGCCCTGCGCATGAGCGAGCTGGCCGACTCCTCCCTGTCGTCCCGCAGCCGGGTGTCCCACGCCGTCAACCGGCTGGAGGAGCTGGGCTGGGTGAGGCGGGAGAGCTGCCCCGAGGACAAGCGGGGGGCCTTCGCCGTGCTCACCGAGGAGGGCTTCCGGGTGCTGGCCGAGGCCGCCCCCCACCACGTCGAAGGGGTGCGCACCCACCTGTTCGACCAGCTCGAGCCGGACCAGGTGGCCGCCCTGAGGGCGAGCTGCGAGGCGGTGGTGGCCCACCTGTCGAGCCTGGGGATGGAGCCTCCGGCCTGCCCGGCCGGGCCCCTCGAGAGCCCGTCCGGGGCCGTGGGCCAGGGTCGAGCCGGCTCCTAGTCGCCGGCCTCCTCCCGCCAGGCCGGCCGGCGGGGCATGTCGAAGAGGACTTCGACCGGCTCGCCCCGGAGGGCGGCGAAGGCGTGCGGTCCCCAGCGCTCGCTGCCGGCCAGGGGCCAGGGCAGCTTGTCCTCGGCGAACCAGCCCACATCGCGGCACTCGAGCGGGTGGGCCTTGAGCTCGCCCCCGACGGCCCGGCAGTGGAACACCAGCGAGTAGAGCGGCACCCGGGTGAAGCCGAGCCGCAGCCCGTCGAGCACGGCGATGAGGCGCACGGGCTCGGCGTGGATTCCGGTCTCCTCCAGCACCTCCTTCTCCACCACCTCGGCGGCCGAGTAGCCCACGTCGGCCCACCCCGTCGGGTACAGCCAGACCCCCGAGTCGGCCCGCTGCACCAGCAGCATCTCGCCCTTCTCGTTCCCGACCACGGCTCCGACGGCCACCTTGGGGGTGACGTAGCCGGCGACCCCGTCGCCCACCATCCGCAGCCACTCGTGGACCACCGCCGCCGGCTCTTCCGCCCCGCCCGGCAGGGACGGTTCGAGGCGGGCGGCGGCCGCCATGCGGATGTCGGCGGCGACCTTGAGGACCTCCTCGAAGCGCTCCCGCTCGTAGAGGCTTTCGGTGAAGCCAAGGCCGGTGCGGGCGATGGCCGCCAGGGTCTCGCTCCAGCGCAGAAGCTCGGCCACGTTGGCGTCGTCAGCGGCCACGACGAAAAGCTAACGGCCGGGGCCGTCGGGCGCGTCCTGGCCCAGCTGCACCAGCATGGCCCGCTCCAGCTCCTCCACCCGGCCCGGATCGGTCAGCTTGGCGCCGGAGGAGTCGCGCACGTAGAACGAGTCGACCACCTCATGACCGAGGGTCGACACCCGGGCCCGCACCACGTCGAGGCCGGCGGCAGCCAGCACCCTGGTGACGGCGTGCAGCAGACCGAGCCGGTCCTGGGCCCGCACCTCAACCACGGTGGCGGCGAGAGAGGCGTCGTTGTCGACCAGCACCCGGGGCTCGGCCGATCGGGCCGCCCGGGGGCGGCGGCCGAAGGAGTAGGCCCGCTCCTTCTCCGCCAGCCGGGCCTCGAGGCCCAGCCGCCCCTCGAGGCTGTCGGCGAGGTCGGAGCGCAGTCCGTCCCACCGCGGGTGCTCCCCGGTGGCCGGCTCAACCTCGAACACCTCAACCGCCATGCCCTCGGCCGAGGCGACGTCGGCGGAGCGGATGCCGAGGCCGTGAAGGGCCAGCACCCCGGCCACGGTGGAGAGGAGTCCTGGCCGGTCGGGGGCGATGACGGTCACCGACGAACCGTCGGCGGAGACCTGCAGGCCCCCCTGGGCCATCCGGCGGAGGTGGTCCTCGGTGGGAAGCGGGGCCGGAGCCTCCATGGGCCGGCCCTCTAGGCTGGCCTCCACCCGGCGGACCAGGCGCTCGACCAGACCGGCCTTCCAGGCGCCCCAGGCGGCCGGACCGGTGGCCTCACCGTCGGCCTTGGCCAGGGCGGCCAGCAGCTCGAGGGTCATCTGGTCCCCCACCGCCCGGGCGACGGCGGCGATGGTGACCGGGTCGTCGATGTCGCGGCGGGTGGCGGTGTCCGGCAGCAGGAGGTGGTGACGGACCATGGCGACGAGCACCGCTACGTCCTCGGGCGGGAACCCCAGCCGCCGGCCGACCCGGCCGACCACCTCGGTGCCGGCCTCGGTGTGGTCCCCGGGGTAGCCCTTGCCGATGTCGTGCAGCCATGCCCCCACCAGCAGGAGGTCGGGACGGCGCACCCCCCTCACCAGGCGGGCGGCGTTGGCGGCGGCCTCGCACAGGTGACGGTCGACGGTGAAGCGGTGGTAGGCGTTTCGCTGGGGGCGGTGGCGGACCGGCGCCCACTCGGGCAGGAGCCGCTCCAGCACCCCGACCTGGTCGAGGTCCTCCAGCACCGGCACCCCCGCCGGGCCGGTGCCCAGCAGGGAGACCAGGCCCTGCCTGGCCTCGGGCGGCCATACGTCGTCGGGGCCCAGCGCCGGCGACGTGCGCCCCAGCGCCTCCAGCGACGGGCGGGCCACGGGCGCCCCCAGCTCGGCGGCGGCGGCCGCCGCCCGCCAAGGGAGCGACAGGTCGGTTCCGGCGTCGGCCCCGCCCACCACCGTCACCTCGCCGTCCCGGAGCACCAGGCCCGGGCCCAGGCTCCGGTCCGCCCCCGCCCGGCGGCCCTTGGGACCGGCCAGCCACGACGCGACCCGCCGCCAGCCGTCCTCACCGGCCCAGGCGATCCGCCGGGCCGACTCGGCCACGGCCAGCATCAGGGCGTCGGCGTCGGGCCGGCCGTCCCCCGACCGGAAGCCGAGGGCCTGGGCCACCCCGTCCTGCTCGGCCAGCAGCAGGCGGTCCTCGGCCCGGCCGGTCTGGCGGTGCAGCTGCACCCGGACCGACAGCAGCAGGCGCCGGGCGGAGGAGAGCGACTCGTCGGCCCGGGGATCGGACACCACCGGGGAGGCGGCGGCGGCCGCCGCCAGCGCCGCCAGGTCGCGCAGGCCCCCCTGGGCCTCCTTCAGATCCGGCTCGAGGAGGAAGGCGACCTCGCCGAACTGCTGGTGGCGGGCGGTGACGGCCGAGCGCAGCACCTCCAGCCATCGACGGGCCCGCTTGCGCCACCGTTCGAGCGCCCCGGCGGCCAGCTCGTCGGCCACGGCGGCGTCGCCGGCGACCAGCCTGGCGTCGAGCAGACCAAGGACCACCTTGAGGTCCGACTCGGCCACCGACAGGGCCTGTCGCACCGAGCGCACGCTGTGGTCGAGGCCGATGCCGGCGTCCCACACCGGGTACCAGACCGCCTCGGCCGCCGAGCCGAAGCTGCCCCGGCCCCGGTGCACCAGGGTTAGGTCGAGGTCGCTGCCCGGGCACAGCTCCCGCCGGCCGTAGCCGCCCACTGCCACCAGGGCCATGCCCGAGCCCGGGCCCACCCCGGCGGCGCCGGCCAGCCCGGCCAGCCACCCGTCGGCCAGGTCGCTGTAGGCGGCGCAGAACTCGTCCCCGCCCACGTCCCGCCTCGCCACCAGCTCGGCCCGAGCCCGGCGGAACTCGGCGGCATCGCCGGTGCGGTGTGCGGTCACAGCCGATGCAGTCTGGCACGATGGTTTGGCCATGACGGTCAACGAGGACTGCCGCCACTACGTCATGCAGACCAACCGCGCCGGCGACAGGCTGGAGCGGTGCCGCCTGGGCGCCAACACCGACCTCCCCTTCGCCTGCCCCGAGGGGTGCCTCTTCTACGAGCCCCGCAACGTGTCGGGCACCGGGTGGCACCGGGGCGACATAGACAAGCCCAGGCCCGAGCGGGACCGGTAATTCCTTAGAGGCCGGCCCCGGGCCGGCTTACGCTGGGCTAAATGCGGATGGGGGCGATTCGGCGCGTGCTGCCCTATGTTCGCCCATACCGGCGCCAGATGGTGATCATGACGGTGTCGGCTCTGGGCGCCCTGGGGGCGGTGACCAGCGTGCCCCTGGTCATAGCAGCGGTGATCGACGGTCCGGTCAAGCACCACGGTCGGGGCGGCCTGCTGTTCCTGACCCTGCTGGCCCTCGCCCTCGGCCTCGGTGAGGGCTTCCTCCTCTGCCTGCGTCGCTGGGTGCTGGCCAGCGCCGCCACCGGCATGGAGACCAACATCCGCAACGACCTCTACGCCCATCTCCAGCGCCTGCAGGTGTCCTTCCACGACCGGTGGCAGTCGGGCCAGCTGCTGAGCCGGGCGACCACCGACATCTCCGTCATCCGCCGCTTCGTCGGCTACGGCCTGGTCTACCTGGTCGTGAACGCCGCCACCTTCCTGTGGGTGCTGGCCCTCCTGCTGCGGCTCAACCTGGTGCTGGCGCTGGTGACGGCGGCGACGGCGGTCCCCATCTTCCTCACCGGCCGGCGGTTCGAGAGCGAGTACCACCTGGTCGCCCGCCGGGTGCAGGACCAGCAGGGCGACCTCACCACCGTGGTGGAGGAGGCGGCCGGCGGGATCAGGGTGATCAAGGCGTTCGGCCGCCACGGCCTCGAAGCGGCCCGCTTCGCCGCCCAGTCCCGCACCCTGCGGCTCACCTCGCTGGAGACGGTCAGGCTGCGGAGCCGCTTCTACGCCATGCTCGGGCTGATCCCCAACCTGGCTCTGGCGGTCGTCCTGTTCGGCGGCGGCCTGGCCATCAGCCAGCACCTCCTCAGCCTGGGCGGCCTGGTCGCCTTCATCTCGCTCTTCCTGATGCTGGTGTGGCCGGTCGAGAGCCTGGGCGAGATCCTGGCCATGGCCCAGGAGGCCTCGACCGCCATCGAGCGCATCTGGGAGGTGTTCGACACCGAGCCCGACATCGTCGACCGTCCGGGGGCCATCACCGCGCCGAGCGTCCGGGGCCGGCTCCGCTTCCACCAGGTCGCCTTCGCCTACCCGGGCTCGGCCCGGCCCGTCCTGGACGGCGTCGACCTCGAGGTGGAGCCGGGTGAGACCGTCGCCCTGGTGGGGGCCACGGCCTCGGGCAAGAGCACCCTGATCTCGCTGGTGCCCCGGCTGCACGATGTCACTGCGGGGTCGATCTCCATCGACGGCACCGACGTGCGCGACCTGCGGCTCGAGTCCCTGCGCTCCCATGTCGGGGTGGCCTTCGAGGACCCCACGCTGTTTTCGGCCAGCGTGCGGGAGAACCTGCTCATCGGCTGTCCGACCGCCACCGAGCAGGACATCGCCCAGGCCCTCGAGACGGCCCAGGCCGACTTCGCCCACCGCCTGCCATGGGGACTCGACACCAGGGTCGGCGAGCAGGGCCTGTCCCTGTCCGGCGGCCAGCGCCAGCGCCTGGCCCTGGCCCGGGCCATCCTCGGTCGGCCCCGGATACTGGTGCTCGACGACCCCCTCTCCGCCCTCGACGTCCACACCGAGGCCCTGGTGGAGGAGGCCCTGGCCCGGGTGCTGGCCGGCACCACCGCCCTGGTGGTCGTGCACCGCCCCTCGACCATCGCCCTCGCCGACCGGGTCGCCTTCCTGGCCGACGGCCGCATCGTGGCCACGGGCAGCCACCACGACCTGCTGGAGTCCCTGCCCGGCTACCGGGCGGTGCTGGCCCAGGAGGCCGAGGAGGCGCTGGCATGAGTCAGGACAACACCGCCCTCGCCGCCCAGTGGCGGGGGGTGGCCGCCGAGGGGGCGGAGGAGATCACCGCCCCGGTCGGGGCGCTGCTGCGGGGCCGCAGCCACCGGTTGCTGAGGGACCTGCTGAGCCCCCACCGGAGGGGACTGGTCGCCGCCGGCGGCCTGATCGTCGGCTTCGACATCGCCAGCATGATCGGCCCCTTCCTCGTCCAGCAGGGCATCGACCGGGGTATCCCGCCCCTCCTGCGCCACCACCACGTCCTGCCCCTTCTACTGATCGCCGTCGGACTGGCGGCGGCCGGGGTCATGCAGGCCGCAACCGACTACGCCTTCAACCTGATCACCGGCCGCATCGGCCAGGACGTGCTGTTCGAGCTGCGCCAGCGGGTGTTCGGCCACTTCCAGTCGCTCAGCATCGCCTTCCACGAGCGCTACACGTCCGGCCGGGTGATATCGAGGCTGACCTCGGACGTCGACGCCATATCGGACCTGCTCCAGAACGGCCTGCAGGTGCTGGCCTGGGCGCTGCTCACCGTGCTGAGCGTGGCCGGGCTGATGATCTGGCTCGACCCGCTGCTGGCCGGGGTGGTGTTCCTCGCCTCGCCCGGGGTGATCGCCCTGTCCCGCTGGTTCAGGCACAACTCCTCGCGCGCCTACCGGGCCACCCGCGAGACGGTGGCGCTGGTGATCGTGCACTTCGTCGAGTCGCTGGGCGGCATCCGGGCGGTGCAGTCGTTCCGGCGCGAGCCGCGCAACCAGGAGATCTTCGACACCCTCGACGAGCAGTACCGCGACGCCAACGCCTGGACCATCCGCCTGGGCGCCGTGTACGGCCCCGGCGTCAAGGCGATGGGGAACGCCGCCCTGGCCGCCGTGCTCCTGGTGGGGGCGATCCGCGTCGAGCGCGGCCACATAACCGTCGGGGTGCTGGCCGCCTTCGTCCTATATCTGCGGCGCTTCATCGACCCGATCCTCGACCTGAGCCAGGTGTACAACCTGTTCCAGGCCGCCGCCGCCGCCCTCGAGAAGCTGTCGGGGGTGCTGGAGGAGGAGCCGTCGGTGCCCGAGCCCGAGCCCGCCCGGGCCCGGGTGCCCGCCGACAACCGGGGCGAGATGGAGCTGTCCGGGGTCAGCTTCGGCTACCGCGACAACCTGGTGCTGAGGGATCTGGACCTGCGGGTGCCCGGCGGCCAGACCCTGGCCCTGGTGGGCGAGACGGGGGCGGGCAAGTCGACGGTGGCCCGCCTCATGGCCCGCTTCTACGACCCCACCCGGGGCACCGTCCGCCTCGACGGCGTCGACCTGCGCGACATCCCCCGCGACGAGCTGCGCCGGCGGGTGGTCATGGTCACCCAGGAGAGCTTCCTGTTCTCCCGCTCCATCGCCGACAACATCTCCTTCGGCCGCCCCGATGCCACCCGATCCGAGGTGGTGGCGGCGGCCGAGGCGGTGGGGGCGGGGCCGTTCATATCCGCCCTGCCCGAGGGGTTCGAGACCCCGGTGGGCAAGCGCGGCAGCGCCCTGTCGGCGGGCCAGCGCCAGCTGGTCTCCTTCGCCCGCGCCTTCCTGGCCGACCCCGCCGTCCTGATCCTCGACGAGGCCACCGCCTCCCTCGACATCCCCAGCGAGCGCCTGATCCAGCGGGCCCTGCGCACCCTGCTGGCCGAGCGCACGGCCGTCATCATCGCCCACCGGCTGACCACGGTGGAGATCGCCGACCGGGTCATCGTCGTCGACGACGGCCGCATCGTGGAGGACGGTCCGCCCTCCGCGCTCCTGGCCGACGACTCCCGCTACCGCCAGCTGTACCAGGCCTGGGCCGACAGCCTGGTCTGATTCGCCTGGCTCCGGTCAGCGACCCTGGGCCAGCAGCTCCTTCTCCCGCGCCCCCAGCGCCTCCCACCGGGCCGACTCGTCCGGTTGGAGCCGGCCGAGGACCCGCAGGCCGCTCAGGTGGTCGAGCTCCCTACGCACTTCCTCGAGGGACATGAGCCCGGGGTCCTTCAGCGGTCGCATATGCGCAGCCTCACCGCCGCCAACCCCGGCGTCGAGAGTCGAAAGGCCCTCCTGTGGCCCGGTCGCCTTCTGGCGGGGTCGGGCCGACCGGCTCGGGGGCACCGTCTACAGCCCGACTCCCCGGCGGCCGAAGAAGAGGCTCGAGCCATGGCCCGGCCCTCGGGGCCGCCCCTTGGTCCAATTACTAGAACTTGCTAATCTTTGGTGGCCGTGACCCAGACCGCTCAATCTGACTCGGGTACCGCCGCGGCCAAGGTCGTGATCGCCGATCACAACGTGGGCCTGCGCACCGCCCTGGCCATCTGGCTGTCCTGCTACGGGTTCGAGGTGGTGGCCGAGGTCGGCGACATCGCCGGGGCCGTCCGGGCGCTGCGCAGCGTCCAGCCGGACCTGCTCATCCTCGACTCCGGCCTGGTCGGCTACGACGATGCCGACATGGTGGCCGCCGTCCGGTCGGCGGGCAGGACGGGGGTGATCGTCCTCGAGTCGGTGCTGCACGCCAACGGCGAGCGGTCCCCCGGCCTCGACGCCGTGGTGGTGAGCCGCACCCAGGGCGTGGGCACCCTGCGCAGGGTGATGACCGAGCTGCTCGCCAGGCCCTCGTCGTCGGGGACGGCCGGTGGTTCCGATCAGTCTCAGTCGGAGGGCACCGGGGTCCAGGTGGGGAACGACACGTGGAGCACCCCCTGGTGGCGGACCAGCCGGCCCCGGCGGGAGAGCTCGGGCGAGCACCGCCTGGCCGTCTCCAGCCCCGCCATCCGGGCGTAGTCGGCCCAGGTGATCAGCAGAGGGCCGGCATCGAGGTCGCCCGGCATGGTGCGGGCCTCCACCTCCAGCACCGGGCGGCAGGGGCTCTCGTCGTTGACGGCGTAGCAGTGGTAGACCACGCCCTCGAAGACCGACAGGGCGCGGATGCGCATCGCCCGGGCGGTTATCCCTCGACGACGTCGGCCAGCAGGTCCACCTGGACTCCCAGGTCGCGCAGCCAGGCGATGGAGCGCTCCACCGCATCGTCCTCGCCGCCGAGCTCGCAGACGATCCAGCCCACCGTCTCCTCCACGCTGGCCCGCCGGATGTTCGGCAGCACGTCGAACTCCCGCACCATGCGGGCGATGATGGGCTGCTTGATCAGGTGCTCGGGGAAGGTCAGCTTCACCCTGGCGTTGGTCATCGCTCCTCCCCTGCCCCCTGCAGGGCCCGGTTGAGGTTGCCCGACCGGAAGCCCTCCAGATCGATGGTCACATACCCGTAACCGGCCGCCTTGACGGCGGCCACCACCTCGGACCGGCGATCCACCGCCCGGACCAGCTCGTCCTCGGCCAGCTCGAGGCGGGCCAGCTCCCCGTAGTGGCGCACCCGGAGCTGGCGGAACCCCAGGGCCTTGAGGGCCGACTCCGCCCGCGCCACCGAGGAGAGGACCCCCAGGGTCACCGGGGTGCCGTAGGGGACGCGGGAGGCCAGGCAGGCCGCCGCCGGCTTGTCCCAGGTCCGCAGGCCCAGACGGCGGCTGGCCCGGCGCAGGGCCTCCTTGGAGAAGCCCGCCTCCACCAGCGGGAAGACCGCTCCCCGCTCGCTGGCGGCGAGCTGGCCGGGCCGGTGGTCGCCCAGGTCGTCGAGGTTGACCCCGAGGACTACCGTGGCCCGCTCCCGCTCCGCCACCGGGGCCAGCACCGACATCAGCTCGGCCTTGCAGTGGTAGCAGCGCAGGCCGTCGTTGGCGGTGTAGTCGGGATCGGCCAGCTCGTCGGTGACGACCTCCTCCCACCGCAGGCCCCACTCCGAGGCCAGGGCGGCGCAGTCGGCCCGCTCCTCGGGGGCCAGCGAGGGCGACACCGCCGTCACCGCCAGGGCCCCGTCGCCGAGGCTGCGGTGGGCGACGAAGGCGAGGAAGGCGGAGTCGGCTCCGCCGCTGAAGGCGACCACCACCCGGCCCAGCTCGCCCAGCCGGGCCCGGAGCCGCTCCAGGGCGGCGTCCTCAGCCCTGGCCCTGGCCACCGAGCACCTCCTCGACCTCGGCCAGCATGCCGGTGTAGAAGGGCCCGAACTCGGCGAAGAGGGCCGAGGCCTGGTCGAAGCGCATGGTGTAGACGACCTCCTTGAGGTCGTCGGGGCGGCGGGCGAAGAGGGTCACGCCCCACTCCCAGTCGTCGAGACCGGTGGACCCGGTGATCAGCTGCAGGACCCGACCAGCGAAGCCCCGCCCCACCGAGCCGTGGCCGAGCATGAGGGCCTTGCGCTCCTCGAACGGGAGGCTGAACCAGTTGCGGACCTCCCCCCGGCGCTTGGACATGGGGTAGAAGCAGACCGCCGTCATGCCCTCGGGGGGGAGGTTGGGGTAGAGGCGGGCCTGCTTGAGCTGGTCGGGCACGCCGGCGGCGTACTCGGACACCTCGGTCAGAGAGACGTACGACCAGGCCAGCTCGAGACCGGCCCCGGTCAGCTCGGACTGCAGCCGGCGCAGTTGCCACTGGTCCGCAGCCAGGGCCAGGACGCCCAGGTCGGCCTTGTGGCCCAGCACGGCGAAGCTCACCACCTGGGTGCCGGCCTCGCGGGCCGACTTGACCGCCGAGGCGGCCGCCTCGGCGTCGGTCGACGGCCCGGTCCGGAAGAACAGGTGGAGAACGGCCAGGCCGACCGAGGGGGTGGATGGCTCGCTCACCCGTCCCATCCTACGGGCGAGGCCGGCGGGGCCGACTTGCGCTCCACCGGCGGTCGCCCGTCAGGATGTTCAGTCCCGACCGCTTGGGTAAGAGACTTTCAACCCGAGCCAACCCCTGACATGCACCGAGCACGCATCCGGCCGCTGTTACGCCTGTGCCTGCTGGGGACCGGACTGTCCCTGGTGGGCTTGGTCGTGCCCGCCGTCGTGTCGGGGGCGGATCCCGGTGTGGCGGCGGTCCGCATCGACGGGAAGGGCTTCGGCCACGGGGTCGGCCTGGCCCAGGACGGGGCCCTGAGCATGGGCCAGGCCGGGGCGGGCACCCTTCAGATCCTCAACCAGTTCTACCCCGGCACCACCCTGGCCCGGGCCGGGGGCGAGGTGCGGGTGGCGGTGCTGGCCGGGGCCGGGGCCGACGCCGTGGTCAGCTTCCCCGGCGGGGGCCAGGTGCAGGACGCCGCCTCCGGCCCCCAGTCCCCCGGCTTCCCGCTGCGGGTGGCGCCGGGGTCCCAGGTCGACCTGCACTACGACGGCAGCCGGTACACGGCCACGGTGTCGGGCGGGGGCACCCGGACCGCCGGGCCGGCGCTGGCCGCCTCGGCCCCGCAGGCGGGCGCCCCGGTCAGCCCGCCGCCCCCGTCCAGCTCCACCACATCCACCACCTCGAGCACCTCGAGCACCTCCACCACCTCGACCACCTCGCCGCTGCCCACCGTCCCCCGGTCGCCGGGGTCGACGACGACCACCACGGCGCCGGTCAGGGTCCCGTCCTCGTCCACCACCACCTCGACCACCCAGCCCCGTCAGATGCCCGGCCCCACCACGACCACGACCGCCCCGCCGGCGGCGTCGGCCAGCTCCGGGCGGCCGCTGTGGGCGGTGCCCGACAACTCCGGCACCACCACCGTGGCCGCCACCGGCCGCCAGTACCGGGGGGAGGTCGAGGCGGTGGCCGGCGCCGGCCCCGGCCTCGACCTGGTGAACCAGCTCGACGTGGAGCAGTACCTCATGGGCATGGGCGAGGTGCAGAACCCGTCGTGGCCCCTGGCCTCGCTGCAGGCCCAGGTGATCGTCGAGCGGACCTACGCCCTGCGGGCCATGCAGTCCGCCGACGAGCTGTGCGCCGACACCCGCTGCCAGGTCTACCTCGGGGTCCAGGGCGAGTACGCCGCCCAGAACAGCGCCGTGTCCAGCACCAAGGGCTACGTGCTGACCTACGGCTCGGCCATGGCGGCCACGGTCTTTTCGGCCAACGCCGGCGGCTACACCGCCACCCCGGAGGAGGGCTTCGGCACCCCCGACGACGGCTACCCCTACCTGAGGGCGGCCCCCTATCCCACCAACGATCCGTTCCCCTGGTCGCTCACCGTGGCCCTCTCCGACGTGGCCAGCCGCCTCGGCTACACCGGCACCGTCACCTCGGTGCGGGTGGCGACCATCGGGCCGTCGACCCGGGCGACCGCGGTGGTGGTGGACGGGACGGCCGGGCCCCAGACGGTGAGCGGGCTCGCCTTCGCCGCCGCCCTCGGGCTGCGCTCGAGCATGTTCCAGCTGCACGACGTCGTCAGCGCCACCGCCCTGCCGCCGCCACCGCCGGCCCAGGCCCAGCAGGCCCTGCCCACCGACGCCTCCGCCCTGGCGGCGGCGGTGGCGACCCCGGTGCGGCGCTCGGTACGCCCGCCGCTGGCCCTGGGTCCGGGCCGCCACCACCACCCCGGGGGCACCGCGCCGTGGTCGTGGCTGGCCCTGGGGCTGGTGGTGGCGGCGGCCGGCGCCGTCTCTGTCAGCTCACGAGGACCGTTCCGGTCATCATCTGGTGGAACCCGCACATGAAGCTGTAGTCGCCCGGATCGGCGAAGGTGTAGGTGTAGCTGGCCCGTGACGGAATGGCGTTGGGGTTGCCGGCGGGGATGTTGATCAGCACGCCGGAGCTGCCGATGCTGAAGGTGCCGTCGATCCCGACCACCGGGGCGTTCAGGTGGGTGCCGCCCATGGAGCCGTGGAAGGTGGCGTCCCCGAAGGAGAACACCCCACCGTCGCGGGCGACCAGCCAGTAGCCGTTGCCCGACGGGGTGGGCACCATGCCGGCGATCGGGGCGGCCAGGTGCAGGTTGCCGGTGGAACCGTGGAAGGCGGCGTCCCCGAAGGAGAAGATGCCGCCGTCGGAGGCCACCAGCCAGTAGCCGTTGCCGTCGGGGGTCGAGGCGATGCCGACGATGGGGGCGTTGAGGTGCTTGCCGCCCATCGACCCGAGGTAGGGCGCGCCGTTGAGGGTGAAGACGCCGCCGTCGCGGGCGGCCAGGGCGATGCCGAACATGCTGGGGGCGTTCATGCCCGCTCCGCCCACGATGGGAGCGGCCAGGTGGGCCGGCACCTGGCCCGAGGGCACTGGGGGAACGTCACCGAAGCTGTAGGTCGCGCCGTCGGCGCCGATCAGCAGGTAGCCCGCCGCGTCGGCACCCATGCCCACGATCGGAGCGGAGATCTTCTTGCCGCCCTCGGAGCCGAAGAAGCCGGCATCGCCGTAGGTGAAGATGCCGCCGTCGGCGGCCACCTCGTAGTAGCCCTGCTGGTCGGCGGTCGCGGCGGTGGCCACGATCGGCGAGTTCAGGTGCAGGTTGCCGGCCGAGCCGTGGAAGCTGGACTGGCCGAAGTTGAAGATGCCGCCGTCCGAGGCGACCAGCCGGTAGGCCGGCGACCGGATGACGTTGGTGCCCTGCGGCGAGGTGACCAGCTGTACCTCCGGGGTCGCGCCGGCGGCGCAGCCGAAGCTGGGCGGCCCGTCCTGGGGCGACGGTGAGACGGTGTCACCGCCGCTCCCCTCGCACTGCAGCGGAGCGGAGAAGGGGGTCACGGAGCCCGACAGGAATGAGGGGAACTGGACGGTGTGGGGATCGCTGGTCCCGCCCGTGGTCCAGGTCACGTGGTCGCCGTGGGCGGCATGGACGGTGGAGGGCAGCATCTCCATGATCTCCACGTGGTTCGTCGACGCCCCGGCGTGCACGCTGTGGGTGTGGGTGCCGTCGGAGTTGGTGGTGACGCTGTCGGTGCTCGCCGCCGACTCGGCGGCCAGGGCGTCGGAGGTGTCGGCGCTGGCCTGGGAGTTGGCGGCCGAGTTGAGGTCGGACTGCGCCGACGCCGCCGCTGAGTCGGCCACCACGTTGATCGCCGCCGAGGGATCGCTGACGGGATGGCCGAAGTCGACAGCATCGACCTCGCCGGTGAAGCCGGTCGGCAGGGCCAGCTTGACGAAGTAGTCGGCGCCGCCGGGCGGGAGCTGGCCGGAGAAGATCTCGGCGGTCCCGTCGTAGGAGCACGGAGTGGCCTGGTCACCGCAGGCCCCGGGCGCCCCTGAACCGGGGGGCGGGGCGCTGCCGAGGAACACGGGCACGTTCTCCAGCGGGTTGGCACCCGACTCGTCGTTGTCCGGCACGATCAGGGCGTTGGCCGGGTCGGCGAAGGCCTGGTTGATGCTCTCGCCCTGCTTGACCAGGCCGACGATGTGGAGGCCGTCGGTCGATGCCGCCGCCGGCACCTTGAAGTCGATGATGTCGCCGTTGTGGACGCTGATGCCGGTCCGGGGGAAGAAGTCGTCGTATTCGAAGTTGTGCCCGGCCGGTGCGCCCCAGTCGACCGAGATCGTGTAGGTGGTGGGCGTGGCCGCCTGCGAGGTCGCCGGGGCGAGCCACAGCCCGCCCGCCACCGCCGCCAGGGCCGCCACCACCACGCGGCCGAACCTCGATGGGGAGTGCCCCCGTTGTCTCATGAGTTCCCGCCCTTTCTCCCCGGAACCCGCCGGCCCGGGCTGACGCGGCGACGTAGAGGGAGGCATGGCGCGCCCCGCGGTCCGCTCTGGGGGGCGAGGGTACCGAAGCGGCCAACTCCGGGAAAGGACTTCCGGAAAAAAGCGAAGGGGCACCCGTAGGTGCCCCTTCGCTTGGCCCATGGGACCGGGTGCTCAGATGGTGCCCGTCATGCCCACCACCGGAGCGGCCAGGTGCGTGCCGCCGGCCGATCCGAAGAAGTTGGCGTTGCCGTAGCTGAAGACCCCGCCGTCCTTGGCCACCAACCAGTAGCCACCGGCCGGGGTCGGCGACGGCGGACCAGCGGGAGGGCCGGACCGTGGAGCCGGTGGGCCGAGCACGATGCCCGCCACCGGGGCCTTCAGGTTGAGGTTGCCCGCCGAGCCGTAGAACCTGGCGTCGCCGAAGGTGAACACGCCCCCGTCCGCCGCCACCAGGGTGTAGCCCTGGCCGGTGTAGCTCCCGCCGATCCCGACGATCGGGGCGTTCAGGTGCTTGTTCCCGAGCGATCCGAAGAAGGCGGCATCGCCGAAGGTGAACACGCCGCCGTCCTTGGCCACCAGCCAGTAGCCACCGTCGTCGGGCGTGGGGGCGATGCCGACGATGGGTGCGGCGAGCGCCTTGTTGCCCAGCGACCCGTGGAACACGGCGTCGCCGAAGGTGAACACGCCTCCGTCGGCACCGACCAGGTAGTAACCGATCCCGCCGGCCCCGCTGGCCTGGCTGGCGGCGATCCCGACGATGGGCGCCTTCGGATGCACCTTGGCGCTGGTCAGCGATCCGAGGGCGTCGGCGTCACCGAAGTTGTAGACGGCGCCGTCGGCCCCGGCCATCCAGTAGCCGTTGTCGTCCCGCGTCGGGGCCACCCCGACGATCGGAGCCGAAGGCTTCTGGTTGGCCGCCGATCCCGTGTAGAGCGCCCCGCCGAAGGCGAAGGCGCCACCATCCGAGCCGACCATGGTGTAGCCGCTCCACGCCCCGGGCTTGTGGAAGACCTCGGTGCCGCCGGGGTCGAAGCTGAAGGCGTTGTCAGGAGCGATGCGGGTGTTGGTCACCTGCCCCTTGGTCCACACGTCGTAGTACTCGTTGCTGATCGTGTTGGCCTGCAGGAGGGTGTTGTCGATGCTGGGAACGGCACCAGGGGGGCCGTTCTCCGCCTGGATGGCGATGCCCGTCAGCTGCGGCGGCCCGAACGGCATGGCCCAGTGGTCCAGCTTCAGGGTGTTCCCGCTGATCACCGTGGTGGACTCCGTGTCGCCGGGAGCGTTGGCGTGCATGACGATGCCCGCCAGCGCCGAGCCGATGATGGTGTTGTTGGACACCGTGGTGTTGGTGATGCTGTTGCCCGGGAAGTCGTTGGCCACGACGATCTGGCCGATGAACGGGCCGGCGTTCGGGTTCACCTGGCCGGGCTGGCCGACGATGCTGTTGCCGGTGATGGTTACGTGGTCCAGACCGCCACCGCTGTTGTAGGCGGCGGCGACGATGTCGCAACCGCCGTAGTTGTTGGGCAGCTGGTTTCCGCTGATGACGTCGTTCTTGGCGATGACCGGCGTGCTGGAGCCGCCCTTGAGGGCACCGGGGCTGTTCGGTCCGTCGTCGTCGATGCCGATGCCACCGTCGGCGAAGTTGTTCTGGACGGTGTTGTTCTCGATGGTGGAGTTGGTCGCCCCGTCCAGCTCGATGGCCTTGATCTCGTTGATGGCGTGGTTGGGCTTGAGCCCGTTGTTCTGCACCGTCGAGCCCTCGATGGTGACGCTGTCGTTGTCCTGGCCGTAGATGCCGTGGTTGTCGGCGCCGCTGACCGTGACGCCGTTTATGGTCACGCCGTTGACGCCCGGCGGCAGGTAGATGCCTATGTCGCAGCCGGTCCCATCCACGGTCTGGCCGCTGATGGTCTGGCCGGAGGTGGCGACGAGGGCGGCCGTGAGGCCGGAGTTGCCCGCCGGGCTGCACGAGGCGGCGTGGGCGGGGGCGGCATCCAGAGCCAGCCCCCAGCCGCTCACGGCGGTGGCGAGGGCGGCTGACGAAACCGCGTATCGCCAGGGTCTTGCCAACCTGGTCTTCATCGTCTCCCGTTCTCGCCCGCCACGGGGGGTGGGCGTCACTCATCACAACCGGACGCACTGTGTGGCGCCGGGCTCGCCGGACGCCGGCCGAGCGTCACGACCGTACCGGTCGCGCTATACGAAATAAAGGGCCAATCGTCGCTCGAAAAGGCCGAAAGGGGCACCGAGGGTGCCCCTTTCGCCAGTTGTCCGATGACCGGACCGGGGCGGTCACCCGCCCCGGTTGACGCCGTAACCGATCAGAAGTCCTCCATGCCACCGCCGGGCATGGCCGGGGCGGCCTCCTTCTCCGGCTTGTCCACGATGACGGCCTCGGTGGTGAGGAAGAGGGCGGCGATCGAAGCGGCGTTCTGCAGCGCCGACCGGGTCACCTTGGCAGCGTCGATGACCCCGGCCTTGAACAGGTCCTCGTAGTCGCCGGTGGCGGCGTTGAGGCCCTCGGCCGGGGCCTTCAGGCCGCGCACCCTCTCCACGACGACGCCGCCCTCGAGGCCGGCGTTGACGGCGATCTGCTTGAGGGGCTCCTCCACCGCCCGGGCCACGATGCGGGCCCCGGTGGCCTCGTCGCCCTCGAGCTTCTCGGCAGCGTCGAGGATGCGCTGCTGCGAGCGCAGGAGGGCGACGCCACCACCGGGCACCACGCCCTCCTCGACGGCGGCCTTGGTGGTGGACACCGCGTCCTCGATGCGGTGCTTCTTCTCCTTGAGCTCGACCTCGGTGGCGGCCCCGACCTTGATGACGGCCACGCCGCCGGACAGCTTGGCCAGCCGCTCCTGCAGCTTCTCGCGGTCGTAGTCGGAGTCGGTGTTCTCGATTTCGGTCTTGATCTGGTTGATGCGGCCCTTGATGTCGGACTCCTCGCCGGCACCCTCGACGATGGTGGTCTCGTCCTTGGTGACCACCACCTTGCGGGCCCGCCCCAGCAGGTCCAGGGTCACGTTCTCCAGCTTGAGGCCGACCTCCTCGGTCACGACCTGGCCCCCGGTGAGGATGGCCATGTCCTGCAGCATGGCCTTGCGACGCTCGCCGAAGCCGGGCGCCTTGACGGCGGCCGACTTGAAGGTCCCCCGGATCTTGTTCACGACCAGGGTGGCGAGCGCCTCGCCCTCGACGTCCTCGGCCACGATCGCCAGCGGGCGGCCGGACTGCATGACCTTCTCGAGGATAGGCAGCAGGTCGCGCACGGCGGAGATCTTCGATCCCACCAGGAGGATGTAGGGATCCTCGAGGACCGCCTCCATCCGCTCCGGGTCGGTCACGAAGTAGGGCGAGATGTAGCCCTTGTCGAAGCGCATGCCCTCGACCAGGTCCATCTCCATGCCGAAGGTCTGGGACTCCTCGACGGTGATGACGCCGTCCTTGCCCACCTTGTCGATGGCCTCGGAGATCATGGCGCCGATTTCGGTGTCGGCCGCCGAAATGGCCGCCACCTGGGCGATCTGGTCCTTGGACTCGACGTCCTTGGAGATCTCCTTGAGGGAGGCGACCGCCGTCTCGACGGCGGCCTCGATGCCCCGCTTGAGGGACATGGGGTTGGCACCGGCGGCCACGTTGCGCAGGCCCTCCCGCACCATGGCCCAGGCCAGCACGGTGGCGGTGGTGGTGCCGTCACCGGCGACGTCGTCGGTCTTCTTGGCCACCTCCTTGACCAGCTCGGCCCCGATCTTCTCGAAGGGGTCCTCCAGCTCGATCTCCTTGGCGATGGAGACCCCGTCGTTGGTGATGGTGGGGGCGCCCCACTTCTTCTCGAGGACCACGTTGCGGCCCTTGGGGCCCAGGGTCACCCGTACGGCGTCGGCCAGCTGGTTCATGCCACTCTCGAGCGCCCGCCGGGCGTTCTCGTCGAAGGCGATCAACTTGGGCATTCGTCTATTCCCTCCGTTGGGACGGCTTTAGCACTCTCAAGGTCCGAGTGCTAACAGCAAACCACTCCAACGGGGGCGACGCAAGTGCCGCCCGGGGCGAGGGCCCGGGTCAGCCCCCGGCCACCGCCGGCACGATCGACACGGTCTGGCCGTCGGCGACCGGGGTCTGGAGGCCCTGGAGGAAGCGGACGTCCTCGTCGGCGAGGAAGACGTTGACGAAGCGGCGCAGCTCGCCCCGGTCGTCGAAGAGCCGCTCCCCGAAGCCGGGGTGGGCGGCGTCGAGGGCCTTTAGGACCTCCCCGACGCTGGAGCCCTCCACCGGTATCTCGCCGGTGCCCCCGGTGAGGCTGCGCAGCTGGGTGGGGATGCGGACCGTGACGCTCATGGGGTTCGGTTCAGTCCTCGTCGGGCGGGGTCACCTGGGCGGCGAAGGCGTCGAGAGTGGGCTCGATGGTAGCCGTCGGCCCCACGTGGGGGGCCACCGCCTCCACCGTCTTGAGGCCGTTGCCGGTCACGTAGGCGACCACCACCTCGTCGGAGCGGACCACGCCGGAGGCGGCCAGCTTGGCCAGGGTGGCGATGGTGACCCCCCCGGCCGTTTCGGCGAAGATGCCCTCGGTCCGGGCCAGGAGGCGGATGCCCTCGATGATCTCCTCGTCGGTCACCGACCCCACCGCCCCGCCGGTGGAGCGGACCACGTCCAGGGCGTACCAGCCGTCGGCCGGGTTGCCTATGGCGAGGGACTTGGCGATGGTGGACGGCTTCTGGGGCCGGATGGCGTCGGTGCCCTCGGCAAAGGCGGTGGCCACCGGGGAGCAGCCCTGGGCCTGGGCCCCGGAGACCCGCACCCCGGCCTCCGGGAGCAGGCCCACCTTGACCAGCTCGCCGAAGCCCTTGTGGATCTTGGTCAGCTGCGAGCCGGAGGCGATCGGCACGACCACGTGGTCCGGGGCCCGCCAGCCCAGCTGCTCGGCCACCTCGAAGGCCAGGGTCTTGGACCCCTCCGAGTAGTAGGTGCGCACGTTGACGTTGACGAAGGCCCACGATGGCTTCTCGCTGGTGAGCTCGGCGCAGAGCCGGTTGACGTCGTCGTAGGTGCCCCGGACGGCGATGAGCCGGCAGCCGTAGACGGCGGTGGTGACCACCTTGGCCTGCTCGAGGTCGTAGGGGATGAAGACCACCGCCTCCATGCCCGCCCTGGCGGCGTGGGCCGCCACCGAGTTGGCCAGGTTGCCGGTGGAGGCGCAGGCGGCCACCTTGAACCCGAGCTCGCGGGCCTTGGTCAGGGCGACCGACACCACCCGGTCCTTGAACGAGCCGGTGGGGTTGACGGTGTCGTTCTTGATCCACAGCTCGCCCAGGCCGAGCTCGGCGGCCAGGCGGTCGGCCCGCACCAGCGGGGTGAACCCAGCCCCCAGGTCAACCGGGGCCGTGCTGCTGACCGGCAGCAGGTCGCAGTAGCGCCAGATGGTCTGGGGCCCGGCGGCGATCCGCTCCGGGCTGACGGTGGCGGCGATGGCCTCGTAGTCGTAGGTGACCTCGAGGGGCCCGAAGCAGAAGTCGCACACGTGCAGTGCCTCGGCGGGGTAGGCGTGGCCGCACTCGCGACATCTCAGGCCCTGGACGAACGGCACAGCGGCAACCTCCTCATCGATCGGGCATTGGCACCTGGCGCCAAGCGCTGGTTGCCGCGGCTTCACAGGGCCCGTCCCTCGACCGCTCTGGATGATTTCGCTGTAAATGGTGGCCGAACCTGGTCGATCCGTCAAAGCGCCCGGAGGTGGTCGGCCACGGCCTCGGTGATGCAGGCGGGGGTGTCCTCGAGGGCCCGCTGGCGCCCGAAGGCCTCGACCAGGCTGATGCTGGCCACCCCCGGCTCGACGAAGACCTCCCCGGCCACCACCACGGCGGCCTTCCCGGACTGACGGCAGGTCTCGATCACCCCCCCGACCACCTTGCCCCGGAACGACTGCTCGTCGACGAAGCCCTCACCGGTGAGGACCAGGTCGGCCCCCGCCACCCTGGCCTCCAGTCCCACCGCCTCGGCCACCACCTCGAAGCCGGGGACCAGCCGGGCCCCGAGGGCGGCCAGACCGCCGGCCAGGCCCCCGGCCGCCCCGCCGCCCTCGATCGAGGTCACGTCCACCCCGTAGCGGTGGCGGTAGTCCACCACCAGGCGCTCCAGGCGGCGGCGCAGCATGTCGACCTGGCGGGGCCCGGCCCCCTTCTGGGGGGCGAAGGCCTCGGCCGCCTCCACGAAGCTGATGTCGACGTCGCAGGCCACCACCAGGTCGACCCCGCTCAGCCGGGCCCGCGACAGCACCTCGAGGCAGCCCAGCCCCCCGTCGGTGGTGGCCGATCCCCCGACGGCGACCACCACCGAGCGGGCGCCGGCACCCACCGCCGCCGCGATCAGTTCCCCGGTGCCGGCGGTGGTGGCGGCCAGGGCGTCGTTGCCCCGGGGGCCACCGACGAGGCCCAGGCCGGACGCCCGGGCCATCTCGATCACCGCCCGGTCCCCGTCGAGGCGCCAGCCCGCCTCCACCACCTCCCCGAGGGGACCGTGGACCGGGGTGGTCCGGTTGGCTCCGCCCAGCACGTCGAGGGTGCCCTCGCCGCCGTCCGCCAGGGGCAGGGCCTCGGCCGTCCACCCCGACCCCCGGGCCCCGGCACAGGCGGCCTCGGCGGCCTCGGCGGCGGTGACGGTGCCCCGGAACTTGTCCGGGGCGGCGAGCAGGTGGGGCACCGGGCCCATGATGGTGGGGCGGGCGCCTGGGTAGGGTCAGGGCGCCATGCCAAGCCTGTCCAGCCCCGACCGTCCCGACCTCGTGATCGCCTCCAACCGGGGCCCCGTCTCCTTCGAGCTGGCTCCCGACGGGTCCCTTCGGACCAGGCGGGGCGGGGGGGGCCTGGCCTCCACCCTCGGTGTGGTGGCGGCGGGCACCGGCGCCCACTGGGTGGGGGCGGCCATGACCGAGGCCGACCGGAGGGCGGCCGAGTCGGGCTCCCGCCAGGTCGAGGGGTTCGCCTTCCGGGCCCTCGACATCGAGGCCGGGGTCTACGCCCAGGCCTACGACGTGGTGTCCAACCTCACTCTGTGGTTCCTGCACCACCACCTGTTCGACCTGCCCCGCCGGCCCCGCTTCGACCACCGGTGGCGGGAGGCGTGGGACGGCTTCCGGGCCTACAACGCCGCCTTCGCCAAGGCGGTGGCCGAGGAGGCCCCCGACCGGGCGGTGGTGCTGGTCCAGGACTACCACCTCTCCCTGGTGCCGGAGATGCTGGCCGGGCTGCGCCACGACCTGCGGGTGGTGCACTTCCACCACACCGCCTTCGCCGAGGTGTCCTGGCTGCGGGTCCTGCCCGACCCGGTGGCCCGCGAGCTGCTCCAGGGGCTGGCAGGGGCGCACGCCTGCGGCTTCCACAGCCCCCGGTGGGAGGCCTCGTTCCGGGCCGGGGCGCAGGCGTTCGGGGTGGAGCCGCCGACCACGTTCGTGTCACCCCTGGCTCCGGCTCCGGGCGACCTCGAGGGCACCGCCGCCTCCGATGCCTGCGCCGCCGCCGGGGCCGAGCTGGACCGGGCCACGGCCGGCCGGCGGCTGATCGTGCGGGTGGACCGCATCGAGCCGTCCAAGAACATCGTGAGGGGCTTCCTCGCCTACGAGACCCTGCTGGCCCGGCGCAAGGACCTGCGGGGCCAGGTGGTCTTCGCCGCCTTCGTCTACCCGTCGAGGGAGAGCCTGGCCGAGTACCTGGCCTACCACGACGAGGTCCGCACCGTGGCCGAGCGGATCAACGCCCGGTGGGCCAGCGCGGACTGGACGCCCATCCTCCTGCACGACACCGACAACTTCGCCCGCTCGGTGGCCGCCCTCACCCGCTACGACGTGCTGCTGGTCAACCCGGTCCGCGACGGGATGAACCTGGTGGCCAAGGAGGGCGCCCTGGTCAACCGGAACCACGGACTGGTCGTCCTGTCGCGGGAGGCGGGGGCATGGGACGAGCTCGACGGGGCCGCCATCGGGATCAACCCCTTCGACATCGAGGAGACCGCCGACGCCCTGGCCCAGGGCCTCGACCTCGGTGATGAAGAGCGGCGGGCCCGCAGCGCCGAGCTGCGCCGGCGGGCGTCCGCCCGCGACGCCACCCACTGGCTGGCCGACCAGATCGCAGCGGCCGGCTAGGGCTCCCGGGCGGCCAGGCGGCGCAGAAGCTCCAGGGCCCCCTCGGGCCCGTCGACCACCAGGTCGGCCGCGCCCAGCAGCTCGGGCGGGGCCTCGGGGCTGCGCACGCCCACCTTGACGACCAGCGCCCCGCCCCGTCCCAGCCGGTCGAGGGCGGCGAAGGCAGGTAGGTCTCCCCGGTCGTCGCCGAGGAAGCACGCCGCCTCGAAGCCGGCGGTCAGCCGCTCCACCACGGTGCCCTTGTCTATGGCCAGGGGGGGCCGGAGCTCCACCGACATCCGGGCCGGGTGGGCCACCAGCCCCCAGCGGGACCCGGCGGTGGCGACGAAGTCGGCGGCCCAGCCCTCGGCGGCGGGGGCGGTCCGCCAGTGCAGGGTGACCGACAGCCCCTTGGGCTCCACCCCGGCCCCGGCCGGCGAGGAGGCCCGGGCCTCGGCGGTGGCCGCCTCAACCGCCGAGCGCCAGGCCTCGGCCTCGGCCACCACCTCCACCGAGCCGTCGGGCCCGAGCGCCTCGAGGCCGTATATGCCCGACACCGACAGGTTGGCCGGCGCCCCGGCGCCCTCCCCGTAGAGACCGAGGTGGCGGGCCAGAAAGGCCGCCGGCCGGCCGGACACGACGGCCACCCGGGCGTAGGAGGCGGCCAGGTCGACCAGCACGTCGGCGGCACCGGGCAGCGGACGGGCGTCCTCGGGAACGGGAACGATCGGGGCCAGGGTCCCGTCGAAGTCGGTCACCACCGCCGCCCTCCGGCGGTGGCGCGCCAGCTCGGCCAGGGGGGCCGGTAGGGGGCTGCTCAGGAGAGGCTGGAGGCGATGTCGGGCCCCACCACCACGACCACGACCGCCTTGCCCACGCTCGCCACCGGCGGGGAGGAGGACGGCCCGATCTGCTGGGTGGCCGAGCTCGAGATGCCGGCGGCGGTGGCGATGGCCTCGGCGTCGCCCTGGTAGCCGGTCTGGTAGTAGATCGCCGAGGCGCTGGCCGGCGAGGTGGAGTTCGTCGGGGACAGCACGTCGTAGCCGCTGGCGGTGAGCTTGCTTCCCAGCTTGCCGGCCAGGCCCTTGGTGGTCGTCCCGTTGGCCACCAGGACGATCACCGAGCCAGGCGAGTGGACCGCCAGGCTGGTCGTGGTGCTCGACGATCCCCTCGGCGGCGTGGGAGCCAGGGCCCGGGCCGAGGTGGTGGTGGTCGTGGAGGCGGTGGTGGCCGCCTCGGTGGCGCCGGAGCGGGGCAGGTAGGCAAGCACGGCGGCGCCGACGCCCACCGCCACCATGGTGAGAAGGACCCCCCGGCCGCCCGCCCCCCCGCCAGCCGTCTCGTGAGGCCCTGGTTCTACCCGGCTCACCGGGCCCGGGGTCCGTCGGCGGAACGGCCCTCGTAGCGGGCCCGACGGCGCTGGTCGCGCTGGCGGCGGAGCCGGGCGATCACCAGCGGGTAGTCGCGGTAGGCGTCGACGGAGTCGAGCAGGCCGCCCAGCAGCCGGTAGTAGCGGGTCGGCGACAGGTGGAGGCGGTCGCGGATTACGGCCTCCTTGGGACCGGGCTCGCGCCACCACCCCTGCTCGTATTCGAGGATGGCCCGGTCCAGATCCGAAAGCGCCATTACAGGCAGCCTGCCAACGTCGGGGTCGGAATTCAAGCATCCTCGGCCTGACCTGGGGGCGGATGGCGGCGGTAGAGATGCCGGCGCGGCCGAGTCGGCGGGGTCCGCACTGACGGCGACGCCCGAGCCGGAACGATGGCGAGCCACGATCGCCACCCTAGAGGGGCGTGGCCGGCGAGCAGGTACTTTGAGCTCAGCGCCCGAGTAGCTCAGTTGGTCAGAGCACCCGCCTTGTAAGCGGGCGGCCGTCGGTTCGAATCCGACCTCGGGCTCGCGCCGATCCCATCAGTCTCGATGGCGGCCGGCCGCCGGACCGGGGCCGCTAGTCGAAGTCGTCCGACCTCGGGCGCCGGCGCAGCCGGTCAGGACGCCGGCGCACCGCCTGCCGGTCGGGTGGGTCCTCGGCGTGGGCTCGCGCCGAGGCCTGCACCTTGGCCAGTAGCTCGAGGAGGGTGGCCTGCTCGCGGCGACTGAGGACGCCGCCGATGATGGTGCGTTCGCGGGCGTGAAGCGACGGAAGCATGGCGTCGACGATGGCGATGCCATCCCTGGTTATGTCGACCAGGACCTTGCGGCGGTCGCTCGGGTGCCGGCGTCGCTCGACATAGCCCGACCTCTCGAGGGTGTCGATCAGCGAGGTGACGCTGCCCGAGGTGATGAGCAGCCGCTCGGCGATGACGCCCGGCTCGAGCGGCTCGCCGGCGCCGTCGAGGATGGCCAGGGCCTGCTTGGCGCTGGCGGACAGCCGGTACTCCTCCCAGGCCTGCAGGTTGTGCAGCCCGATCAAAAGGTCGCCGGTGCGCACCAGGTTGGCGTAGCACTCCGTCGCCCGGGCGTCGGCGCCGGGGAACTCCTCCACGAAGTCCGGATCCACCCGGACCATGACCTCAGGCGGGCGCGACGGGGAGCGGCCCGATCGGCCGCTCACCGTCCTCCCAGCGGCGGACTTCTGGTTCAGGCGCCGCTCTCCTCGTAGAACTCGATGCGGGGCTCGTCGATGACGCCCGCATTCTTCATGACCTGCGGCAGGGCCGGATCGGACGCGAAGCGGTGGGCGGCCTCGGCGGAGGGCCAGTGGGTCAGCACGAGCACCTCGTTGGGGTCGCTCTCGCCTCTGAGCACCTCGTCGGCGGTGCACCCGAGGCGGTCGCGAACCTGGCCGTGCTCCTTGTAGCCGATCAACCAGGTGTCGAAATCGGCGACGTGGTGGCGGACTGCGACGGTTGTCATGACTGCCCCCTCCCGAGTCGGCCTCGGTGGTCGATCTCTTGAATTCAAGATACAAGGATTAGAATAAAAGTCAAGCCATGTATCCGGTTGGCCGAGCGGCCCAGGGGTGGCTCAGGCAAATCAGCGCCAGGCGGCCTCGAACACCTCGTACTCGTGGAGGTAGACCAGCATGGCCACGGGGCGGCCTTCGCTCACCAACCACTCGTGCACCGAGTGGTACTTGACCGCTTGGCCGTCGACGACCACGTGGTTGTCGAAGACCGACACCACCCCGCTGTCAGCCTGGTAGCGCCCGATCAGCTCCGGTCGGTAGCGGCCGGCCGTCACCGCTTCGCCGATGCGCAGGACGAGCTTCCCGAGCCCCTCCGCCGCGTGATCGCCCGAAATCGATGTCCGGCCCGGCACGCAGAGCTGGAAGCCGTCCGGGCAGGCCCGGACGAACCCGTCAGCGTCGCCGCTCAGTATCAGCGTCTCCAGCCCGGCCACCAGTTCCGTCGTCCCCATGCTGAAACCCCCGCATCCCGTCCGGCGCCCCAAGAGTGCCAGAGCCGGCCCGTTGGACGCGGAGGAGGAGAGGTCAGGACCGCCCGGACGTGGTGGCGTTGCGTCGGGAGAGGGCGTCGATGGTGACCGCTCCGATCAGCACCAGCCCGGTGACGATGTACTCCCACTGCACCTTGAGGCCCTGGAGATACATCCCGTTGTAGATCCCGCCGATCACCAGACCACCGAGGACGCCGTGGACCGCCTTGCCCCGGCCTCCGAACATCGAGGTCCCGCCGATGACGGCGGCGGCGACGGCGTAGAGCACCAGCTGGCCACCGTTGACGTTGTTGGACATGCCCCCCAGGTAGGACGCGTAGAGCAGGCCGGCGATGCCGGCGGTGAAGGCGCACAGGATGAAGGCCCAGGTCCGCACCCGGATGACGTTGATGCCGGCCCGCCGGGCGGCCTCGGGGTTGCCGCCGATGGCGTAGACGTAGCGGCCGTAGCGGGTCCGTCCCAGCAGGAAGCTCCAGGCGCCGAGCACGGCCAGGACGATGAAGATCGCCCACGGCACTCCCCGCAGGGTGCTGCCCACTGCGGCCCGGTTCACGTTGCACACCGCCACCACCGCCACCCCGACCGCCGCCATCAGGCCGATCTTGATGGCGGTGATGCTGGTCGGCGGGGCCACCAGGCCGCTGCGGCGCCGGCGCGAGTCGCGCAGGGCCAGCCCCACGCTTAGGGCCCCCACCAGCAGGATCATCACGATCCACCCCGCCGCCGGGCTGACGTGACCCCACATGAGGTCATAGAGGGTGTGGACGTTCTTCTGGAGGCCGCTCAGGCTGGGATACCCGGAGAAGGGGCCGAAGGCCAGCACGATCAGCAGCACCCCGTTGAAGATCAGCAGGCCGGCCAGGGTCACGATGAACGAGGCCAGCCGCAGGCGGGTGATCAGGGCGCCCTGGACGGCGCCGATGAGGCCGCAGACGACCAGGGAGACGACGATCGCCGCCCACCACGGCCAGTTGGTGGTGCTGGGCTGGACCAGCTGCACGGCGATGACGGCGCCTACGGGACCCACGAAGCCGATGGACAGATCGATCTCACCGAGCAGCATCACGAAGATCTCCGCCATGGCGAGGACCATGAACACCGCGCTCTGCTGGAACAGGTTGACGATGTTGCCGGCGGACAGGAAGACGTGTCCCGGGCTGATGGTCTGGAAGACCACCGATATGGCGATCAGCCCCAGCAGGACTGGCAGCATCCCGCTGTCGCCGCCACGGATGCGCAGCACCTGGGCCCGGGCATAGCCCCCCAGCGACTGGGCCACCACCTCGGGGGGCAGCAAAGGGGCGGCCCCGGTGGCGGCGATCAGGTCGACCGCCTCGGGCCCCTCCGGGGCGGGCGGGGCTGGGTCGGGTCCGGAGCTGGGGACGGCCTGGCTCACAGCCCGGCTCCGGTGCCGTCCGGGCGACCCCCCACCGGCGTCAGGCCGAAGCCGCCGGTGGTCATGTACTCCACCGCGCTCTGCCGGTCGAGGCTGGCCGCCTCCGCCTGGACCACCATGCGCCCCAGGTACAGCACGGCGATGCGGTCGCCCACGGCGAAGACGTCGTTGAGGTTGTGGGAGATGAGCAGGACGCCGAGTCCGTGGTCCCGCAGGCGGCGGACCAGGTCGAGCACCATGGCCGTCTGGGTCACCCCGAGGGCCGCGGTGGGCTCGTCCAGGATGACCATCTTCGAGTTCCACATGACGGCCTTGGCCACCGCCACCGACTGGCGCTGGCCCCCCGAAAGGGACCCGACGGGCTGGCGGATCGAGCGCACGGTCGTCACCCCCAGCCGGGCCAGGGTCTCGCCGGCCGCCCGCTCCATGTCGTTCTCGTCGAGAAGGCGGTGACGCAGCCTCTCGCGCCCGAGGAACATGTTCTGGACGATGTCGAGGTTGTCGGCCAGGGCCAGGTCCTGGTAGACGGTCTCGATGCCGAGGGCGGAGGCGTCGTGGGCGCTCCGGATCCGCACCGGCCGGCCGTTCCAGTACATGTGACCGCGGTCGGGCTCGTGGATGCCGGCGATGCACTTGATCAGCACCGACTGCCTGCGCCGTTGTCACCGCACAGGGCGGTCACCTGGCCGGCCGGGACGTCCAGGTCCACGTCGGCCAGCGCCTGGACGGCGCCGAAGCTCTTGTAGAGGCCTCTCACCGCCAGCTGGGCCCATTCGGGCCGGGCGTCGGTCATGTCACCCCTTTCGCCGCGACCACGGTAGGACCGGGTTCGGGAGAACGCAGGACCGCCGCCGCGGTGAGCGGCGACGGTCCGGCATGGTCGGTGCTCCCCTACCCCGCTACGAGCTGATGCCGGCAGCGGTGCAGACGCTGGCGCCGACGGCGGTGCACAGCGTCGAGGCGTCGATGAACTTGTCCTTGATGACGGTGGAGTTCATGTTGGAGACGTTGACCCAGACCGGGGTCAACAGCGACGCCGGCTGGGTGGAGCCGGTGACTCCCTTGGGCGGGCTGGTGGTGGAGTTCACCAACGCCGTGGGCGGGTTCTTGCCTGCCCGCAGGATGGTCGCCAGCGACACGGCATCCTGAGCCTCCAGGTAGATCGGCTTGTAGACCGACCCGCACTGGTAGCCCTGGAGGACGTTCTCCATGCCCTGCAGGGTGGCGTCCTGACCGGTGGTCGGGATCTTCTTGGCGGCAACGCCCTTGTTCTTGAGGACGGTGACCACGGCGTTGGCCAGGCCGTCGTTGGCCTCGATGGTGGCGTTGATGCTCGGATGGGCGGTGAACTGCTGCTGGAAGATGGTGCCACCGGTGGCGTTGACCCAGCCCGGGGTGATCTGGTCACCGACCAGCTTCCAGCCCTTGCTGTTGCTGGTGCCGGCCGGCAGCGGCGTGGTCGTGCTGCCCCACACCACCGAGTTGTAGCCCTGGGCGAAGGAGACCGCATTGGGATCGGTGTCCTCGCCGCCGTTGAGGGTGAACACCTGCGGGTTGGAGACGTTCCAGTCCGACACGCAGGAGACGAAGCCCTGGCCGATCAGCTTGCCCACCTGCACGTTGTCGAAGCTCACGTAGTAGGTGTTGGTGCCCACGAACGTTGCCCGGTCATAGCTGATCAGGGCCACGCCGTGGGAGGCGGCATAGGACTGGACCTGGGCCCCCACCGTGCTGTCGAGTGGGTCGAAGATGAGGACCTTGGCGCCCTGGGAGATGTCTGCCTGGGCCAGGGCCAGCTCGGTGGCGTCGACCCCCTGGGCGTTGTCGATCTTGTACTGGGACGAGCTGTAGCCAGCCTGCTGGAACGCCTTGGTCAGGTAGGGGGCGTCGAAGTTGACGTACCGGGTCGAAGAGGTGGTGTCCGGAAGGATCACGCCCACCATGCCCTGGCCCGAGGCGGTGAGCCCCTTGAGCTTGGCCATGTAGGAGAGGTTGACGTCGAAGGAGCTCACGCTCAGGTCGCCGGGCACCCCGGCCGCCGCCCGGGTGGTGGTGGTCGACGAGGACGAGGTCGACGGGCTGCTGCTTCCGCATGCGGCCGCCGTCAGCCCCGCCACCGAGATCACGGCGACGGCGGCGCCCCACTGCCTCGTGGGTCGCCTCTTGCCAACAATGTGCATTTGTCCGTGACCTCCCTGGGTGCAGGGTGTGCCTGCACGCACTCGCCTGTGCCCGCCCAACAGGCGAGCGGGTTCAGGGTAAGAGGGCGTAGGACCGGGCAGTAGGGTCTAACGGCCCTACGGGAGGCCCCGGGTCAGTACCGGGCGGCCACCTCGGCCTCGGCGTGCTCGACGGTCCCCGCCACGGGGAGATCGACCGCCGGCAGCTGCTCGGGGGCCCCGGGCTCCCGCCGCAGCTCCACGTGCGGGAGCAGCCACGTGAAGGCGAAGGCCAGCAGGGCGATGGGGACGGCGATGAGGAACACGGTCTGCATCGAGCTGGCATAGGCGGTGATGAACCCGTGGTGGATCGGCGCCGGCAGGCGGTCGAGGATGGCGGGGGTGACGCTGGCCGTCCCGCCCCGGAGGGGCAGGGTCACCCCGTGGAGCTGGGCCGCCAGCCGTCCCACCAGCACGTTGGAGAAGATGGCGCCGAAGATGGCCGCCCCGAACGAGCCCCCGATCGAGCGGAAGAAGGTCGCCCCCGAGGTGGCCACCCCCAGCTCGCTCTGGGGCACGGCGTTCTGGGTTATCAGCACCAGAACCTGCATGACCGAGCCCAGGCCGACCCCCAAGACCACCAGGTACAGGGCCCCCAGGCCGGCGCTGGTGGTGGGGGTGAGGGTGGACAGCAGGAACAGGCCGAGGGAGATGATGGCCGTGCCGGCGATGGGGAAGGCGCGGTAGCGACCGGTCCGGGAGATCATCTGGCCCGAGGCGATCGAAACGGTGAGCATGCCGGCCATCAGCGGGAGGAGGCGCAGGCCCGACGCCGTCGGGCTGGCTCCCTTCACCGTCTGGAAGAACAGCGGCAGGAACGTTATGGCGCCGAACATGGCGAAGCCGACGATGAAGCCGACCGTGCTCGACACCCAGAACGTCCGGATCGAGAACAGGTGCAGAGGCAGCACCGGCTCCTTGGCCCGGCGCTCCACGAACGTGAAGGCCACCAGTAGCACGGCCCCGGACACGGCGAAGGCGACGACGGGGGCGGAACTCCAGGCGTAGGTGGTGCCCCCCAGGCTGGTCACCAGGACCAGGGCGGCCACGCCCAGGCTGAGCAGGACGATGCCTAGGTAGTCGATGTCGTGGTGCACCCGGCGCAACTGCCCGGGCACCCGGCTGGCGATTACGGCCAGGGCCACCGCCCCGACCGGCAGGTTGATGTAGAAGATCCACCGCCACGACAGGTCATCGACGAACACCCCACCCAGGAGCGGCCCGACGATGCTGGCCAGGGCGAAGGTGGCCCCGAACAAACCCTGGTAGCGACCCCGCTCCCGCGGCGGGACGATGTCGCCCACGATGGCCTGGGCCCCGACCATGAGGCCGCCGCCGCCGAGGCCCTGCAGGGCCCGGAAGGCGATGAGCATGACCATGGAGCGGCTCAGACCGGAGAAGATCGATCCGACCAGGAACAGCACGATGGACGCCTGGAAGAAGCCCTTGCGCCCGTACTGGTCGCCGAGCTTGCCCCACAGCGGCGTGGCCACGGTGGCGGCCAGCATGTAGGACGTCACCACCCAGGCGATGTGGGAGCCGCCGTGGAGGTCGGCGACGATGGTCGGCAGGGCGGTGGAGACGATGGTCTGGTCGAGGGCGGCCAGCAGCATGCCAAGCATGAGGGCGCCGATGATCACCAGGATCCGCCGGTGCGAGAGCCCGAAGACGGCCTCGGACCGCTCCACGGTCGCGGTCACGATCCGGCCCCGGCAGGCTCGGCGGCCCTGAATCCGGTGGCCACCATCTCGATGGCCCGGTCGGCGAGCCGCACCAGTGCCTCGGTGCCGCCTTCACCGCCCCACTGCGAGGCCGCCGAGCGCATGGCACCCACGGCAGCGGCGGTGGCCACGGCGGCGTCGAAGCGCACGGCCTCGTCCCCCCCGGCCCGCTCCACCAACGCGTCGGTGAGGGCGGCCTCCAGCACGAGGAGGTGCTTGGCGTAGGCCGAGGCCACCTCGGGCTGGGACCTGACGGCGGCGAGGCGGCGGGCCCACACGGCGTCGTCCTCGCCGGACAGGCCGATGGCCTCGCGCATGGCCGCCAGGCGCGACACCAGCACCCGGCGAAGGGCCTCCAGTGGGCACAGGTCGGCCGGCTGGCCCAGCAGCTCGGCCTTCATTTCGGCCACCCGCTCAGGGTCGTCGCCGACCACGGCCGCCTCCTTGGAGGCGAAGTAGTTGAAGAAGGTGCGCACGGACACGTCAACGGCGTCGGCGATGTCCTCCACGGTGACGTTGGCCAGGCCCCGCTCCGCCACCAGGTCGATGGCGGCGGCCTTGAGGGCCATGCGGGTGGCCCGCTTCTTGCGCTCCCGCCGGGTCGGGGCGGCCGCCTCCACCTGAGTGCTCGCTGCAGACATCTGCACAGACTACAGGATTGCTTGCCAGGTCAAATTACACTGCCTGTAACAATTGCCGGAGTTGCCGCTCCGGTTGGTCCGGACAGCCGGGGTGTGGCCCACTGGCATGAGCGGCGGGGGCGGCCGGAGCCGCGCCGCTGCGAGCGGCGCGGCGGCGCGGCGGCGCGGCGGCGCGGCGACGGTGACCGAACCGGAGCAGGCGATCGGAGGGCGGCGGGCCGGAGCCGGGCCAGGAAAATGTTGGGGGCGGGCGTGCCGCCCGGGCGTCAGACCGGGCCGGTCAGGCGACCAGCGACTCGAGCTCCTCGGCCCGCTCGTTGGCCAGGTGGACGTCGAGCTTGCGCTTGATGCGCTGCAGGGCGTTGTCGATCGACTTCACGTGCCGCTGCAGCTGGGAGCCGATCTCCTGGTAGGAGCGGCCCTCGACGTAGAGGGCCAGCACCTCGACCTCGAGGCCCGAGAGCATCTCCGCCATCGAGCGGCGCATGCGGGCGATCCGCTCCTTGGCCACGACCTGCTCGGCCGGGTCGGGGGTGTGGTGGCCATCGAGGATCTCGTCGGCGAAGCGGTCGTTGCTGTCGTCCGGCGTCCGGGACGAGGAGATGGAGACGTACTGGTTGAGGGGCTGGTGCTTCTGGCGGGTGGCGGTCTTGATGGCCGTTATCACCTGCCTGGTCACGCACAGCTCGGCGAAGGCCCGGAAGGACGACTCGCGGTCGGGCCGGAAGTCGCGGGCGGCCTTGAACAGGCCGATCATGCCCTCCTGCTCGACATCGTCGGCATCGGCGCCCACCAGGAAGTAGCCCCGGGCCTTGGCCCGGGCGAAGCGGCGGTAGCGCTCCATCAGGAGGTTGAGGGCGCCCTCGTCGCCCAGCTGGAACCGCTGGGCCAGTTCCTCGTCGGTCAGGTCGCCTCGGTCGAGGGCGTCGCTCAGGTTCGCCATGCTGTGCTCCCGTTGTGGTGTGGTGTGTGGTGGTTCGGAAGGGTGGTGCCGCAGGTGCCCCGTAAGGACTAGGTACTTATAGCCACGCCCTACGGAGAGTGTCAATGGTCACACGGGGTGAGCTCCCAAATTTCCGGAATATCCGGTTCAATTTGGGGAATAGGACACTTTCGTCCCCCGCCCTGAGTGGCAGAGGCTGGAAAGCGACTCAGCCCCGCCGGCGGGCCACCTCGAAGCAGGCCACGGCGGCGGCGGCCGACACGTTCAGCGACTCGGTCCGGCCCCGCCGGGGGATGGACACCAGCACGTCGCAGCGCTGACGGGCCAGGCGGGACAGCCCCCGACCCTCCGAGCCAAGCACCAGGGCCAGGGGGCGGTCGGCCAGCTCGAGGCCGAACAGGGGCGCCCGGGCGTCGGCGTCGAGCCCGACCGTCCACACCCCCGCCCGGCCCAGCTCCTGAAGGGCCGACGGGATGCGGGGGACCAGGGACAGCGGGAGGTGCTCGATCGAGCCAGCGGCCGCCTTGGCCACCGCCGGGGTGATGCGGGCGGCCCCGTGACGGGCCAGGACCATCCCACTGGCGCCGGCGAACTCGGCGGTGCGGATGATCGCCCCTAGGTTGTGGGGGTCGGTGACGCCCTCCACCACCACCAGGAACGGGAGGTCCCCACCCCCGGCCAGGGCCTCGAGGTCGGCCTCGGGCAGCGGCTCCGCCCGGGCCAGCACGCCCTGATGGGAGTCGGTCAGCGCCTCGGCGTCGAGGCGGGTGCGTCCCAGCCAGCGCACCGGCACCCGCTGGGAGGACGCCAGGGCAAGGATGTGCTCCAGCACGGGGGCGGGCTCGAGGCCCTCGGCCACCAGCAGCTGGTGCACCCGCCGCCGGCGGGCGGCCAGCAGCTCCTCCACCGCCCGGCGGCCCTCGACCTGCTCGCCGCCCAGGCCCCGCTCGGGCCGGTGACGGCGCCCCGGCGGCGGCGAGGGGCGGCGGCCCCGGGGAGCCGGCCGCTCGCCCGGGCGGCGGGGCATCAGGCCTGCTCTCGGCCCGAAGAAGCAGGCGGTCCGGCCGACTCGAGCAGGGCCACCGCCCAGCACGCCACCCCCTCGCCCCGCCCGAGGGCCCCCACCCCCTCGGCCCGCTTGGGCTTGACCGCCACCGGCGCCCCCACCACCGCCGACAGGCGCTCCTCCATGGCCGGGCGGTGGGGGGCCAGCCGGGGG
>DASRBO010000067.1:0-3860 GCA_035653595.1 Acidimicrobiales bacterium | reverse complement strand
CTCGGCCAGGGGCGCCTCGAGGACCGAGGCGCAGCAGAGGTCCGCCTCTGCCCGGGTGGACTTCCCGCTCGCCTGCCCTGGTGCCACCAGTTCCTCCTATTGACATCTGTCGATGCATAGCCGATACTTCGCATCGACGGCGCTCAATCTACCAGGAGGCGCAATGTCCCGGGTTCAGCTGGCCCTCAACGTGTCCGATCTCGACTCGGCGATCCGGTTCTACTCGAAGCTGTTCGCCACCGCCCCGGCCAAGGTCCGCCCCGGCTACGCCAACTTCGCCATCGCCGAGCCGCCCCTCAAGCTGGTGCTCATCGAGGGCGGCGGCGAGTCCGGAACCCTCAACCACCTCGGGGTCGAGGTGGAGACACCCGAGCTGGTCGGCGCCGCCCAGGCCCGTCTCGCCGGCGAGGGCCTGGCCACTGCCACCGAGGACGGGGTCACCTGCTGCTACGCCGTCCAGGACAAGGTGTGGGTCGACAGCCCCGACGGGACCCCCTGGGAGATCTACACGGTCCTCGCCGACGCCGAGATGACTGCCGGCCAGCTGCGGACCGCCGAGCCCTCGCAGGCGGACTGCTGCGCCACCCGGCCCGACCTGGCCTCGCAGTCCGCCTGCTGCTGATGAGTGGAGACGACCCGCTCGGCCGCCGGGTCCTGGGGGAGTTCCTCGGGACCGGGCTGCTCGTGGCGGCGGTGGTCGGCTCCGGCATCGCCGCCCGCAAGCTCTCGCCTGGCGACGTTGGCCTCGAGCTGTTCGAGAACGCGGCGGCCACTACGGGGGCGCTGGTGGCCATCATCCTGGCCGTCGGCCCGGTATCCGGCGCCCACCTGAACCCGGTGGTGACCCTGGCCGACCGCCTCTTCGGGGGCATCAAGACCCGGGCCGCCGCCGGCTACATCCTGGCCCAGCTCGCCGGCGGCTGGTGCGGGGCGGTGGTGGCCAACCTCATGTTCTCGCGGGCGGCGCTGGAGCTTTCGACCAAGACCCGCTCGGGCGGGGGCCTGTGGCTGGCCGAGGTGGTGGCCACCTTCGGCCTGCTGCTGGTGGTCTTCGGGGTGGTCCGCTCCGGCCGGGCGGGGGCGGCGCCGTTCGCCGTGGGCGCCTACATCGGCGGGGCGTACTTCTTCACCGCTTCCACCAGCTTCGCCAATCCGGCGGTGACCTTCTCGCGGATGTTCTCCGACACCTTCGCCGGCATCAGACCCTCCTCGGTCCCCGCATTCATGGTGGCTCAGCTGGTCGGTACCGGACTGGCCGTGGCCGCCATCCGCGTCCTGTATCCGAACATGGCCCAGGCCGCCCAGGACGTCGTCGTCCCTCATCCCGCGACCGAGGCAGCTGCCGGCGGCGATGGGAAGGGTCGGGGCGGCATCGACGTTCCGGAGGTCCTCTTCGTATGCGTCCACAACGCCGGGCGCTCGCAGATGGCGGCCGCCCTGCTTGACCACTACGCCCGGGGCCAGGTGCGGGTCCGATCGGCTGGAAGCGCACCGGGAGATCGGATCAACCCGGCCGTCGTCGCCGTCATGGACGAGATCGGCATAGACCTGTCCAAGGAGTTCCCCAAGCCGCTGACCGACGACGCCGCCAAGGCAGCTGATGTCATCGTGACCATGGGCTGCGGCGACACCTGCCCCGTCTATCTGGGCAAGCGTTATCTGGACTGGGAGCTCCCCGATCCGGCCGGCAAGAGCGTGGAGGACGTGCGCCCCATCCGCGACGAGATCGACCGCCGGGTGCGCCGCCTCCTACAGGAGCTCGTCCCCGTGGGCTGAGCCGACAAGCACGGTTTGTGCTCACCGCCCCAAGGTCCAACCGTTCGCATATCGCCCCAATGCTGGATACAGCCCAAAGGCGCCCCTGTTCACGACGATGCACGACCGGTACGGTCGGAACCGGTGCCGGTGCAAGTCACCGGCCGAGCGGATGAGGAGTGCCATGTCGGGTCTCGAGCGTAAGAACGTGAATTCGGCCGATGAGACGCGGCCGTTCAAGGACGGCAAGGGTCACGTGGAGGTCGTCAACCTCTCCGCCGGTCAGATCGGAAGAGCGACCTTCGAGCCGGGCTGGCGTTGGTCGGAGCACGTGAAGCCGATTGCCGGCACCGACAGCTGCCAGGCTGCCCACGCCGGCTACTTCGTCTCCGGTCGGATGGTGGTCCGGATGGACAACGGCGAGGAGATGGAGTTCGGACCGGGCGACGTCGCCCTCATGGCGCCCGGCCACGACGCCTGGGTTGTCGGGGATGAGCCTTGCGTGGTCGTGGACTGGCAGGGCTTCGGGGACTACGCCAAGGCCGAGTAGTCGCCGCTAGCGCGTCCAGCGCAACAGGGCCGAGCCGTCGATCACTGCCCACGCCCGCCTCGGTGGTGGGCAGGACCGACGGCGTCGTACAGGGCGCGCCGGCGGTCAGGCCGTGCTGAGCGAGTCCCAGCCCGAGGTGCGTGACGGCCGGTCAGGCCGACAGGCGCTGCGGGGAGGTGCGCCGGCGCCTCACTGAGGCGGGCTTGCGCCCCCCCAGGCCGGGCAGCACCCGCAGGAGGGGGGCCGGGGACTCGTCGGGGGGCGGGGGGAGGGTCCCATGCGCGGCCAGGGCCGCCCCCGCCTGGTCGGCCAAGGCGAGGGCGAAGACCAGCCGGTCCTGGGCCGGCGGGCGCCCGCTGCCCTCGAGCACGAAGTGACCGAGGACGTCGCCCTGAGCCCAGACGGGCAGCAGCATCTTCCATTCCTCGGCCGGGCCGCCCAGGCAGCTGCCCTGCCTGGTGACCACCGGGACCTCGGCCACCTCCTCGAGGGGCTTGCCGCCCGGTCCGGCGGCGGCGAACCAGCAACCGGACAGGCCCAGGGAGTCCCTGACCTCGCCGGCGATGGCCGATATCACCTCGACCAGCTCGCTCCTGGTGGCCAGCAGCTCGGCCACCGACCGCAGCCGGGCCATGTCCTGGTTCTCCACGCCGTCTCGTAGGCGCCGGCGGGCGTAGGCGGCGGAGGTCGCCCCGGCGATGGCCCCCACCACTGCCAGCACGATGAAGGTGACCAGGTCGGGGCGGCGGGCGATGGTCGGCTGGGCGTAGGGCTTGGTGTCGAAGAAGTCGAACCACCAGGCGGCCGAGGCGGCGGCGACAAAGGCGCCGGGCACCGAGCCGAACGAGCCCACCGCCATCACCACCAGCACCAGCAGGAGGGCCACGTCGAGGTTGGAGTAGTGCTCGCGGGCCGGTATCCAGGCCGCCGCCACCGCCAGCGGGGCCAGCAGGCACACCGCCATCACCAGGCTCCTACGGGCCAAGGACCGGCTCACCGCGACCAGTGTACGGAGCGCGGGCACCGGCTATCCGCTCCCTCTAACCTTTCGGGCGAAGTGGCCGACGCCTCCCGCTCCGAGCCGACCTGGCTGAGCCGCCCGCCCGACCCCTCGGTGGGGTGGTCGCTGCAGGTGGCCGAGAGCCGGACCGACCGCCTCAAGCGGGCCCTCCTGGGGCCGGCGCTGGTGTCGGACTCCCTCCACGGTGAGCGGCTGGGCAAGCCGACCGCCCTGGCCGTCCTGTCCTCCGACGTCATGTCGTCCTGCGCCTACGCCACCGAGTCCATCCTCACCATCCTGGTGCCGGTCATCGGGGTGGCCGCCTTCGGGCTCATCACCCCGGTGACGCTGTTGATCCTGGCCGTGCTCGGCATCATCTGCCTCTGCTACCGCCAGGTGGTCCGGGCCTACCCGGTCTCGGGCGGCTCCTACGTGGTCAGCCGCGAGAACTTCGGCTACTCCACCGCCCAGATACCCGGAGCGGCCCTGCTGTGCAGCTACACCCTGACCGTGGCGGTGTCGATCGCCGCCGGGGCCGACGCCATCGCCTCCGCC
>DASRBO010000066.1:0-16315 GCA_035653595.1 Acidimicrobiales bacterium | reverse complement strand
CTCCAGGATGGCGGGCGGCGAGCTCGGCGCAGCGCCGGCGCACCGTGGCCGCCTCGTCGGCCAGGCCGGCCCGCAGGTCCTCGTCGGTCAGGGCCCCCATCCGCTCCAGCGCCGCCCAGGCGGTGCCTCTCACCGCCGGGTCGGGATCCGACAGCAGCCTCCGGGCGGCGGCCTCGTCACCCCGGTGGCCGGCCATCGCCGCCTCCCGCCGCCGGGCCGCCGGGCCGGGCCGGTCAGCCGCCGCCACCGCCACCCCCGTGGTGACCGGGCCGCCGCCCGGGCGGGCGCACCGGGCGGGGCGCACCGGGTGAAACGAAACCCCTGCGCCCCGATGGCACTCTGTGGGCCACCGCTGCCGTCCCCCTCAACCCTGCGGCGCGGGAAGGAGCCGATCGGCGTGGAATGGACAGAGCCGGCACCGCGTGGCCGATGGGGCCTGGGTCGCGCCGGTATCGCCCTGGCCGTCGCATCGATCGTGCTGCTGGTGGTGGGGCTGCTCTCCATCACGGTCGAGCTGCCGTACTTCGCAATCTCGCCCGGCACCAGCCAGTCGGTGGAGCCGCTCATCAGCGTGCCGGCCGCCAAGCGCCATCCCATCAAGGGGGCGGTCATGCTGACCACCGTCTACCTCAGCCGGGTGCGCCCGCTCGAGTACGTCTACGCCTGGACCAACCATGACGTTCAGATCGTGTCCACCCAGTCCATCCTCGGCAACCTGCCGGCCAGCCAGCTCCAGCAGGTCGACGAGGCCGAGATGACCGGCTCCAAGGAGGCGGCCGAGGTAGTCGCCCTGCGCCGGCTGGGTTACCCGGTCACCGAGCACGGCACCGGGGCCATCATCGACGCCGTGGTGCCGAGGACGCCGGCGGCCAGAGCGGCCCTCGCCGTCGGCGACACGATCACCGCCATCAACGGCAAGGCGGTCAACACCGCCGCCGACGCATCCGCCGTGCTCGGGCGCCTGGCTCCGAACGCCAATGCCGTGCTGAGCATCTCCACCGTGCGCAAGACGACCACCACGGTGACAGTGACCCTGACCAAGCGGCCCGACGCCCCCAGCCGGGGCTTCCTCGGCGTCGGGCTGGCCACCAGGGGCGAGAGCTTCGACTTCCCGTTTCCGGTCTCGATCGACTCGGGCCAGATCGGCGGCCCTTCCGCCGGCCTGGCCTTCACCCTGGGCCTCATCGACACCCTCACCAACGGCAACCTGACCGGCGGGCACCGGATCGCCGCCACCGGCACCATCGATCTCACCGGGGCGGTGGGCGACGTCGGTGGGGTGGCCCAGAAGACGGTGTCGGTCGCCGACGCCGGGGCCACCGACTTCCTGGTGCCGGCGGGCGAGTACAAGGAGGCCCTGGCCCACGCCGGGCCCAACCTCCGCGTCTACAAGGTCAACACCCTGGCCGACGCCCTGGCGGTGCTGGCCAAGCTGGGGGGCGACCTGTCCGGCATACCGCCGGTCCCGGCAGGCCAGCAGTAGCATTTCCGTGCCGATGGCGCCGAATCGCCCCGGCTGGTAGAGGCGATGCAGACGTCGGCCGCCGAGTTCCAGTTCACCGCTGAGATCATCGTCTTCCTGGCCGCTCTGGCCGGCCTGGCCCTGCTCCTCCTCCGCTCCGAGCTCCTGACCGGGGCCCCCGGGCCCCGCCTCGGCCTGGCCGCCGGCTTCGCCTGTCTGGGGGCAGCCGGGTTCCTGCAGGGCGCCATCGAGACGGACCCGTCCAGCGCCCTGGTGGCGGGACTGCGCGTCGGTGCCGCCGTCCTCCTGGTGGGGGGATCGGCGGCCCGCTGGGTGGGCGGCGCCCTGGGGGCGTGGCTGGTCCGGACGGGGGCGGCGGCGGTGGCCGTCGGGGCGGTGGTCGACCTGTCGGGCTCCTGGCCGGCCCGCACCTGGGCGGCCGAGTCGCTGGTGGCGGTGGGCGCCCTGGGGGTCGCCGGGGCGCTGTGGGCCCCCAGCCGGCGGTCGATCGGGGTGCGGCTGGCGGCCAGCGCTGCGGCCACCCTCCTGCTGATCATCGTGGTGCTGGCAGCCGCCCTGTCAACGGTGCTTTCCGACACGGTGAGCAAGGACGCCATCAGTCGGCTGGACGCCAACTCCCGCTCGGCCGCCGCCCAGCTGGGCGACGCCTGGGTCACCGACCTGCGTGACGCCAAGGTGGTGACCGCCGCGGTCGAGAGCCTGGGATCGGCCCCGGCGGCGGCCACATCGCCGGCGGCTCTGACCGCCCTGCAGGGCGACCTCGCCGGGCTGTCGAGCCAGTTCTTCAGCGACGTGGGTCTGCTGTGGGTGGCCCCCGGCGGCCGGGTGCTGGCCACCTCCCCCGGCTTCGACGCCGGCTTCGGCCCCCAGCTGAGCTCGGCGCTGGCGGGCTCGAGCCTGGTCGCCGGGTGTCTGGCCTCGTCCAGGTCCCTCGGGGCCGACGCCGTCGCCGCCGGGCGGGCTGTCGCCGCCGGTTGCTTCCCGTACTCCGCCCCGGGCGGGGCCGTCGGGGCGGCGGTGGCCGTCACCCCCCTTGACACCAGCTTCCTGGCCAACCTGGCCCGGGGGGAGTCCCAGCTCAGCCTGGCCCTGACCGACGCCGCCGGGGAGCTGGCGTCGTACCCGCCACGGGCGTCGCTGCCGTCCACCTCCGTCACCCTGGGGCGACGGGCCCTGTCGGGCGGGTCGGCGTCGGCCACCGTGGCCAACCACTTCGTCATCGCCCGGGCCGTGGTCAACCGCGACGCCAGCCGTCCGCTGGCGGTGGTGGCCGCGCTGCCGACCGCCGTGTTCGACCAGGCCCGCCAGTCGCTGTTCCAGACCCTGTTCCTGATCGCCCTGGCCGCCGCCCTGTTCTCCTTCCTCCTGTCGGTGCTGATCAGCGAACGGATCAACCGGGGCCTGCTGGCCCTCACCACCGTGGCCCGGCGCATCAGCAGCGGCGAGACCAGGGTCCGCACCCGCCTGTCGTCCGAGGACGAGATCGGGACCCTGGCCGGGGCCTTCGACACCATGGCCGAGGCCATCGAGGACAAGACGGAGGCCCTGCGGCGGGCGGCCGAGGAGGAGGCGGTCCTTCGGGGCCGGCTGGAGTCGGTGGTCGCTGGCATGGGCGAGGCGGTGGTGGCGGTGGCCGAGGACGGGACGGTCACCGACTTCAACCGGGCCGCCGAGGCCCTGTTCGGGCAGCGTCGCGCCCGGGTCCTGGGCCGGCCCGTAGGCGCCGGCACCCTCCGGCTCACCACCCGCGACGGCGGTGACCTGGGTCGCCTGCTGGCCGAGGTGACCCGCATGCCCTTCAGCCTCGAGGCCGAGGTCACCGGGCGCGACGGTCCCGTGCCGGTGGCGGTGACCCTGGGCCGGGTCGGCGGGGTCGACGGCGGGGCCGGTGGGGCGGTGGCGGTCATACGCGACCTGCGGCGCGAGCTCGAGGTCGAGCGGATGAAGACCGAGTTCCTGTCGCGGGTCGGCCACGAGTTGCGTACCCCGCTGACCGCCATCCTCGGCTACGCCCAGCTGCTCACCCGCCGGCGGATGGCGCCCGAGCAGGCGGCCACCTACAACATCGAGATCGTCGAGCAGTCCCGACGCCTGCTGCGCATCGTGGAGATGCTCGAGTTCTTCGCCGGCGTGGCGGCCAACCGCATCGCCATGAACGTCGAGCCGGTGACCGCCCGATCGCTGGTGGAGGAGATCGCGGCCCGCTGGCAGGCGAAGGACCTGCCGTCGCACCGCATCACCGCCCGGGTCAGGCGCGGCGTGCCGACCCTGTCGGTCGACCGGCGCTGGATGCTGCTGGCCCTCGACGAGCTGGTCGACAACGCCGTCAAGTTCTCGCCTTCGGGGGGGCCGGTCATCCTCGAGGTCTCCGCCGAGGCCTCGGGCGGGGTGCGGCTGTCGGTGCGGGACCGGGGCAAGGGGATGACGACCGAGGTGCTGGCGGCCGCATTCCAGGAGTTCGGCCAGGGGGACACCTCCGACACCCGCGACTTCGGCGGCCTCGGCCTCGGCCTCGGCCTCGTGCGCCAGGTGGCCGAGGGCCATGGCGGGCGGGTGGAGATGGAGTCCGAGCCCGGGTCCGGCACGCTGGCGTCCATCGTCCTTCCGGTACCTGGCAGCCGGCGCCGGGCATGAGCGAGGCGAGAGCCCCCACGCCCTAATCTCGACAGCCATGGCCGAGGGACTGCACCCGCTGGGCTCCTCTCCGGTGGTGGCGGCCGACGAGGTGAGGCGTCGCAGCTTCGCCACGTCCTTCCGCGGCTACGACCAGGGCCAGGTGCGGGCCTTCCTCGAGCAGGTGGCCGACGAGCTGCGCGACTTCGGGGCCCAGCAGGAGGAGCTGCGGCGCCAGCTGCGGGAGGCCCGCGAGCGCACGGCCCATCCTCGCCTCGACGAGCAGTCCCTCACCGCCGCCCTGGGAGAGGAGGCCGGGCGCATCCTGCAGAGCGCCCATGACGCCGCCAACGACATCCGCCGGCGGGCCGAGGAGAACGCCGCCGCCGTGCTGCGGGAGGCCCACGGCGACGCCGAACGGCTGCGGGCCGAGGCCCAGACGGTGCTGGGGGAGCGCACCCTTGAGGCGGAGACGGCGGCCGAGCGGATCCGGGCCGCCGCCGCCGGCGAAGCCGCCGCCATCACCGCCCGGGCGACCGAGGCGTCCGACGCCGTGCTGGCACAGGCGACCGCCCAGCGCGATGCCGCCGTGCAGGAGGCCGAGGGGCTGCGGGCCCGCATCCTCGGCGATCTCATGCGCCGGCGCCGGGTGGTCCACTCCCAGGTCGAGCAGCTGGGCGCGGGACGGGACGCGCTAATGGGCATGCTCGGCGAGATGCGTCGCCTGATCGACGACATGGCCCATTCGCTGGAGCGGGCCGAGGCCGAGGCCAAGCTGGCCGCCGACGCCGCCGTGCGCCGCGCCCTGGCCGAGCCCGAGCCCACGGTCGAGGAGATGCAGGCGGAGGCCCGCAGCCTGCCCGGTCCTCCGCCGGGCATCGCTCCGGTGGTCCCTCCGGGCCCGGCCGCCTCCGACGCTTTGTCGGCTCAGCCGGCCTCCGACGCCCCGCCGGCACCGCCGGCCGAGCCCGCCGCTGGTGCGGAGAGCGCATCGCCGTCGCCGGAGCCGTTCGCGCCGGGGCCGCCTCCCGCGCCCGAGTCACGTGCTGGGACGGAGCGACGGCTCGGCACCGAGCCCAAGCCCGTCGCCCCGGAGCGACCGCCGGCTGCCGAGCCCAGGGGGGCCCCGCTCGCCCCCGTCTCGTCCATCCCCGCCACCGGTGACGAGCCCGTCGAGGAGGGGACCACCGAGGAGCGGCGCATGTCGTCGCTGCGCATCCTGCGCCGCGGCGGCCGTCAGGAGACCTCGCAGCAGCGTCACCCCAGCCGCCAGCCGGCCGTCCCCGAGGACGGCTTCGAGGAAGGCGTCAGCATCATCCGCCCCATCCGGCCGGCGGCGACCGAGCCGGCTCCCGACGAGCCGGCGGCCACCGCCACCGAACCGCCCGGCGTCGCAGCGGCATCGCCCGACCCTCAGCCGGCTCCGTCCGAGGCCTTCACGTCGCGGCCCGCTGCAGAGTCCGACCCGGCCGCTCCCGAGCCTGAGGCCGGCTCGCCGGCCGCCGGCGGCGCCGAGCCACTCGGGACCGCGTCCCGGTCCGAAGCCCCGCCAGCGACCCCGGGCGACGGCGAGGAGCGCTCGAACGAGTCGGTGGAGCAACTCTTCGCCCGCATCCGGGCCGAGCGCGAGGAGGCCCTCCGATCTGCCCACCAGGTGCTGGCCGACCGAGCCGGCACCGAGTCGGCCGCCGGGCACCCGTCGCCCGACTCCGGGCCTCCCGCCGACGAGGTGGCGGCCGCCGGGCCGGCGTCGTCGGTCGCCGCCGGCCACGAGGAGGTGCCGGGGGACCAGGGTGGCGAGGCGGCCCCTGCCGCCGAAGGGGCCGTCGGTGAGGACAAGCTCCTGGCCCGCCGCAACGATCTGCTTGCCCCCATGCAGGACCGCCTGGCCCGCAAGCTCAAGCGGACCATGCAGGACGACCAGAACGACCTGCTCGACCAGCTGCGGCGCCGGCCCGACCGGCCCCTGCCCGAGCTGATCGGCCAGCCCGAGGACCACATCCGGCGCTACGTGGAGGCGACCGAGCTGATCTTCGCCGAGGCGTTCTCCGCCGGGGCGGGCTTCCTGTCCGAGGATGCGCCGCCTGCAGGCGCCGCCCCGGCCGGCGGCCACGGTCCGGCCCGCGATCTGGCCGCGGCCGTAGTCGAGCCGCTGCGCAACCGGCTGGCCGACGTCCACTCCGGCTCCGACAGCGCCGAGCCGGCCGCTGAGGCGGTGGGCGCCGCCTACCGGGCGTGGAAGGGCGAGCGCATCGAGTCCCTGGCCATGGACCACCTCGTCTCCGCCTTCGGCCGGGGGCTGCTGGCCTCGGTCGAGGCCGGAGCGCCCATGACGTGGGTGGTCGACGACGACGGCGGCCCGTGTCCCGACTGCGAGGACAACCAGCTGGCCGGGCCGACCCCCGCCGGCCAGGGGTACCCGACCGGGCATGCCCATCCCCCGGCGCATCCCGGCTGCCGCTGCCTGGTCGCACCAGCCCCCGCCTAGAGTCTCGCCGCATGCGCACCTTCGGTGACCGCCCCCGACGGGCGGGACGGCGCCTCTCGCGGACCCGCATCGGGCTGATCGTCCTGGTGCTGGTTGTGATCGTGGGGCTGTTCTCGCTCCGCGGCATCGCCGGCTTCTACACCGACTACCTGTGGTTCGCCTCGGTGCATCTGACCTCGGTCTGGCGGGGGGTGGTGTGGACCAAGGTCGTTCTGGCCTTGCTGTTCACCGCCCTGTTCTTCGTGGCCATGTGGACCAGCCTGGCCATCGCCGACCGGGTGGCGCCGACGGCACGCTCCGCCGGCCCGGAGGACGAGTTCGTCCAGCGCTACCGCGACGCCATCGGGCCCCACGCCGGTCGGGTGCGCACGGTGGTGGCCCTGGTATTCGCCCTGCTGGTCGGGACCGGCGCCTCGGGGCAGTGGAACAAGTGGCTCCTCTACCGCAACGGCGGCACGTTCGGCATCAACGAACCACAGTTCCACCGCGACCTCGGCTTCTTCGTCTTCCGGCTGCCGTTCTACTCGTGGTTGGTGAGCTGGGCCTTCCTGTCGATCGTGGTGATCACCATCATCACCATCGTCGCCCACTACATGAACGGCGGGATCCGCCTGCAGGCGCCCCACAACCGGGTCTCCCCCCAGGTCAAGGCGCACATATCCCTCCTGCTCGGTGCGCTGGCCCTGCTCAAGGCGGTGGGCTACTACCTGCAGCGCTTCGAGCTGGACTTCTCCACCCGAGGCGTGGTGAACGGGGCCACCTACACCGACGTGCACGCCCAACTGCCGGCCCTGACCCTGCTGATCCTGATCTCGCTGGTGGCCTTCGTCCTGTTCATCTACAACATCCGCCTCCAGGGCTGGGTCATGCCGATCATCGGGGTCGGCCTGTGGGCCTTCGTGTCCCTGATCGTGGGGGCGGTCTACCCGGCGTTCATCCAGAAGTTCCGGGTGCAGCCGGCCGAGAACGCCTTCGAGCGCCCCTACCTGCAGCGCAACATGACCGCCACCCGGACCGCCTACGGCCTCGACCACGTCCAGGTGACCAACTACGCCTACACCCCCGACGTCACTGCCACCGACCTGACGCGGGATCCGCAGACGGTCCGGAACATCCGGCTTTGGGATCCGACCTTCGCCGTGCCCGCCTATCAGAAGCTGCAGGAGATCCGCTCTTACTACCAGTTCAACGACCTGGGCATCGACCGCTACAACCTGGGTGGGGCGGAGACCCAGACCCTGATCGCGGTGCGCCAGCTGAACCCGACCGACCTGCCGGCCCAGTCATGGGTGAACGTGCACCTCCAGTACACCCACGGCTACGGGGCCGTGCTGTCGCCGGCCAACGCCTCGACCGCCGACGGCAGCCCGTCCTTCGTCATCCAGAACATCCCCCCGACGTCCTCGCCGGGGGCGCCGACCATCACCCAGCCGGCTGTCTACTTCGGACTGAACATGAGCGGCTACGTGATCGCCGACTCCAGACAGCCCGAGCTCGACTACCAGCGTCCCGACGGCTCGAACGTGTCGAGCACCTACAGGGGCCAGGGCGGGGTGCAGCTGGGTTCCCTGTTCCGTCGGGCCGCCTTCGCCCTCCGCTTCGGCGACATCAACCCGCTGATCTCCGGCCAGGTGACCTCCGACTCGCGGGTGATCTACTACCGCGACCTCCAGCAGCGGGTATCAAAGGCGGCCCCGTTCCTCCAGCTGGACTCCGACCCCTACGCCGCCATCGTCGACGGCCGGATCGTGTGGATCCAGGACGCCTACACGACCACCCGCAACTACCCGTACTCGCAGCTGGCCAACGTCCCCAGCCTGCCCCAGAACAGCGGGCTCAACGTCGACTTCAACTACATCCGCAACTCGGTCAAGGTCGTCGTCGACGCCTACGACGGGTCGATGAGGTTCTACGTCATGGACCCGACCGACCCCATCATCAAGGCCTACGAGAAGGCCTTCCCCCGCCTGTTCACGCCCGCCAGCGACATGTCCCTCGGGCTGCGCGCCCACCTCCGCTACCCGGAGGACCTGTTCCGCACCCAGGTCACCACCTACGGCCGCTACCACATCCAGAAGGTCAACGACTTCTACGCCGCCGCCAACGCCTGGAACATCTCCCAGAACGCGGGCGAGGGCCCTCCCGACGCCGCCCTGCAGGCCACCCAGACGACCAACGCCCAGGGGTTCCCCGTCTCCAGCACCCTCACACGGATGGATCCCCAGTACCTGCTCATGCGCCTGCCGGGGTCCCCCAACCCCAACTTCTTGATCCTGGATGCCTTCGTGCCCGTCTCCCAGGGGGACAAGCAGCAGAACCTGACCGCCTTCATGGTGGGCCAGAGCGACCCCTCCGACTACGGCCAGCTCCAGGTGTACATCATGCCACCGGGCCAGCTGATCGACGGCCCGGCCCTGATCGACGCCCGCATCGCCGCCAACCCGACCATCAGCGAGCAGATCAGCCTGCTCAACCAGCAGGGCTCCCAGGTCGAGCTGGGCAACGTCCTGGTGATCCCGATCCAGAAGTCCCTGCTCTACATTCGGCCCCTCTACGTCCAGTCGGCCCGGAACCCCCTGCCTCAGCTCCAGAAGGTGATCGTCGTCTCCGGCACCCAGGTGGCCATGGCCGACACCCTTCAGGCGTCCCTGGCGGCGATTTTCGGGACTGCTCCGCCCACCCTGGAGCAGAAGCAGGGTGGGGTGCCCACCACGCCGAGCGCCCCCACCTCCGGGACCCCCAGCAACGTGGCCCAGCTCCTGGCCCAGGCCGCCCAGGCCTATGCCGCCGCCCAGCAGGACCTGGCCAACGGCAACCTGGGCGCCTACCAGACCGACGTCAACAAGATGGGCCAGCTCATCTCCCAAGCGGAGGGCGGCTCCGGCTCCTCCGCCAGCCCCTCGACGACCACGAGCACCACCAGCCCCACGGGCTCGACCTGATCGGCCCGAGGGGGCTGTGGTAGCTTGATCGGCACGCCGCGGGGTGGAGCAGTCTGGTAGCTCGTCGGGCTCATAACCCGAAGGTCGAGGGTTCAAATCCCTCCCCCGCCACCAAAGGATGCCCAGGTCAGAGCCCATATCTGACCTGGGCATCAGTTTTCTCCCGGCCCGTCGCGCGATCCACGCGCGATTACCAGCAAAAACCAAGGACGCGTTCGGAAGGCCGATGGGTGTCGTCCAGCCGGGCACGGGCTCTCAGGGCATGGCGAGGTGAGCTCAGCTTCGAGGTGCGACCGTGGCCGCTCTATGTCACGCCCCGTAGCGGTGCTGCCTCCGAACCGTCTGTCTCCCCACTAGTTGAACTAGCCGTCCAGGACCCCGCTGTCTTCGCAAGCGGGCTCCCCACGACCTACGAGGGCCGTCGAGCCTGACGCAGCCGGTCATGTGCAGCATCGGGCCCACCGTCCTTGTACGGCTCTTCCCAGTCGACATCCGGATTGTCGGTTATCGGGTTGCCGTCCTTCCGGGCTAGGACAAGGGCACAGTCCCGGTCGGTGGCCTTGCCCTTGGTGTCGCCCCAGATCCGGCTGACCTTGTTCTGCACCGGCAGCGAGTCCTCGATTACGGCGAGCTGCTTCAGGCCCGTCCTATCTCCGATGTCCTCCCAGACCTGCAGCGCCAGCGCCACTGACGGCTTGCCGGGCACGGTGACATCACCAATCACCAACACCGCCACTCCCGTCTTCTTCAGCACCCTCCGGGCGCCCTTCATCGTGCGCAGCATGAAGTCGGCGTAAGCGTCGTAGTTGTGCTGGTGATCGAGCTTGGCGTCAAGTTTGCGCCGGCCTTCGCCAGCGTTACGCGATACCTCATCCAGCCCCAGCCACCACAGCCGGATCCAGTTCTGCGTGCCGTAATTGACCACCTGCAGATAAGGCGGAGAGGTCACAATCAGATCAACGCTGCCGGCGGCCATCGCCTTCGGATTCGACAGCAGACCCGTCGCATCCCGTTTGCTCACCTGTCCAGCACTGCCACGAGTTTCGTCCAGATAAAGCCGGGCCAGCTTGTCACGCAGGCACTCGAAGACGTCTTGATCCAGCTTGATTAGCCGGTTCTCCCGGATGAAGTTGCGAACATAGGCCGGCGACATGCTGAAGGTATTGGGCATGCTGATGCTCAAGTACTGCGAGCTGCCATCACTTCGGTGCGCCCCGTGCAGAATGCCGGCCACCGCTCCCGCAATCATGAACTCTTCCCGCGACCAGGTGCTCATCGGGCGCCGGAAGAGGTATGAGCGCAGAAACACCAGCTGCCTGAGCGTGTTCTTGTGGAACAGCATCTCAATATCAGCAGGAACATCGACGTCCCGCTGCGCCCGCGCGCGGTAGCGCCGTTCAAGCTGGTCAATAGTGCCCATGACCGATGTCCAGGTCGGCGGTGCAGCCTTGGCCCGGGTCAGTACGTAGGCTAGGGGATTAAGGTCATTGCTGATCGTATTGCGACCTTCGACCCGCGCCTGCAGTGTGGTCGTGCCCCGGCCGCTGAAGGGATCGAGCACCACTTCATCCGGTTGGCTGTACCGCTCGATGAAGTAGTGCGCCAACTTGGGCGGGAACATGCCGTGATAGCTGCACATCGTGTGCATCGAATGGCCCCAACGCGGAGAGATGGCGTGCCAGAGTGGACCATGATCGGTTGTCCCGCCGTCCAGCGAGTCATCTTCCGGCTCGTCAAAGAAGGCGGCTTCGAGCCACCGCTCAGTCGCAAGCTGCGTCATTGTAGATACGCCGCCAGTGACCTGGCCGCGACGCGCAGCACGCGGTCGGGCGACTTCTCGGAGACCCTCGTCAGGTTGCGGATTGCCTTGCGGGCATCGAATGACGTTGGCTCCGGCTTGCGCACCGCCGCCGCTCGACGCAGGCCGAGCTCCCGCTTTAGGTCCCGAACTTCCTGGGCCTCCCGGTAGTACTCGGAGGGCAGAGCATTGGTGACGGCCTCGACAAACTTGAGCGAATACGGCGCCACGTCACCTCGTCTAGCCCGGGCGATCCGCTCAGCTATCCAGTGCTCGGCCGATTGCCAGTCGCTAAAGCTGTTCTCCAGCACGTACCGCAGCCCTTCCTTGGTGAGTCGGAGCCAGGCATAAGGGTTGGATGCAGGAATGATGCCGACATCCATCAGCTCCACAATGCGGGCAAACAGGCCCCTGCGCTGAATCAGCCGCCAGAGGCCCGTGTAGTTTCTGAGCGTCGCCGGCGACACCCCGATATAGCGCGCAATGTCTACCTTGCGCACACCCTCAGCTTCATGCAGGTGCTCGACCAGTGTCGCCAGCTGGCTCGGCAACAAGTCTTGGTAGATGTCACTTTGAAAGCGCAGTTCGTAACGCCGGCCGAGATCAAAGACGTAAGCCGGAATGGTGTCGAAGGCTGACTTCTCCTTCTCGCGAATGGCCTGAATAGCCCTGAGCCGGATCATGCCATCCACCACCAGGTACTTACCTGATGGCAGCGGTGCCACCTTGAGCGGCTCGGCCAACCCCATCTCTTCAATCGAGGCCTTCAGCCGCTCCTCGAACACCTTGGAACCGCGCGATCTGGCCAGCTCGGCGCTGACTACTAGCTCGTCCAGGGCCAGATTGATCAGCTTCATCGGGCCGCTCCAGCGGCACGGACGGTAGATGCGGGCAGGCGCAGCGGCATCAACATGGCCAACTGGTGTAGCCGCTCTCGCGGGTGGGCTCGCGGCATCTCGGACAGGGTCTGGCACGCCCACTCGAGCAGGGTCAGCCGCTGCGCTCGGTAACTCGGACCAAGCGCGGTCAGCTCCGGCCAGTTGAGGGCTGTCAGTAGGCTGTCCATCTCTTTGGCCCGGATGCCGTGCGGGGCTACTCGCCGGATGACCTGAGTCCGCTCGCCGTTGGCCACGTGCTTCGCAATCACAGCGTGCAAGGTGAGATTGAGATCGCCAGCCCTAAGCGCGGCTACCTCACCCGACGTTGCACCGTCGAGCTGAGCCTCCAGCCGGCGCACGGTTGCCGAGGAGACGCCGAACCGCTTGGCCACGTCGGCAGTCTCCTCGCCCTCTTTCCGGGCGTGGGCAATCAGCAGTGCCCGGTCGGTGGCGGACAGTCGCAGCCGGGCGACGTTTTCAACGAGGAATTGTTGGACCTTCTCGCTCTCGGCATAGCGGTCATCGACGATCAGGGCCGGGATCTTCTCGATGCCCAGCAGCCGGCAGGCCAGGGTCCGACCCTGGCCCTTGATCAGCAGGAAGTCCCCGGTTCCGTCCGGCGCGCGCCGCACCGTGACGGGGGTGAGGACACCGAACTGCTCAATTGACCGTTGTAGCTCCCGGTGGCCCTCCCGGTCCCGCTTCCGGCCCAGGCCTTCCTCGGGCCGGATCCGTTCGACTGGCACGTACTGCAGCCGAAGTCGTGGCCTCTTAGGTTCGCCTCTCTGCGCTGTTGCTCTACTACTCATAGTGCCGAATGTCCCCTTCGTTCAGGTCGGCCAGTGGGCGGAGGGCGGGATTACACAGATGTGATTCTGGCACCCGCCAGGTGCGAGGGGTCTGACACTGGCGCCCGCCCTCTCTCGCCCCTAAGTACCGAACATCTTTGGACTTTGGCGGCCGGGTGTGACGGTGGTTGCCCGTTACCGCGAGCGAATGCAAAGTGACGGATGGGACACTAGGCGGCACATGGACCGGTTTAAGGGCAGCGTTCTGATTATTGGGGGTAATATAGATACCTATAGGGTTGACAACCGCAAGTTTATGACTATCCTTACCACTCATGACGAGTCCAATAGAGGACAGCCGGCTGCATAGGGTGGTGTCGCTCCCTCTGGGTCTCCTGGGGCGTGCGGACACCTGGATAGAGTCGTCTAGCTCCCCCTATAACAGCTTTTCGGAGCTAATCGAGCTGGCCCTGCGCAATCAACTGGAGATCGACCTCCTGGGGGCGAGCCCTCCTCCTCCGGCCGGGGCAGCTGCCGGCGGCACCGCCCTATTGGCAACGGTTGAGAAGTTGGACAAGCTCCTTCGGTTGCCTGATCGGCCCTACGGCGAGACCGCTGATGACGCCGGCCGCATTTCGGCGGCGCCTCTCACATTTCTCACTAATCGCCTCAATCCGGTCCCCGTGGTCGTCCGCGTATTGGCCAATCTCGGCCCGGTGTCCCTGAAGGAGGGTCAGCAGGAAGTCGGCCGCGTCGCCCGGCAAGTCGGGCTCAAGCTCCGCAGTGAGGACAAGGCGGCCAACCGGTCGCAGTCCGAGCGTCGTGCGACCTCCTGGCCGGTGGGCGAGGACGAGTTCAAGAGTGTCCAGAAGTTCGTGTTCTCCTATCTCGTTGACGACATGGGTCGCGGTCCGCTTGCCGATCTCGGGCTTGCTGCCGTCGTGGGCGGCCAGCTTGTCTTGACCCCCCTGGGCGTCACGCTTGCGGCCACTCTTTCTCCACAGCTGGGTGAGACTGACGACGGCACCGTGCTTGGCGCCGAAGCCCGAAGGATTCTCGAAGGGTCGATCCTGCGGAACAAGGCTGAGGTGCAGGCTTTGCGTGTCTTCTTCGACGCCATCGCAGAGAGCAAGGGCCAACAGTCGGCCATCGACCGATACCTGACCAAGCGGAATGGCTGGAATGAGGGAGTGGCCGTCTCCTCGCGCGCCGCATATATCGGGCGCCTGAGAGATCTCGAAATGCTTGAGGTCTCGGGCCACGGTCCAAAGGCGGAGCTCGTCTTAACGGAAGCAGGTCAACGCATGGCTAATCAGATCACAGCCCAGGCTGCGCCATAAGAGATCACACAACGGCAAGAGAGGAACCAACACGTGATTAGCTCCGCTTCACGCGGCGAGCAGACGGCAGTTGCGAAGGCCACCCTGGCAGCCAAGACCGTCGCTGACGTCGATCGCTTGTCGGCCCTGATTTCCAAGCTGCTTGGCGACTGCCGCTGGCGCTCAGTGGGCGACATCGATGACAACCTGGGGCCAATCCATGCCTCGGCAGATCCCCGGCTGGCTCTCAACGAGCGCTACACGAACGGCATCGACGCCATCCTTGAATTGGAAGCCCGGCTCCGCTACGCCAACGACATAGCCAAGATGGCCCAGGAGCTGCCCAACCCGAAGATCGCCGCGCAGCGGCTGCTCAAGGTGCCCATGGCCGGCCCCGGAGCCATGAGCAACGCCGATCGGCAGCGGCTCGCCGAGCGGGTCACGATGACTCTGCTGGAATCGGGCAATTCTGACCGTCCGACCTGTGTGATCCAGGATGCTGGCATCGGCCAGGCGCCGTCACAGGTCCCTGGCACGATTCTGTCGATTCACCGTGGCAACAAGCAGGACAAGCCCTTCCTCATGGGCGTCTACGGGTGGGGTGGATCAGCTGCTCTCGGCTATGCCGAGCGCACGGTGTTGCTGTGTCGCCGTCACCCCGAAGTGCTCGATGGTGCGGATGATGGTGCTGCCGTCACGACCGTGAAGAAGGTCTACAAGGAGGGCATGCGTACTCCCGCCTACAAGTACTTGGTCGGTGCCGACGGGGAACCCTTGGCGTTGGATCCCCGCATCCTTGAGGACCAGGGCTTCAAGCACGGCGCCTACATCGCCCACGTCGAGTACGACCTTATGATCAAGGGCCCCCTGATCAACCAGTACAATTTCTTCAACGCGGCTCTGTTCGAACCAGTCATGCCGGTCTACCTGGGCAGCTACCGCAACGCTGACAAGACCAAGGGCCGCCGCACCCTCGTTGGCTCTGGTGGCCGCCTCAAGTCCTCCGACCCCGACGGCGGCGAAGGTGGCAAGACCCGCATTGCGTACAAGCAGTCGGCCACGATTGAGCTCGATCCCCACGAGGGCCAGGTCCGGGCCAACATCTGGGTGCTTGACAAGGAAGGGGCCAATCCTACGACCGACACGGTGCAGGGCTTCGTGTCGGCGGACAGCGCCATCACGGTGACGCTGAACGGTCAACGCCAGGAGACCGAGAAGCGCGAGTGGATCAAGCGCAACTGCAAGCTGCCCCATCTGTACAAGCGCATGATCATTCAAATCGAGGCCGATGGTCTGACGCAGGAGACCAAGGCCGAGACCTTTTCGACCACTCGTGAGCGGTTGCGTGGTCGCATGCGTGAACGGATATTCGGCGAGCTCGAGGACCTCCTCACCGGCAACGCGGATCTCGAAGCCTTGGAGTCAGCCTTGCGTGAGGAGGCGCTCAAGCACACTGCTGAGAAGGCCAGCGAGAAGGACCTGGAGCGTCTGCGCAAGGCCATCGGCAAGCTCGGAGGCCGCACCCGCGAGATGGAAGTCGAAGTCGAGGTGGAGGCGGAGGGTCCCGAGAAAGCGCGCAGGCGCCGGCCGTCACCTCCGCGCGATACCTCCGACGGTCATCTTCCCGAAGTGCCGACCCAGCTCGAATTCGATCGTCATGCCCTCGACGTCGAGCAGGGCGGACGGCGGCGCCGGGTCGTTGTGGAGATCGATGCCAAGAATGGCTATTTGCCTCAACACGATGACGACCTGCACATCCTTGTGGAAGGACCGAATGGCGAAACACGTGATGTCTATCCCCACACCCGAACTGAGCTGCTGGGCGGCACCGCTACCTGGTTGATTGGTGCTTCACCTGACGCTGCGTGCTGACGATCAAGAAATTCCCCCACCAGAGGGGCGGGACGATCAGCTAATTCCCCCACCCCTCGATCAGCTTCCCCCACCCGGTCCTCCGAACTGAAAGCTCTCTGACGTCCAGACCGGACGAAGGAGACGAAATGAGG
>DASRBO010000065.1:0-17348 GCA_035653595.1 Acidimicrobiales bacterium | reverse complement strand
ACAGGGTGTGTTCCCCGGTGCCGCAGCCGCTGTCGAGGACCCGCCCCACAAAGCGGCCGGAACGGGCCAGGTCGGCGAATATCTCCTGGGGCCGGCCGATGTCCCAGGGGGGCTGGCCCCGGTAGATCTCGTCGAAGTCGTGCTGGCGCCCGGGGCCGGCTGAGCCGCTCCGGCTGGCGGCGTCGGTCATGGCGCCCTTCTACCACCGGCGGACCCCGGCCGCCGCCCCACTACGCTGCGGCGGCCATGGACCGCACTCTCGTCATCTGCAAGCCCGACGCCGTCGAGCGCGGTCTGGTCGGGGAGATACTCGGACGTCTCGAGCGCAAAGGGCTGCGGATCGCCGCCGCCGAGCTGCGCACCATCGACGTCGAGACGGCCGGGCGCCACTACGCCGAGCACCAGGGCAAGCCGTTCTACGGCCAGCTGGTCGAGTTCATCACCAGAGGGCCGGCCCTGCTGGCCGTCATCGAGGGCCCGGGCGACACCTGGTCGATCGTGAGGACCATGATGGGCGTCACCGACCCCGCCCAGGCCGCCCCCGGCACCATCAGGGGGGACCTGGCCACCCTGCTCACCGAGAACCTCATCCACGGGTCCGACTCCCTCGAGTCGGCCCAGCGGGAGATCGGCATCTTCTTCCCCGGCCTGCAGGCCTGAGCCGGAGCCTTTCGCGGCCGCCCACGGGCCTCGGCCTCGCCCCTCGGCGGCTGCGACCACTGGGGGTGAACCTCTGAACGGGAATCGAGGTCGGAGATGGGCCGGTCGGCAGCAGGACGGGTAGGCTTGCCCGCCAGTGTCCGACAACATCTGGTCCTCCTTCCTCGGCCGCGACATGGCCGTCGACCTCGGCACGGCCAACACGCTGGTCTACGTGCGGGGTCGGGGCATCGTCCTCAACGAGCCCTCGGTGGTCGCGGTCAATGCCCGCGACGGGCGCCCGCTGGCCGTCGGAGCCGAGGCCAAGCGGATGATCGGCCGTACCCCCAGCCACATCCAGGCCATCCGTCCCCTCAAGGACGGGGTCATCGCCGATTTCGAGATCTGCGAGAAGATGCTGCGCTACTTCATCCGCCGGGTGCACCAGCGCCGCTTCGCCAAGCCCCGCATGGTGATCTGCGTCCCCTCGGGCATCACCGGGGTGGAGCAGCGGGCGGTGCAGGAGGCGGCCGAGTACGCCGGGGCCCGCAAGCCGGCCTACATCATCGAGGAGCCCATGGCGGCGGCCATCGGCGCCGGCCTGCCCGTGCACGAGCCGACAGGCAACATGGTGGTCGACATCGGCGGGGGGACCACCGAGGTGGCCGTCATCTCCCTGGGCGGCATCGTGACCAGCCAGTCCATCCGCATCGGCGGGGACGAGATGGACGAGGCGATCATCCAGTTCATCAAGAAGGAGTACAGCCTCGCCCTCGGCGAGCGGACCGCCGAGGAGATCAAGATCGCCCTCGGGTCGGCCTGCTCGCTGGAGGAGGAGCTGCACGCCGAAATCCGGGGTCGCGACCTGATCACCGGGCTGCCCAAGACGATCGTCACCACCACCGGCGAGATCCGTCAGGCCCTCGAGGAGCCCCTGTCGGCCATCGTCGACGCCGTCAAGGTGACCCTCGACAAGACGCCTCCCGAGCTGGCGGCCGACATCATGGAGCAGGGGATCGTCCTGACCGGCGGCGGCTCGCTGCTGCACGGCCTCGACGCCCGCATCTCGTCCGAAACGGGCATGCCGATCATCGTGGCCAAGAACCCGCTCCACTCGGTCGCCATCGGCAGCGGCCAGTGCCTCGAGGAGTTCGAAGCCCTGAAGCAGGTCCTGATCTCCTCATCCAGCTCCCGTTAACCGGGTTGGGCGCTGGTGGCCCGTCGCCGGCCCTCTAGGGCCCGATTCGTGCTGCTCCTGCTGGTCCTGACGGCCGGCACGATCATCACCCTCGACTACCGGGGCGAGGCGACCGGGGTGGTGCACTCGGCCAAGAGCGTGCTGCGCGACGCCTTCTCCCCGGTCGGGTCCGCCTTCGTCCACGGCTTCCGGCCGGTGGCCGACTTCTTCGTGGGAGCGTTCCGCTACAAGGGGGAAAAGGACGCCAACGCCCGCCTGCGCAAGCAGCTCGGCGACCTGCAGCGCCAGCGGCTCGAGGCCGCCGACCAACAGCAGGCCCTCAGCCAGCTGCTCGCCCTGCAGAACCTGCCGTTCGCCGAGTCGGTGCCGAAGGTGGCCGCCCAGGTCATCGACACCACCACCTCCAACTTCCAGCTCACCGTGACCCTCGACCGGGGCACGGGGGCCGGGGTGGCCGACGGGATGACGGTGGTGGCGGGCCAGGGCCTCCTCGGGCGGGTGGTCGACGCCTCGAGGAGCACGTCCACCGTGCTGCTGCTCACCGACCCGTCGTCCCAGATCGGCGTGCGCACCCCGACCGGTGTGGTCGGCGTGGCCAGCGGCCGGGGCGCCAACCAGGCCCTGCGGGTCGACTTCATCCCCCCGGCCACAGCGCTCCACAAGGGTGACGTGCTGGTGACCAGCGGCCTGCAGGGCTCCATCTACCCCGCCGGCATCCCGGTGGGCCGGGTCAGCCTGGTCGACCAGCGTCCCGACGCCCTGCAGGAGGACGTGAGCCTCGCCCCGGTGGTGCCCCTCGACCAGATCCGATACGTGGACGTGTTGCGGTGGACACCGGGGTCCTGAGCCACGAGCGGCTGTCGGCCGTGGGCCGGGCCCGGCTGACCCTGCTCATCGCCGTGGTCCTCACCCTGCAGGTGGCCATGATCGGGCCCATCACCATCGACGGGGTGCACCCGGACCTGATGCTGCTCCTGGCGGCGGTCGGGGGGGCCACCGGGGGCCCGGCCCGGGGGGCGCTCATCGGCTTCGGCTGCGGGCTCCTGTCCGACCTGTTCCTGGAGACACCGTTCGGGCTGTCGGCCCTCACCTTCTGCATCGTGGGCTACGCGGTCGGACTGTTCCAGGGTCTGGTGCTGCGCTCGTCGTGGTGGATCGTGGCCCTGGCGTCCCTGCTCGGCACCGCCGGCGGTGAATTCCTGTACGCCCTCATCGGCGCGATAGTCGGCCAGCCCCAGACGCTCAGCGACGAGCTGCCTCGCATCATCGGGATCGTCTCTCTCATCAACGCCGTGCTCTCCGTCCCCGCCACCCGCCTCATGTCCTGGGCCACCGAGTCCTCGGGCGCGGCCGCCGCCCGCACCGGTCGCCGATGGTGATGCCCCGGCGGCAGTCCCGCCTCCGGCTGAGCGTGATGGGGCTGCTGGTCTTCGCCCTCTTCGCCGCCCTGTTCGTGCGGCTGTGGTACCTGCAGGTGCTGGACTCACCGACCTTCCAGCAGGCGGCGACGTCGAACCAGGTGCGGGAGGTCACCGTCCAGGCTCCCCGGGGCCTGATCGTGGACCGCAACGGCCAGCCGATCGTCACCAACCAGACGGTGGTGGCCATAACCGTGGCCCGGTCGGTGGTGCCCACCGCCAGCTGCGGCGAGAAGCAGCCGCCGAGCAAGTACCCGGCGGTCATCGGCCGGCTCGCCGACCTGCTCGGCCAGACCACCCAGCAGGTGCTGTCCACCATCGCCGACTGCCGCTACAGCCCCTATGAGCCGGTACCGGTGGCGACCAATGTCGACATGTCCAAGGTGGTCTACCTGCGCGAGCACGCCGACCAGTTCCCCGGCGTCGACGTGGTCGAGCTCTCCCAGCGGGCCTACCCCTACTCCACCGTGGCCGCTCACATCCTCGGCTACGTGGGGGCCATCACCCCGGCGGAGCTGTCGAAGAACAAGAGCGCCGGCTACCAGCAGGGCGACCAGGTGGGCCGGGCCGGGGTCGAGGCCGCCTACGAGCAGGACCTGCGGGGCGCGCCGGGGGTCACCGACCTGGAGGTCAACGCCCGGGGCAAGGTCATCGGGACCATCGGCGAGCACCCGGCCAAGCCGGGCGACGACCTGCAGCTGACCGTCGACCTGGGCCTGCAGCAGGAGGTCGACAAGGATCTCGCCGCCGAGATCGACACCCTCCACCACACCTACGACCCCTTCCAGCACGAGTACTACCCGGCCCCGGCCGGGTCGGCCATCGTGCTGGATCCCCGCAACGGCGCCGTGCTGGCCATGTCGTCGTATCCCAGCTACGACCCCTCGGTGTGGGTGGGGGGCATCTCCTCCTCCGCCTACCAGAGCCTCACCGGGCCCCAGAGCAACCAGCCCCTGCTCAACCGGGCCATCCAGGGCCTGTACGCCCCCGGTTCGACCTTCAAGCTGGCCACCGCCACCGCCGCCCTCACCGACGGTCTCATCACGCCGAACACCTACATCGACGACCCCGGCTTCTTCGCCTTCCCCAACTGCCGGGGCACCCAGTGCCCGGTGCTGCACAACGCCCCCGGGGACGAGGCTCTGGGCGAGCTCACCGTGACCCGGGCCATCACCGCCTCCGACGACGTGTTCTTCTACAACCTCGGCTACGACTTCTACGAGAACCAGAGCCGGTTCGGTCCCGAGCCCATCCAGACCACTGCCCACCAGTACGGGCTGGGGGCGCCGACCCACTTCGTGCTGGGCGACTCCAACCTGGCCCGGGTCGACAGCCCGTCGGTGCGCAAGCGCCTCCATGCCCAGGCCCCCCGCGTCTACACCGACACCTGGTTCGCCGCCGACAACGTGGAGATGGCCTTCGGCCAGGGGGCGACGGTCATCACCCCGCTGGAGCTGGCCGACGCCTACGCCGCCTTCGCCAACGGGGGCACGCTCTACCAGCCCCAGGTCGCCGCCCGGGTGGTCGACCACTCCGGCAAGGTGGTCAGCACCATCGCCCCCAAGGTGCTGGACCACGTGGACCTGCCCCCGACGGTGCACGACACCCTCCTGACCGGGTTCAAGGGGGTCGTGTCGGACCCCAAGGGCACCGCCTATGGCACCTTCCTCGGCTTCCCGCTCAGCCAGTTCCCAGTGGCGGGCAAGACCGGCACCGCCACCGCCTCGGCGGCCGCCAACGCCGAGCCCACCTCCCTGTTCGTGAGCTTCGCCCCCGCCGACAACCCCCAGTACGTGGTGGCGGTGGTCATCGAGCAGGCCGGCTACGGCGCCTCCGGCTCGGCCCCCGTCGCCCGCCAGATCCTGAGCTACCTCATGAACCACCCGGCCGGAGACCTCCAGCTTCCGGTCCAGGACCGGGCCCAGACCGGGGCGTCGGGGCCGGCCGGAGCTCCGCAGGCGGGCTCGACGGGAGGCTCGGCCGGGGCCTCGTCCGGGGGCTCGACGACCACCTCTACCAGCACTTCTGTGGCCCCGGGGTCCTCGACCACCACCTCCGGGGCGGGGTAGGGGGCCCCGGGGGCCGGGCCACCCCCCGGTACACTGAGGCGATCATGTCGTCACTGTGGCCGCGCATCGAGCCACTGCTGGCGCGGGTCCAGAAGCCGGCGCGCTACATCGGTTGCGAGGACGGGGCCCAGGCGCCGGTCCACTCGCCCTCACGGGTGTCGTGGCTGCTCGTCTACCCCGACGCCTACGAGATCGGCCTGCCCAACCAGGGCCTGCAGATCCTCTACGAGATCCTCAACGAGCGCCCTGACGCCGTGGCCGAGCGGTCCTACTCGCCGTGGACCGACCTCGAGGAGCTGATGAGGCAGCGGGGCGTCCCGCTGTTCTCGGTCGAGAACCACCTCCCGGCCGGCCAGTTCGACCTGCTGGCGTTCAACCTGTCGGCCGAGCTCGTCTACACCAACCTGCTCAACTGCGTCGATCTGGCCGGGGTGCCGGTGCGGGCGGCCCAGCGGGACGAGGGCCACCCCCTGGTGGCCGCCGGCGGGCACTGCGCCTACAACCCCGAGCCCCTGGCCGACTTCGTCGACCTGTTCGTGATCGGCGACGGCGAGGAGGTGGTCGGCGAGATAAACGAGGTGGTGCGGGACTGGAAGGCCTCCGGGCGCACCCCCGGCTCGCGGGCCGGGGTGCTGCGGGAGCTGTCCCACATCGCCGGCGTCTACGTGCCCAGCCTCTACGACGTCGCCTACGACGGGCCCCGCCTGGTGTCGGTGACCCCCCGCTATCCGGACGTGCCCGAGCGGGTGGAGAAGCGGACCATCGCCGACCTGGGGGCCTGGCCCTACCCCAAGAACCAGCTGGTGCCCCTGACCGAGGTGGTCCACGACCGGCTCAACGTGGAGGTGTTCCGGGGCTGCACCCGGGGGTGCCGGTTCTGCCAGGCCGGCATGATCACCCGTCCGGTGCGGGAGCGCCCCGCCGAGCAGGTCAGGCACATGGTGTCCTCGGGCCTGGCCCGCACCGGCTACGACGAGGTCGCCCTCACCTCCCTGTCGACGGCGGACTACTCGGACATCTCCGGGGTGGTCGGCGGGGTCATCAACGACCCGATGTGCTCGGGCGAGGTGGCGGTCAGCCTGCCCAGCCTGCGGGTCGACGCCTTCACCGTCGGGCTGGCGGCGGAGATCCAGAAGGTCCGGCGCACCGGGCTGACCTTCGCCCCCGAGGGCGGCACCTGGCGCATGCGCCGGGTCATCAACAAGCTCATCAGCGAGGAGGACCTCTACGGGGCGGTGGAGTCGGCCTTCTCCCAGGGATGGCAGAGGGTCAAGCTCTACTTCCTCACCGGCCTGCCCACCGAAACCGACGAGGACACCCTCGGCATCGCCGAGCTGGCCCGCAAGAGCGCGGCGGTCGGTCGGGCCCACGGCCGGGTCAGCGTCACCGCCTCGGTCGGCGGGTTCGTGCCCAAGGCCCACACCCCGTTCCAGTGGTTCGGCCAGGACACCGCCGCCGAGCTGTGGCGCAAGATCGGCCTGCTGCGGGACGCCACCAAGGGTGCCCGGGGGGTCAACCTGCGCTGGCACGATCCCAGGGCCAGTGTCGCCGAGGGCATAGCCAGCCGGGGCGACCGCCGCATCGGGGCCGTCATCGAGGAGGTCTGGCGTCGGGGCGGCACCTTCCAGGAGTGGTCGGAGCACTTCGACCTTGGGCTGTGGGAGGAGGCCATGGCCGCCCACGGCCTTTCCCTGGACTGGTACGTCCACCGCCACCGCGACCAGGACGAGGTCCTGCCCTGGGACCACGTGTCGGCCGGCCTGCACCGCGACTTCCTCTGGGGCGACTGGCAGGACGCCCTGGCGGCGGCCGGGGTCGAGGACTGCCGCTGGACCCCGTGCTACGACTGCGGGGTCTGCACCACCCACGGGCTCGAGCACGTGGTTGCCTCGCCCGTCCCGCCCGCCGGCGGCAGCCAGGGCACGGGCCAGGACCTCGCCCGGGGCGGGGAGGTGCCGGTGCGGCTGGTGGGGGTGACGCTGTGAGGATCCGGCTGCGCTTCGCCAAGCTCGGCAAGGTCCGCTGGACCAGCCACCGCGACGTGGCCCGGATGTGGGAGCGGGCCCTGCGCCGGGCCCGGGTGCCGGTGGCCTACTCGGGGGGCTTCTCGCCCCGGCCCCGGCTGAGCTTCGGGCTGGCCCTGCCCACCGGGGCCGAGTCCACCGCCGAGTACCTCGACGTCGACCTGCGGGAGGAGCTGGACCCGGCCGCCCTGCCCGAGCGGCTGAGCCCCGCCCTTCCCGAGGGCATCGACGTCATGGCCGTCGGAGCCCTGGCCCCGGCGGAACCCTCGCTGCAAAACGACGTGACCCTGTGCCGATGGGAGATGGAGGTTCCCGCCGACGGGGGAGGCGAGGATCTGAGCCGGGCCATCGCCGGTGTGCTCGGTGCCGACTCCCTGGTCGTCACCCGCACCCGCAAGGGCCAGTCGGTCACCGACGACATCCGCCCGGCCATCCTGTCCCTCCAGCTGCTGGGTGCCGACCCGTGCGCCCCGCCCGGGCGGGCCGGCGGCCTCGCCCCGGCCGACGGTGTCCTCGCCGGGCGAGGCGGGCCTCCGCCGGCGGGAGGGGCCACCGTGGTGGCCGAGCTGGCCACCCAGCCCCGCAGCCTCCGCCCCTCCGAGCTGCTGGCCGGCCTGGGCCTGCCGGTGGAGGAGGTCAGGGTCCGCCGGACCCACCAATGGATCGAGCGCGACGGCGCCCGCCGCGAGCCTCTCGCGGTCGGAGCGACGGACGCGCCGCACGCCCTGGGGCGTGCGCAACTGAGAAGGGAACAACCCGATGGTCGAACCGAACCCCCGAGGAGCGTCCTCCCCGACACCGGGGCCGGACCCCTCGAGCGCCCCGGCCAGCCCCCCGTCCCCCTTGCGGCCGCCGGGCTCTCCGGACTCCGGGCCGGGCCCGACCCCGGCGCCCCGCCCACCCGGTAGCGCCGACCCGTACGGCGGGGAGGCGTCGGCCTCCCCCGACTCCGGACCTCCGTCCGGGTCCGGCCCGTCGTCGCCCCGGGGCCGCCGGCGCCGGGGCTCGCGCGGGGGGCGCCGGCGCAGCTCCGAAGGCGCCGGCTCCCGCCCGGCCGGCGAGGACGCCGGCGAGGCGACTCCGTCCCGAGGCACCGCCACGGCCGTAGGCCGCCCGGCGGCGGGTGGGCCCGGTGCCGAACCGGGCGGGCCGGGCCCAGGGGAGGAGCCCCGCCGGCCCCGCATCGGTGACACCAGGCCGGCTCCGCCCCCCCGCCCGGCGCCCACCCCGGTGACCCCCATCGGCTCCGGAGATGCCGGGGCCCGTTCGGGCGAGACCCAGTCGGCCCGCCGGCGGCGGCGCAGGCGGGGCGGGCGGGGGAGGTCGGGGGCCGCAGCGGCGACCGGCCTCGCCGGTCCGGGGCCGGTGGCGTCAGCCGACCTGGCCGGAGCCGACCCCTTCGACGAGGAGGCCGAGGAGCGCCGGAGGGGCCTCGAGCGCAAGGGGCGCCCGGTGGGGCGCTACATGATGTGCGTGAGTGTTCGGCCCGACACCACCCAGGTGGCGGTGCTGGAGGGCCGGGCCCTCATCGAGCACTACGTCTCCCGCCGCCAGGACGACGAGCTGCAGATCGACGGCAACGTCTACCTGGCCCGGGTCCAGAACGTGCTGCCGGGCATGGAGGCCGCCTTCGTCGACATCGGCACCTCCAAGAACGCCGTGCTCTACCGGGGCGATGTGCGCTACGACCCCGAGGACGTGGTCGAGGGCGGGGCGAAGGCCCGCAGCTCGGCCCGCATCGAGGAGCTGCTCCGCCCCGGCCAGACCATCACCTGCCAGGTGACCAAGAACCCGATCGGGTCCAAGGGCGCCCGCCTGACCCAGGAGGTGTCCCTGCCCGGGCGCTTCGTGGTGCTGATCCCCAACAGCGACACCTACGGCATCTCCAAGCGCCTGCCCGACGACGAGCGCAAGCGGCTGCGCCGGATCCTCGACGAGGTGCGCCCCCCGGGCCACGGCCTGATCGTGCGGACGGCGGCCGAGTCGGCCAGTGCCGACGAGCTGCGCCGCGACGTGGCCAAGCTGCTGACCGAGTGGGAGGAGATCGAGGCCCTGGCCCGGCGCTCCCGGGCCCCCAGCCTGCTCTACCGCGAGCCCGACGTGGCGGTGCGGATCATCCGCGAGGAATTCAGCCGCCAGTACCGGGGCGTCGTCATCGACGACCAGACCCTCTACCACCAGGTGCGCGACTACGTGGCCGCCATCAGCCCGGAGCTGTCTGACCGGGTCGAGCGGTACCCGACCGACGATCCGCTGCCGATCTTCGAGCGCTACCACGTCCACGAGCAGCTCCACAAGGCCCTCGACCGCAAGGTCTGGCTGCCCTCGGGCGGCTCGCTGATCATCGAGCGGACCGAGGCCCTGACCGTCATCGACGTCAACACCGGCAAGAACGTGGGCACCTCCAACCTCGAGGAGACCGTCTACCGCAACAACCTGGAGGCGGCCGAGGAGGTGGCCCGTCAGCTGCGCCTCCGGGACATCGGCGGCATCATCGTCATCGACTTCATCGACATGGAGATCAGGGCCAACCGCGAGAGCGTGATGGCCGCCTTCCGGGCCGCCCTGGCCCGCGACAAGACCCGCACCCAGGTCTTCGACATGTCCGAGCTGGGCCTGGTGGAGATGACCCGCAAGCGGATCGGGGAGGGGCTGCTGGCGTCGTTCTCGGAGACGTGTCCCACCTGCAACGGCCGGGGCGTCGTCTTCGACGAGACGCTGCTCTCCTGACCGGGCCGGATATCGGCCCCGGCTCAGGGCCGCCGGCGGGCGGCGAACAGGATGTGGGTGCCGGCGTCGAGCAGGCCCGGCTCACGGCAGGCGGATACCTCGTGGTCGAGGAACCGGCCCCACTCGGCAGGATCGGCGGCCAGCTGCTCCAGGGTGTCATCGTGTCCGAGGGAGGCCCAGTTGCTGGCGCTGGCCGCCACCACCTCGCCGCCGGCCGCCGCCACCAGCGCCTCCACCTCCCGCCAGCGATACATCTGGCAGACGTGCCCGCTGTCGCGGCCCTCGTGGCGCAGGTCGCCGGTGGAGAAGATGGCGTCGTCGGCGGCGACGCCGATGTCGGCCGCCTGGGCGACCACCTGGGGCAGGAAGAAGGCCCAGGCGCCCAGAGTCGACATCACCGAGGCGACGACGACCCGCCCCACCCGCAGCAGGCCGGCCAGGGCCTCGGGGGCGGCCTCGAAGACGTAGGAGAGGGGTCCGCCGTAGGCGACCACGGCGTCGAACTCGGCTGCGGCGAAGCGCCCGGTGTCGCGCACGTCGAGCAGGTGGCGGGCCTCCACCGCCGGCTCGGCCCCGGCCTCGGCCACGTGGCGCCGGTTGAGCCCTAGCTGGACCTCCGACACGTCGGTCACCACCACCCGGGCCCCCAGCTCGGCCAGGGCGATGGTGAAGCGCCCGGGTCCGGCGCCGATCTCCAGCACCCGGTCACCGGCGGCCACGTGGTCGGCCAGGAAGCGCCCGTGCACCTCGAGGCTGACCCGGCTGCGGGGATGAGCGTCCAGACGGTCCCATTCCCCTTCGCCCAGCTGGTCGAAGTGGGCCCGGATGCGCTCGCTCACGTCCACCGACAGCTCCGCCCCGGGCGGTGCCACGTCTCCCCGGCGGAGCGGGGCGGCCGGCCCCGGCCCGCAGTCGACCACCCGTCCGAGGCTAGCCAAGGCGCTGCATCTTGCCGGGCGGATGAGACAAGGAGGGCCGCCGGTGGCGGGACCGGGCCCAGCTGGTGGTGATCGCCTACGAGAGCGGTCTGGTGGTGCCGCGGGCCCGGGGGCCGGCGCCCGGCTAGGGCCGCCAGCCCCGCCGCCATGCTCAGCCCCACCTGGTCCTTCGGGGGCGCCGGGGTTTGGGGGGCGCCCAGGGCCGTCATGTAGGATTTCCGTTCCTATGTACGCGGTGATCAAGACCGGCGGCAAGCAGCTGCGGGTGGCCGAGGGCCAGCGGGTGAACGTCGAGCGCCTCGGCGCGGCCGAGGGCGACTCGGTCAGCTTCACCCCGGTGCTGGTGGTCGACGGGGACACGGTGCTGGCCGGGGCCGACCGCCTCGCCGGGGCCGCCGTGGCCGCCACCGTGGTCGGCGAGACCAAGGGCCCCAAGATCAGGGGCTTCACCTACAAGCCCAAGACCCGCTCCCGGCGCCACTGGGGCCACCGCCAGCGCTACACCACGGTCGAGATCACCGGAATCACCCGTCCCTGACGGGGCTCGGAGGAGACCAGAGTCATGTCCAAGACCAAGGGTGGCGGTTCTACCCGCAACGGCCGCGACTCGGCGGCCCAGCGTCTGGGGGTCAAGGTCTACGACGGCACCGCCGTGCGGGCCGGGGCGATCATCGTTCGCCAGCGGGGCACCAAGTTCCACCCCGGCGTGAACGTGGGCCGGGGGGGCGACGACACCCTCTTCGCCACCGCCGACGGCAAGGTGAAGTTCGGGAGCCGTAAGGGGCGCAAGCTGGTCGACGTTCTCTCCGAGGCCGCCACCGACTGACCCCCGGCCCCGCCGCCGGCGGGTCCGTCACCGGGCGGCGACGCCTTCGCCCCGGCCCAGGTTCTAAGCTCGCCGCCATGTCGGAGCTGGGAGTCGAACCCCAGGCCTTCCTCGCCGGCGAGGTCGCCCACTGCCTCGACGAGGCGGGCGAGGAGGTCCCCGTCTGGGCCTGGATCAACGCCGTGGCCCACGCCACCCCCGAGCAGCTGGCCCGCATGGCCGCCGGCGACACCGGTCGCTGGCGCCGCCGCCGGGCACGCCACCAGGCCCGGGCCCTGTCGCACCTGGCCGACCGGATGCTGGCCTACTCCGGAGCCAACAGCGAGCGGTTGGCCGACCTCCAGCGGGAGGTGCTGATGCAGTTCGAGTCGGCCCTGGCCGGGGCGCCGAAGGAGCGTCCGGTCATGGCGCCCCACCGGCTGGTCAGCACCGGTCGGCGCCTGCCTGACCCCGTCGTCGGTCGCAACCTGGGCAACGGGCGCTTGAACCGGGCCCTGCTGGTCATCCTGGGCCCGGCCCAAGTCACCCGCCCCGACTGATCAGCCGGCGCGCGAGACCGAGCGGCGGCTGTTCACAGGGGCGCTGGTGGCCGCCGGCTACCAGGTGATCGCCGTCAACCCCACGTCGATCTCCCGCTACCGGGAGCGGCTTTCCACCTCGGGAGCCAAGCCCAAATGGCGCCGGGCCAGCACCTTGATGGCCAGATTCAACCGGCCTGCGCTCCGCCCAGGTTGGTGGTGCTAGCCCGCTACGCCTGCAACCGCTGACCGGCCGACGCCCGCTACCGGTGGGCCTTCGCCTCCCTGTCGGCCAGCCCGGGGGCTCGGGCCCTCTACGAGGCCAGGAGGGCCGCCGTCGATACTCACCACCGGGCATCGGTGGTATCACGCTTTCGGCGGCCAGGCTCGAGCCGTCGGATGAGGCCTCCGCCCTGACCCACGATTTGGCGATAGCCGCTCAGACCTCTGTGCTGCCTGGTCGAGATATAACCGGAAGTTGTGGATCCGCGTATGGGCGACACCTGCTCAGACATCGGCTTTTTCGCCGCCGGCCGCCCGCCCGTCGCCGACATCCTCCACCTCGCCGAAGCCGTCGCCACCAGGCTCGGCGAGGATCCCCTTAGGGCACAGCGGTGGGCGGCGGTGTGGACAATCCACCAAGCCGCCCGGCGTGGCGGCCCGATCAGGACGAGTTGGAGGCCTTCGTCGGCGGACAAGACGCCGAGCGGCTACTGCAGCCGTAGTCGGCCGGTCTTCCAGACCGACCGGGATGTGCCGCTTCGGGCGGGTGGTCTGCCGCCATGCACAGCCCGAGATCACTGGTCGAGTCCATACCCGGTGGTCGCCCAGTCCAGGAGACTCTTGACGTCGTCTTCGGTGAGGCCCACCGCCGGGTCTACAGGCAACAGCAGGGTCGGTTCGCTGCGCTCGCTTGACCAAGTCCACGCCTCCGGCCCGAGCATGTCATCGACCCACGCGAGCGGTCGGTTGCCGGCCAGGCGCTCGACCGCCGGAACCTTCTCTCGCGGGTCGAAGGGGCCGTTCGGGAGTTCGATGGCTCCGGCGAACGCAGGCAAGGCCAGAATCGAGGTGAGCACCGTGCGGTCGGCTTCGTTCCAGGCGGTCGCCCACACCAGGTCGTATACCTCGGCCAGGGCAATCAACCACTCGCGGTGCCGGACGCAAAGACGGACAGGCTCTTCGTCGGGGAAGAGGACCCGCTCGACGTACCCCTCCGGGCAGGACGGGGCTGCGTAAGGGTTGAGGACCCCGTCGATGTCGACGAAGAGGAGCGGGCGGCTCATCCCAGCAGTCTGCTCGGCTCGCGCCCGGGTATCTGCGGCAGGTCGCCCGCAGCGCCCAGAGGTGCCGCTATGCGCGCTCCGGCGGTCCCCCCAAAAGAAGGCCGTGGGCGATGGCCTCCGCCACCTCGTCCGCCCTCCGCGCGGCTACGGCTCGACCTGGAAAGTCCTCTGACAGAAGCTCATCTCTGTCGGCGAGGAACCCCGCCCGACGCACCGACACCGTCCATCCCCGCCGACGACGCCCGAGGTAGCGCACCCAGGTGATGATAGTGAGGTACTGGCCCAAAGCTTCCACCGGGGTCCAACGGTGAACACCGGTACGGCCGAGACGAACCCGATATCGACTCCCATCGGGTGCAGTGACGATCTCCTCGTAATGGAACCGGTCACTGAAGCCAGTCATGCCCTGCCAAGCAGCTCATCCGACGCGCCTCCTCTTCGAGAGGCGCGCGCAGGGCGACCGGAACTGCCGATACAGGTCGCTACGACGGACGGCGGAGCCCTCGCCGGATCAGCTGGACCGGAGTCACCCTGCCTTCAGGTACTTGCGTACGGCGCGGCGGACCACCTCGCCGGCGCTAATCCCTTCGGCTTCGGCTCGCTCCTCCAGCGCCTGGCGAAGCTCTGGTTCGAAGCGGACGGGAAGGCCTTCGGCTGGCCCCGATCCCATGGCAGGGCGCCCTGGCCGGCGGCGCAGCTTGGCCACGTCCAGCCCAGCCTCGGCCTCGGCGGCCATTCGTTCGACGACCTCATCGGTGAGCTCGACCCCGCTGCGGGACTTCCCATAGGAGTGCGTCTTCTTAGGCATCGGTACCTCCGGTCCGGCGGAGTAGCTCCTCGTACATGCGGCGCATCTTCATGGCGTGGATGACGACCTCGCTGCCGTCCGCCCGGGCGGCCATGACGATCTCGAGCAGGCGACCGGAACGGTCAGGCCCGAGGTAGAGGGCCTTGTCCGGGTCGTCGCCGTCATCGGCGCTGTAGACCGCGTTGTCGACGGCGTGGACGATGTCGACGTCGTCGAAGCCGTCCTCGGCCTGGTGCTTCCGAGCGGATTCGGCGATCTCCACGTGCCGAGAATCGTATCACGAAATCGCCGGGGGCCCGGTGGGGGACCCCAGATCCCAACCGAGGACAGGGCGGCCGGAGGTGCCGCTATCCACCGCCAACTGGAGTCGATGACCGCAGGGCCTCGAGCTCGGTTGGCGCGAGGAAGCGCATCTCCGGTCGATCGACGCGGGGCAGGCGCGTCCGGGCGGCCGGGTTGGCGACAATCAGCCCGCCGTCGACGGCGGCGTCGAGGAGCTGGTCCAGGATCGTGAAGGCGCGTCGGATACTCGATGGCGACAGCCGGGTCCCGAGCCTGGCCACCCACGCCTGGACGTCAGCCGCCGTCACCTCGGACAGCGGCACCTTGCCGAAGAAGGGCAGCAGGTCGTGGTCGAGGACCATGCGTTCGCGCGCTGGGGTGGAGGGCCGGTGCCCGCTGCGGGTGGCCCACCACCGCTCGGCGAAAGCGGCGACGTGCTGGCGGCCGGCGGCCCGGTCGATCACCCGCTCTCCGTTCGCCTCGGCGCCTGCGGCCGCCACCGCCGCGGTCGCCTCGCGGCGCGTTGGGTAGCTGCCGACGTTGATCTGGCGTCCCCTGACGCGGATGCGGGCGTTGTAGCGCCCTGAGGGCAGGCGCCTTACGGTCCCGAATGCTGACTTGGCCATGGCTGCTCCTTCCGATTGGGAGAAAGGAGCAGTACGACGAGTCGGTCTTGTGTGCCTCAGCCGTGCCTCACGCGACCCCCGACGATCGCCAAGGGGCCGGCGGGCTTGTGGTTACGCTCAGGTCTGAAGACCGGTCCTGACCAGCACCGACCCAGTTCGAGGGGCCGCGGTTGACCGCCCCGAGCCGAGCGCACGGCGCATCAGGTGTGCTGCCTGGAAGCCCCTCGCCGAGGTACCGACTGGAGCCGTTACCCCCGGTCAGCGAACCAACGTCGAGGTCGATCTTGTCGCCTGCCACCTCCTCGTGCCTCACTCGTGCCTCAAGCGGGAGAGTAATGCTGTCTGCACTTCGGGCCCGGGTCCCGCCGGGCGGGGGAGGAGAATCGGAGTCCTGCGGCGTTGGACAGACGCGAGCTGTACGAGGAAGTGAGGGGTCGTCCCTGGGTGGCAGTTCTTTCCAACGGTTGATCTGCGAAGTGTCCGGCCACGAATCTGACGTCGTGAGGAAGTCACCGGGTCGGCGGCGGTCGAGCATGACGCTCCTCACCGCGGCCACACTCCTCGCCGGGTGCGGATCGGCCTCCGTACATGTGGGCACCCAGTCCAGCGCGGAGGCGACCGGCAGTTCGACGACGACCCTGCAGTCGTTCCCGGTGACGAGCCCCGTGCCGGCGGGCCAGCCCGGCAAGATGGTGGCCGACCCGAGCGGCGACGCGGTGTGGTGGTGGGCGGTGGGCGAGGATCGCCAGGCCCGGGTGTACCGGTTCTCCGCCACCGACCACCGGCTGGCGAGCTGGCCGCTGGGCGATGCCGAGGTCGACGGGCTCGAGAGCGGCATCCAGTACGGGATCGCCGTCGGGCCGTCGGGGGTGGTCTGGGTCGGCGCCAACCTCAAGCTGGCGCGCCTCGACACCGCCACCGGAGCCGTCAGGGTCATCGACGTGCCAGTCATGGCTCCACAACAGCCGTCCCACCCACAGGGTCCACCCCAGACCGCCAACCTCCACCCGATCGCCGGGGCGGCGGTCGGCGACGGCGGCCAGGTGGCCCTGGCCACGGCGGGAGCGACGGCCATTCCCATCTACGACCCGGCCAACAACAGCTTCCGCCAGCTGGTCCTGCCGGCCGGCTTCGGTGCCACCGACGTCGCCTACCTGGCCGACGGCACCCTGGCGGTCGGCCTCGAGCCCCCGACGGGCCCTCAGGAGAACGGTGCCGTGCTGCTTGTCGACCCGTCGGGTCGTACCAAGCTGGCCACCGGCGTCGAAGCCGGCTTCGTGATGCCCGCCGGAGATCGCTTCCTGACCGGCCAGGTCGGGCTCTACTGGGTCTACCCCGACGGGGCGACCAAACCCGGACCGACCGCTATCGCCGGCCAGCAATGGATCGCCTACGCCTCCTCTCACCCGGCCTGGCCGCTGGCCGACGGCCACGTCGCCGAGGTCGCCCGGGGTTATGACGGCCTCACGGACATGGCCAACGGACAACCCGCCCGGTCGATCACCCTGCCCCCACGCCCCTGTCCTACCGGGGCCGGCGGGGGATCCGGAGGAATCCTCCCTGGACCGGGCCCCACGGCCTCGACCATGCCGACCACGACCACCACCCAGGTCTGCCACACCCGCATCGGCGCCCTCGCGGCGCTCGGCAACGCCATCTGGTACCTCGAGGACGGCCAGCCCCTCATCTGGCGGGTGGGTGGTCTGTGAAGCACCGAACGAGTCTGGGGCGCCACTTGCTTCTGGCGGCTGTCACAGCCACGGGCCTATCTGCATGCGGTTCGGCCGCCCCCGTGTCAACACAGGCCCCGCCCGCACCAGCTCGAGGACAGGTCGTCGACCAGCCGCCCTCGCAAGGTGATGTGGTAGCCGGGCGCTTCGTCCGTTCAGCGGAGCTCGACGACGGCGCTCTGAAAGTATCGCCAGCTACTGGCAACGCCGAGCCGGAAGTCAGTCGGCAGGAGGCCAGCGTTCTGTTCGGCTCTGA
>DASRBO010000064.1:0-26747 GCA_035653595.1 Acidimicrobiales bacterium | reverse complement strand
CACGATCATCGTCCTCGGGTGGCACGCCCTGAGCCTGAGTATTGCTGGGGCGATCCTGATCCCCTTCGTCGCTCTACCACTCCTGGCCACTGCGTTCTTCAGGGCTATGAAGGCGGGCTCTCAGGGCTTCAGCCGGGTGAGACGTCGCCGGCTCCTGGCGCTGATGCCCTGCTGGATGGCGCTCATGGCCTCGGGGGCAGCCCTCACCTCCTCGGGCCGACAAAGGCAGGTGGAGCTGTTGACGGCGGCCGTGCTGGGCGTCATCGGGGCGATGCTCTTCGGACTCGTCCTGGCGATCCAGGACCGGCGCAACATTCGCGATCGGCTGGCTACAGGGGCCGAGTAGGCGGGCGGCGGGTGGACGCCGCCCAGATCAGCCTGAATACGCCAGTATTGTCAGTTCAAGACGCTGACGACCCCTGCCCCAATCTGACAGGGATGCACGGACCCGTCAGCGCCACCGAACGCCGGTTGTGGGGCGTCCTCGGGGTTCGCAGGCGTGGAGCTGGAAGGGCCGGCGAGGACCACGGACCGTCACTTCGTCCGCGTCGAGAGCGCGCGTCCCGAAGCATGCTCGGGGTGCCGATCGCTGCAGTCCGAGGCAAGGTCGAGTGACCGCTGGGGTCGCAGCCAGATGGTCGCGCCTGGGACGAGGCGCTCCATATCAGTCTGTGCGCTGGCCGACCCGAAGCACGCTCAGGTACCTCCGAGGTGCTCGGTTACCCATAACAGTCCGGATCCGCTCGGCGATGTCGCCGAGTAGGGGCTGCCGAATCGCTGGATCTAGAGTCCAGTAGATCGAAGCCGAGCGGAGGAGGTCGGCGAAGCCTTCCCCGTCGAACCACTGGACGTTCGGGTAGAACCGTGCGGTTGGTGTGCTGAACAGGGAGCCGGGGCCCTCGATGCGCTCGATCGACCCCCAACCCCCGCCTGTGGCGCGCACCTCGTCCTCGAGCGGCGGGTGGCCCCAGTTGGGATTCCCGGGGCTGTAGTGCTCGTGAAGGTCGGCCGTCTCGGCATAGACCTCCGGCTCGCCAGGGCGGCGAACGACAATGTTGGCGAGCAGCGCTACCGACCCCCCTGAGGGTAGAAGGTTGTGCGCCCGCGCCCAGCCGACAGATGGGTCGACCCAATGCCACGCCGACGCCGACACCAAGGCGTCGAAGCGCCGGCCACGATCATCCCACTCCTCGAAGGTCGAGATCTCGACCTCGACGTTGGCCAGGCTGGCGAGGTTTCGACGGGCGAGCGCCGCCATACCCGGACCCGGCTCGACCGCCGTCACGGCGCAGCCAAGGCCGGCGAGTGAGCGGGTTGCCTGGCCGGTGCCGCAACCGACCTCGAGAACCGAGGACGACGGGCTGATACCAGCGGCGGCTGCGAAGTCGGTGAACAACTCGTCGGGGTAACCAGGCCGTACGCGGTCGTACAACTCAGGTGCCTCGTCAAAGATCCGTCCAAGGCGTCGGTCGAACCCGGCCACACCGTCATTCTGGCAACTCAGGACTGTAGGAAATGCAGACCAGCGACTCCCGGTGCGTGAGCGGAGGCTCCCGGCAGAGCAGGTAACACGCCGTACTCGGCCAGCGGTCGCCGACGGCGGCGAGCCGAGAGCGCCGGCCCGGAACGAGACGGATAGATCAGCCCCGCTGTCTCTAGCGGACAGGTAAGAGTTGCTCACAACGTTCAGCGCTCCTGACCCTCCCCCCATCCTGACCGCCGGAAAGAGGAGACGCCCGTCACCGCCTCAGTCGCGAAGCTTCGCGGAGCTGGCCCAGCACGTCGCTGAGCTCCGTTAGGTCCCGAACCCACTGGAGTCCGTCTGTCGGAGGGTCGCCGTAGCGGCTGATTCCACAGGCGTGATAGCCGAGACTCAGGGCGGCGCGAACGTTCTCGGGGCAGTTGTCGACGAACACGCACTCGGAGGGTCCCAGCCTCAGCGCATTGCTGCCGCTGTGATACATCCGCGGGTCGGGTTTGGAGACACCGATATCTTCGGAGATCACGAACGCGTCGATGAGGCGGTCCAGCTCCAGCTGGCGGTAGAGCTCGATCATGCCAGCACCGGTGTCGGCCACGATCGCTATCGCCCATCCGTCGCCGCGGAGTTGCTCGAGGCCATCCTCGACGTCCTCGAAGGGCTCGACGATCTGACTGAAGGGCAAGGGCCGATCCAGGTCCTCTATTAGCTCATCGGTCGGCCTTTCGACCCCGAGGGCGCCCAGGATGGCGCGGTGATAACCGGCCCGGGCGGACCTGTAGCCAGCCTCGGCCGCCGTTCGGTCCCAGTCGAGTAGGTACCGGTCCCCGGCGACGAAGGCCTCCGGGAGCCGCTCGGGATCCAGGTCAGGCAAGTGTCTGGCGACGACCTCTTCGAAAATCGAATCGCGGGTTCCACCGCCCGCCCCTGGGGCGCATCAGCGTGTCGCCGGAGTCGAGAAGCAGCCCCCTCAGCGACACACGCATGCCCGCCTTGGTGTCACGGTCTTCTCGGCCAACAGCATCGTCAGTACCGCACTGGGTGGTTCGACCGGCGCCCACGGACCAGTGTCCCATACCGACGCCCGGAAGCGCCGTCTGCCTGCCACAGAACGCCGGCAGCGGGGCGCACTAGCCGCAGGGACCTACTATTTCGGAGTCAACTGACGCCTTCGTGGGTCGCTGATCCGGTCTGACGGCTGAGAAAGGTAGGCGGGGCGGGGGTTGTCCTTGAGGGGGGAGGTTGCCCCCGCGCAGGCTGGCCCGGCGGCAGCAGGACCGGGGCCCCCTCCGGGGTGGTCTGGCTGGCGGCGGGGCAGTTGGGGGTGCGGGGGCTCGAGGCTCCCCGGTCAAGGAGAAGTTTCGGCCCGCCGGGCTCGTCGATTGACGGCCGCGCCCGCCGGGGAGCGTCGTGAAGCTGTACATGAGGGCGCACGCCGCCTCGTTCCTAGTCTTCGCGTTGTTCGACGACGTGATGACAAGAGGAGCACGACGTGCGCGTCCCCAAGTTACTGAGATCGCTGCTGGCCCTGGGCCGGGCGGTGGTGATCATCGACTGGGAGCTGGTCCCCGAGACCCCCGAGACCCGGGCCGACCTGGTGGTCTGGGTTCGCCAGAAGGCGCGCAAGAAGGGCCGCTGCGGGCGCTGCGGGACCCGATCCCCGTGGTTCGACCAGGGCGGCGGTCAGCGCTCCTGGCGCCACGTCGATGCCGGCTACGCCACCACCACCCTGGTGGGCCTGGCCCCGAGGGTGCGCTGTGCCGTCCACGGGCCGACGGTGGCGGCGGTGCCCTGGGCCCGCCACGCGGTGTTCAGCCGGGCATTCGAGGACCTCGTCGTCTACGACGCCGTCGCCTCGTCCAAGCAGAAAGCGGCAGATCGTCATTCGGTGTCCTGGCGGGCGGTCAACAACGCCTGTGTCCGGGTGGCAGAAGAGGCCCTGTCCCGCATCGACCTGCTGGACGGGCTCACCGCCGTGGCCATCGACGAGGTGAAATACAAGAAAGGCCAGAGGTAGTTGACGGTCGTGTGCAACCACGCCACCGGCAAGGTCGTCTGGGCGGCCAAGGGCCGCTCCAAGGACACCGTCAACGCCTTCTTCGACGCGCTGGGCCAGGATCGATCGGCCGCCCTTCAGTTCGTGAGCGCCGATGGAGCCGACTGGATACATGAGGTGGTGGCTCTACGCGCCGAGAACGCCGTCGTCTGTTTGGACACCTTTCACGTGGTGGGCTGGGCCACCAAGGCCGTCGACGAGGTCCGCCGCGAGGAGTGGAACGCCCTACGCCGCTCTGGCGTGGCAGATGCCGCCAAGCAGGTCAAGGGCATGAGGTGGCTCCTGCTGCGCAACTGGGAGAACCTCTCGGCCTCTCAGCGCAGCGAGATCCGTGCCCTGGAGGCAGCCAACCGGCGGATCCACCGGGCCTGGCGGCTCAAGGAGGAACTGCGGGACGTCTTCACCAAGGGAGTGGTGGCCGCCCGCCGGGCCCTTGATCGCTGGCTGGCCTATGCCAGCCGCTCACGGCTCGATCCCTTCGTGAAGCTGGCCCGCACCATCCGCTACTTCCGGGAGACGATCGAGGCGACCCTCAAGTACGGGTTCACGAACGGTGTGGCGGAGAGCAATAACGCGTCCATCGGCCGGCTGCGGGCCAACGCCCGCGGCTTCCACGATCCCGACAGCTTCATCGTCATGATCATGCTCGATCGAGCCGGCATCGCTCCTCAGCTGCCCTGGAATCAGCCGGCCTGACCCACGAGAACGTCAGTAGTCCCCTATTTCGCTCGCCACTCCGACGCCACATGCTCGGCCAGGGAGACATCGGCTCGATCAGCAGCACCCATGTCCTCCGCCCAGATCGAGGCCCACGGCTCCCGCCCTTCGGCGTGCATCTGCTCCCCGAAGGCGGCGCCGCTACGAACAGAAGTGACGATCGCATCAGCGAGCTCCGCACGGTCGGCATCGCCCAGGCCATAGCCGCGCCGGAAGGCCTCGAGTCGGCTCACGCGGTCCGGTGGCCGGATCCAGCCCAGCTCGAAGCATTTCGCGTCGCCCTTGACCGGCACAAAGCCACAAGCGGCGTAGGCCAGCTCCGCCATGCGGTCCCCGGGACCCGCGCCGTCCCAGTCGATGACGCTGAGCTCTCCGGTTGGTCCGATCACCACGTTCCAGGGGGCCAGGTCGTGATGGCAGATGGGGCCATGTCCGTCCTCTGGTCGGTCCCAACCCCCACGCCAGACCGCGCCATCAGGGACCTCGAAGCGATCGAGGGCGTCATGCAGCCGGCGCACCAGCCGACCGGCCTCGGCCAGACGTTCCGGCGATCCCCAGTGACGGGCGTGCTCCAACCAGCTGGGCGCGCCCCGAACCCAGGTGAGAACCTCACGGTCATCCTCGTCGACCCCCCGATGGCGTGGCGCGGGGAAGCCCTCTGCCTCCAGGTGGGCAAGCAGGGCCCGAGTAGTCGGCACCCACGGACCCCACGGTCGCCGCACGGTGTCACCCACGCGGACCACCCCGGGTGTCGATCCGGCGAGCGTCCCGAAGCTGGCCACAGCGGCCGCCGCCGGCTCCATGTCACCCGTGGCGAGATAGAAGTCGAGCAGCTCGGCGCTGGTGTCCACATGGACACACCGACAGCCCGCCTCTTGAGCAAGGGTACGAGCCGTTCGCACCAGAGCGGTGCCTATACCACGACGCTGGCGGTCGGGCCGCACGACCGTGTCAAGCAGGAAGGCATGGAGGTCCCCGTCCCACGCCAGGTTGACGAATCCGACCAGCTCCGGTCCCTCGAAGGCACACACCCAGCCCAGGCTGTGGCCCATCAGCTGGCGGGACCAGTGTCGCTCGATCGCCGGCTCACCGAAGGCCAGGGCGTGCAGGCGGGACAGTTCGGCATCCGAGACCGGCGGTGAGTTGGCAAGGACCACGCCGACCGCCGCTCCGCTGCCTACCCCCACCATGAACTTAGAGCCTTTAGCGGAGGCGTTGCGCTGTCCAGTCGATTTCGCCCCTTGACGCTCTTGTGAATATGGCGGGTTCGGCGCTTGTCCCCTAACCGCGCTCCCCGCCCAGCAACCCCACCTCGCCCGACCGCCGGGTCGCGGTGATGCGCGGTATCACCGGTGCCGCGGGATTTCCGAGCGGTAGTCCCGCCGGCTGACCCGACGGAGATCGGCACGTTGGAGTGGTCGAAAGCGACTCAGAGTTCGTAGCGACTCCGGACCCCGACCACCTTCCGCGCCTTCGGTGACAGACCGGCATGGCCAAGGCGAGCGCCAGCCTGAAACGCAAATACGACGGCGATCAGACACGCAAAAGCTGCAGCGAGCCGCGTGGCGACGTTCAAATCCGCCACCATGTCAAGCGCAGCGATGAGCAGCCAGCCGCCCGCCATCCCCGCAGAGAACTTCCAACTGACAGCCATATTGCTCATCGGGTTGCACCCCCAGGTCCCCGTCGCAGCTAGGGCAGAGGAGGCTAGACGCTGACGACCACACGCCCCGGTGCCCGAACAGCCCCGTCACCCGCTCGTGACCGGCCCATCCGCTACCGGCAGCTCAGAGCGTCAGCTCAGGGCTCGAAGCCGCAGGCCCCTCACCGCCTCGAAGTGGCGAGTGTTCCTCGTGGCCAAGCTCAGGTGGCGCTCCACCGCCGTCGCTGCTATCAGCGCGTCGGCCATTGGGATCCCGACCTCGCGGCGGATGCGTCCGGCTCGCTCAGCAATGGACCGATCAACCTCTACCTCACGAAACGGACCGAGGAGACGGGTCACAGCATCGCTGGCAGAGGTCCCGGCGAACAGCTCGGCTCGGGTGATCACCGAGTAGTGGACTCGGTGGCGACCGGGCTCGAGCGAGGCGTGGCCGCGGATGTGATCGATGAAGATGTCGGTGTCGACCAGGACGTCAGCCACGGTCCCATTCGCCCCGATCGGGGGCCTTGGCCTCGGGATCCGCACCGAAGGTTGCCTGAAGCGCCCCGGCCGGGTCGGTCTCGGCCGGCAGGTACTTCTCCAGCGCCCGGCGTACAACCTCAGCCATGGTCACTCCCTCTGCCTTTGCCATCTCGTCAATACGTTGCCGCTGGTCTTCGCTGAGGTAGATCTGGGTGCGAGTGGCAGGCATACAGCACTACTATACAGCACAGACAGAGGTAGTAGCCACGCTAAATGCCGGATATCGCTCGGGGTCCGCTGCCGATCTGGCCGGATAGAGATGCCCCCTATTCGCGGACCCGTCCGGGGTGGGAGCCTGCCCCACTCCGCCGGATAGATGGGCACCCGGCGGCAGCGTCGATCGAGCCGTGCCAAGTTCGCCAAGCGCCCCCAAACGTGCGCGCGCTAGCGGCTGACAGGGCGACGTGACGGCGGTGGCTGACACTGGAGGTGGTTGAGCCGTGCGGCCAGCCTCTGGGCCGGGTCGGTCTCGTCGACCGGTCGTGGCTCTATGACGGGTTGGCCGCGGAGCTTGTCGCGTGTGGCGTGGGCGGTGACGCCGTTGGCCGGGCGACGGATGACTCCGGCCAGCGCCTCGGCGGGATCGGCCACACCCGAACGGTCGAGTACAAACGCGGTATTGGTCCTGCGCCCTCTCGTCATGCCCACGTAGGCGCCGGCCCGCGAGGTGGTCGGCTCGATCACGCATATGCCGTGGTCGACCGTGACGCCTTGGTTCCCGTAGCCGGTCACCGCCCAGCCCAGCTCGACGTGCCGGGACGCATGCGAAACGGGCAGGACGACCTCGCCGCGTTTCGGGTGGCGGACGACGAGGCCTCCGTCTGGTCGGACCTCCTCCACCGTCCAGGTCTGGCGGTTGCGTACCGACGCCCCTTGCGAGGCGACCAGGCGGCGGTCGTTGTGGCGAGTGGCGACGGTATCGCCGGCGAAGACCTCGGTGCCGTCATGCAACCGAACGCCGACGCCGCTCCGCCAGTGGCCCAGTTCGTGCTGGATGGCCCGGTTGATATCCCGGGCCACCTCGGCGCTGGCGGTGGTGATCGCCACGCTTCCGCCCTCCGCCGTCAGCGCGTGATGACGCCGGGCTACTCGCTCGGCCGCCATTGCGGGGTGTGCCCCCTTCACCCGGCCGTGGCGGGCGTAGACCTCGGCGACGCTTTCGTCCCCGGCCCGCAGCCGGAGGCTGGCATCGGCCTCCCAGGCGTTCTCGAACCGGCGGACCTGGTCCAACCCGATGGTGGGCAGGGTCGCGCACCAGTAGCCGAACATGCCGCCCCGGCCCACCGCCGGCAGCTGGAAGCCGTCGCCCACCGCCACCAGGCGCCAGCCCTGGGCACGAACCAAGCCGACCAGCCTGTCGAGGTCCTCGCTCGACGCCATGCCGGCCTCGTCCAGGATCACGGTGGTCCCCGCCGGGGGCAGGTCCGTCCGGGGCTCCAACAGCTTGGCCAGGGTCATGGCAGGACAGCCCGCCTCGGCCGCCAGGACATCGGCCGCCTTGCCGGAGGGCGCCAGGCCGAGGACGGCCCGGCCCTGGCCTGCGAGCTGCTCGACGGCCGTGCGCAGCGCGGTGGTCTTGCCGGCCCCGGCCGGACCTGAGACCAGGACCAGCCCGGCGGACCCGGACACCGCGCCGCCGGCGGCCGCCTGGGCGCCGCTCAGGCTCCAAGGGGGCTCGGGGTCGAGGTGTCCCGCGCCGACGGCCGAGCGGGCCCACCCGAGGAGGCGGGCTTCCTGGTCGAGCACGGCCCGGGAGGAGAGCCTTCGGTCGGTGACGTGCACCCCGGAGCCGGGCTCGCGTCCCGGGACGACGCCGGGATACAACTCGACGCAGCGGGATGCGGCCTGCTCAGCCAGGTGGTCGACCAGCGTGACCACTGCCGTCCCGTTCCCGGCGCCGTCAGCCGGCAGGAGTATGGCGATCTCCCGGGCCAGGTCGGCACGCAACCAGGTGGACGAGCGCTGGGCCACCCGGGCCAGGGCCTCGCTGACCAGGGCCTCCTCGTCCACGGGATTCCCCCGGGACGGATCCGGGACGGAAACGGGAACGCTCACGGGACCGAACCCGGCGTCCCGGGCCCGTCCCGCCCAGGCGGCCCGCAGCTCCTCCGGCGCCCGGACGGTCCCCTTGCCCGGCCGGGAGTGCTCGGCGGCCAGGCGCTCGAGGCGGTACAGGGTGGCGGGAGAGGGATCAGCTCCGTCGTGGTCGGCCACCCAGGTGCGGACGTACTCACGGAACCGGGCCTCGACCTGTACGGCGCGGGCGCTGAAGCACTCCCGCAGTCCCTCCGGGATGCCGGCGATCTCGGGGATGTCGCTGTCGGCGACGGGTTCCCAGGACACCCCCAGCCGAGAGATGAGCTCTGCACGCAGGGCCGCCTGGTACACGTAGCCGGCCGAGCGCTGCTGGTACTTGAGGAACCGGGCGTCGAGGGCCAGCCAGGTCCCGCCGGCGTTCTGCACCTTGGACCAGACGATGGCATGGGTGTGCAGCTGGGGATCGGCGGCCCGGCTGGTGTGCTGGCGGAACAGCGCCACCGTGAGGCCCCGGGTCGGCACCTGGTCCACCCCATCGCGTCCCCGGCGGGTCAGCGCGCCGTGTCTTTCGATCCAGGACAGCGCGGAGGTGACGGCGTCGTCGTGGGCGGCGGCGACCTCGGCGCGGGTCCAGGGGTCCTCGGCCAGCGCCCAGAGCACGGAGACCGACTTGGGAGCCGAGAAGGTGGCGTCGAAGGCGCGGGCCGAACGCTCCCCGAAGCCCCGGCCCACCCGCTCTGCGGTGAACGGATGGTGGGCGACGAGCATGCGGCCGAGCTGTTCGGCTTCGACCTCGCCACCCAAACCGACCGCCTCGGCGCCCCGACCCCACCACAGCCCCGGAGGCTCGTTCTCGTCGACGTAATAGTCGATCGGCCCGCGTCCAGCCGAGCCCGCCTTGGCCGGCTGGCGGGCCAGGGACTCGTAGTACTCGACGACGCGGGCGATGGAGTCCCCGCCGGCCTTGATGGTGGTCACCCGCAGCACGGGCGTCCCCCGGGACCCAATGCACCTGTCTGTTGGAGAGAGCGAGCTATGTGGGAACTAGGCCGCTGGGGCCGGGAACTTCGCGGAGAAGTTGAAGAAGTTGGTGAGTAGGCCGGGTTGGCGGGTGTGGCGCGGGGCTCTAGCCACTCGGGTCAGCTCGTCCGCAAGAGGAGGTGTGGACCATCGCCGCCCAGTTCCCCGGGCCCCCGGGATCCGCTGACGGGTATCCACCGCCCGCCCCAGCGGCGCCGTCAGACTCGCCGAGTGGGGATCAACAACAAGCAGCGGCGCCGGATGAAGCAGGCCAAGCGCCAGGAGAGGCGCCGAGCCACCCAGGACGGCTACGGACCTCCCCGTGCTCAGCACGGCTGGCACGAGGAAGGCGTCGACCTCATGATCGACCTGGCCATCGAGGCCGCCATCCAGGCCGACGATCCGGCCAAGGCGCCGCAGCTGGCCATGCTGGTCGAGCGCGACGCCACGATCCGGACCCGCGTCGTTCCACGGCTGCAGTCGTGGCTGGCCCAGGTCCACCGGGCAGCGCTCCGCCACGGCTGGCACACAGACGAGATGGCCCGGGTGGCCCGCCGCCGGGCGGGCGCCGCTGCCGCCGACCTCGTAGGCGGGCTGGTTGACGGAGCACCAGCCGCCGTGGAACCCACCAACACCGAGTCCTGGCCCGCGACGGTCGCCGCGGCGGTGGGCGCCCTGGCGGTGATGGCGCACCTGCCTCCGCTGCCTGACCTCGGCGCCGTCCGACGGGGGGCTGCGCCAGGGGTGGACGAGCGCCTGTTGGCCCGGGTGCGGGCGCTGCTGGCCAAGGCCGAGTCGACCGAGTTCTCCCAGGAAGCCGAAGCCTGCCTGGCCAAGGCTCAGGCCCTCATGGCCCGTCACTCCCTCGACCACCTGGCCATCGAGGGCCACGCCAGTGAGGCCTGCCCGCTCGAGGCCCGGCGCCTGTGGCTCGACGACCCGTACCTGCAGGCCAAGGCCCTGCGGCCGGAGCCGTCGCTTCGGCCAACCGCTGCCGGGCGGTGGTGTCGTCTGAACTCGGCCTCGTCACCCTGGTTGGCCGTCCCGAGGACCTCGACGCCGTCGAGCTCCTCTTCACCGCCCTCCTGGTGCATGCCACCGACCGCATGACCGCGGCGGCCAAGGAGGCGGGGTCGGGCGCCCTCGCCACGCGGGCCCGGCGGCCCTCCTTCCGTCGGTCGTTCCTGGTCGCCTACGCCAACCGGATCGGGGCCCGGCTCCGGGAGGCCGCCGAGGCCGCCCTCGTAGAGGCCGACCGCGAGCACGGGCGCAGCCTGCTTCCCGTCCTCGCCCGCCAGAGCGACGAGGTAGAAGCGGCCGTGGCCCAGCTCTTCCCTGGGCTGGTGCACCAGCGCATCCCGGTCAGCGACCGGGGCGGATGGGTGGCGGGCTCCGCCGCCGCCGACCTCGCTGACCTGGTGGTGCAGCCGCAGCTGGAGGACCTGCTCCCGGTCTGACGCTCAGAAGGCTGGTGCGGCCGCCCTGTCCCGCAGCCAGCGGTCGATCTCCCTGGGGTCGAAGCGCACCAGCCGGCCCCACTTCACGTAGGGAATGCGGCGCTCGAAGACCAGCCGTCGGACGTGGCGGACGTTCACGCCGAGCACCTCGGCCACCTCCTCGACGTTGAGCAGCCGGGGAAGCTCCCCCGCCGCTGTGCTCCTGGGTTCCCTCAGTTGTCCTCTCATGCCCTCACTAGGCCGGTGGGGGCCCAGAACTTCGCGGGCTATCACGCCCGCCCAGCAGCGGCCGGGACCCCAGCCGCCAGGCCCGACGCCTGGACGGCGGCCAGCCTCTCCCCGAACGCCGTTGCGATCGACTCGTCCAGCTCCGGGAAGAGGTGGCCGTAGCGGTCGAGGGTGACGTTGATCGAGGAGTGGCCCATGCGGGTCTGGATGGCCTTGGGGTGGGCGCCCTCGGCAATCGCCAGGGCCACGCTCGAGTGCCTCAGATCATGGAACCGGCAGGACACCCCGGCCCGGCGCAGCGCCCGGCGGAAGTGGTTGTTCCAGAAGCTCGAGGAGATGAGCGGGTGGCCTGCCTCGTTGACGAACACGAGGCCGTCCACGCCCGGCTCGGCAAAGTGGTCCAGGTGGTGGGCCAGCAGCCCGGCGGTGAACGATGAGATCGTGATGGATCGGACCGACGACGGTGTCTTGGGCTCCTTGCGGATCCACTCACCGGCATCCAGGCGGATCAGCTGCTCGGTCACCCGCACCTTGCGCGTGCGCAGGTCGACCCGGGCCCGGCGCAGCCCGATGAGCTCGCTCCAGCGCATGCCGGAGTCCACCGCCAGGTAGATGAGCGCCCGGTACCGGTCCGAGTGGGCGTTGGCGAGGCCGGCCGCCTGCTCCCAACCCAGGAAGACCATCTCCCGGCCCGGCACGCGGGGCGGCTGCACGCGCAGGCACGGGTTGGCCAGCAGCTTCTGCTTGTCCACCGCCACCTGCAGCATCCGGCGGAGGGTGCGGTAGTGGCGGTGGACTGAGGAGGGGGCGATGCCGGCGTCGATCTCGTCGTTGAGCCAGTTCTCGATCTCGTCGGGCGGGATGCGCCCTATCCGGTAGGCGCCGAATCGGGGCAGCACGTACTTGTCGAGGTCGCGCCGGTAGGTCTGCTGCGTCGTGGCCGCCAGCCGCCGGCCGAGGCGCAGGAACTCCTCGGCCCACTCGGCCAGGGCCACGTCGGCACCGCGCGGGTCGATCCAGTTGCCCCGAGCCTTGTCCGACTCCATCTCCAGCAGGAAGCGCTGCGCGTCGGCCTTGCGAGCGAACGAGCGGCTGCGCTGGCGGCCCAGCGGATCGCGGTACCGGGCCCGGTAACCGGTGTTGGCAGAACGCCTCTCGACGAAGCCCATGTCGACCACCTCCCCCGCCACCGAGTGAGCGAAAAGTGAGCACGCGGTGAGCGAATCAACGGATTCTGGTGGCCAACCCGGGACTCCATCGGACACTGCCTGGCTGGCGAAAACAGTGTCTGACCTGGGACTTTATCGGTCCCAGCGCTTGAGGCGGCGCCGGGAATCGAACCCGGGTACAGGGCTTTGCAGGCCCTTGCCTAAGCCACTCGGCCACGCCGCCGGCGGGGCTCACCATAGTGGGCGGGCCGTAGGCTCACCCACAATGCGCTTCCGGCTGACCCAGGCGATCCGAGCGCCCCGCACGCTGGTGGAGGACGCCTTCCTCGACCCCGGTTTCTACCGAGCCTTGGGCGAGATGCCCAACCTCGGCGAGCCCGAAGTCCTCGACCTGGCCGAGGAGGGTGAGGTTGTGGTCCTGCGAGTCCGCTACCGCTTCGCCGGCCAGCTGCCCTCGGCCGCCCGGCGTGTGCTCGATCCGGCCAAGCTCACCTGGGTGCAGGAGTCGCAGATGCGCCGGAGCGACCACCAGGCCGAGTTCCGGATACTGCCCGACTACTACGCCAACCGCCTGTCATGTCAAGGCCAGTACTACTTCCACGAAGCCGACGAGGGGACCGACCAGGTGGTCGAGGGTGACCTGGTCGTGCGCTACCCGCTGGTGGGGCCACTGGTAGAGCGGGCCATCCTCAGCGGGATGCGCGATCACCTGGTGGACGAGGCGCGGATACTGGAGGGCTGGGCCTCCTGAGACGGGCCGCCCTGGCCGTCTTCCACCGCAGCCTGGATGCTCCCTCCGAAAATCCATGCCGCCGCCACGATCACCAGCCCACAGGCGAACAGCACCGCCCGCGTCGGCGCCAGCCGGCCGACGCCGGGGAACGAGGTGTGCTTGATCAGGTCACCGGCGGCCCCGGCGCCCAGTGCCCCCAGCACCAGGGCGATGCGCAGCCCGACATGGAAGGCGGCGAAGGCCAGCTGGCGCTCGGTGTCATCCTTCAAGGCCTTCTGGATGCCTGTCATGCCCCCGACCATGGCGTAGGACGCCGCCGCCCCGAACCCGACGGCGCCGGCGAAGGCGGCCCACAGGTTGGGGGCCAGGCTCATGCCGGCGAGGATGAGGCCGATGGCGGTCACCCCCGGCCGCAGCACCCGGAGGGGCTGTTTGGGCCGGCGGATCTGCAGTACCGCCATCCCGATGGCAGCGCCGACGCCGAAGAGGATGATGAGAGCTCCGAACTCGCTGTCGGAGGCATTGAGGTCGTGGCGGACGTAGTCGATGCCCAACGAGAACAACGACCCCAGGCCGATGGCCACTCCCAGCACGGGGGGCAAGGCTCCCCTGACCAGCGGGAGGCGCAGCGCGGACAGGAACGGCATGCTTCCCATTGAGTCCGACTCAGGGTCCTCCAGCGCCGGGTGCACCCCGCGTAGGGACGTGATACGGGCGATTAGGACGTAGCCGAGGACGAAGGTGGCGGCGTCGAGCCAGAAGGCGATGGCGAAGCGACCGCCGGGCAGGAACGTGACGGCCTTGCCGCTGACGGCGGTGATGAGGGTGAACAGCGCCGCGCCCAGGGGGAGCGTCCCATAGGACGAGCCCAGGATCAGCCCGTTGGCGAGGGTCAGGTCGTCCTCGTCGTTGAGCAGGTGGATGATCGATCCGTCCCGTGCCGGCAGGAAGATCAGGCTGCACAGCTCGAGGAAGAAGGCCCAGAAGAAGACCCACCACACTGCCTGGACGAAGGGGATGGCGGCCACGATGCCGGCCCGGATGGCGTTCATGGCGAGCATGGTCCGCCGGGGGTTCCACCGGGCGACGATCCGGGCCGCAACCGGACCGGCGACCGCCGCCGGGGCCAGGCGGAGGGTCAGCATGCCGCCGACTGCGGTCGCCGAGTGGGTGATGGCGAAGACGAGGGCGATGAAGGCGACCGTGCCCATCCAGTCGCCCAGCGCCGACACCGACTCGGCGATCAGGAGATCGCGGTAGTCGCCGGCCCGCAGGACCCGGGGGACCGCCATCAGAGCTCGTCCCACTCGTCGCGGTCGAACAGGAGCCGGGCCATGTACACCCTGGCAGGGGCGTCGGGCTTGGGCGGCGCGTTGCCCAGCAGGCGCTTGGCCAGCATCGGGACCACCATGGCCAGGCCGGCCAGGCCGCCGGCCGGGCCCCGCCGGGCAGCGAGGGCGGGCGCCAGGGCCAGCTGGGAGGCGAAGGTTCCCAGCCCGGTCTGCCGGGTGAGCCGGCCCGCCACCAGTCCGGCCAGCAGGAGTAGGGAGCCTTCCGGAGCGACCACCGCCAGTGCGCCAAGGGCGGGCGAGACCCCCCGGCCACCGGCCCCGTGAAGGAACGGCGACCAGTTGTGGCCCACCACGACCATGCCGGCGGCGGCCGCCTCGGTGCCGGTCGGTGCCCGCCAGCCCTTGGCAGGGGTCGGACCGCCCCCAGGATCGTCGGCGGAGGGCGTGGCGGCCCGACGCGACGCCCGCCGGGCCAAGGTCGCCACCAGGCCCCCCTTGGCGACGTCGAGTACCCCGGCCACCGCCAGGGGCTTGAATCCGGCCACCCGGTACAGGGCTGTGCCCGACACGGTCCCCGATCCGACCTGGCGCAGGTCGACGCCGGACAGGCGGGCCGCGAACAGGTTGGAGAACGGGACGGCCCCGACCAGGTAGGCAAAGGCCAGCGTGGCGATTCTGCTCAACAGGACCTCCCTCCCTATCCTCTCATGCCCGCTACGGGCCGAGGACGATCAAAAACGGGCCCGCTCAAGGCCCGAGGGCCGTCGGCCGACACTGTGGAGTGGCCTCCGTCCCGGTGTCAGCAGCAGCCGATCCCGGCGCAGCACCGGGGGTGGACGACGCGGAGGGTGCTCCGCTGTCCCCCGAACCGGCCCGGCCGGCGCCGGGGCACACGGTGCACCTGCCTGCCTTCCGGCACATCGCCCGCTCCGCCGGCGCCCACCTCCTCGAGGCCACCCTGGTGCCGCTGGCGCTCTTCTACGTGATCCTCTGGCAGCTCAGCCTGCGCTGGGCGCTGGTGGCCGCCCTGCTGTGGTCCTACGCCGCCGTGGCCCGCCGGGTGGTCACCGGGCAGCGCATACCGGGCATCCTCCTGTTGGGCTCGGCCCTGTTCACCGTGCGGACGGTGATCGGCCTGGCCACCGGCAGCGCCTTCGTGTACTTCCTGCAGCCCACCCTGGGCACCTTCATGGTGGCCGGCCTGTTCCTCCTGTCGCTGCGCTCCGGCCGCCCCCTGGCCGAGCGCCTGGCCAATGACTTCTGCCCCCTCCCCGACGGGCTGGTCGCCAACCAGGCCGTGCGGCGCTTCTTCGGCCGCATCTCCCTGCTGTGGGCCCTGGTCTACGCCGTCAACGGGGCCACCACCCTCGCACTCCTCCTCAACTCCTCCATCGGTGCCTTCCTGGTGCTGCGCACCGCCACCTCGACGACCTTGACCGTTGGGGCCATCGCCCTTTCTGTCCTGTGGTTCCGCCGGTCCCTGCAACAGGAGGGCGTCGTGCTGCGGTGGGCCCGGGCCACCTGAGGCATTCGGCCGGCCCCTGAGTCGGCACGGGGCGCCCGGTAGCATCGGGCGGCGATGTCCGAGCCGTTGGCCTTCAGCGACGCCCCGCCCTCCCGCCGCTTCAGCGGCCCCCTGGTCGCCATCGCGGTGGTGCTCATGGCGGTGGCGGTGGTGGTCGCCTTCGCCATCGAAGCGCTCCGGTCGGGACCGACCACACCGGTCTCCACCACCACCGACCTGTCCCCCACCCCGGCCCGACCGTTCCTGGCCCCGTTGATCACCCTCGGCCAGCCCCCGGCCGACGTGGTCGACGCCCTGGTGGTGCCAATGGGCTCGACGGCGGCCGGCTATCTCAACCGGGCGGCCGGAGCCAGCCAGTACGACGCCAGCCTCCAGCTCCGGGTACCGGCGGCGGTGGACGACGTGGTCGGCTTCTACGCCGGGGAGCTGCGGGATCTGGGCTGGAACGTGCGCTCTGTCGGGGTGGCCCACGGTGGCACCGGTCGGCAGGTCATCGCCATCCGCCAGAGCAGCGACAGCTACACCTGGGAGGTGGGGGTGACCGCAGTGGCCTCGACCACCTCGACCGGGTCGGCCCGTTCGACCGGGTCGGCCCGTTCGACCGGCTCGGCCGGCTCGCCGGCCACATCGGTCACCCTGCGGCTGTTCCAGATGAGCGACGGCTGATCCGGCCGCCGTCGGCGGCGGGGGCTCCCTTCCTCACTCCTCGCTGATCGAAGATGCCAGCGGCGGTGAGGAACGCCCGCGGGGCGGCGCTGCGCACAGAGGGCAGGATCCCCATCCATCGGGGCACCCAACGCTCGAAGCGGCCCCCCGCCACACAGGCCATCACCGCTCGGCTCACCTGCTCAGGCGGGTGGAAGCGGCCGTGGTATCCGGCCGGCTCGGCCAGCTTGGTCCAGATTTCGGTCTGGATGGGGCCGGGGTAGACCAGGTGCAGCCGCACCCCCGTGCCTACCAGGTCGGCGGCGGCGGCCTCGGTGAACCCGGTCAGCGCGAACTTGCTTGCGGTGTAGGCCGACTCCCGCGGGCTGCCGATCCGGCCGGCTATGGACGCGATGTTCACCACGTGGCCGCTGCCGGCTGCGAGCATGGTCGGCAGGACCGCCAGGGTCGTGCGTACGGCGACCATGAAGTTGATCTCCATCGCCCGGCGCACCTCGTCGACGGTCAGCCGACTGACGTGGACCCGCATCGGCACCGCCGCGTTGTTCACCACCAGGTCGGGGCCCCCGATCTCCCGTCTGGTCCGGTCGATGACCTCCTCGGCGCAGCCGGGCTCGGACAGATCGGCGACGATGGCCCGGCTGGCCGGGGCGGCGCGCCGGCAGCTCTCCATCACCTGATCCAGCTCCGTCCGGCGCCGGGCCACCCCCACGACCGTGGTGCCTCGTTCGGCCAGGTCCAGGGCCAGGCGGGCGCCGATGCCGGACGAGGCGCCGGTGACCACGGCCACCTTGCCGTCCCAGGACCATCGGAAGGCCACGTCTCAGCATCGCACCGGCCGGACCCTCCTGGCGCCTCCGGTACGATCGGGGCCGATCGCCCATGACCTCCTCCGCCCCCTCGACCGGCGCCACGGACGTGGCCGTGGTGGGTGGGGGCCCCATCGGCCTGGCGACGGCGTGGAGGCTGGCCGGCGCCGGTGCCTCGGTGACCGTGTTCGACCCCGCCCCCGATCGGGGCGCCTGGCGGGTGGCGGCCGGCATGCTCGCCCCCGTCACCGAGGTCCACTACGGCGAGGAGCCGCTACTCGGCCTGAACCTCGAGTCGGCCGCCCTCTATCCCGCCTTCTGCGCCGAGCTGGAGGATGCCACCGGGCTCTCCTGCGGCTACCGGTCCTGCGGGACCCTGGCCGTGGCGGCCGACAACGACGACCTGGCCGCCCTGCGGGACCTGCAGGCCTTCCAGGAGCGCCTGGGCCTCGAGGTGGCCCGCCTCTCCAGCCGCCAGTGCCGGGCGATGGTGCCCTCTCTGTCCCCGTCGGTGCGCGGCGGTCTCCACGTCGCCGGGGACCACCAGGTGGACCCCCGCCGGCTGGTGGGGGCTCTGCGGGAGGCCTGCTCGGTCGCCGGTGTGCGCCTGGTGCGCGAGGCGGTGGTGCGCCTCGACAGCGCCAGGGGCCGGGTGGCAGCGGTGGTGACGGCCCATGACGCCCATCCCTGTGCTGCGGTGGTCGTGGCGGCTGGAGCCTGGTCGGGGCTGGTCGACGGTCTGGCGACCATGGTGCCGGTACGGCCGGTCAAGGGTCAGGTGGTCCGCCTGGCCGGGGCCGACCCCGACCTGATCGGGCTCAACCTGCGGGCCCTGGTGGCCGGGTCGTCGGTGTACCTGGTGCCCCGAGCCGACGGGGAGGTCGTGATCGGGGCCACCGTGGAGGAGAAGGCCTACGACCCCCGGGTCACGGCGGGGGCCGTGCACGACCTGCTGCGGGACTCGTGGTCGGTCGTTCCCGAGCTGCGCGAGCTTGAGGTGGCCGAGCTGTCGGCCGGCTTCCGACCCGGCACCCCCGACAACGCCCCCCTGATCGGCCCGGCCGCTCCGGTGGGGGTCTTCCTCGCCACCGGCCACTACCGCAACGGCGTGCTGCTGACCCCGGTCACCGCCCAGGCGGTGGCGACCGCGGTCCTCACCGGGCGGATCCCCGACGTGGTCGCCCCGTTCAGCCCCCTGCGCTTCGGGGAGCGGGCGGCGTGAACCTGCGGCTCAACGGGGAGCCGGCCGAGTTCGTCGACGGCACCGACCTGGCTTCGGTGGTGGCGGTGCTGTCATGCGCTGGGCGGGGCGTGGCGGTGGCGGTCAACGGCGAGGTCGTGCCCCGCAGCCTCTGGTCCACCACCACCCTGCGGGCGGGCGACGCCGTCGAGGTTCTCACGGCCGCCCAGGGAGGATGACGGTGCCGGACGACACCGGGGAAGCCCTGGTCATCGCAGGCGAGAAGCTCGGGTCCCGCCTCATCCTCGGCACCGGGGGGGCCGCCAGCCTCGAGGTGCTGGAGAGGGCGCTGCTCGCCTCGGGGGCCGAGCTGGCCACCGTCGCCCTGCGCCGGGTCGATCCGAACGCCCGGGGCTCGGTCCTCGACGTGCTGGCCCGCGCCGGGGTGCGCTGCCTGCCCAACACCGCCGGTTGCCACACCAGCCGCGACGCCGTGCTCACGGCCCAGCTGTGCCGCGAGGCGTTCGAGACCGACTGGATCAAGCTTGAGGTGATCGGGGACGAGCGCACCCTCCTGCCCGACGTCACCGAGTTGACCGACGCCGCCGAGCGGCTGGTCGACCAAGGGTTCGTCGTCCTGCCCTACACGACCGACGACCCCGTTGTGGCCCGCCGGCTGCAGGACATCGGCTGCGCCGCGGTGATGCCCCTGGGGGCGCCTATCGGCAGCGGCATGGGCATCCGCAACCCCTACAACCTGGCCATCATCCGCGAGCAGGTGAGCGTTCCCATCGTCCTCGACGCCGGCATCGGGACAGCCTCGGACGCCGCCCTGGCCATGGAGCTGGGCTGCGACGCCGTCATGGTGGCTAGCGCCGTCACCAGGGCCGAGGATCCGGAGGCGATGGCCACCGCCATGCGCCTGGCGGTTGAGGCCGGCCGGCTGGCCAGCGGGGCCGGTCGCATCCCCCGCCGGCTCTACGCCCGGGCCTCCACCGACCCCGAGGGCCTGGCCGATCTGGGCCCGGGGTGACACCGGCCGTCGTCCTGAGCGTGGCCGGCTCCGACCCCGGCGGTGGAGCCGGGCTTCAGGCCGACCTGCGCACCTTCGCCGCCCTCGGGGTGCACGGGGCCAGCGCCCTCTGCGCCCTGACCGTGCAGGACACCACGGGCGTGAGCGCCTTACACCCGGTGGAGCCGGCGGTGGTGGCCGACCAGATCGACGCCGTCGTCGGCGACCTGGCGGTGCTCGCCACCAAGACCGGCATGCTGGGGCGGCCGGACACCGCCTCGGTCGTGACCGCCCGGCGTGCCCGCCTCGGTGCCCTGGTGGTCGACCCCGTGCTGCGGGCCTCGACCGGGGACTCCCTGGCCCCTACCGGCATGGTCGAGGCCTACCGGAAGGTGCTGATCCCTGTGGCCACGGTGGTGTGTCCCAATCTGGACGAGGCCTCCGTCCTGTGCGGGATGCCTGTGGCGGACGTGTCCGCCATGGAGGATGCCGCCGTGGCGCTGGTGGCGATGGGGGCGTCGGCAGCCGTCGTGACCGGCGGCCACCTCGAAGGCGAGGTGGTGGTCGACGTGTTCGCCGACCGCTCGGGGGCCACCGCCCTGCGCCGCCCGAGGGTGGCGACGATCAACGATCACGGCACCGGCTGCACCTTCTCTGCCGCCCTGGCCGCCTACCTGGCCCTGGGTCACTGCCCGGTCGACGCCGCCGGCGCCGCCGGCCGCTTCGTGGCCCGGGCGCTGACCGGAGCCGCGCATTGGCACCTGGGCCGGGGTCGCGGTCCGCTGGACCAGCTGGGGTGGGACGCCGAAGCCGGCTGATCCGGTCCGGTTCCCGAGCGCCGGGCGATCAGCGCAGGCCGGAGAAGAGGTCGTCCTCCACCACACCGCCTGGGGGACCGCCAAAGCGGCGCACGAATGATTCGCTGCCGAATGCCATCCGGAACGTCTCCGGCGGCAGGCGAAGGAACATGGAGTTGTCGGTCTGGCTGGCGTGCGCGGCCAGGGCGTCCCGCTTGCGCTCGGCGTAGGCGCCGACGTCGACCACCGCCCCCACCAGCTCGTCCGGGGTCCCCCACGAGACGTCGGCGTCGTCGGGCATGTCCCGGTCCAGCTCGGTGCCGGCGGCACCCGCCATCTCCATGAACCGACGCATGGCGCTGCGGGGGAAGGCGATCTCGTAGAGCTTGGCCGGAATGCCGCTGGCCTCGGCCGCGGCGACCGTCACCCGGTGGGCCTGGATGTGGTCGGGGTGGCCGTAGTTGCCGTTCTCGTCGTAGGTGACGACGACCTGGGGCCGGTAGCGGGCCATCAGCTCGGACAGCCGCCCCACCACCTGGCCGAAGTCGGCGTTGCAGAACGAGTCCGAGCGCTGGTTGGCCTCCCAGCCGTCCATGCCCGAGTCGCGGTAGCCAAGCAGCTCGAGGGCGCTCACCCCGAGGATGGAACAGGCCTTCTCGAGCTCCGCCCGTCGGATCCGCACCACCTCGGCCTCGTCGTGGCCGGCGTCCTGCGGCTTGAGGCCGCCGGGCCCGTCGCCCTGCTCCCCATTGGTGCAGGTGACCACCACCGTGCGCAGCCCCTCGTCCCCGTAGCGGGCCAGGACCCCGCCGGTGGCCACCGCCTCGTCGTCGGGATGGGCGTGGACCGCCATGAGGGTGAGCCGGTCGGTCACTTGATGGCCTTGGCCGCCCCGGTCTTCCTGGGCGCCGCCGGGGCGGCCGGGGCCACGGCGGCGGCCGCCTTGCGCAGCTCGTCGAGAGCCTCGTCGATGTGGCGGGCGATGGCGTCGACATCGGGCACGACCTCGCGGCAGGCCACCAGGCCGAAGTACATGGTGCCCATGTAGCTCATCACCGTTATGTTGAGACCGGCCCCGTCGGCGATGGGGCCCATCGGGTACATCGCCACCATGCGGGCGCCGGCCGAGTAGAGCGGGAACGGCGGGCCGGGCACGTTGGAGATGGTCAGGTTGTAGATCGGGTTCACCCGCTCCATGACCCGCATGGACGAGGCCAGGCGGGCGGCCCGGGCGGCCACGGTCGGAGCGGCGAACTCGGCCCAGTCGGTGAGGAACTCGGCGCCGATGGCCTTCTCCTGGTCCTTGGCGTGCCTGGTGCCCTCGGTGATGGCCGCCAGGCGCTTGACCGGGTCCTCTATGTCGGTGGCCAGCGACACCAGCATGGACGACACCCGGTTGCCCATGGTGCCCTTCTGGTCCTCGGTGCGGACCGACACCGGAACCATGGCCACCAGCGCCTTGGACGGAAGCTCGTCCCGCTCGGCCAGGTAGCGGCGCAGGGCACCCGAGCACACCGCCAGCACCACGTCGTTGACGGTGCCGCCCAGGGCGACCCTCACCTCCTTCACCTCGTCGAGGGGGATGTCGGTGAAGGCGAAGGTGCGGTGGGCGGTGATGTTCTGGTTGAGCGGGGTCCGGGGAGCGCTGAACGGCGCCGGGGGCGGGGTGACGTCCGGGCGGCGGTTGCGCCGGCGCAGGTTGACCGCCATCTCGAGGGTGCGCCGGGCCGCCTTGGCGGCGGCCAGCGGCTGGCGGGCCAGCGAGTTGAGGGCCCACGCCACCAGCTCGAAGTCACTCGGGATGCGGTCCGGCTCCCAGGTGTCCTCCTCGCTCATGGGGGTGGGCTCCGGCTGCAGGTCGAGGAGGTTGACCGTCAGCTCGGCACCCGAAACCCCGTCGATGGCCGAGTGATGGGTCTTGGTGACCGTGGCGATCAGGCCGCCCTCGAGCCCCTCTATGACGTACATCTCCCACAGGGGCCGGCTGCGGTCCAGGGGACGACCCATGACGTCGGCGGCGAACTGGGCCAGCTCGACCGCCCCACCCGGAGCAGGCAGAGCCGCCCGTCTCAGGTGGTAGTCGAGGTCGAAGTCGGGGTCCTCGATCCAGAGGGGGTGGTGGAGGCCGAAGGGGATCTCGACCAGCCGGCGGCGGAACGGGGGCAGCAGGGGCAGCCGCTCCCGCACCAGGTCGCGCACCTTGTCGAAGGAGTAGCCCCCCGGCACGGTGTTGGGGTCGAAGACCGTCGTCGACGCCACGTGCATGTGGTTGGTCGGCGTCTCGAGGTACAGGAAGCTGGCGTCCAGGCCGGTGAGTCGCTGCATCGGGCATCCTCCCGCGGTAAGAGCCTTTCCCGACGCTACTGGCTCGGGGGCCGGCATCCCCCTGGCCACCGACCGCAGCTAGCGAGCCACCGCCCGTCGTCGACTGCGCCGGGACCCCGGCCGACCGCGCCGAGGAGGGGTCAGGGGCCGAAGCGGGCGGCGTCCTCGGCGGCGTAGGCGGCCACGGCGCTGTCGGCCCGGTTGGTGCGATCGAGGCTCTCGATCACCTCGGCCAGGCGGCCGGCGGGGATGGCGGCGGTCATATCGGTGCTGGGAAGCCCGGTGCGCACCCGGCTGAGCATGCACCCCACGCTGACGGCCACCTGGCCGTCCTCCTTGGCCATGGGGATGATGTGGCACTGGGGCTTGCCCTCGAAGCGCAGGCCGGGCACGGCGTCGGAGAGGACCATGGCCTGCTTGGGGTTGAGCCGGAGGAGGACCACGTCGGGATCGGTACCGGCGTCGGCCAGGGGCCCGTAGCTGACATGGGCCGGCCTGGTCCTGATCCGGGGCAGGACGTCGAGGATGCCTGGCGGAGCCCATCCGGTCTCGACCAGGGCGGCGACATCGCCCTTGCCGGCGATGTCGGCGGCATCGACGAAGCCGTGGGTGAAGCTGCCCACGCTGCAGTTGGCGTGGTCGGCGGCCTCGGTGGTGAAGCTGCGCTCGGCCGCCTTGATCCAAAAGACGCACCCGGCCGGCACCCGCCCGGTGCGGCCGTCGGCCAGGGGGTCGGGCATCGGCTCGTCGAAGGCCGGCACCCCCGGCGGCGGACGGTCGGAGAAGGTGATGGCGATGGGCGGCTGGCTCAGGTGCAGCACGTCGCTGAGGTCGCGGGCCAGGCGGCTCCAGTCGGGCACAGGGTTCTCCTCGCTGGGTCGCCCGCCTCGCGGCAGGCGCGCCGCCAACCCTAGTATCCGGGCCCATTGAGCCAAGGAGGGGGCCGAGTGGCCGGAATCTGTGAAGGAAGGGTCGTCGTTGTCACCGGGGCAGGGCGGGGCATCGGCAGGGGTCATGCCGTCGAGTTCGCCAGGCAGGGGGCCAAGGTCGTGGTCAACGACTTGGGCGCCGAGGTCGACGGCACGGGCAGCTCGACCGGTCCGGCCGGCGAGGTCGTCGACGAGATCCGCGCCATGGGCGGCGAGGCGGTGGCCAACGGCGACGACGTGTCGGACTGGGAGGGCGCCCAGCGGCTGATAAACGCGGCCGTGGAGAGCTTCGGCCGGCTCGACGTGCTGGTCAACAACGCCGGCATCCTGCGGGACCGGATGCTGGTCAACATGACCGACGGCGAGTGGGACGCCGTCATCAAGGTGCACCTGCGGGGGACCTTCGCCCCCACCCGCTGGGCCGCCACCTACTGGCGGGAGCGGGTCAAGGAGGGCCAGGAGAACGACGCCCGCATCATCAACACCACGTCGTCGTCGGGCATCTACGGCAACGTGGGCCAGACCAACTACGGGGCGGCCAAGGCCGGCATCGCCGCCTTCACCATCATCGCCGCCAAGGAGCTCGCCCGCTACGGGATCACCGTCAACGCCGTGGCCCCCGGCGCCCTCACCCGCATGACCGAGAACCTCGGCATGGGCCGGGCCGCCGCCGAACGCAAGCCGGAGGAGTTCGACCAGCGCTCCCCCGACAACATCGCTCCCCTGGTGGTGTGGCTCGGGAGCGCCGAGTCCAAGGAAATCACCGGTCGGGTCTTCAACGTCGCCGGCGGCCGCATCAGCGTGGCCGAGGGCTGGGTCGCCGGCCCCGGCGTGGACAAGGGCGACCGGTGGGACCCGGCCGAGCTGGGCAAGGTCGTGCCCGACCTCGTGGCCAAGGCCGCCCCCAACGCCGAGATGTCCGGGCGCCGCCCGGGCTGATCGCCCTTTCGACGGCCCGGCCCCCCTCCCCGGCCTCGGCCGGGGAGGCCCGCGCCCCGATCAGCGCTCGAGAGGGGCGAAGCGGGGCGGCCGGCGCTCCAGGAAGCTGGCCACGCCCTCGTTGAAGTCGGGGGCGGCCAGCGACTTGGCCATCAGCCGGTTGGAGTCCTCGAGGGCGGCGCTCAGGCCGGTGTCGAGGTGGTCGTAGACCTGGGCTTTGATGGTGGCCAGCGACGCCGGCGCGCAGTTGGTGGCGATGTCGCGGGCGTAGTCCATGGTGTGGTCGAGCAGGTGGGTGGGCGGAAGGACCTTGTTGACCAGCCCCATTTCGGCAGCCTCCTCGGCCAGCACCACCCGGGCCGACAGGAGCAGGTCGAGGGCGGCGGCCTGGCCCACCAGCCGGGGCAGCATCCACGACATGCCGTGCTCGGCCACGAGACCGCGGCGGGCGAAGGACGTGGTCAGCTTGGCCCCGGCGGCGGCGAAGCGGATGTCGCACATCAGCGCCTGCACCAGCCCGACCCCGGCGGCGGCGCCGTTCATGGCGGCGATGATCGGCTTGGGGATGCCGAGCGGGAAGGTCTGGGGCCGCCGGCTGCCCCGCATCCCGCCGGCCCTGCCGATGGCCTGCAGGTCGTCCATGTCGGCTCCGGCGCAGAAGCCCCGCCCCGCTCCGGTCACCACGATGACCCTGACGTCGGGGTCGTCGGCCGACTCCTGCAGCAGGTCGAAGTAGCGCCGCTCCATGGCCCCGGTCCAGGCGTTGAGGCGGTCAGGGCGGTTGAGGGTGAGGAGGGCGACCCCGTCGGACACCTGACGCAGCACGACATCGGCGTCGGGTACCGCCTCGGCGGTGGATGGCTCGCTCATCGGATCAGTACTTGGGGACGTAGCCGCCCCGGCCCAGGGCGAGGCTCTCCTCGAGGTCGAAGGACTCGTCCACGTCCCCCTTGACCTCGGTCACCCACTTGAGCCGGTCCTTGAGGATGCGCTCGACCCCGGCCTGCAGGGTCGTAGAGCTGATGGCGCAGGAGCTGCAGGCGCCCTGCAGCATCACCTCGATGACCCCGGACTCCACGTCGGCGTCGCGCAGCACCAGGTCGCCCCCGTCGGCCTGAACGGCCGGGCGCATCATCTCGATGAGCGAGTTGAGGTCGCCCAGGCGGCGGCCCCGTTCCTCGTCGGTCAGCACGTGTGAACCTCCCCGGTGTCGGCCATCCATTCTGCCAACACCGGGGCCGGCCCGGATCTGCCCGCCCGGCCGCCGGCACCTGGCCACGGCTCGGGAGGGCGCCGAAAGGGCCGGATCCCTCGGGCCCTCCCGCCGCCCGTGTGGTCAGCCCTTGCCGAGCATCCGGTTCATCTTCGTGCCGCACACCGGGCACTGGCCCTGGGCGGCCCGCCGGCCGTTGGCCAGCTCGACCTCGCTGCCGTCGAACTGCCGCTTCTCCCGACACTTCACGCAATAGCCCTCGAAGGTGGGCATACCGTCTCCTTTGTCGGCGGTGCATCGACCGTACCCGCTGCTCCCGCCAAAACCGCGCATCCCCCCTCCCCCTGCGCGCTCTTCGTGGCCAGAGGACCACATGCCTGCCGAAGCGCCAGCGGGCTCTCCAGCCCTCCGGGGCCCCCGCGGTGGGCGTCAGCGGAAACGGCGGCCCCACCAGCCCGGGTCACGGGCGTGGGCGTGGAAGTGGTCCGGTATCTGGCGCATGACCCGGTCGACGCTGTAGCCGCCGGCCCCGAAGCGCTCGGTGGCCACCCGCTCGAGCTCACCCAGCATGTGGGCGAGGTCCTCCTCCGGGGGGGTGGGGCCGTGGCTGCGCCACACCACCATCGGCACGTCGCACACCTCGCAGTCGGCCACCCAGCACACCTCGTCCTCGTGGTACCAGGTGCTCATCCGGGCGGCCTCGCACAGCTCGCAGTCCGCCATCAGCCCCCGTCCAGGGCGGCCCGGATCGACCCGACGAAGTCGGCCGCCGCCTCGGGACCGCCCCCCTCCAACAGCCGTCGCACCACGGCCGAGCCCACGACCACCCCGTCGGCGGCCTGGCACACCTCCAGTGCCTGGGCCGGGGTGGACACCCCGATGCCGATCAGCACCGGCTTGTCGGTGACCGCCCGCAGGCGCCTGCCCATCACCGACGCCGTGGCCGCCAGCGACTCCCGTTCGCCGGTGACCCCCATG
>DASRBO010000063.1:0-58447 GCA_035653595.1 Acidimicrobiales bacterium | reverse complement strand
CCTCGATCTCCCAGGCGTGGTCGAGGGCGTGCCATGCCGCCCGGCGCACGGCGTAGCGGGCCGGCCAGCGGGCCCCGCCGCGGGGGCCGAAGTCGGGTAGCTCGCCGCGGGCCCGGGCCTCGACGGCGTCGACGAAGGCCGCCCGCAGCCCGGTGGGGTCGGAGCGGGCGTCGCCGGGGAAGCGGCCGCCCACCGCCCCGAGGTAGCCGGAGTCGCCCTCGGCCATGTGCGCCTTCATCTTGGCCAGATCCCGCCCGCCGCCCCGGGGGCCCTTGGCCAGCTCGACTCCGGCGGCCGCCCGGGCGGCCCGGTCGAAGCTCGACCAGCAGGCCTCCAGGATGCGCAGCAGCCGGCGCAGCTCTGACCCTCCGACCGGGCGGCGGTCCAGGTCGGGGACCACTCCGGGCGTGCCGAACTCCGTGCCGGAGCCGCCGCCCACCCTCTCGACCACCTCGAGGTCGGCCACCGACCGGGGGTCGGGGAGGCCCCTGGCCGCCGGGCCCAGGGCCTTCCTGTAGCGGGCCCGGTAGGCGATCAGGGTGGTGAGGGCGCCGTCCTCACCGATCCCGCTGCGGCACCAACCGGGCCAGTCGACGGCGGCGGCGAAGCACCTGCGCCGGCCGACCTCGACGTAGACCGGCAGCGCTCCCGACGGCGGCACCGGCTCATACTGGCCGCCCGCCGCGCCGGCCGCCGCCTTCAGCCCTCGCCGGGGGGCCGGCCTTCGATGGCCTCGGCCAGCAGGGTCTCCAGCAGCTCCACCCGGTGGCGCAGGTCGTCGATCTGGGACTGGAGCGAATGGGCATGGTCGAGCTGGCGGCGCAGACGGGGCGAGGCCGCCGAGCGCTCCAGCACCCCCTCCAGGGGCACGACCCGCTGAGGCCCGTGGAGGCTGGCGACCATGCGGGACGGGACCACCCCCTTGCGGTACCAGGACCGCAGGGTCGACCTCGACACCCCGGAGGCCCGGCAGGCCTCGTCGAGGGTCACCCAGCCTTCGTCGTCGGGCTGGGTCGCCAGCTGGGCCAGCAGCTGGTCCCAGTCGACCGAGCTCGGTCCGGGGCTGGGCCCGGCGCTGGTGGCACGGGCAGCCTCACCGTGTCCGCCGCCGTCCTTTATGCCGTCACCCCCTCCACTGTCACGGTCCTCGCTGTTGCCGTCTTCACTGATCACACTGACGGTCACGCTATCAAATAACAGGGTCTTGACACCGTTATTACTCTGGGATCATGTTCGAGAGGTTCACGGCCAAGTCCCGTCGGGCGCTGGTGGAGGCGAGGACGGAAGCCCGGGCCCTGCGGGCCTCGGCCATCGCCCCGGAGCACCTCCTGCTCGGCGTGATGGTCGACCCCCAGAGTGTGGGCGGGCGCATCCTGGCCGAGGCCGGTCTGACCGCTGATCGGGTGCGGGGGGCGCTGGCGGGCGACGCCGAGGCCGATCCGGCCAGGCACCAGCCGGCCGACCCGCCCTTCACCCAGGGCGCCAAGCAGGTGCTGGAGATGTCCCTCAAGGAGGCACTCAAGCTCGGCCACAACTACATAGGGACCGAGCACATCCTGATCGCTCTCTCCCGCCATGGGGGCCTTGTCGCCGAGCTGCTGGCTGAACGGGGACTGGACGCCGCCGGCACCGTCCAGGCGGTCACCGCCGTCCTGGTCGAGATGCGACAGCGGGCCCAGTTCCTGGAGTTTCCGGGCGCCGCCGAGGTCAGCGGAAGGGCCGGTCGGCTGGGCCGGCGGGCCATGAGGGGGCGCCAGCGCCAGGCGATGTCGGGGGCACTCAACTCCGCCCTCGACCGGATGAGGCCAGGGGAGGGGGACACGGCCACCAGCGCCGACCTGGTGGCGGCGCTGCTGGAGGACAGCCGGGCCCGGGCCACCCTCGCCCTGGCCGCCCTGGGGGTGACGCCGCAGTCCTTCCGGCAGGCGGTGGAGGCGGTAGAGCTGACCCGGACCAGCGACTCGCCCCTCCCGACCACCGTCGAGGTGAAGCTGGGTGACACCCGCTCGGTCATCGACGACCCGGAGCTCGCCGCCGCCCTCACCCAGGCCTCGCCCGAGCAGATCCGTGCCGCGCTGCGCCGGCTGTTGGACGATGATGACCCCGACGAGGAGGGGCCGGCCGTCCAGGCCTGATCCGCCCCTCCCAGGAGTTGACGAGTGCGGGTGGCGGTCATCGGTACGGGCTTCATCGGAGGGATTCTCGGGCGGGCCCTGGCCGGTTCGGGCCACCAGGTGACGTTCGGCTCGAGGCATGGCGACGACGACGTCGCCGGTGACAGCGGGGCCACCGTGGCGACGGTCGGCGACGCCATCGGGTCCTCCGACGTGGTGGTCCTCGCCCTGCCCGGAGCGGCGGTCGCCCAGCTGGCGTCGGAGCACGGTCGCGCCCTTGACGGTCGCCTGGTGATCGACGCCACCAACCGCATGGGGGCGCCGGTCGTCAACGCCAGAGCCGAGCTTCCCGCCGGCGTGCGGTACGCCCGTGCCTTCAACACCGTCGGCGGGGAGAACATGGCCGAGCCCGTCTTCGCCGACGGCGCGGCCGACATGTTCTTCTCCGCTCCTGAGGCGGACCGGGCGACGGTGGAACAGGTGATCGCTGGGGTGGGTCTGCGCCCGGTCGACGTGGGCGCCGACCAGGAGGAGATGCTCGACGCGCTGTTCAAGCTGTGGATAGCGCTGGCCATGACCCAGGGACGAGGCCGGCGCCTCGCCTTTCGACTTCTGGAGGCCTGATCAGCTCATGGACGACTTCAACCCGTTCGACCCGGCGATCGCCGACGACCCCTATCCGCACTACGCCCGGGTGAGGGCGACCGACCCCGTCTACCAGAGCCCGGCCACCAGCTCGTGGGTGCTGACCGGCTACGCCGAGGTGGTGACCGCCCTGCGGGACCACGGTCGGTTCTCCTCCGCTCCGCTGGGCTCGGGCATCGAGGGCATGCGTTCGCTCATCGGCTCGGATCCCCCCGACCACACCGCCCTTCGCCGCATCGTGCAGCCCCACTTCATCCCCAGCGTGGTGGCAGCGCTCGAGCCGCGGGTTCGCTCGGCCGCCCAGCCCTTCGTGGCCGCGTTCATCCGGGCGGCCGAGCAAGGCACGGCCGACCTGGTCGACGAGATCGCCTACCCGGTGCCGGTGACCGTCATCGCCGACCTGCTCGGCATCCCCGCCGAGCGCCGCGAGGACTTCAAGCGGTGGTCCGACGCCATGATCGGCGGCATCGGCGGGTCGGGGCGGGACGCCTCGGTGTACGGCGAGATGTTCGGGTTCTTCGCCGGCGAGATCGACAGGCGCCGGGCCGAACCAGGGCCCGATCTCATCTCCGCCCTGGTCAACGGGCGGGAGCCGTTGAGCCAGCGGGAGCTGCTGATGTTCTGCATGCTGCTGCTCGTCGCCGGCAACGAGACGACCACCAACCTGCTCGGCAACCTCATGATGGTGTTGCTCGACCGGCCCGACGTGGCCAAGCGCATCTCCGCCGAGCCCGCCTGCATACCGGCGGTGGTGGAGGAGTGCCTGCGCTTCGACTCGCCCGTGCAGGCCCTGTGGCGCCAGGTGCGGGAGGACACCACCCTGGGGGGCAAGGAGCTGGCGGCGGGCAGCTCGGTGGTCGTGCTCTACGGGGCGGCCAACCGCGACCCGGCCAAGTACCCCGAGCCCGACACCTTCGACCCGGATCGCAACCCCAAGGACCACGTCGCCTTCGGCTCGGGAATCCACCTCTGCCTGGGGGCATCGCTGGCCAGGCTGGAGGCCAGGGTGGTCATGGAGGAGCTCGCCCCCGTCCTGACCAGCCTCCAGCTGGCCGGAACGCCCGAGCGGGTGGTCAACCCCATCGTCAGGGGCCTGCGCCGGCTCCCTCTCAGCCTGGCCGGCTGACCGGGGCCGTCAGCGGACGAGGGTGGAGCCCTCACTGCCCAGCTCGACCAGCTCCAGGCGGCCGGACTCCACCTCGAACAGGGTGCGGGAGCAGTAGTCGGGGCGGAAGGAGGTGACCGCGGTGGCGCCGGTGGCCGCCCCGACCGCGGTGTTGATGGCGACGAAATGGGTGGCGACGACGGTGTCCTCCTGGACGGAGGTCAGCGCCCCGATCAGCTGATCGCGCCACTCGTGCAGGAAGGCGTCGAGACCGGGGTCGTCCCAGCTCGAGCCCATGACCCCGCCGAGCCAGGCCCCCCGGTTGCCCAGCTCGCCCTGGGCTCCCGGCGGTGAGGGGATCTCCCCGACGCGGGGTTCCACCCGGGCCGGGCTGCCCCACCGGCGCTCGAGGGCGGCGGCGGTGCTCCGGGCCCGTCGCAGGGGGCTGGTCCACAGATGCATGGGCCCGTCGACGGCCAGCTTGGCGGCCATCTCCTCGGCCTGCCGCCGGCCGTCGTCGTCCAGATCGGGATCGGCGTCCTCGCCCCAGCCGGCGGCGGCCCGGCCGTGGCGCACCAGGATGAGTCGGGCCATGGACCGCTGACCATAGCCCCGTCATCGCTCGGGCGGCCCTGGGGTCTCCGCCGGGCCGACCCGTATCATCGAAGGCCGCCGCCCGAGCCGTTGGAGCCAACCGAGCGTTGGAGACCGTCCCCGCCGATGTGACCAGCCCCGCCACCACGGCCGCCCCCGCCGGGGCGGCCGGGCTGGGGCAGTCCTCCCGCTGGCTGGTGTTCGGGGTCATGTCGATCGGGCTGTTCATGGCCTCGACCGACGCCACCATCGTGGCCACCGCCCTGCCCACCCTGCACCACGCCCTGCGAGCCCGCATCAACTGGTCGGGGTGGACCATCACCGCCTACCAGCTGGGCCAGACGGTCGCCATGCCTGTCGCCGGGCGCATCAGCGACCAGCTGGGGCGCAAGCGGGTCTTCATCGTCTGCGTGGTCCTCTTCACCGTCAGCTCGTTGCTGTGCGGCCTGGCCCAGGACATTTACGTGCTGGTCGCCCTCCGCTTCGTCCAGGCGCTCGGCGGTGGCGCGTTCATGCCCTCGGCCACCGGCATCATCGCCGACCGCTTCGGCTCCGACCGCGACCGGGCCATAGGCCTGTTCACCAGCATCTTCCCGCTGGGGGCCCTGGTCGGGCCGGTGATCGGAGCGGTCATCCTCAATTACTGGTCCTGGCGTGGCATCTTCTTCGTCAACGTGCCCATCGGGGCGGTGCTGTTCGTGCTGGCGGTGCGGTTCCTGCCCGCCTCCCGCCCCGAGCAGGCGCCCCGCACCGACCTGGCCGGAGCCTGCCTGCTCGGGGTGATGATCTTCGCCGTCATGTACGGGGTGACCAACCTGGGCAACGGCCACACCGGATTCGGCACCCCGACCGTCCTGGCCCCGGTCCTGACAGGCTTGGCCCTGACCGTCGTCTTCTACCGCCGGGCCGGCCGGATGGCGGCACCGATAATCCCCGTCAGGCTGCTCAGGGGCAGCGGCTTCCTGGTGATGAACTTCATCAACTTCGTCTTCGGCATTTGCGCCCTCGGCTTCGGCGCCCTGGTCCCCCTCTACGCCCAGGAGCGCTACCGGCTGCCTGCGCTTGAGGCGGGCACGCTCCTCACCGCCCGCGCCGTGGGGATGATGCTGGTGGCGGCGGCGGCCTCGTTCATGCTGCGCCGCACCGGCTACCGCCCGCCCATGCTGGTCGGCTTCGGCATCATCGCCGCCGGCCTCGCCCTGCTGACTCTCTCGCCCGTGGTGGGCAGCGCCTACCTGTGGCTGGCGGGGGCGGCCGCGGTCACCGGCCTGGGCATCGGCATGGCCGGTCCGGCTTCGAACAACGCCACCCTGGCCCTGGCCCCGGCCGATGTGGCCGCCATCGCCGGACTGCGGGGGATGTTCAGGCAGGCGGGGGCGATCATCGGGGTGTCGGCCACCACCGCCTTCGTGGCCCGCAGCTCGGCCGAGGGCGCCGCCCTGGGCGACTCCTTCCTCGTCCTGGCCATCATGCTCGTCCTGGTCCTGCCGCTGGTTTTCACCGTGCCGGACAACCGGGGCGGTTGGTAGGTTCGCCGTCATGGTCGGCGACATGATCGACTCCCGCCGGACCGAGCCGCCGTTCGTGCTCGACGAGCGGGAGATGCTCGACGGTTGGCTGGAGTACCACCGCATGACGCTGCAGCTCAAGTGCGAGGGCCTCGACGACGAGGCCCGCAAGCGGCGACCGGTTCCCACCTCGCGCCTGTCCCTGCACGGGCTGGTCCGGCACATGGCCGAGGTGGAGCGCAACTGGTTCCGCCGGGTCCTGCTCAGCGCCCCCGACACTCCTTACATCTGGCTTGACCCGGCCAAGGAGGACAGCGAGCTCGTCCCCCTGGATGATGCCGATTGGGAGACCGACCTGTCGGCCTGGCAGAAGGAGTGCGAGGCCAGCCGCCTGGCGGCGTCGGGCAAGGACCTCGACTTCACCGGCGACCGCCGGGGCGTGCCCTACTCGCTGCGGTGGATCTACAACCACATGATCGAGGAGTACGCCCGCCACAACGGCCACGCCGACCTCATCCGCGAGCTGATCGACGGCGCCGTCGGCTGCTGAGCGCTGAGCTGTCCGGCGGAGGCGTCGAGGACGACGATCGAGCAGGTCACGCCAGCCTCCCCTCGACGCGGCGGGCGTCACCTTCGTCGTCGTAGACGACCCGGTAGTCGGTGAATCCGGCCCGGGCCAGCTGCTCGAGACAGAGGGTCCCCTGATCGGCGCCGATCTCAGCCAGCAGCCAGCCCGCCGGAGCCAGCCACTGCGCCGCCCCGTCGATGAGCCGCCTTACCAGGGCCAGGCCGTCGTCGCCCCCGCACAGGGCGCCGGTCGGCTCGTGGGCGAGTACGTCGCGGGGGAGGTACTCCATCGCCCCGCTGGGGACGTAAGGCAGGCACGCGGTGACCACGCCCAATCCACCGCGGTAGGCAGGGGGCACATCGGCGAACAGGTCGGAGGCGATCACCTCGAAGCGGTGGACAGCTGCGTTCCGCCGGGCCCAGGCCAGGGCCAGGGGGTCCACGTCGGTGGCCACGACCTCGGCTCCGTCCACCTGGGCCAGCACGGCGGCGATGGCGCCGCAGCCGGTCCCCACGTCGAGGGCGCGGCGGGGCGGGGCGGAGGAGGCCAGCCGGGCGGCCGCCTCGAGCGCCAGCGGCTCGGTCTGCGCCCGGGGCACGTACACACCCGGGCCAATCACCAGTCGCAGGCCGGCGAAGTCGACCTGGCCGGTGATGTGCTCGAGAGGCTCGCCCCCCAGGCGCCGAGCCGCGATCCGCTCGGCCACCACCTCGACCTCGGCCGGGGTGGGGGCAAGGCACCGGGCGGCCTCCATGACGGCGCCGGCCTCGATGTCAGGGGCGACCCAGCCCGCCTCGGCCAGGCGCTCGACCAGCCGGGCCATGACCTCGCCGGCCACGACCGTCACGGCACCGTCGTAGGCCCGGGGCTCACAGGGAGCGGGCGATATCGACCGCCCGACCGAGGGTGTCGAGGCGGGCCTCGAGGTTGTCGCCGGCGGGGTAGACCCGCAGGGTGGTGATGCCTGCGTCGCGCCAGGCCCGCATCCGGTCGGCGACCATCTGCTCGGTCCCGATCATGGTGGTGGCCAGCACCATCTCGTCGGGCACGGCCTCGGCCGCCCTGTCCCGCTGACCGGACACCCACAGCCGGCGGACCGCGTCGGCCACCTCGGCGAAGCCCTGGCGGCTGTAGGCGTCGTTGTAGAAGTTGGTGGTGGCCGAGCCCATGCCGCCGAGGGAGAAGGCCAGGCCGGGCTTGCGGCGGGCGACCATGGCTTCGACGTCGTCGCCGAAGGCGACGTCGCCGCCCTGGGACAGGTCGATGGCGGCGAGGGACCGGCCGGCCCGCTTGGCGCCGGTCTCGATGTGGCGGAGGAACTCGGCGGCGCCCTCGGGCACGAAGCTGGTCCCCAGCCACCCGTCGGCCACCTCGCCGGTCAGCTCGAGCATCTTCGGCGACAGGCTGGCTATGTAGATCGGCACCGGGTCCACGGCACGGATCTGCAGCCGCAGGGCCTTGCCCTCACCACGGGGGCGGGGCAGCTCGAAATGGCGGCCGTGGTACTCGACCCTGGCTCCCGACATGGCCAGGCGGACGATGTCGATCGTCTCCCGCATGCGGCCCAGGGGATGGGCGAAAGGTTGGCCGTGCAGGCCCTCCACCACCTGGGGCCCGCTGGCCCCCAGCCCCATCAGGAAGCGGCCGCCGGACAGCTGGGCCATCGTCATGGCCGTCTGTGCGGTCATGGCCGGGGTGCGGGAGCTGATCTGCATGATCCCCGAGCCGAGCAGTATCCGCTCGGTCTGACCCGCCAGCCAGGCCAGCGGCGTCACCGCGTCCGTGCCCCAGGCCTCGGCGCTCCATGCCGCCGCCACCCCCAGCCGCTCGGCCTCCCTCACGTAGGTCAGCGTCTCGGCCCAGTCCCGTCCCCCGAGGTTGACCGCCAGCCTCATCGGGACGCCTCCTCGGCGCTGCGCTTGATGCCTGCGACGGTCGCCTCCATGTTCGAGCGGTGCTCGTCGAGGCGCCTGGCGATGATGCGGTCCTCCTTGTCCGGCATGCGCTCGATGGCGGCGCTGAGCCCGGACGGCCCGGGGCCGAGCCGGCAGCACTGGCGCAACAGGCACCCGTCCCCGTCCTCGACGATCTCGAACGACCACGATGCCGCCGGCGCCGACTCCTCGCCGAGGCGCCACCCGAGAAACCGGTTCGGCTCGAAGCGGTCCACCACCGCCACGGTCTCCCACTCGCCGATGGCCGGGTGCCGGTTGCGCCCCCGGAACCGGGCCCCGAGGGTGGGCCCCTCAGCGCCGTCCAACCAGGTGCCCCCCCGGTTTTCGCTGCTCCACTCGCCCATGCGGGTGAGGTCGGTGGCCACGGCCCAGATGGCGGCCGCCGGTGCCTCTACCCTGGTCTCGACCACTACTTGGGGACGGTCCTCCAGCTTCACGGGGCGCCTCCTCGGTGACGCCGGGGAGTCTTCCATCCGCCGCCGGGGTACGGGGGACCGATGTCGAGCGAAGGGAAGGCGGGCCGAGCATGAGCAGGGAGATCCGGCCGGGCGGGGACAAGGTCAGGGCGACGTGGAACGGGGCGGTCCTGGCCGAAAGCGACCGGACCCTGGTCGTCGAGGGCAACCACTACTTCCCCCGCGAGGACGTGCGGGGCGAGCTGCTGCGGGAGAGCCAGACCCGCACCCACTGCCCGTGGAAGGGAGACGCCAGCTACCACGCCGTGGTGGTGGAAGGCGCCGTGAACGCCGACGCCGCCTGGTACTACCCGGAGACACTCGAGGCGGCCGAGCCGATCCGCGACCGCATCGCCTTCTGGCACGGGGTCGAGGTCGGCCCGGTCTGACCTGCTCCGGCCGCCGCCCGCTCACCACGGTGGATGACGGCGGCGGCGGCCGATGGCCACGGCGGCCAGCCACCGGTTGTTGAGGCGGGAGGCCCGGTAGATCCGCAGGCCGCAGCCGTGGTGGCGGTCTCGCCTCAGCGTGCGCCAGTACACGACGTTGGCCTGTGAGGCGATGCGGATCCCCGGCTCGCCCGCCATCACCACGACGTGCTCGCCGTCATGCGGGCCGCCGGACAGGTGGGCGCCCACCTGCGTGCCCCAGGGCGACATCCAGGTGGACGGCCTCGGCGACCACGACCTCCACGGCCGGCGCGCCGTGGCTGCCGCGAACACCGGAAGGCTGCACCCGTGGGACGTCTCCCGCTGACCGGTCCTGACATACACCGGCCCGGTCGGTCCCCCCACGACCAGGGTGGTGTCGCGCCTTCGGGCGTGGGCATGGTGGCCGTCGTGGGGGCCGCCCCGGAGGTGCACAAGGATCCACTCGCCGCCCCGGAGGCGGCTGACCCAGCCGCCGGTGGCCCAGGGTGCCCCAGACACCGCCCCAGGATGCCACCGGGCACGGAGGCGACGGCGATCACGTGGGTGCCTCCCGAGCCTTCAGGCGTCCGCCCCCTCCTCCGGTGACGAGGCAGCGGCCCCGTGGCTCCAGAGGGAGCGCATCAGGCCCGACGTCGAGAGCAGTTGCTCGAGGGTGCCGACGGCGGCCAGGCGCCCCTCGTCGAGCAGCAGGATCCGATCAGCCCGGCGCAGGGCGGCCGGCCGGTGGGAGACCACCAGGGCCGTGATCCCCTCCAGCCCCCGGAACAGCCTCCGCCACAGCTCGGCCTCGGTCGCGGCGTCGAGGGCCGAGGACAGGTCGTCGATCACCAGCAGCTCGGGCCGGGCGAGGAACATGCGGGCCGCCGCCGAGCGCTGAACCTGACCACCGGACAGCCTCACGCCCCGCGGCCCGACCAGGGTGTCGAGGCCGGCCTCCAGGGTCTCGACATCGGGCTCGAGCACGGCGACGTGAATCGCCGCGGCCAGAGCCTCGTCGCCATCCGCCCGGCCCAGCTCGAGGTTCTCCCGCAGGCTGTCACTGAACAGACGGGGCACCTGGGGGGTGAAGGCGCTGCGGGGCGGCACGAAGAAACTGCTCGGGTCCTCCACCGGCTGCCCGTTCCAGAGGAGCTCCCCGCCGTCACGGGGGACCAGGCCCAGGAGGGCGTGGAGCATGGTGGTCTTGCCTGCGCCGATGCGTCCGGTGACGACGGTGAAGGTGCCGCGCTCCAGGGCGAACGACACGTCGGCGACCCCCCGGTCGGTGCCCGGATAGGAGTAGCGGAGGCGGCGGACCTCCAGCCGCTCGAGCTCACCGCGGCGGGGGGTCACCGGTCGGCGGTCCGCCGCCGGACCCGCTGAAGGCCTCAGCGGCACCGGTAGGGCCAGGTCGTGGCGATCGGTGCCAGGCACCAGGGCGTGCATCCGAGCGATCGAGCGCTCGGTCTGTTTGAGCTCGGTGACCAGCCGGCCGATCTCGGCCGGCAGGAAGGTCAGCTGGTCGAGGAACACGACGAACATGGCGAAGTCCCCGACGGTGAAGCGACCCGAGCGGATGGCGGCCGCCGCCACCAGCAGGACGACGCCGGTGCCGACGTGGACCACGTGGAAGTTGAGTGAGTTGAGGGCCTGGCTGAAGACCGTGTCCCGCACGGCCAGGCGCCTCCTGGTCTCGCTCATGTCGCTCAACCGGCCGGTCGCCCGCTCCGACGCCCCGGGCGCGGTCAGGGCCAGGTGGGCCGCCACCACCTCGCCGACGAACCCGCTCAGGTCGGTGGTGGCCTGGCGGGCCTGCGCCCCGTAGCGGGCGGCCCGGTTGCCCAGGGCGTCGCTGGCGGCCGCGCTGACCAGGACGGGGGCGAAGGCGGCCAGGGTGGCGAGGGGGTTGATCCTCCACATCACCACCGCCGCCACCACGGCGAACATGGAGCGACCGAGCAGGTCGCAGAGAGCGTCAAGCGATCCGCTGGTGATGGCCATCGGCTCGTCGCGGAAGCGGCTGATCGCCGCCCCCGCCGGCTCGGTCAATCCGTGGCGCCCGTAGCCGTCGAGGATGCCGGCGAAGATGTTGTGCTGGAACAGGGAGTAGGTCCGCTGCTGCAGGCCGCTCCACGGGAAGGACAGGGCCAGCTCGCCGAGGACCTCGGCGGCCTGCACCGCGGCCAGGGCGGCCACGGCCGTCCACACATTGAGCCCCGCCCGGTGCTGATGGCCCACGGCGTCGAAGAAGGCCCTGGTCAGCAGGCCCAGCGGGACCGGCAGGGCGCAGTAGATCACCGCGGCGCACAGAATCAGCGCCCCGAACTGGCGGGGGCTGAACCGGATCAACCTCATGAGGAGCCTCATCGGACCGCCACCTCCCCCTGGGTGGCGAGGCGGCTCAGGTGGGAGAAGCGCGAGGTGGGGTCGCCGGCCAGATCGGCTCGCCTCCCGCTCTCGACCACCCGCCCGGCCTCCAGGACGATTATGCGGTCGGCCCGGGCCACGGTGGTGAGGCGATGAGCGATGACGAGGCCGGTGCGCCCGGCCAGCAGGTGGTCCATCCCCGTCTCCACCAGCCGCTCGCTGGCGGGATCGAGGCGGGATGACGCCTCGTCGAGCAGCACCACCCCCGGATCGGCGAGGAACACCCGGGCCAGTGCGACCAGTTGGGCCTCCCCGGCGGAGAGGCCGGATCCGCCCGGTCCCAGCACGGTCGAGAGTCCCGCCGGCAGGCGCTCGAGCCAGCCGCCCAGGCCGAGGGCGGCGAAGGCTTCCAGCAGGCGGGCGTCGTCGGGGCGAGGGTCGAACAGGGCCACGTTGTCCCGCAGGGAGGCGTGGAAGAGCTGGACGTCCTGGGTGACGAGGGCGACACGGGTGCGCAGCTGGTCCAGGCGCGCCTGGCGTATGTCGCGCCCGTCGATCCGCACCGCGCCGGCGGCCGGGTCGTGGAGGCGGTAGACGAGGCGGGCGACGGTCGTCTTGCCCGAGCCGGTGCGGCCGAGGATCCCCAGCACCTCGCCCGGATCAACCCGGAACGAGACGTCCTCGAGGACCGGGGGTCCGGCGTAGGAGAACGAGACGTCGGCCAGCTCGACGCCGAGAGCGCCTGATGCGAAGTCCACTCCCGGGCCGTCGTCGACGGCCGGCCTGGTGTCGAGCAGCTCCCGCACCCTGACCATCCCGCCGGTGGCCTGCTGCAGGTTGTTCATCTGACGTGACAGCTGCTCGAGCGGGAAGCGCAGCATGGTGGTGTAGCGGAACACGGCGAAGACCGTCCCCACGCTCACCAGGCCCAGGCGGTGCAGCTCCGCCCCCAGCGCCAGGGCGGCGCCCGTGCCGGTCACGAAGACCAGCGAGATTGTGCTGGAGAAGCTGGAGGCGGCCAGGACCGAGGACCGGGCGGTGGCGTACCGGGCCGCCATCCGGGTCGACAGGCCGGTCATGGCCCAGCCGTCGCCGCCGTTGGCCTTGATGTCAGGCAGGCCGACGAGGCGCTCCTCGAGGAAGCCGCTAAGCGCGCCCACCGCCGCCCGGGCCCTTCTCGAGCGGGTGGCGACGGTGCCCCCGCCTCTGGTCATGAACGTCAGGGCCCCGGCGGCGAAGAACCCGAGGAGCGCGCCGATGCGCCAGTCGATGGCGAAGACCACCGCCAGGACGCCGAGGAGGAACATGGCGTTGCCGACGACCTGCACGACGAAGCGGGAGAAGAACCCGGCGATGGCCGACACGTCGCCGTCCACCCGCTCCACCAGCTCGCCCGGGCTGTGGCCGGCGTGGAACCCGGAGTCGAGCCCGAGCACCCGGCGGAGGAGATCGACTCTGAGGGTGTTGGTGGTTCGCCAGCCCAGATTGTCGGCGGCGTAGGTTTCGGCGACGGTCGCCACCTGGGTGACGAAGGCGACGGCGGTGAAGACGAACGCCAGCCGCAGCAGCCGCCCGAAGGGCTGGCCCGCCTGGGCGTCGTCGATGAAGGCCCGGGCTATCAGCGGGTTGGCCAGCTGGAGCCCGATGCCGGTGGCGAGGAAGGCCCCGAGCAGGGCCGCTCGGGGCAGCTCGGGCTTGAGGTAGGTCGCGAGCAGGCCGCGACGGTCCGTGGAAGACAAGGGTGGCGCTCCTTGGGCAGCACTCGGTGAACGGACGAGGAGATGTGCTGGTCCAGGCCGCCAGGGCGCGGCGAGCTACTCGGTGGTCGCTGGTGCGACCCCTCCGGCTACGGGCTCAGATGGAGCGGCGCAGGGCGAAGGGGGAGGCCTGGACGGAGCGCGTTGTCATGCCTGCTACCTCCCGAACTGTCGGACGGCGAGAAGCTAACCGGCTGCTCCGGGGCCCGCCCGTGGTTTATCCGCACAACATGCGGAGTGGCTCGCCCGGCATCGAGCCTGCTCGCCTGGGGCGGTGTAAGGGGACCGGAGTGGCGGGCCGGCTGCGCTCGGGTGGAAGCTCCCCGGCATGAGCAGCGTCTTCATCCTCGGCGGCACCGGTCAGGTGGGCCGGGCGACGGCCGAACGGTTCCGCAACGCGGGTTGGGACGTGACGGTGGCGTCCCGAGGCAAGGCCCCCGGCGGTGCCGTCGAGGATGTGCGCGCGGTGGAGGTCGACCGCTCTGTCGACGGCGCCCTCGAGGAGGCGCTGGGGGACCGCCCCTACGACGCCCTGGTCGACGTCATCCCCTACACCGACGACCACGCCGCCCAGCTGGTGCGGCTGGCGGCGGGGAGCATAGGCACGCTCATCGCCGTGTCGACCATTTCGGTCTACGTCGACAGCGAGGGCCGGGGCTTCGAGACCGCCACCGGCCCCGAAACCATGCCGGCGCTGCCCGTGCCGATCCGGGTTGCCTGCCCGACGGTGGAGCCCGACCCGGGCACCTACTCCTCGGCCAAGGTGGCCGTCGAGCGCCGGCTGCTCTCCGACTCGGCGGTGCCCGTGACCATCCTGCGGGCCGGGGCCATCTACGGCCGCGGCAGCCCGTCGCCGCGCGAGTGGTGGGTCGTCAAGCGCGTCCTCGACGGTCGCCCGGTCCTGCCCCTGGCCAACCGGGGCCGGGGCGTGTTCCACCACAGCGCTGCCGCCAACATCGCCTCGATGGCCCTGGCGGCGGCCGAGCGCCCCGCCACCAGGATCGTCAACGCCGCCGACCCCGACCCCCTGCCGGTGGGGGCGATGGTGCTGGCCCTGCTGGCCTGCCTTGCCCGCCTGGGGATCGGCGGAGCCGACGCCGGCTTGCTCCTGCTCGACGCCGACCCGTTCAGCGCCCCGTGCGGGCGCACGCCGTGGTCGGTGAGCCGCGACGTCATGGCGGACATCGACGAGGCCATCGCCGAGCTGGGGCCGCTCGAGCTCCTCCACTACGAGGAGGCGGTGCAGGACACGGTGGAGTGGCTGGTGACCATCCCGACCGACGGCTGGGAGCCCCACCTGCCCGGGCTCAAGGTCTACGGCGACACCTTGTTCGACTACGCAGCCGAGGACGCCTACCTGCGCCGGCTGCTCCGGTAGCGGGCTACGCCGCCGGTGGCACCTCGGCGGTGCAGAAGGCGCAGCGGCGGGCCGCCAGCGGTATCGAGCTCAGGCACTCGGGGCAGTCGCGGGTGGTGGAGTCCACCTCGGGCTCGGTCTTGCGCATGCGCATGAGCTTGTTGACCGGCACCACCACCATGAAGAACACCGCTGCCGCGATGACGAGAAAGGCCACCAGGGCGTTGAGGAAGTCGCCGTAGAGGAAGGTGCTGTGATTGATGACCGCCTTCATGCTGGAGAAGTTGACCTTGCCTGGGATGCTGATGAGCGGGGTGATCAGATCCTTCACCAGGGCGGTGATCACCGCCCCGAAGGCCGCCCCCACGACCACCGCCACGGCCAGGTCGACAACGTTGCCCCGCAGAATGAAGGCCTTGAAGTCCTTGAGCATCGGATCCCTCCTGGTCCCCTGACGGCACGGCCCGGACGCTCCATATTGGAAGGCCGGTGGGCCCCGGGAGGGGATGGCCTCCTCCGGTCAGCCGGGCGGGGACGACGCCATCCGGTCGTAGTCGGCGGCCAGCCGCTTGGGCGCCCGGCGCCGCCACGCCTCCACCAGCAACTCGGCGACGTCGGCCTCCTCGGCCCCGGCCAGGTTCACCCGCAGCCCGGCGAGGCGCTTGCCCCACCACAGCTCCTCGTACACCTCGGGGGCCGAGGTCACCGCCTCCCGCACCGACGCCTCGTCCACGAGGACGTGGGCCACCTCCCCGGGCGGGGGGACGGTGGCGAAGATGCGGCCCCTGACCCGGAACGAGGTCATGTCAAAATGCGGCTCCTCGGAGGCCTCGGGCAGGGCCAGGGCCAGGGGGCGCAGCCGGGCGGGCTTCACAGTGACAGGAGGCTAGGCGGCCGGTGTTGTGGGAGGATCGGCGCCGGACCGAACGGAACAGCGGAGGTGACCGGTGGCAGGCGAGGGACGGGTCAGCATCGAGGAGGGGGTCGTCTTCGGCACCGGCGGGGGACGGGACCTGCGCTGTGACATCTACACCCCACCCAACCTCGAGGAGCCGGCGCCGGCGGTCCTGCTGGTCCACGGCGGGGGCTGGCGCTCGGGCGACCGCAGCCAGCTGCGCGGCTACGGCATCCTGCTCGGCCGGCAGGGCTACGTCTGCGTCGCATCCGAGTACCGGCTGGTCCCCGAGTCGCCGTGGCCGGCTCAGATCCACGACGTCAAGGCCGCCCTGCGCTTCATGCGGGCCGAGGCCGACCGGCTGGCCATCGACCCCCAGCGCATAGCCATCGAGGGGAACTCGGCCGGCGCCCACCTGGCCCTGCTGGCGGCGGGGACGCCGAACCGGGCGGAGCTGGAGGGGACCGGCGGCCACGAGGGCGTGGGGACCGAGGTCGCCGCCGCCATCGGCGTGTACACCCCGACCCTGTTCCACCACGGCGGCGCCGCCGCCGATGGTGCCATACCGCTGGCCGCCCTCAGCTCGGAGGCATCGGCCGAGGTGGCGGCGGCGGCCAGCCCGGTCACCCATGTGTCGGCCGACTACCCGCCGACCATGCTCATCCACGGAGGGGCCGACACCCTGGTGCCGCCGGCGGCCAGCATCGTCATGTACAGCGCCCTGGTGGCGGCGGGGGTGCCGGCGGAGCTGCACATGTACGCCGACCAGCCCCACGCCTTCGACCGGGAGCCGGCCTACGGCCGGCAGTGCGCGGCGGAGATGCTGCTGTTCCTCGAGCGCTACGTCCGGGCCAGGGTCGCCGCCTGACGGGCCTGGCGCACCAGCAGCACGAGCACGGCGGTGAACAAGCCGACCGGCGCCAGCACGGACAGCTCCATCACCCGGTAGCCGCTCGCCCCGGCCACCGCTCCGAGCACCACCGGGGCGATGACCGCCGCCACGTTGGTCGAGGCGAAGAGGGAGGCGTTGGCGGCGCCCAGGTGCTCCGGCCCGGCCGCCTCGGCCGCCAGGGCTAGGGCCAGGGGGAAGGTCAGCCCGTGGGGCACGCCAAGCATCACCATGGCCAGGAACAGCAACGCCGGGGCCGAGGCCACCGAAAGCACGGCCACGCCGGCGATGGTGAGCAGGGCGGCGGACAGCAGCAGGCCGTGCTTGGCGCTCACCGGCGAGCGCAGGGTCATCCCCAGCCTCCCCAGCAGCGACGCCACGAAGAAGGTGCTGAAGGCCAGCTGGGCCCCGGCCGGGCTGAGCCCGAAATCCTGCCTCGCCACCAGGGCGCCGAAGACGGTGACGGCCGAGAAGGGCACGGCGTAGAGCAGCTGGACGGTCAGGGCCAGGCGCCCGGCGGGTGAGGCCAACAGGCCCCGGCCCGGGCCCAGCCGGAAGGGGCCGAGCGGGGCCGATCGGCGCCCCGACCGGACCGGCACGGTCGCGCCCGGCGGGGGGGCCGCCGGCCGGTCCCACTCGGGGGGACGGCGCCGGCGCACGCCGAGGGCCAGGCCGGCCGAGCCGAGCACGGCGCACATCAGGAACGGGAAGCGCAGGTTCTGTCCCGACGCCGCCAGCAGCGCCGTCTCCACCAGCGGGCCGACGGCCAGGCTGGTGCTGAGTACCAGGGTGTAGCGGGCCAGGGCCCGGTCCCGGTGGGGGCCGGGCGCCCGGCCCGCCTCGGTGGCCAGGCTGGGGGTGGTCGCCCCGCCGGCCAGCCCAAGCAGCACCGCCGCCCCGGCGAAGGCGGCCAGCGAGCCGGCGTCGGCGAAGGCGAGGACACCCAGGACCAGCAGGGCCGACCCGGCGGCCACGGCGTTGGTGGCCCGGTGGGTGGGCAACACCGCCCCCACCACCAGGTTGGCGACGACGCCGGCCACGCCCATCAGGGTCCCCAGCACCCCAACGGTGGCGGCGCTGAGACCGAGCACGTGGCGGCCCAGCAGCGGGAAGGTGGTCTGGGCGGCGTTCTGGGACAGGCGGAAGAGCCCGGCGGTGGTCAGCAGGGCCGGGGTGGTCCACCACATGTGCCACCCCCGGCGGGACGGGCGGGGCGGGGCGGCGGACGTCACTGGTCGACTTTCTATTCGACTTTCTATCCGGCTCGATTTCTATTCGGCTCCACGTTCTATTCGGCGCCGGGGCTGCCCCGGTCCCATATCGTCGGCTGATGGCGGTCACCCGCATGTCGCGGCTGTTCCTGCGGACCCTGCGGGAGGATCCGGCCGAGGCCGAGGTGCGCAGCCACGTCCTGCTGGTGCGGGCCGGCTACGTCCGCCGCCTGGCCGCCGGCGTGTACACCTGGCTGCCGCTGGGGCTGCGGGTCCTCGCCCGGGTGGAGGCCATCGTGCGGGAGGAGATGGACGCCATCGGGGCCCAGGAGGTCCGCCTGCCTGCGCTGGTGCCGGCCGAGCACTACGACGCCACCGGTCGGCTGGCCGAGTACGGCGAGCTGCTGTTCCGCTTCGAGGACCGCCGCGGCACCCCGTTCGTCCTCGGACCCACCCACGAGGAGGTCTTCACCCAGCTGGCCCAGTCGCAGTGCAGCTCCTACCGCGACCTGCCTCTGATCCTGTACCAGATCCAGACCAAGTACCGCGACGAGGCCCGCCCCCGGTCAGGGCTGCTGCGGGGGCGGGAGTTCCTCATGAAGGACAGCTACTCCTTCGACATGGACGACGACGGACTGGCCCGGGCCTACGCCCTGCACCGCCAGGCCTACCTCCGGGCCTTCGACCGCATGGGCCTCGAGGTGTCGGTGGTGGCGGCCGTATCGGGGGCGATGGGCGGGTCGCACTCCGAGGAGTTCCTGGCCCCGGCCGAGGCCGGCGAGGACAGCTTCGTGAGCTGCGCATCGTGCGGCTACGCCGCCAACACCGAGGCCGCCACCATCGCCGCCCCCGATGCGGCGGAGCCGGACGGGCAGCCCGACCTCGAGGAGCTGGTGACCCCCGGGGCCACGACGATCGAGACGCTGGTCGGACAGACCGGCGGGCGCTTCTCCGCCGCCGACACCCTCAAGAACGTGGTGGTGCGCATCGGCGGCCGGGTGGCGGTGGTGGGGGTGCCCGGCGACCGCGAGGTCGACATGGCCCGCCTGGAGGCGGCGGTGGCCCCCGAGCCGGTCGAGGTGTTGACCGGCGAGGACTTCGACGCCCATCGGGAGCTGGTGAGGGGCTACATCGGGCCCCAGGTCCTCCCCGCCCTCGGCATCGAGTACCTGGCCGACCCGCTGGTCGCCCGGGGCTCGGCGTGGGTCACCGGGGCCAACCGGCCCGACCACCACGTGGCCAACGCCGTGTGCGGGCGGGACTTCGAGGTGGACCGCTACCTGCCGGTGGCCGCCATCCGCACCGGGGACCCCTGCCCCACCTGCGGCGCGCCGCTGGTGGTGGGGCGGGGAATCGAGGTGGGCCACATCTTCCAGCTCGGCCGCAAGTACACCGACGCCTTCGGCTTCGACGTGTCCGGGCCCGACGGCGCCCCCGCCCGGGTGACCATGGGCTCATACGGGATGGGGGTGTCGCGCATCGTGGCGGCGGTGGCCGAGCAGAGCGCCGACGAAGCCGGCCTGTGCTGGCCGGCCGAGCTGGCCCCCTTCGACGCCCACGTGGTGGCGGTGGGCAGGGGTGAGGAGCACAGGAGCGCAGCCGGGTCCCTGGCCGAGGACCTCTCCGCCGCCGGGCTCGACGTCCTGCTCGACGACCGGGGTCTCGCCCCCGGGGTGGCCTTCGCCGACGCCGACCTGCTCGGCGTCCCGACCATCGTGGTGGTGGGGCGGGGCCTGGCCGGCGGTCAGGTGGAGGTGAAGGATCGCCGCAGCGGCCGGCGCCGCGACGTGGCCGTGGGGGAGGTGGCCGCCGCCCTCAGTCCCAGGCCAGGTGGAGCTCGGAGAAGCCCCTGACGGTGAAGCTCGGCCGGCGCCGGGGCCGGGGCCCGGCCAGGCGCAAGCCGGGCAGGCGGCGCAGCAGCCCGGGGATGACGATGCGCGACTCCAGCCTGGCCAGCGCCGCCCCCACGCAGAAGTGGATGCCGCCTCCGAAGCCGACATGGGCGGGCTGGGGCCGGTTGAGGTCGAGGCGGTCGGGGTCCTCGAACACGGCCGGGTCGCGGTTGGCCGCCGCCATCGACAGGATCACGATGCGGCCCTTGGGGATCACCCGGTCGGAGAGCACGATGTCCTCGAGGGCGATGCGCTCGCTCATCTGGATGGGGCCGTCGTAGCGCATGAGCTCCTCCACCGCCGCCCGGTCCAGGCCGGGGTCGTCGCGCAGCCGGGCCAGCTCGACCGGGTGGGCGATCAGGGCGCAGATGGCGTTGCCGATCAGGTTGGCGGTGGTCTCGTGCCCCGCCACCAGGACCAGGCCCAGGGTGGCCAGCAGCTCGTCGCGGCTCAGGCGGTCGCCGCCCTCCTCGGCCTCGATCAGGGCCGACAGCAGGTCGGGGCCCGGCTGGCGCCGGCGCCGGTCGATCAGTTCCCCCAGGTAGCCGAGCAGGTCGCGGGCGGCCCGGTTGGCCGCCTTCACCGCCGCCGGGCTGCGCATCGGACCGGGGTCGAGGCCGACCCCGAGGGCGGGCGCCCGCGACACGATGAACGGGTGGTCCTCGGCGGGCACGCCAAGCAGCTCGCAGATCACCCGGGCGGGCAGGGGATAGGCGAGGCGGCCCATGAGCTCCATCCGCCGGTCCGCCATCACCGGCTCGAGCAGCTCGTCCATCAGCCCTCCGACCCGGGGGGCGAGCGACTCGACCCGCTGCGGGGTGAACGCCTTGTTCACCAGCGACCGCAGCCTGGTGTGGTCGGGCGGGTCGCGGAAGAGCATGGTCTGGCCCATCAGCTCGAAGAAGCTGCGGTCGCGGCCGGGGTCGACGACGTCCCTGCGCTTGCCCAGGGTGAGGAGGGACAGGGCCCGGTTGAGCCCGGCGATGTGGATGGCGCCCAGGTCGGCCTTCTCCTCCATGGAGCTGGCGGCGGGGTGGCGCAGGACCCTGGTGACGTCCTCGTGACGGGAGAGCAGCCACACCCCGAACGGGCTCTGGTGCACCGGATCCACCCGGTGCAGCGCCCGGTAGAAGGGATAGGGGTTGGCCCGGAGGCGGGGCGAGGCCACGAAGGCCACCACCACCGGGGTCACCAGCCCCCGGCGTAGCCCGGCCGGAAGGGGCCGGGCCATCCGTTCCAGCACCGATGCCGATCCGGCGGTGGCGGTCATGGCGGTCCCCCTCTTCCCCGTCAACGCGATATATCGCGGATGCCAACATAGGGGAGTCGGCGCCCGGCGGCCAGGGCCTGTGGTGGTGAAACCGGTCACCTCCGGCATGGGGTGACCGGTTCAGCCCAGGTCGGCGGCCTGCCCGGAGGTGACCGAGACCAGCTCGGTGAAGGTGGTGGGGAACACGGCCCGCGGCGTACCGGCCGCCGCCCACACCACCCCGAAGCGCTCGAGGGCGGTGTCGACCAGGGTGGGCAGCGGCGCCGGGTGACCGACGGGGGCCACTCCGCCGATCGGCAGCCCGGTCGCCCGCCTGACGGTGTCGGCGTCGGCCCGCTCGACCCGCTCGGCACCGATGGCGCCGGCCACCTTGTCGGTGTCGGCCGAGCGGTCGCCCGACACCAGCAGCAGCACCGGCCTGCCGTCGGCCACGAACACCAGCGACTTGACGATCGCCCCAAGCTCCACCCCGAGGGCGGCCGCCGCCTGGGCGGCGGTATGGGTGCTGTCGGCCAGCTCCCGCACCTCGGCCGTCGACCCGGCTCGGCGCAGGGCCTCCTGCACCCGGACGGCGTTCGGATGCACCGGGCTCAGTCCTCGCCGGCGGGGGCCTCGCCGTAGTCGGCGAAGGGGGCGTCGCGCCGGCGGATGGTCTCGCGGAAGCCGATCTGGGCGAAGCTCTCCACCCAGCGGTAGGCCTCCTCGGTGTGGCGGGTCACGCCGTCGAAGAAGGTGCCCAGTAGCTGGGTGGTCCGCAGTCCCATGTTCTCGTAGGCCTGGTTGATCAACAGCTTGTTGAGGGCCAGCTGGTTGGCGGGGATGTGCCGGAAGCGGCGGGCGAACGCCTCGGTGCGCTCCGACAGCCGATCCTCGGGGTGGACCTCGGAGACCAGGCCGATGCGGTGGGCGGTCGGGGCGTCGATGGCGTCGCCGGAGAGCAGGTAGCGCTTGGCGTGCTCGAGGCCGAGGCGGTAGATCCACATCATCGTGGTCGGGGTCCCGTAGATGCGCGACGGGGCGTAACCGATGTGGGCCTTCTCGCCCATGAAGATGACGTCGCAGCACAACAGGAGGTCGGTCGCCCCGCCCACGGCCCAGCCCCGAAGCTCGCCGACCACCGGCTTGGGGCAGTGCCAGACGCGCATGAAGCGCTCGACGTTGTGGCCCATCATGTGCAGGTCGCGTACCGGGTCCCACGCCCCCGGCCTGGGCTCGACCCGAGGGGCGCCGTAGTTGTGGGGCCGGAAGCGGGGCCCGTCGTCCTGGCGGGCGAAGTCCAGGTCGTACCCGGCGCTGAAGGTGCGTCCGGCGCCGCGCAGGACGACGGCGCTCACCGCCTCCGCGGCCGCCGCCCGGTCGACGGAGCGGGCAAGCCCCTCGATCACCGCCTCGTTGAGGGTGTTCATCCGCTCCGGCCGGTTGAGGGTCACCACGGCGATGCCGTCGGCCTCCTCGTAGAGCACGGGAGAGTCGGGCTCGGGCACGCTGCCTCCTCGGCCGGTCGTCGGGACCCGGCGGCCAGCCGACAGTAGCGGTGCGTCCGGCACCGGCCGGGGCCGGGTGGGCGTCACCTCGGTAGCCTGCGCGAGAGCCATCGGGGGGAGGACGGCATGGGCTTCGTCGAGGTCAACGGGATCGACATCCACTACGTGGCCGAGGGGGAGGGGCCGCCGCTGGTGTTCCTGCACGGCTTCGGCTCCTGCGCCGAGGCCTGGTACCAGCAGTTCGCCGTGTTCGGTGCCCGGTTCCGGTGCATCGCCTACGACAGCGTGAACCACGGCCACTCCGCCAACTCGCCGGCCGGACAACCCGAGCCCGACCGGGCCGACGAGCTCGAGGGCTTCCTCGCCGCCCTGGGCATCGAGTCCCCGATCGTCGCCGGCAACTCGATGGGGGCCCTGACCCTGCTGCGCTGGGCCACCCGCCACCCCGACCGGGCCCGGGCCCTGGTGCCCTCGGGCATGGGGGTCATGTCGGCCCAGGCGGAGGGGGCGATGCCAGCGGCGACCCGGCGGGCCCTGACCGAGGCGGTGGGCGACGACGTGCTGTTCCTGCCGGGGGAGGGCGGCTTCACCGAGTCGTTCCCCCTCAGCCGTCCTCTCCAGTACCAGCGCTACATCCGGCTGCGCTCCACCGCCACCAGGCTGGAGGCCTCCCGCCGGCCCCGCCGGGTCTCCTTCGCCAACCCCGGGCGCGACGAGCTGGCCGGTCTGGTGGCGTCGATCAGCTCCCCGATGCAGGTCATCGTGGGCGAGAAGGACTGGCTGGCCGAGGCGGCCCGCCAGCTGCACGCCCTGGTCCCGGGCTCGCATCTCGAGGTGATACCGGGCGCCCCCCACAACGTGTATTACGAGACCGCCGAGCAGTACAACTCGGTGCTGGCCCGCTTCCTCGCCGACGTGCCCGCCCTGACCGGGTAGCGGCCGGCGCCGCCGGGCGGCGCCTATCGTCGCCGGCCATGACCGTCACCGTGCTGGGACATGAGGTCAGGCGCTCCGAGGATCCGGACCTGCTCACCGGCCGGGCCCGCTTCCTCGCCGACCTGGGGGCCGAGGGACTCCTCGAGGCGGTGTTCGTCCGCTCGGCGGTGGCCCACGGGACGATCCGTGCCATCGACACCTCCGACGTGGCGGGTGCCCCCGGCGTCCACTCGGTGTGGACCGCCGCCGACCTCGACCTGCCGCCGCTTGGTCAGGACGGCCCGCTGGCGCGCCCGCTGCTCGCCACCGACCGGGTGCGCTTCGCCGGCGAGCCGGTGGCGGTGATCCTGGCCGACAGCTACGCCGCCGCCCTCGACGCGGCCGAGTCGGTTGTCGTTGACATCGAGGCCCTGCCGGTGGTGATCGATCCGTGCCTGGCGGCCGAGGACGGGTCCCCGCAGCTCTTCCCCGACCACGGCACCAACGTGGTGGGAGGACGCCACCATCCCGAGGACGCCTCCTTCTTCGACGGGGCCGACGTGGTCGCCAGCGCCAGGCTGGTGCACAACCGGGTGGCTCCGGTGACCATCGAGCCCAACGGGGTGCTGGCCCAGCCGGGCGCCGACGGCGCCCTCGAGGTGTGGGTGTCGACTCAGAGCGTGTTCGGGGTGCGGGGCGAGGTGGCCCGCACCCTCGGCGTCGATCCGCAGCGGGTCAGGGTGCGGGCCCCGTGGGTGGGCGGCGGCTTCGGGGCCAAGGGCGGGGTGTACAACGAGGCCCTGGTGGTGGCGGCGCTGGCCCACCGCCTGGGACGGGCGCTGCGCTGGGTCGAGACCCGCTCCGAGAACCTGGTCAACATGACCCACGGACGCGGCCAGGTCACCGACGTCGAGGTCGGCGCCACCAGGGAGGGCCGGCTGGTCGCCCTGCGGGTGCGCTCGTGGGCCGACGTGGGCGCCTATCCGGTGCGGGGGACGTTCATCCCGATGGTGACCCGGTTCATGTCCGCCGGGGTGTACCCGTGGGAGCGCCACGACTTCTCGGCCGTCACGGTGGTCACCAACACCACCCCCACCGGCCCCTACCGGGGCGCCGGCCGCCCCGAGGCGGCCGCCCTGGTGGAGCGGGCGGTGGACCTGGCCGCTGCCGCCCTCGACATGGACCCGGTAGAGCTGCGCCGGCGGAACTTTCCCGACCCCTCGCGCTTCCCGTTCACCACCGCCACCGGGGCCACCTACGACAGCGGGGACTACGGCGCCGCCCTCGACAAGGCGCTGGAGATGGCCGGCTACGACGAGCTGCGCCGCCAGCAGCAGCGCCGCCTCGACGACCCGTCGGCGCCGCTGCTCGGGATCGGAGTCGCCTGCTACGTGGAGACCTCGGGACGGGGATCGGAGTTCGGCTCGGTGTCGCTCGAGGACGACGGCACCTTCACGGTGGTCACAGGCAGCGTCCCCCACGGCCAGGGTCACGAGACGGTGTGGGCCCAGATCGCCGCCTCGGTGCTCGGCGTGCCGATGGAGTCGGTGCGGGTGGTGCACTCCGACACCGCCCGGGTGGACCACGGGGTGGGCACCTTCGGCTCCCGCTCCCTGCAGCTGGCCGGCTCGGCCGTGCACCGGGCCGCCGAGGCGGTGCTGGCCCGGGCCCGCCAGGTCGCCGCCGCCATGCTCGAGGCATCCCCCGACGACATCGTCGCCTTGGGCGACGGCACCCTCGGGGTGGCCGGGGTGCCCGCCTCGGGGCTGCGGTGGGAGCAGTTGGCGGCCGAGGCCGGTCGGCGCCAGGTCGCCCTGGCCCAGGAGCTCGACTTCGAGTCGGCCGGCTCTTTCCCCTTCGGCTGCCACATCGCCACCGTGGAGATCGACCGCCTCACCGGCCGGGTGCGCCTGGCCGACCTGGTGGCGGTGGACGACTGCGGGGTGGTGGTGAACCCGCTGCTGGCCGAGGGCCAGGTCCACGGCGGCCTGGCCCAGGGGGTGGCCCAGATCCTCTTCGAGCACGTCGCCTACGACGAGGCTGGCAATCCGCTCACCGCCACCCTGGTCGACTACGCCATCCCGTCGGCGCCGGACATGCCCTCCTTCCGCACCGCCCACACGGTCACTCCCAGCCCCAACAACCCCCTCGGCGCCAAGGGCATAGGGGAGTCGGGGACGACCGGCTCGGTGGCGGCGGTCTGGAACGCGGTGGTCGACGGCCTGCGCCCGTTCGGGTTGGTCCACCTCGACCCGCCCTTCACGGCGGAGAAGGTCTGGCGGGCCATGGGCTGTCCCGCCTGATTCGGCTCCGCCCCGCCTCAGCTGGGCCGTGCTTCGGCCGATCTCCTCCCGTAGCGGACTCTTTCCGGGGACGACAGAGAGCGAGGCAGCGACATGACGTTGGGGACGCAGAGCAGGACGGTCCTGGTGGCCGAGGACCAGACGGGCATGAGGACCCTGGTGCACCGGCTCATCGACTTCGAGGACGGCTTCGAGGTGGTGGCCGAGGCCACCACCGGCCAGGAGGTGCTCGACAAGGCGGCAGCGCTGCGCCCCGACGTCGTGGTGCTCGACCTCGGCATGCCGGTCGTCGACGGCGAGGTGGTGCTGGCCCAGCTCCGGGCCATGGACAGGTTCATGATGATCGTCGTGCTGTCGGGCCAGGCGTCGGCCATCATCCAGCCCCGGCTGACCAGCCTGGGGGCTGACGCCGTCATCGAGAAGGGCGCCGCCAACTGGGAGGCCGACCTCATGAGCCACCTGAGGGTGCACCACCAGGCCTGACACCGGCCAGGATGTGGGCGTGGGGGCCTTCCGACACGTCCGCGTCCTTGACTGCACCACCGGCGTAGCCGGTCCGCTGGCGGCCATGCTGCTGGCGGACCACGGCGCCGACGTGATCCGGGTGGAGCCGCCGGGCGGGGATCCGGGCCGGGCCGACCCCGGCCATCCCCTTTGGAACCGGGGCAAGCGGGCCGTGGCGCTCGACCTTGAGCACCCGTCGGGGCGGGAGGACCTGGCCCGGCTGCTAGCCGGCGCCGACGTCTGCGCGGTGTCCGGCGGGCTGTCGTCGCTGACCGGCACCGCCCTCGATCCGCAGGCCCTGGCCGGGGCGAACCCGACCCTGGTGGTCCTGCACGTCCCGCCCTATCTCGACGAGGCGCCGTGGGCGGGTGGGGCGGAGTCCGACGCCCTGCTGTCCGCTCTCACCGGCGCCGCCCTCAGGCAGGGCTCGACCACCGGCGCCCCTGTCGACGACGTGTACCCGCACCTGCTGGTGCAGCAGGGCCTGTGGGCCGCCGCCGCCGTGGCCGCCGCCCTGGTGGAGCGGCAGGGCTCGGGCCGGGGCCAGGTGGTCACGGTGGCAGGCATCCACGGCGTCATGGTCGCCGCCGCCGGCGGGTTCAACTTCGACGCCTCCGCCCTGTCCGGCTCAAGCGCGGGCCGGGCCCAGGGCGCCGTCCCCTACTACCGCCTCTACCGCTGCGGCGACGGCGAGTGGCTGTTCCTCGCCGCTCTGATCCCCCGCTTCACCGAGCTGGCCTTCGGCGTGCTCGGGGTGGCCGACCTGCTCACCGACGAGCGCCTGGGCCAGCGGCCGCGGGCGGCCATGCTCAGCCCGGAGCACTCCGGTTGGGTGACCGAGCGCATCGCCGAGGCGTTCCTCTCGCGTCCCAGGGACGAGTGGTTGGACGCCTTTGCCGCCGCCGGCTGTCCGGTCGGGCCGGTGTGGCAGCGGGAGGCGTGGCTGGACCACCCCCAGCTGGCGGCCATCGGCATGAGGGTGGAGCTGGATGATCCGCAGCGGGGCCCGGTGGTCGTGCCCGGGGACCCGGTGGTGCTGACCGCCACCCCGGCCTCGGCGTCCCGCCCCGCCCCCGCCGTGCCTGCGGGAGAAGCCATCGGCTGGGCGGACAGGCCGGACGTTCCCCCGGCGCCCGCCGGGTCCGGGTCGGGCCGTGGCGGGCCCCTTGCCGGTGTGCGGGTACTGGACCTGGGCGCCATCATCGCCGGCCCCTTCGCCGCCTCCCTCCTCGGCGCCCTGGGGGCCGAGGTGGTCAAGGTCGAGCCCCTGGCCGGCGACAGCTTCCGAGGCCCGGGCTTCGCCGCCTACAACCGGGGCCAGCGCAGCGTGGCCCTCGACCTGTCCGACGAGCGCGGCCGCCAGGTGCTGCTGGCCCTGGTGGAGACGGCCGACGTGGTGGTGGACAACTACCGCCCCGGGGTGCTCGGCCGGCTGCGCATCGGCTACGACGATCTGTGCCTGGCCAACCCCGAGGTGGTGACGGTCACCATCACCGGCTTCGGCGAAGGTGGCCCGCTGGGCAACGAGCCCGGCTTCGACCCGGTGTTGCAGGCCATGAGCGGGATGATGGCCGCCCAGGGGGGCGACGACGAGCCGGTGTTCTTCACCGTCCCGGTCAACGACGTGGCCGCCGCCGCCGCTGCCGCCTTCGGCGCATGTGCCGCCTTGTTCCACCGCCGCCGGGGCGGCGGAGGACAGCGGGTGTGGACGTCGCTGGCGGGCATGTCGGCCCTGGTTCAGGGACGGGAGCTCGCCCGCTACCGGGGCCGGCCGCCGGCGCCCAGTGGTGGGCGGGACCACCCCGGCTCGGGTCCCCTCGACCGGTTCCATCCCGTCTCCGACGGGTGGGTCCGGATCCAGGCCGACGGGGACGAGGAGGACGCCTGGGCCCGACTGGAGCAGGCCGGGCTGGTCACCGTCGGGACCGACGCTGGCGCCCGAGACCGCGCCGAGGCACTGGCCCGTTCGCTGGCCGGCATGCCGAGGGACTCGGCCGTCAACGCCCTCAACCGGGCCGGGGTGGCGGCCGCCGCCGCCCGGCGCACCGCCGAGCTGACCGCCGACCCCGCCCTGGCCGCCTACCGGGTGCTCGAGCCCGACCGGCGCCCCGGGCGGGAGGGCTGGTGGACCGCCGGGCCCCCGGCCCGCTTCAGCCGCACGCCTCTGCCCGACCTGGCCCCGGCGCCGGGGCTGGCCGAGCACAGCATCGAGGTGCTGGGCGGGGCCGGGCTGGGCGAGGAGGAGATCCGGGCGCTGGTGGACGCCGGCGTGCTCGGCGTCCCCGGCTGAACGGTCCCGAGCGCCGGTGTGCTGGTGTTCGCCCTACTGAACGGTCGGCGCGACCGCGTGCGGCGCAGCCCGGTCGGCAGCCGGGGGCCGGGCCGGCTCAGGCCCCGCCGGCCGGGCCGACCCCGGCCGGGGGAGCATCGATGGGCGGCAGCGGCACCCCGGCCGGTCGTAGCCCGGCGACCAGGCGGATGATGGCCTGGCGGGCGCTCAGGCTGGCGGCCTTGGGATCGTCCGCCCGGGCCAGGGCCAGGGCGATGGCCGCCATCGAGCCGAACAGCAGCTGGGTCAGGGTGTCGAGGTCGTCGCTGTCGACCAGGCCCTGGGCGTGCAGGCCGGCGAGCATGGCCCGGATGAGGCCGATCTCGTGCTTCTCGCCGTGCTCCCACCAGGCGGCGAAGCCCAGCACCGCCGGGCCCTCCTGGAAGCACAGCCGCTGGTAGACGGGGTCGAGGCAGCGCTCGAGGAAGGCGTCCAGACCGGCGATGGCCCCCGACCACGGGTCGCCGGCCTCGGCGGCGGCGGCCATGATGGCGGCGCAGGCGTCCACCTCGGCCTGGTCGGCCACCGCCTCGAACAGGGCCTGCTTGTTGGTGAAGTGGTGGTAGACGGCGCCCTTGGTGACCCGGGCGTCGGCGGCCACCTCGTCCAGGGAGGTGGCGGCGAAGCCCTTGTCGGCGAACAGGCGGGCGGCGCTGTCCAGCAGGGCCTGCCTGGTGGCCTCGGAGTACTCGTCGCGCCGCGATCGGGGTGCTTCCACCCGACCAAACTACCATACCCTGGGTAGGTCGGATACCCGAACTGGCATGGATGTTCGGTCACAACCGGACCCGCTCCCTCGTCATGACCGGCATGAGAACGGACTGGGATGTCATCGTGGTCGGTGCCGGCCTGGCCGGGCTGGCGGCCGGGGCCACCGCCGCCGCCGCCGGCGCCTCGACGCTGGTGCTGGAGGCCACCCGACCCGGCGGCCGGGCCCGCACCGTCAGCCGGGCCGGATACGTGTTCAACATGGGGGCCCATGCCCTATACCTGGGCGGGCCGGGCACGGCGGTCCTCCGGGCCCTGGGGGCGGAGCCCCACGGGGTCCCGTCGCCGTTCCCCCGCTACCGCCTGCTCCGCCACGGCGAGCTGCACGTCATCCCCTCCGGCCCGGCCAACCTGCTGCGCACCACCGCCATGGGCCGGATGGCCAAGGCCCAGTTCGGCCGGCTGCTGGGGCTGCTGCCGGCCATGCGGGCCGCCCGCCTGGCCACCACCACGGTGGACGACTGGCTGGCCGGGCACTCGCTGCGTCCCGACGCCGAGGCGGTGGTCCGGGCGCTGATCCGGCTGTCGACCTACACCGCCGACACCGACGAGATGTCCGCCGATGCGGTGGTGCGCCAGCTCCAGATCGGGGCCAGGCCCGGCGTCGTCTACCTGCACGGGGGCTGGGCCCAGCTGATCGACGGGCTGGGGGCCAGGGTGCAGGTGGAGGCGGGAGCCAAGGTCAGCGCCGTGCGGGCCGACGGGCACCGGGTGGAGGTCGAGGCCGGGGACAGGGTGTGGCGGGCCCGCCGGGTGATCGTGGCCGCCGGCCCGCCGGCGGCGGTGCGGTCCCTGCTGCCGGCCGACCCGGGCTGGGCCGGCCTGGGGCGGCCGGTCACCGCCGCCTGCCTCGACCTCGGCACCAGCCGGGTGCCCCGACCGGGCTACGTGCTGAGCGCCGACGGCCCGCTCATGGGCGTGACCCAGTCTCCCCCGGCCCGCCAGGCGCCCGAGGGCGGGGCGGTGGTGGCCGCCATCCGCTACGGCGCCACCGAGGCAGACGCCGACCGGCTGGCCCTCGACGGCCATGTGGCCGTCATGGGGCTACGGGCCGCCGACGTGGTGACCAGCCGGTTCCTGGCCCGCATGGTGGTCGCCGGCGCCACCCCGACCGCAGCCTCCGGCGGCCTCGCCGGCCGGCCGGGGGTGACCGACAGCGGTCAGCCGGGCGTGCTGATCGCCGGCGACTGGGTGGGCCCGGTCGGGCTCCTGGCCGACGCCGCCCTGGCCAGCGGCCACGCCGCCGCCCGCCTGGCGCTGGCGAGGATGGACAGGGAGCCGGCGCTGGTGGCATGAAGGCGGTCATGGGCCCCGACGAGCTGTTCGAGACCCAGCGTCCCCGCCTGCTCGGCCTCGCCTACCGCATGGTCGGGAGCCGGGCCGACGCCGAGGACATCGTGGGCGAGGCATGGGTGCGCTGGTGCTCCTCCGACTCCTCCGCCCTGCGTTCCCCCCAGGCCTGGCTTACCACCGTCACCACCCGCATCGCCCTCGACTTCCTGCGCTCGGCCCGCCACCGCCGCGAGGGCTACGTGGGGCCGTGGCTGGCGGAGCCGGTGGTGACCGAGGCGGGCCCGGAGGAGAGCGCCGAGCTGGCCGACTCGCTCACCCTGGGCTTCCTGACCGTGCTCGACCAGCTGGATCCGGTGGAGCGGGCGGTGTTCCTGATGGCTGACGTGTTCGCCGTCCCCTACGACGACATCGCCGCCACCGTCGGCAAGAGCGCCGTCGCCTGCCGCCAGATCGCCAGCCGGGCCCGCCGGTCGCTGCGGCCGGCACCGGCCCGGGCCACGGCGGCGGAGCGCCGGCTGGTGGACGAGTTGCTGGTCGCGCTGGCCGTCGGCGACATGGAAGGAGTGCTGTCGCGTCTGGCACCGGAGGTGGTGTGTCTGACCGATGGCGGCCCCCACCGGCGGGCGGCCCGCCGGCCCGTGGTCGGACCCCACCGGGTGGCCCGCTTCCTGACCACCCTGGCCCAGCGCCTCGGTCCCGCCGTTTCGGTCACCCCGGCCACGGTGAACGGCGAGCCCGGCATCGTCGCCCGCCAGGGCGACGAGGTGGACTTCGTGGCCGCCTTCGAGGTCGACGGAGCCTCGGTGCGCGCCATCCACGTGGTGCTCAACCCGGACAAGCTCCGGTCCCTCGGCACCGACGCCCACCTGGTCTGAAGATGCCGGCCCCGGCTGGCGGCCGGCGCCTGCACCCGGCTTACATTCCGCCGTCGGGGGCGAGGCGGGCGAGATGGTGCGACGGTCGGCAGAGCGCTGGGTGCGGGTCACCTCGTTGGTGCTGTGCCTGGCCGGTCTGGGGGTCGCCACCTACCTGACCCTGCGGGAGTACCTGCCCGGCTCGGTCCCCCTCCCCTGCAGCGACCGGGGCCGGCTCAACTGCCAGGCCGTGCTCACCAGCCCCTACTCGCGATTCGCCGGCATGCCGGTTGCCGATCTGGGGGTGTTGTTCTTCGTGGTGATGCTGCTGCTGTGCTTGCCGGCGGCGTGGCGGACCCAGATGACCGCCGTGCACCAGGTGCGGCTGGCGGCGGTGTGGGCGGCCATGGCCATGGTCCTCTACCTGCTCTACGCCCAGCTGTTCGATGTGAGGGCGCTGTGCCTGTACTGCACGGCGACGCACGTCATCGCCTTCCTGCTGTTCGTGGTGGTGCTGGCCGGCGCCCACCTCCGCCGGTTGCGCCTGGCCCGATGAGCCCGGCAGGTCCGGGCCTGCCGCCCGAGCCCCGGCGTGCACCGGGCGCCGGGTCCGTGGCGCTCTGCGCCCGAGGGACGTGCGCCGACCGGGTGAGGCTCCCGCCTGATGCCGGCCGGCCCGCTCAGGCGCCCAACGGATGGGGATCGTCGGGGTAACGGGTGCGCAGGAGGATGGTGATCCCGCCTGGCGTCCCCGCCGCCGGGGTGTCCCAGATGCTCAGCTCGTAGTCGTAGCCCGGCGCCCAGGCGAAGGTCACCGGGCTGCGCGGGCTGCGGGTGAGGGCGCTCTGCACCGCCGCCCGTATGGCCTCGTGTATCGCCGGTGGCAGGCGGTCGAGGTACTCGGCCAGGTCGAAATGGTGGACGCGCAGGCGCTCGTCGCGCACCGCCTCGGAGAGCCTCCGGCCCGGGGCGAACAGCTCGACCGGCACCTCGTGCAGGTTGTCGTGGGAGAAGCGCACGTTGAGCGACGTGAGCATCGTCTGGGTGATCGGCATCGGTGTCCCCCTCGGAAGTCTGGCGATATCACAGTCGCCGTCGTGACTATGGTCAATCGGGTGGCGAGCGGTGGCCGAGCGGGCCCGGTGCGCGACGGGCGCCCGCCCGTGCGCTTCGCCCGGACCTCCGACGGGGTCCGCATCGCCTACAGCGCCGAGGGCGAGGGGCCGGCGCTGGTGTTCGTGCGGGGCTGGGTCACCCACCTCGAGCTGTCGTGGGCCCAGCCGGCCATGCGACGTTTCTTCGTCCCCCTCACCTCGGCGCTGCGCCTGGTCCGCCTCGACAACCGGGCCAACGGCCTGTCCGACCGCGATGTCCCCGCTGTTGACCTGGACGGGCTGGTGGCCGACATCGAGGCGGTGGTGGACGCCCTGGGCCTCGAGGGCTTCCACCTGTGGGGATCGTGCTTCGGCGGGCCCCCGGCCATCGCCTACACCGCCCGCCATCCCGAACGGGTGGACCGACTGGTTCTCGACGGCACCTTCGCCAACGGCGACGAGGTCGCATCGCCCGGGGCGCGCGAGCGCTTCCTCTCCATGCTGGCCAACGCCGACGCCCAGCCCGAGGCGGTGTACGCCGCCCTGAGCTACCTGACCGACCCGGAGCCGTGGGAGTCGCACCGGGCCCGGGTGCAGCGCACCCGTTCGTCGATCGACGCCCGCCGGGTGCACGAGCTGTACTCCCTCGCCTACCGCATGGACGTGACCGACCTTTTGGGCGAGCTGCGGGTGCCGACCATGGTGCTGCACCGGCACCGCAGCCGGGCCATCCCCTTCGACCTGGGCCGCCGGCTGGCGGCCATGATCCCGGAGGCCAGCTTCGTCGCCCTCGAAGGGGAGGCTCACAACCTGTGGGAGGAGGACGCCGGCGCCGCTCTGGCCGCCATCGCCTCGTTCCTCGGGGTGGAGCTGTCCGGGGACGCCCTGCCCGGCCGGCAGCGCCCGCTGGCGGTGCTGCTCACCGACATCGTCGATTCGACCGTCCTGGTCGAGCGCCTGGGCGACAGCCGGGCCCGTCCGCTGTTCGAGTGGCACGACCGGACCGTGCGCGACGCCATCGCCGCCAGCGGCGGGACCGAGGTCAAGCACACCGGCGACGGGGTCATGGCCAGCTTCGAGTCGGTCGGTGACGCCCTGGCGGCGGCGGTGACGATCCAGCGCCGGGTGAGCGGGGGCCCCTTCGACGGTGGCGAGGCCCCGCTGGCGGTGCGGATCGGGCTCACTGCCGGCGAGCCCGTGGTCGGCCAGCACGACCTGCACGGTTGGGTGATGCACGTGCTGGCCCGGGTGTGCGCCGAGGCGGCCCCGGCTCAGATCCTCGTCACCGGGGTGGTGCGGGAGCTGGCCCGGGGCCGGGCGGTGGCCTTCCGCCCGGTGGGCGAGCGCAGCCTCAAGGGGCTGGAGGAGCCGGTCGCCCTCTACGAGGTGGACTGGCGCTCCTGACCGGGCTCCGGCCCTTGACCGGGGTCCGGTCGGCGCAGGCGCAGGCCCACCCACAGCGCCTCCTCCCAGCCGGAGGCGTCGGTGCGCAGGATCCCCAAGGTGAGCAGCCGTTGGGCGAAGACCCAGGGCGGCACCGGGTTGAGCTCCTTGCGCCGGCACCAGGCCCGGTAGGCCCCGTAGAGGTGGTCCTCACCCAGGCGGTCGGTGGGGCTGTCGAGGCAGCACTCGCCCAGGAACCGCTCCGGCTCCGAGCCCGGGGCCATGGCGACCGGGCGCAGCTGGACCAGGCCAAGCAGGACGGTGCGGGCCAGGCGGCGGGAGACCAGCAGCGCCCCCATGGCCAGGCCGACCACCACCGGCAGGGCGAAGGGGCCGGCGAAGGCCAGCGCAACGCCCGACAGGGCGAGGGCGGGCAGGGCGACCATGGCCAGCACGGTCACGTTCACGACCACGCTGACCACCGCGTTCCAGCGCGAGGGTCGGGCCCAGCGCTCGGGCGGCGGTGGCACCCACGGCCCAGGCACCCGGGGGCGGGGGTAGTGCGGACGGGGCCGCCGCCGGCGGACCCGGTACGGGTCCCAGTAGGACCCGGCGCCGGTCGTCGCCTCGTGGCGGGTCAGAGGGTCGACCACGGCGTGGTAGGCCGACTCCACCAGGCCGAACAGCTCCTCGGTGCCTCCTCGGTCGGGGTGCACCAGCAGGACCAGGCGGCGGTAGGCCAGGCGGGCCTCGGCGGCGCTGGCCCCAAGGGCGATCCCGAGCAGCCGGTGGGGGTCGAACGCCGGCGCCGGCCGCCCGTCGGCCAGCTGTCGGGCGGCGGCGGCGACCACCCGGGCCAGCTCGGGCGTGCCGCCTCCGGCCGGCCCCACCTGGCGGGTCAGTCGCCGGCGGGCCCCCTCCACCTCGGCCGCCGTCGCCCCCGGCCCGAGCCCCAGCACCTTGCGGGCATCCATCGCCCCTCGATCGTACGAACCGCCCGTGTCCCGGAGGTGTCGTCTGCGGCCCGGCCGACCAGGCGGCCCCGGCGCCGTCGCGGCCCACGGCTACCGTCTGGCCGATGGCCGGCATCGACGACCAGCGGCTCCTGGAGTGGAGCGCCGCCCTGATCCGGGCCTCGGAGGAGGCCATCGAGGCCTCCGACAGCCTGTACGAGAAGGAGCGCTTCGAGGAGGTCCTGCGGGTGGCCGGCGACATCGCCTGCGCCGCCGGGGTGCCGGCGGACACGCCGCTGGAGGCGGTGTGCGAGTGGCTGCGGTCCGACCGGCGCAAGCCCGACGCCGTCGTGCCCAAGGTGGCCGTCGGTGCCGCCGTGGGCAACGAGGCGGGCGAGCTGCTGCTCATCCAGCGGTCCGACTCGGGGGTGTGGCTGTATCCCACCGGATGGGCCGACGTCGGCTACTCGCCGGCCGAGGTGGTGGTGAAGGAGGTGGAGGAGGAGACAGGCATCGAGGTAGAGCCGGTGCGCCTGATCGCCGTGCTGGACCGGTTCCGGCCCGTGCCCGGGGGCCAGTCGTTCGGGTTCTACTCGCTGCTGTTCCACTGCCGGGCGGTGGGAGGGTCGCTGCGCCCCCATCCGCTCGAGTGCCTCGACGCCGGCTGGTTCGCCGAGGACGCCCTGCCCCCGAACACGGTCGGCTACAACCGCTGGGGCCCTACCGTGTTCGGGGCCCTGCGGGGCGAGCCGGTGGAGGTGCTCTTCGACCGGATGAGGCCGCCGCCCGGGTAGGGGCGGGAGCTCAGCCGCCGAAGCGGTTCTTGAGCGCCCCGATGCCGCCCTGGTAGACGGCGGTGACGATCTTGGCGGCGTCCTCGTCGCTGGTGCCCTCAGCCGCCTCGAAGGTCGAGGACCACTCCAGCCTGGTGCGGCCGCCACCGGCGTCGGACAGCTGCATGGTGGACAGGTAGTTGGCCACAGGCAGGGGGGCGCTGACGATGGAGTAGACGATCCGCTTGTTGGCCTCGTCCCGCTCCTCGAGGCGCTCGACGGTGGGCGTACCACCCATGGTGATGGTGCGGGTCTGGCCGATCCCCTCGCCGCTCAGCTCGACGGGCACGCCCATCGCCTCCAGCAGGCCCCCGAAGTCGCCCACGACCTTCCACACGTCCTCGAGGCTGGCCCCGAACTCCCCGACCTCACGCACCTCGGCCATCAGTTCTCTCCCTTGCCCACCGGCCCCGCCAACATGGCCGCCCATGCGACCCCGGCCAACCATAAGGTCCCACCGCTCGCCGGGACCAACCCGGGGACAGGGCCGGGGCGGGGGAGTTACAGCTGGGTCAGGGCGGCCCGGGCCATTTCGGCCCGGTGGATGGTCGACTGGGCCATGGCCTCGACACCGGAGCGGTCGCCGCCCATGGCCCCCGAGCCGTAGCGGGCGTAGACGCCCTCGACGATGCAGGCCAGCCGCCAGTGGGCGAAGGCCACGTAGTACGGCAGGTCCGACACGTCCCGGCCGGAGGCGGCCCGGTACATCTCGACCAGCTCCGCCTTGGTCGGGAATCCCTCGGCGGCGGTGGCGGCCATGGCCGGACCGCCGCTGGAGCGGTCGGTCCAGTACACCGACATCGTGCCCAGGTCGGCCAACGGGTGGCCCAGGGTGCACAGCTCCCAGTCCAGCACCGCCTGCACCGACCCGTCGCGGCCGATCATGGTGTTGTCGAGCCGGTAGTCGCCGTGGGCGATGGTCGTCTCCGTCTGGGTCGGCACCTGCTTGGCCAGCAGGTCGTGGACCTCGTCGACCACCTCGGCCGGCCGGAAGATGCCCGACTCCTTCTCCTGCTCCTGGGACTGGCGGAACTGTCCGTACCACCGCTTGAGCTGGCGCTCGATGTAGCCGTCGCGCCGGCCCAGGTCGCCCAGGCCAACGGCGTCGGGGTCCACCGAGTGGATGGCCGCCAGCACGTCGATGAGCGACCGGCCGGCCGCCTCCCGCTGCTCGACGGTGAGGGCGGCCTCGGCCTGCTGGGCGCTGCGCAGGATGTGGCCGTCCACGAAGTCCATCACGTAGAAGGGCCGGTCGTTGACCGCCTCGTCCTGGCAGAACCCGACCGCCCTGGGGACCGGCACCGGGGTGCCGGCCAGGGCGGAGATGATCTTGTGCTCCCGACCCATGTCGTGGGCGGTGGCCAGGACGTGGCTGATCGGCGGACGGCGCAGGACCATGGCCCGGCCGTCGGCGGCGGTGACCTTGAAGGTCAGGTTCGACCGGCCACCGGAGATGAACTCGAACTCGAACGGGGCCACCGCCCCCTCGATGTTTTCGAGCATCCACGCCGACACCCGGTCGGCGTGGATGCCCTCAGGCGCAGTCACTACCGGCCGGCGCGGGAGGCCCAGTCGGCGTAGGCGGCTAGGTCCGGGTCGGTGAGCAGGTCGGCGTACTTCTTGCGCGCCTCTTCCCGCTTGGCCGGGATGTACTCGGTCGGCCACAGACCGGGGTGGGGCCGGTAGTCCTTGAGCACGTTGCGGGCGACGGTGGTCTTGTGGACCTCGTCGACGCCGTCGGCGATCGCCATGGTCGGGGCGCCGGCGTACATGGCCTGCAGGGGGGTCAGGTTGGTCGTGCCCAGCGAGCCGTAGATGTGCAGGGCCCGGTAGGAGACCTCCCGCAGCACCTTGGCGCAGGTGTACTTGCACGCCGCGATCTGGGTCCGGGCGGCCTGGGTGCTGGACTGGTCGATGGTCCACGCCGTCCAGAGCACCAGCAGGCGGAGCATGTTTATCTCCGCGTACGAGTCGGCGATCATCTCCTGGACCATCTGGTGCTCGGCGATGATCTTGCCGTGCGACTCGCGGCTGAGGGCCCGCTCGCACATCATGTCGAAGGCCCGCTTGACCTGGGCCACCGTGCGCATGGCGTGGTGGATCCGGCCGCCGCCCAGGCGGCGCTGGGCCAGCACCTTCGCCGCGTTCTCCGGCCCTAGCAGGTGGTCGAGGGGCACCCGCACGTTGTTGTAGCGGATGTGGTTGTGGGTGCTGGGCACGTCCATGATCTCCACGCCCGGCGTCTCGCGGGGGACGATGAAGATGCCGTTGGTGCACATGACGAAGAGCAGGTCGGCGGCCCGGCCGGCGCTGGTGAACCACTTCTCGCCGTTGATGACCCACTCGTCGCCGTCGCGCACCGCCACCGTCTTGAACAGGTTGGGGTCGGAGCCGCCCTGGGGCTCGGTCATCGAGTAGGCGGAGAAGATCTCCTGGTTCATGAGGGGGTAGAGCCAGCGCTGCTTCTGCTCCTCGGTCCCGTAGGCGGCGAGGATCTCCATGTTGCCGGTGTCGGGGGCGGCGGTCCCGAAGATGGAAGGGGCCGAGCCGTACCGGCCGAGGATCTCGTTGATCAGGGCCAGCTTGAGCTGGCCGAGGCCGGGGCCACCCAGCTCCTCGTCGAGGAAGAGGGCCCACAGGCCCTGGTCCTTCACCTGCTGCTTGAGGGGGTCGACGATGGCCTTGATCTTGGGGTTGCGAGACCGCACCGCCCCCGGGAAGACCAGGTCGAGAGGTTCGATCTCGTTCTTGCAGAACTGCTGGACCCAGTCCAGCTTCTCCTGGAACTCGGGTTCGGTAGAGAAGTCCCAAGCCATATGTGCGCAGCTCCCTCGTGCGTCCGGCCCTCGTGATGCGAGTGCATTAGGATTAGATTTGCAGCGATCATAGGCAGGAGCACGGCTTTGACGCCACTGGAACGATCCCCCGAGGCCACCAGGGCCCGCCTCATAAGGGCGGCCGAGCGGCTCTTCGCGGCCCACGGCATCGACGGGGTCAGCCTGCGGGAGATAAACCGGGCCGCCGGGGCCCGCAACGCCATCGCCCTGCAGTATCACTTCGAGGACCGCGCCGGGGTCCTCCGGGCCATCCTGGCCCGCCACCGCCAGGACGTCGAGTCCCGCCGGCACGCCATGCTCGACCAGTACGAGGCCGACGCCCGCCCCGACCTGCGGGCGCTGTCCGCCGCCCTGGTCAGGCCGCTGGCGGCCAAGCTGGCCGATCCCGACGGCGGCCCGGAGTACCTCCAGATCCACGCCGAGCTGTTCAACCGTCCCCGCCTGGCCGTCACGCCCACGGCTCCCTCCACGGCCAGCACCGAGAGCATCGACCGGTGGCGGGCCTTCGTCGAGGACCTGATCGACCCGGCCGCCAGCCGGCTGCACCGCCGCTTCACCGCCATCCGCTTCGGCGCCCTCGAGCTGGGGCGGCGGGCCGTCACCGCCCCCCATGCCGACGACCAGCTCTTCATCAGCCACCTCATCGACCTCGTCGCCGGCATCCTCAGCGCCCCGGTGTCCGAGGAGACCCTGCGGGCCGCCGACGCCCGCGACGCCAGCGCCGAGGCCGCCAGCGTGCGGCGCATCAGCTGAGACAAGTCCGTTCCCCCGACCTACCCAGGAGTCCCAGTGTCAGCCCCGACCACCAACGGCCCCGCCACCCCGCTCGACAAGGAGGCGCTCAAGCGCAAGTACCGCCAGGAGCGGGACAAGCGGCTCCGACCAGACGGCAACAACCAGTACCTCCGGCTCACCGGCCAGTTCTCCCACTACCTCGAGGACCCCTACACCCCGGTGGTGGAGCGCGAGCCGGTCACCGACCACGTCACCTTCGCCTTCATCGGCGGGGGCTTCGCCGGCCTGGTGACCGGGGCCCGGGTCAAGGAGGCCGGGGTCGACGACGTGCGCATCGTGGAGAAGGGGGGCGACTTCGGCGGCACCTGGTACTGGAACCGCTATCCGGGGGCCCAGTGCGACACCGCTTCCTTCGTCTACATGCCCCTGCTCGAGGAGACCGGGCACATGCCGTCGGAGAAGTACGCCCACGCTCCCGAAATCCTCGAGCACTGCCGGCGCATCGGGAAGCACTACGGCCTCTACGACCACGCCCTTTTCCACACCGAGGTGACCGGTCTGGAATGGGACGACTCCCGCTCCCGTTGGATCGTGTCCACCAACCGGGGCGACCGCTTCACCGCCCAGTTCCTCGGGATGGGCACCGGACCGCTCCACGTGCCCAAGCTTCCCGGCCTGGAGGGGATCTCGACCTTCCGGGGCCATTCGTTTCACACCAGCCGGTGGGACTACGACTACACGGGCGGCGGCCCCGACGGGGCCCCGATGGACAAGCTGGCCGACAAGCGGGTGGCGATCATCGGCACCGGGGCCACGGCCGTGCAGTGCATCCCCCATCTGGCCCGGGCCTGCGGCCAGCTGTTCGTCTTCCAGCGCACGCCGTCGTCGGTTGACGTCCGCGACAACCGCCCGACCGACCCGGACTGGTTCGCCGGCATCGCCACCCCGGGCTGGCAGCAGCGATGGCTGGAGAACTTCACCGCCAACCAGACCGGTGGCATGGCCGATGAGGACCTGGTCATGGACGGCTGGACCGACCTGTCCCGCCGGATCCGGTCCCGGATCATGTCCCTGCCGCGGGAGAACCTCACCCCCGAGGCGATGATGGCCGCCTTCGAGGACTCCGACTTCGAGAAGATGGAGGAGATCCGGGCCCGGGTCGACGCCATCGTCGAGGACAGCGAGACGGCCCAGAGGCTCAAGGCGTGGTACCGCCAGCTGTGCAAGCGGCCGTGCTTCCACGACGACTACCTGCAGGCCTACAACAACCCCAACACCCATCTGGTCGACACCGACGGCAAGGGGGTCGAGCGGATCACCGAGCGGGGGGTCGTGGCCAACGGCGTCGAGTACGAGGTCGACTGCATCATCTACGCCTCCGGCTTCGAGGTGGGGACCGAGTTCACCCGCCGGGCCGGCTTCGACCTGACCGGACGGCACGGGCTCAAGCTGTCTGAGCACTGGGCCGACGGCATGCGCTCGCTGCACGGGATCCACGTCCATGGGTTTCCCAACGCCTTCTTCGTCCAGCCCACCCAGGGGGCCAACCTCATCTCCAACGTCCCCCACAACCTGACCGAGTCCGGCCGCACCATCGGCGCGGTGGTGAAGCACGCCCTCGACTCGGGCTTCGACGAGGTCGAGGTGACCGCCGACGCCGAGCAGGCATGGTTGGACCTCCTGCTCAGCGGGCCGGGGCGGATGCTCGGCTCGCCCGACTGCACGCCGGGCTACTACAACAACGAGGGCCAGGACCCCGGCCCGGCGGCCCGCTACATGGTCGGCTACCCCCAGGGGGCGACGGCCTTCTTCGCCTACCTCGACCGCTGGCGCACCAGCGGCGAGTTCGAGGGCCTGGCGTTCAGGTGAGCTCCCAGCCGATCGGCACCAGGGGACTGGCGCTGGACGCCTCCACCCCAGCCCCGGTCGGCTGGCTGGAGCGCCTCGCCCCCTCCGACGCCGAGCGCCCGGCCAGGCAGCTGGCCCCACTGCCCCCTGGCGCCGGCGGGTGGCTGCGGCGCTTCTGGCCCTTCGCCCGCGCCCACCGGGGCCTGCTCGGCTTGACCGTGGTGGGGGCCCTGACGGGAACGGCCATGACCTCCTACACGCCCAAGGTCATGGGCACCCTGGTGGACCACGCCGTGGCCGGCCGGTCGTACCTGGCCTGGCTGGTGCTGCTGGGCATGCTGGGCGTGGGCTCGTTCTTCGTCCAGTTCGTGCGGCGGTACTTCGGCTCCCGGGTGGGGCTGGAGATGGAGTACGACCTGCGCACCACCATCTACGACCACATCCAGCGCCTCGACTTCGCCACCCACGACCGGCTCCAGACCGGCCAGCTGGTCTCCCGAGCGGGGTCGGACGTGCAGATGGTGCAGCTGATGCTCCAGTTCGTCCCGACCATGGCGTCCAACCTGGTCCTGTTCGCCCTGGCCGTGTACTTCATGCTCACCCTGTCGGTGGAGATGACCTGCATCGCCCTGGTGATCCTGCCCGTCATAGGGGTCCTGTCGTTCGTGATGAGGCGGCGGGCCTACCCGTCCAGCTGGGACGTCCAGCAGCAGCAGGCGGTGGTGGCCACCGTGGTCGAGGAGGCCGTAACCGGGGTGCGGGTGGTCAAGGGCTTCGGCCAGGAGCGCCGCGAGCTCGATCGTCTCACCGGGGCGGCCCGCAGCCTGTTCGGCTCCCGTATGCGCAACGTGCGGGTGATGGCCGGCTACGGGGCGGTGATGGGCGTCCTGCCGAGCCTGGGCCAGGCGGCGGTGTTCGGCCTGGGGGGCTGGCTTGTGCTGGGCGGCCACCTCACCCTGGGCAGCTTCCTCGCCGTGCAGACCTACCTGATCATGCTGATCGCACCGGTTCGCATGACCACCACGGTCATCCTGCAGTACCAGCAGGCCCGCGCCGGCGGGGAGCGCCTGCTCGAGCTGCTCGACTCCACCGCCGAGGTGGTCGAGGCCGACGACGCCGTGCCCCTGCCCCGCCTCGGCGGCCGGGTGAGCTTCAGCGACGTCAGCTTCGGCTACCTGCGGTCCGAGCCGGTGCTGCGCCACTTCGACCTCGAGGTGGCCGCCGGCGAGACCGTGGCGGTGGTGGGCGGGTCGGGATCGGGCAAGTCGACCCTCGCCGCCCTACTGCCCCGCTTCTACGACCCCCAGGAGGGGGCGGTCCTCGTCGACGGTGTCGATGTGCGCTCGGTCACCCTGGAGTCCCTTCGAGGCCAGATCGGGGTGGTGTTCGAGGAGGCGTTCCTCTTCTCCGACACGGTGCGGGCCAACATCGCCTACGGACGTCCCGAGGCCGACATCGAAGCGGTCATGGCGGCGGCGAGGGCCGCCGAGGCCCACGAGTTCATCATGGCGCTGCCCGACGGCTACGACACGGTCGTGGGGGAGCGGGGCCTGACCCTGTCGGGAGGCCAGCGCCAGCGGGTGGCCCTGGCCCGGGCCCTGCTCACCGAGCCGGAGATCCTGCTGCTCGACGACGCCACCTCCTCGATCGACGTCGCCACCGAGGCGGCCATCCACTCCACCCTCGGGCGCATCCTGCCCAACCGGACCGCCCTTCTCATCGCCCACCGGCGCTCGACCATCGAGCTGGCCGACCGCATCGTGGTGCTGGACGGCGGACGGGTGCTCGACTCCGGCACCCATGCCGAGCTCACCGCCCGCTGCCCCCTCTACTGCGAGCTGCTAGGGGCCGACCTGGCGGCCGGGCCCGCCGTCGGCGAGCCGGCGCCAGCCGGGGCCGACGCCGGTGGTGTCGTCGGCGATGGCGAGCTCACGGTCGGTGAGCCGACTCCGGAGGCGTGGCCCGACGTCGATCCCGAGGAGGCCCTGCGGGTCATGGCCGAGTCGGCCGGGGTCAGGACCGACACGCCTCGGCGGGCCATGGGGATCGCCGCCCGCGGTGGAGGCGGCGGGATGGGGATGGGCCCGCTCCGGGGCGGCCCCGCCGGTGGCGCCGGCTACGGCCGTTCCCTCGGCGTGCCGCCGCCGGAGCTCAAGGAGAAGATCGACAAGCTCCCGCCGATCCGCGACGAGCCGCAGGTGAACCTGGAGCGGGAGCGCCGGTACCACCCGAGCTTCAACCTGGCCGAGTTCGTTCGCCCGTACCGTCGCCTGCTGGTCGTCGGGGGGCTCCTCATCGCCCTGCAGGCGGTGGTCGACCTGGTCGGGCCCTACATCACCCGCTACGGCCTCGACCACGGCATCGTGGCCGCCGGCGCCACCTCGGCCCGGGCCCTGGCGGCGGCGCCGGCCGGTCGGCTGAGGTCGGTGTCGGCCAGCCGGCTGGCCCACCTGCACAGCCTCATCACCCCCCACGCCGAGCGGGTGCTGCTGACCGCCTTCCTGGCCTTCGTCGCCATCAACCTGTTCGACATCTGGGCCCAGTGGGCCGACAACGTGTGGAACTCGCGCACCTCCAGCCGGCTGCTGTTCGCCATGAGGGTGCGCATCTTCTCCCAGCTGCAGCGCCTGGGCCTCGACTTCTACGACCGCGAGATGGGAGGCCGGGTCATGACCAGGATGACCTCGGACATCAACAACCTCTCGTCCCTGCTCAACGACGGCATCCTCAACGCCCTGGTCAGCGCGGTGACCCTGGGCGGGGTCATAGTGATCATGCTCACCATGAACCTGCGCCTGGCCCTGGCCACCATGGCGTCGATGGTGCCCCTCGCCGCCCTCACCGTCTGGTACCGCAACGCCAGTCGCAAGGCCTACAGCCGGGTGAGGGAGCGGCTGTCGGTGGTCAACGCCGCCTTCCAGGAGTCCATCTCCGGGGTGAGGGTGGCGCAGGCCTACACCCAGGAGCGGCGCCAGATGAGCGAGTTCGGGGCCGTCGCCGGCTCCTACCTGGCCAGCCGGCTGCAGGGCACCATCATCACCTCGCTGTACTTCCCGGCGGTGAGCGTGCTGCAGATGGGCTCCCAGCTGGTCGTGCTCGGCTTCGGCATCCATCTGCTGCGGGAGCGGGCACTCAGCGCCGGGGCCCTGATCGCATTCGTGCTCTACATCAGCACCTTCTTCTCGCCCATCCAGCAGCTCTCCCAGGTCTTCGACACCTACCAGCAGGCCGGGGTGTCGATGCGCAAGATCCGCGAGCTGATGGCCATGCCGATCGCCACCCCGGCGGCCGACGACCCCATCCGGCCCGGTCGGCTCCGCGGCGAGGTCAGCCTGGAGGAGGTGGCGTTCACCTATCCCAACACCATCCAGCCCGCCCTCAACGGCGTGACCCTCCACGTGCGGGCCGGGGAGACCGTGGCCCTGGTCGGCCAGACCGGGGCCGGCAAGTCGACGGTGGTGAAGCTGATCGCCCGCTTCTACGACCCCGACGCCGGCCGGGTGCTGGTCGACGGGATGCCGCTGGCCCAGCTCGACCTGGAGGCCTACCGCCAGCAGCTGGGCTACGTGCCTCAGGAGCCGGTCATGTTCACCGGCACGGTACGGGACAACATCGCCTACGGCCGGCCCGAGGCCACCGACTTCGAGGTCGAGCGGGCCGCCCGGGCGGTGGGGGCCCACAGCTTCGTGGCCGCCCTGCCCTTCGGCTACCGAACCCCGGTGACCGAGCGGGGACGATCGCTGTCGGCCGGTCAGCGCCAGCTGATCGCCCTGGCCCGGGCCTACCTGGTGGACCCGGCCATCCTTCTGCTGGACGAGGCGACGGCCAACCTCGATTTGGCCACCGAGGCCAGGGTGAGCCGGGCCATGTCGGCGGTGTCGCGTTCCCGCACCGCCATCGTGATCGCCCACCGGCTCCAGACCGCCCGCGAGGCGGACCGCATCATCGTCCTGGGGGACGGCCGGGTGATAGAGGAGGGCAGCCACGACCAGCTGGTGGCCGCCGGTGGCCACTACGCCCGGCAGTGGACCATGAGCGAGACCGCCGCCGTCGCATCCTGAGAGCGCCGGCGGTCACACCTTCTCGCCGGCCAACTCCTCCCGTAGCTGGCGCTTGAGGATCTTCCCCGACGCGTTCCGGGGCAGCTGCGTCGCCACGATCTCGATGCGGCTCGGGATCTTGAACGGGGCCAGGTGGGGCCGGAGGAACTCGGTGAGCTCGGCGGCGTCGAGGGTGCGACCGGGCTTGGGATAGACGACGGCCGCCACCTCCTCCCCGAGGCGGGGGTGGGGGAGGCCGAACACGGCCGCCTCGTACACGGCCGGGTGCTCGTAGATGGCCGCCTCCACCTCGGCGCAGTAGACGTTCTCTCCCCCGCGCAGCACCATGTCCTTGGCCCGGTCCTCGACGTAGATGAAGCCCTCGTCGTCGATGCGGCCGATGTCGCCGGAGCGCAGCCAGCCGTCCACGATGGTTTCGGCCGTGGCCTCGGGCTTGCCCCAGTAGCCCCGGATGAGGTTGGGGCCCTTGAACCAGATCTCGCCGCGCTCGCCCGTGGGGAGCGGGTTGCCGTCCTCGTCCCGCACCTCGATCTGCAGGATCGGGGTGGCCCGACCGGTGCTGGTCGGATGGGCGAGGTAGTCGGCCCCGTTGTTCTGGGGGCCGTAGGCGTTGGTCTCGGTCATGCCGTAGCCGATGTTCGGCCGGCCCTGGGTGAAGCTGGAGGCGACCCGCCGCACCAGCTCGGGAGGGGCGGGGGCCCCGCCGCCGCCCACGCTCACCAGGCTGGAGGTGTCGAACTCGGAGAAGCGGGGCGACTCCAGCAGGTCCCAGCTCTGGGTGGGGACCCCGACGAAGTTGGTCACCTTCTCCCGCTCGATGAGCTCGAGGGCCCGGTCGGGGTCCCACTTGTACATCATCACCAGCTTCACCCCGGCCGAGAAGCACGACAGCATCACCGCCACCGAGCCGGTGACGTGGAACAGGGGCACGATCAGGATGAAGGTGGCCGGGTTGGCGGGGGCGCCCGATGAGGGCTCGCCCCGTCGCCGGGCCTGGTCCACCGCCGCCCGGCAGCCGAAGCCGTACAGGGCCTGGATCACCGCCCGATGCGTCGACACCGCCCCCTTCGGGTTACCGGTGGTCCCCGAGGTGTAGAGGATGGTGGCGTCGTCGTCCGGGTCGACCTCGACCTCGGGCATGGCGGCGCCCCGGACCACCACGTCCTTCCAGCGGTCGGTCCCCTCGGGCAGCGGCCCATCGGCCCGCACCGCCACCATCCGGGTCCCGCACTCGGCGGCCGCCGGGGCCGCCCGGGCCACCCGCTCTTGGTCGCCCAGCAGCACCTTGGGGGTGCAGTCGTGGAGGGCGTAGTCCAGCTCCTCCTCGGTCCACCAGGCGTTGAGCGAGACGGCTATGGCCCCGATCGAGGTGATGGCGGCGAAGGAGACGATCCACTCGGGGAAGTTCCTCATGCCGATGGCGACCCGGTCGCCCTTCACCACGCCGTAGCGCCCGACCAGGGCGGCGGCCAGGGCGTCCACCTCGGCCATCACGTCCTCGAAGCTCCACCTCTCGTCCTCGTAGACGAGGAAGGTGGCGTCGTCCCTGGCGCGGGCGGGGGCGAAAACCTCGCCCAGGTTGCGGGGGGCGTTGACGAAGGCCCGGTAGGTGACGCCGCCGACCATAACGTCGCCCACCTCGAACCGACCGCCCGGGCCGGTGACCTCGGCCACCGCCTCCTCGTAGCTCAGCACCATCGGACCTCCCTGCTCGCGCCCCGGGACAGTACCGGAGGCCGCCGCCGGGCCCCCTCGGCCGTCCGGGCGGATCGCCACCCCGGACCGGGCGGGGGCAGTTCGACAGCCGACCCGGCCTGGGGCATCCTCGCGCCAGGCGAAGAAAGGACGGGACGCCGATGCCGGCCAGGCCCCTCAATGTTGACGATTTCGGGGGCGAGCTGTTCAACCTCGCCATGTCCGACGCGGCCCGGCCGCTGCTGGAGAAGGTGAAGGCGTTCATCGCCGACGAGGTGGAGCCCGTCACCGAGCGCTACTTCGCCCTGGGGGCGGAGCGGGCCGACCGGTGGTCCTTCGCCCCGGGCCAGCTCGAGCTGCTCGACGGGGCCAAGGCGAAGGCCAAGGCCAACGGCCTGTGGAACTTCTTCCTGCCCAACGCCGACACCGGCGAGGGCCTGAGCAACCTCGACTACGCCTACATCGCCCAGGAGCTCGGCAAGAACCCGTTGGCGTCGGAGTGCCTCAACTGCTCCGCCCCCGACACCGGCAACATGGAGGTGCTCGAGCGGGTCGGCACGCCGGAGCAGAAGAAGCAGTGGCTGGAGCCGCTGCTCAACGGCGAGATCCGCTCCGCCTTCGCCATGACCGAACCGGACGTGGCCTCCTCCGACGCCCGCAACATCGCCTGCACCGCCGTGCGGGACGGGGACGAGTGGCTGATCAACGGGGAGAAGTACTACATCTCCGGGGCGGGGGATCCGCGCTGCAAGATCATGATCGTCATGGTGCGCAGCAACCCCGACGCGGCCGAGCACCTGCAGCAGTCCCAGATCCTCGTCCCCATGGACACCCCCGGGGTGGAGATCGTCGGGCCCATGACGGTGTTCGGCCGCGACGACGCCCCCCACGGGCACATGCACCTGCGGTTCAACGACGTTCGCGTTCCTTATGCGAACGTGCTGCTGGGCGAGGGCCGGGGCTTCGAGATCTCCCAGCTGCGGCTGGGCCCGGGCCGGATCCACCACTGCATGCGCTCGATCGGGGCCGCCGAGCGGGCACTGGAGATGATGGTCACCCGCGGCCTGTCCCGCCAGGCGTTCGGGCGGCCGATCGTCTCCCTCGGCAAGAACATCGAGGTCATCTCGCGGGCCCGGATCGAGATCGAGGCCATGAGGCTCATGGTGCTCAAGGCGGCCAAGGCCATGGACCTGATGGGCAACGCCGAGGCCCGGGTGTGGGTCAGCGCCGTCAAGGCGATGGTGCCCGAGCGGGTGTGCCAGATCATCGACCAGGCCATCCAGATGCACGGTGCGACCGGCGTCTCGCAGTGGACGCCGCTGGCCGACATGTACACCAGCCAGCGCACCCTTCGGCTGGCCGACGGGCCCGACGAGGTGCACCACATGGTGGTCGGCCGCGCCGAGGTCGCCCGCTACCAACCGAACGGCTGACCCAACCCAACGGCTGACGGAGGGCTGCACTCGGCGCCTGGCGTGGTAGCCAGGGCGGATGGAATTCGAGCGATCCGATCCGTCCGCCGGCGACGTTCCGGAGCAGTACGCCCCCTACTTCCAGGGCACGGCCCGGTTCCAGATCCTCGAGTCCCCGTTCCTCGACGAGGGCGGCCCCGGGGCCATGTTCGTGCACTTCGACGCCGGCGGGCGCACCCGGCCCCACGTCCACCACCGGGGCCAGATCCTGCACATCGTCTCCGGCCGGGGGGTGGTAGCCGACGCCCACCAGCGCCGCATCGTCGAGCCCGGCGACACCGTCACCGTCGAACCGGAGGAGTGGCACTGGCACGGAGGCCTGGCCGACTCGGCCATGAGCCACCTGGTGGTCCAGTATCCCGGGGCCGATGTCAGCTTCGACGTGGAGGAGCGGGACTGGGCCCAGGGCTACGAGGATCTGGCCTGAGCCCGGCATCGGCTCCGGTCGCCGGCTTCGGCGCCGGAGCAGCCCCATGTTACGGTCGGCCGGCCCCAGCACGGCGATCGGAGGCGCGATGCAGGTCGACGGCTACAAGTTCCTTCCGCGGAGCTTCCGCTCCCGCTTCGAGGTCAGCCCCGCCCCCGGCGATGGCGACGAGGTGTTCGCCCCCTTCGGGCCCCGCCTGGCCGGAGCGCGCGTCGCCCTTCTGAGCTCGGCCGGTCTCTACCTGAAGGCGACCCAGGAGCCCTTCGACGAGGCAGGCGAGAAGGCCAACCCCCTATGGGGCGACCCCGGCTGGCGCGCCGTGCCGCGGGAGACGGCGCAGGGCGAATTGGGCCTCATGCACCTGCACATCAACGGCGCCGACATCCTCGCCGACCACGAGGTGGCCCTACCGCTGCGGGCACTGGATGCCCTGGTCGATGCGGGAGTCGTCGGGTCGTCGGCCCCGACCCACTACTCGGTGATGGGCTACCAGGAGGAAGGCCTGCGGGCCTGGCGGGACGAGACCGCTCCGGCCATCGTGGAGTCGCTGCGCGACGAGCGGGTGGACGGTCTGATCCTCGCTCCGGCCTGACCGGACTGCGCCCGCAACGTGCCCGTGCTGGCACGTGAGATCGAGAAGGCAGGCATCCCGACCGTCCTGGTGACGATGATGCCGAACGTGGCCGACGCCCTCCTGGCGCCGCGGGTGGTCGGGGTCGAGTTCTCCTTCGGCCACGCCTTCGGCATGGCCGGGGATGGGGCCGTGCAGGGCCAGGTCCTTTCGGTGGCGCTGCGGGTGCTGGCCGGGGCCAGCCGGGCCGGGACCCGGGTCGACGTCGACATCGAGTGGCCCGTACCGGTCAAGGAGGCGTACCGGGCGTGGCAGCCGGCCGAGCCCAGCCCGATCGTGGCCGCCATGCTGGGCCAGCGCCGAGCGAACCCGGGCCCGGGCGAGGGATGACACCGGGACCACACGACGGCCACGCCGGTCACGACCGCACGCCGGGCTACCTGGTCGTGGGGCTGAGCCCCCCGGAGCAGGCTCCGGTGGATGCTCCGGAGCGGTCGGCCCGCTACGGCGCGGGGGCGGCGGCGGCGCTGCGGCGGGTGGGGGCGACGATGACCTACCTCGCCCGGGCCAATCCCGCTCGGGCCCTGGTGGGGGACTGGCGCCACGTCCAGGCGGTGGTCGAGCAGTACGGATCGTTCACCCAGATCCTCGACTTCTGGAGCGCCCCGGAGTACGTGGCGGCCCGTCCGCACCGCCAGGGCCTGGTGGAGATCGGCTGGATCGTGGCCCTCCCCGGTCGCCCGCTCGGGGCCGGGGACCCAGCCCCGGACGGGTCCCCGCCGGCGGCCTACGCCCTTCTGGCCGGGCCCGGGGCGGCCGCCACCTCGCGGGCCGGCGTGCTGGCCGATGTCGGGCCGGAGGAGATGGCGGTGCTCGAGGGGACCTGGCCCTGGCCCGGCCGGGTGGTCGTCGAGCGGCACCCGAGCCGGACCGAGGCGGAGGCGGCCGTGGCCGGGGCCGGGCCGGGCGTCGAGCTCGCCCTGGTGCTGAACGGGGTGCCGCCGGCATAGCCCGGTGCAGACACCGTGTCCCCCTCGCTCCACCGGGGATCGGGGCCAAGTGAGAGGGGATCCCCCCTTGCCTCGCCGGCGGGCTGCGTGGTCGGCTCGGGCCGGTCCCAGTCGCAGTCGAGGAGGATGACGCCATGTCCGAGGAGCTGTACTTCCCGTCCGGTGACGACTGGGAGCGGGTCGGCCCCACCGAGGCGGGCTGGAGCAAAGCCGGGCTGTCCGAACTGTTCGACTACTGCGCCGAGCGCAACAGCCACCAGCTGGTGATCCTCAGCCGGGGCAGGCTGCTGGCCGACCAGCAGTGGGGCGGGACCGATCCCGACGCCTCCGGCGACATCGCCTCGGCTCAGAAGAGCTTCGTCTCCTTCATGGTCGGGATGCTCGCCGAGCGCGGGCTCGTCTCGATCGAGGATCCGGTGTCGCGCTGGTTGGGGAAGGGCTGGAGCCGGGCCGACGCGGCGTCCGAGGAGCGAATCCAGCTGCGCCACCTCCTGTCCATGTGCAGCGGCCTCTACGACGACTTCACCGTGGAAGCCGAACCAGGCAGGGTCTGGTACTACAACAACAACGCCTACCACCAGGTCCGGCGGGCCCTGGAAGCCGCCACCGGGCAGTCGACCCAGGAGCTGTTCGCCGAGCTGCTGTTCGAGCCGCTCGGCATGAGGAGCTCCTCATGGCAGGCCCGCCCGGCCATGAAGGATCCGAACGGCTGGGTCCTGTCCGGCCTGTTCAGCTCCGCCCGCGATATGGCCCGCTTCGGTCTGGCCGTGCTGTCCGGGGGGCGCTGGGGGGCGACGACCCTGCTCGGCGACCGCCAGTACCTGGCCGCCTCCATGACCCAGTCACAGCCGATGAACCCGGCCTATGGCTACCTGTGGTGGCTGCTGGGCGCGCCCCGCGCCATGACGCCGAGCCGGGGCGAGGGACCGCCCGATCCCCGGAAGTTCTTCGGCGGGGCCACCCTCGACCATCCCCTGGTGCCGACCGGTCCCGCCGATCTGGTGGGTGCGTTGGGTGCCGGCGACAAGAGGGTCTACATCTGGCCGTCGCGCCAGGTCGTGATCACCCGCCACGGCGAGGCCGGGGGCCCCATGGCGGCGGCGATCTCCCGTTTCGACGAGGGCTTCTGGACCAGGGTCATGGCCGCCGCCGGCGACGCCGCTTGAGCCAGGGGCGCCGCCTGGGCCCGTAGCCTTGGCTCCGATGGGAGCCACCGGACGGCCCGAGCGCCCGTCGTCGCCGGCCCGCTCGTCGCCTTCCGCTGTGCGGGCCCAGAACCTGAGCGCCGTTCTGCGTCGGGTGCACCAGACCGGTGGGGTGCGTCAGGCCGAGCTGTCGGAGTGGCTGGGGGTCAACCGGAGCACGGTCCCGTCACTGGTCGAGGAGCTGGCCGACCACGGGCTGGTGAGGGAGCTCTCCGACGTCCCGATGGGCCGGCGGGGCCGGCCCTCTCCGCTGATCCTGCCGGCCGAGGGGATCGTCGTCCTGTCGGCCGAGTTCGCCGCTGACCGGGGGCGCATCGACGTGGTGGGCCTGGGCGGGAAGCTGGTGGCCACCCGCAACCTCGACGCCAGTCCCGCCCGGCTCGGCCCGGAGGAGACCATGCGCCTGGCGGTCGCCGGGCTGGCGGCCATGACTCGCCGGGCGGCCCCCGCCATGGTGGTCGGCGTCGGGGTGGCCGTCCACGGCGTGGTGGACCACGACGGCCTGGTGTGCCTGGCCCCCAACCTGGGCTGGGAAGGGACCGAGCTCGCTCGCTTCGGGAGACTGGTCGCCGACCGGGTCCCCGCCGCAGGCTCGGCCAACCTGGTCTATGGAAACGATGCCAACCTCGGTGCCCTGGGGGAGCACCGCCGCGGGGCGGGAGCCGGGGTGGGGGACCTCGTGTACCTGTCGGCCGAACGCGGCGTGGGTGGCGGGGTCATCGCCGGGGGGGAGCTCGTGGTGGGGGCCTCGGGCCTTGCCGGGGAGGTCGGCCACATGAAGCTCGGGAGCTCCGACGCCGTGTGCGGGTGCGGTCAGCGGGGCTGCTGGGAGACCGACATCGGTGCCGCCGCCATCGTGCGGCGCGCCGGCCGGGGGACGGGAACCATCGAGCAGGTCGTCGAGAGGGCCGGCGCCGGCGGCGGGAGGGCCATGGCCGCCATCGAGGAGGCCGCCGCCCATCTGGGGTGGGGCCTCGGAAGTCTGGTGAGCATGCTCCAGCCCGCCCGGGTGGTGCTGGGGGGCCATCTGGCCGCTGTCTTCGGGCTCGCCGGCCCGGCGGTGATGGCCGCGCTCGGCCGGGCGGCGCCGGCGGCCCTGGCCCGTCAGGTGGAGGTCCGTCCGGGCCTGCTCGGACCCGACGCCGCTTCCGTCGGTGCCGCCGAGCTGGCCTTCGAGCCCCTCCTCGCCGATCCCCTCGTCTCCATCGAAGCCGACCGCCCCGCCTGGGTCACCTGACCCTCGGCCCCTTGACCAACGGCTCCGGCCGAATATGATGCCGAGGACAACAAATGGGGGTGGGGGATGGGCATCCTGCGGGACGACGGCTACTACGAGGTCGACGAGGAGGACATCCTCCAGTTCAAGAAGGAGGGCTTCGTCCACCTGACCGGGGTGCTGACCGAGCCCGAGGTGGCGGAGCTGGAGCCGGTCTACGACCGGTTCCTGCGGCGGGAGATCGAGGTGCCGGGCAAGGACTACTGCGACATGGCCGGCGATTACGGACGCGACCCGGACGACTTCTCCATCGTCAACGTGATGCTCCCCCGGCGCTACTACCCGGCCTGGCAGGGCAACGTCTACGAGCGACGCACCGAGCAGATAGTGGTCCAGCTTCATGGGGCGGGGATGGTCATCGACTACGACCAGCTCCTCGCCAAGCGTCCGTTCAAGGACGACGCCGTGTTCGCCTGGCACCAGGACATGGCCTACTGGCCGGACAGCCCCGACCGCCGCACGGCGACCTTCTGGCTGGCGGTGGACGATTCGACTCCTGAGAACGGGTGCATGCGCTTCGTGCCGGGCACGCTCCAGGAGCCCCGGTTGCGTCCCCACGAGCCGGTCATGGGCGGGCGGGGAGAATCGCACGCCCTGGGCACCGAGCTCCTCCCTGCCGACGAGGTCAAGGTCATGCCGATCAAGCGCGGCGACTGCACCGTGCACAACGAGCGGGTGATGCACGGCTCGGGGGGTAACACCACCGCCGGCTGGCGGCGGGCCTACATCGTGGCCTGGCGATCCAAGGAGACCGTCGAGTTGGAGCGGAGCCTCGGCTTCACCCACAGCCACAACGACGCCGGCGCGGTTCTTGACTCCGTGGGGGTCGGCGGCGAGACGAGCTGACAGCCTGGTGCGCCTCTCCGGCCCCGACGGGCCACGGCACCCGTAAGGTCCCGGGCACGGCCCATGGACCAGATCACCCAGCGGTTTTTCACCGATCCGCCTGCTCTGGCCGACCCCGACGCCCGGATCGACCCGTTCTCGACCATCGAGGCGGATCCGGATCGACAGGGCGGGATCCTTGTCACCACGGCTGGCGGTCGCCGGCTCCTCGGCACGATCAGCGAGCCGGCGCCGGGCGTGGTCCGGGTGCGCCTGGGCCCGGCGGAGCACGGCCTCGTGACGACCTCGAGCGCCATGCTCGAGCCCCTGGATGACCGACCCCTGCCCGTACGGGCGGACGGCGACGGCATAGCGGTCGGGCTGGGGGATCGGTCCTTCACCTGGACCAGATCAGCCGGTATGGACTTCGGCCCGCTGCGGTCCGCCGGCCGGGCCCACTCGGTGCTGGGGCCCCACGCTGGCTCCGGTCTGCTCATTGATCGGGTCGGAGACCCGAGGGGCTCGATTTATTGCTTCGAGATCGGCCCCCACGACGCCATCTTCGGGGGCGGCGAGTCCTTCCAGGGGCCTGATCTCCGGGGCCGGATGAGGCGCGGGGTCAACGTCGAGGCCATGTTGACCTCGGGGCTGGACTTCTCCTACCTGAACGTTCCGTTCTACTGGTCCGACGCCGGGTGGGGAGTCTTCGCCCACACCGCCGCACCGGTGCGCGCCGACCTGGGGTGCACCCATAACCAGGTGCTCGGCCTCGAACTGCCGTCTCCGTCCGCCGACCTGTTCTTCTACCTCGGCGCGGCTCCCGATCTGATCCGATCCCACCAGGCGGTCACCGGGCTGCCTGGGGGGATGCCGCCATGGGCGCTCGGGGTCTGGACCAGCCGCTGCAGCTACCTGTCGGCGGACGAAATCGGAGACGTCCTCGACGGCTACACCGCCGCCGGGTGTCCGGTCGACGTGGTGCACGTGGATGCCTGGCAGGTCGGGAACCTGTGTCGGGACCTGGCCACCGCCTGGGAGGTCGACCGCCTCCGGTTCCCCACCGGGTGGGCCAACGCGATCGCCGACCGGGGCGTCCGGGTGTCCCTGTGGCACAACCCCTACCTGATCCGAGGTAGCGCCGTCGCCAACGAGGCCGCCGAGCTCGGCTTGCTCATGCGGGACGACGCCGGCGAGCTGGTGACCACCAACGACCTCGGCCACCGGCTGCTGATCGACTTCACCAACCCGGCGGCGCAGGAGTGGTGGGACCACCGGGTCGAGGAGCTGATCAGGTCCGAGGGCGCCGAGGCCCTGAAGCCGGACTTCGCCGAGGAGGTCCCGCCGGCGGCGCGCCTGGCCGACGGGCGCAGCGGGTGGGACGCCAGGAACGAGTACGCCCTCTTGTACCAGGCCCGGAGCCATGCCTGTCTGTCCAGGGTGCTCGGCAGCAACGACGTCGCCCTGTTCTGCCGGTCGGGAACGGCGGGATCCCAGCGCTATCCGACGCACTGGGTGGGCGACACCCCGTCCACCTGGGCCGGCATGGCTGCTGCCTTGCGGGCGTGCCTGTCCCTGTCCCTGTCCGGATTCGGCTTCGTGGCCTCCGACGTCGGGGGCTTCTGGGCGCCGCCGCGACCGATGGAGAACGCCGCCGCCGCCATCGACAACAACGACCCGTCCCTGTTCGAGGCCGATGTCGATCCGGAGCTGTTCGTCCGGTGGTCCCAGTGGGGTGCCCTGTCCCCGGTAATGCGCTTCCACGGCACCGGCCGGCGCGAGCCCTGGGCCTACCCGGAGCCCTTCGCCACCGCCGCCGTGGCCGCCTGCCGGCTCCGGAGCGACCTGCACCCGTACCTGAGCTCGGTCGCCGCCACCGCCACGGCGACCGGGGCTCCCATGATGAGACCCATGGCGCTGGCCTACCCGGGCGATCGCGGGGCGCGCCACGCCGAGCTGCAGTACCTGCTCGGCGACGAGGTCCTGGTCGCGCCGGTGCTGGGCCCCGGTGGGGGCGTGCGGCTATGGGTGCCGCCCGGGCGCTGGGACGGGCTGCGGGGGGCACCGGGCCTGCAGGGTCCGGGGTGGACGACCTTGGAGCTGGACCTGGACGTCACCCCGGCATGGGTGCCTGAGGGATGGAGGCTCTGAGACGGTGGCCGCCCGACCCGCCCCTCCTACCCCGATGCCCTGGAGGGCCCGGCCGGGGTGGCCGCGCCCGACCGGTCATAGCGTGGCTTCAACCTCTGATGGGGCCGAGGTCCGCGGTTCAGCTATCACGCTCTCCTTGACCGGTCGGGTGCGCTGAGCGGCCGGAACCCAGGCGCCTCTGGGGCACTCTCTAAGGCGACCGGAGTCGACTTGGCTTCGAGCGGCAGTGGCGAGCGGGGCCCGGCCCTCGCCCCAGGGGGCGGCTGGCGGCGTCAGGCGATCCGGGTGCTGATCTCCACCGCGCCCTCGAGGCTCCGGGCGACGGGACACTGCTTGGCGTGGGTCGCCAGCACCTCCTCCGCCGCCGGGCGCTGCTCGGGGGTGAGCTGCAGGCCGTTGTAGGCGACGTCGATGCGCTTGATCACCAGCACCCCGTCCTCGGTGTCTATGCGGCCTTCGGCCTTGGTGACCAGGCCGCGGGGGTTTATCTTCCGGCTCGCCAGCGCAGCGGCAAAAGTGCCCGACAGGCAGGCGGCTGCGGCGGCGACGACGTGGTCCAGAGTGCTGGCCCGGGGCGGTATGACCGACTCGTCGACGCCGTAGTGGGTCGCCACCGGGCCGTGGAGCCCGTAGATCACCGGCTCCGCCTCGGCGGGGAGGTACCCCCGCCGTACGGGGCCCCGATCGTGCTCGATGCGAACCTTGGCTGTATAGGTGCTCACGAGGCCGAACACTAACCACGGCGCACCGTGCCGGCGCCGTTGACGGCCCTCGTCCGCCTCGGTAGGTTTGTCGACCGCGGTCGAATTGGATCAGCGGCGACCGATCTCGAGGGGGAACTGGTGGAGATCAACCTGGCCAGCACGGCCGAAGCTGTCGCCGACCACAATCCGGAGCAGCTGGCGGCGGCCCAGGGGCCACGCCGGCTGACCTGGGCGCAGCTGGAGGACCGGGCGTCACGCTTGGCCTGCGCTTTCGCCGCCCTTGGTCTGGGCCAGGACTCCAAGGTCGGCTCGTACCTCTACAACTCGATCGAGTATCTCGAGGGGCTGCTGGCCACCTTCAAGGTCCGCTCCATTCCGGTCAACGTCAACTACCGGTACCTCGAGGAGGAGCTCGCCTACCTGATCGACAACGCCGACCTGGAGGTGCTGCTGTTCCACGGGTCGCTGGGCGAGAGGGTCGCCCGGGTGCGCGACCGCCTACCGGGCCTCAAGGCGATCGTTCAGGTGGACGACGGCTATCCGCTCGTCGAAGGCGCTCTGAGCTACGACGACCTGGTGCACGACCACGCCCCGGCCGACCGGGTCGAGCGGTCGGGGTCCGACATGCTGTTCCTCTACACCGGGGGGACCACCGGCATGCCCAAGGGCGTGATGTGGCGCCAGGATGACCTGTTGGGGCGGGCCATCCGGACCAACTACGCCGCCCTCGGGTTCCCACCGCCTCAGTCCCACGACGATCTGGGCCGGTACGCCGCCACCCTGGCCGAGCGCGGCATGCGGACCGTCACCCTGCCGGCGTCACCGATCATGCACGGCAGCGGCCTTGGCGCCGCCCTGGGGACGATGGCCATGGGCGGGCAGGTCGTCCTGCTGGATGACCGCCGCTTCGACCCCCACGAGCTGTGGCGGGCGGTCCAGGAGCACCGGGTGACCCAGGTGAACATCGTCGGCGACCCGTTCGCCCGGCCGATGGTCCGGGCCCTCGAGGAGGCCGAGGGCCGGGGAGAGCCCTACGACCTGACCTCGATCCAGCGCATAGCCAGCACCGGGGCGATGTGGAGCATGCCGGTCAAGCAGGAGCTCCTCAAGCGGGCGGACGTGTCCCTGGTCGACAACCTGGCGGCCAGCGAGGCACTCGCCATGGGCCGCTCGATCACCACCCGCCAGGGGTCCCAGTCCCAGACCGCCCAGTTCAAGGCGGGGGACCATGCCGCCGTCATCACCGAGGACGGCAGGCTGCTCGAGCCCGGCAGTGACGAGGTGGGCATGTTGGCGGTGGGCGAGCCCATACCGGTCGGCTACTACAAGGACCCGGAGAAGTCGGCCCGCACGTTCCGCCAGATCGGCGGCAGAAGGTGGTCGGTGCCCGGTGACTACGCCCGGGTGGAGGCCGACGGGACCATCGTCCTGCTCGGGCGGGGCTCGGTCTGCATCAACACCGGTGGCGAGAAGGTCTTCCCCGAGGAGGTGGAGGAGGTCGTCAAGGAGCGCCCCGGGGTGCAGGACTGCCTGGTGGTGGGGCTGGAGGACGAGACCTGGGGCCAGGTAGTGGTGGCGGTGGTCACCCCGGAGCCCGGGGCCGAGCTGGGCCAGTCGGACGTGACCGATTGGGTGAGGTCCCGCCTCGCCAGCTACAAGCAGCCCAGGCGGGTGGTGTTCGTGTCAGCGCCCCTGCGGGGACCGAACGGCAAGGCCGACTACGGCGCCGCCCGGCGGGCCGCCTCGGAGGCTCCCGCGGTGTCGGTCGGGGCCGACTGAGGACCCCAGCCGCTAATGGGGGTCGACCACCCGAGCCGTTGAGTCGGTGAGGCTGGTCCCGAGCCGCCAGCAGGTCAGCACTGTGCTCCGCAGAGCCTTGGAGCTCTAGGCCTAGATCGTGCGCCTGCTGGTCGGTGAGGTCGACCGAC
>DASRBO010000062.1:0-10746 GCA_035653595.1 Acidimicrobiales bacterium | reverse complement strand
CCTCGATCTCCTTCTGGCGGCGCTCGTCGTCGGTGATGATGCCCCGCTTGAACTGGGCCTCAGCCTTCTCCGCCTCCTTCTCGTAGCGGTCGAGGATGGCGGCCTTGTCCGACGGGGTGCGGACGTCGTCGATGGAGATGGTGAGGCCGGACTGGGAGGCGAACCGGTAGCCGAGGTCCTTGATCCGGTCCAGGGCGCGGGCCACCTCGGCCCGCGGGTAGTTGTCGGCGATCTCCTGGACGATGGCGCCGATGCTGACCGCCCGCCGCCCCACCACCTCGTTGACGAAGCGGAACCCCGCCGGCAGGGCGGTGTTGAAGAACAGCCGTCCGGGGGTGGTCTCGATGTCCTCGAAGACGGTGACGCCGTCGCCCGCCTCGGAGCCCGGGGCCGCCTCGGAGCCGTCACCGTCGGCCGAGGCGTCGGCGGCCGCTTCCACCGGCCGGCGGAAGCGGACCTTGGCGTGCAGGTCGATGTCGCCCGACTCGTAGGCGGCCTCGACCTCGTAGAGGTGGCGGAAGGCCCGACCCTCGCCCTTCTTCCCGTCCCGCATGAGGGTCAGGTAGTAGGCGCCGAAGACCATGTCCTGGGTGGGCACGGTGATGGGGCGGCCGGTGGCCGGGGACAGGATGTTGTGGGCCGACAGCATGAGCACCCGGGCCTCGGCCTGGGCCTCGGCCGACAGGGGCAGGTGGACGGCCATCTGGTCGCCGTCGAAGTCGGCATTGAAGGCGGTGCAGACCAGCGGGTGGATCTGGATGGCCTTGCCCTCCACCAGCACCGGCTCGAAGGCCTGGATGCCGAGGCGGTGCAAGGTGGGTGCCCGGTTGAGCAGGACCGGGTGCTCCTTGATGACCTCCTCGAGCACGTCCCACACCTGGGCCCGGCGCCGTTCCACCATGCGCTTGGCCGACTTGATGTTCTGGGCCTGCTCGGAGTCGACCAGGCGCTTCATGACGAAGGGCTTGAACAGCTCGAGGGCCATCTGCTTGGGCAGGCCGCACTGGTGCAGCTTGAGGGTGGGGCCGACCACGATGACCGAGCGGCCGGAGTAGTCAACCCGCTTGCCCAGCAGGTTCTGGCGGAACCGGCCCTGCTTGCCCTTCAGCATGTCGGAGAGGCTCTTGAGGGGGCGGTTGCCCGGCCCCGTCACCGGCCGGCCCCGCCGGCCGTTGTCGAACAGGGCGTCGACGGCCTCCTGGAGCATGCGCTTCTCGTTGTTGACGATGATCTCCGGCGCCCCCAGGTCCAGCAGCCTCTTGAGGCGGTTGTTCCGGTTGATCACCCGCCGGTAGAGATCGTTGAGGTCGGACGTGGCGAAGCGGCCGCCGTCGAGCTGGACCATGGGTCGCAGGTCGGGCGGGATCACCGGGACGCTGTCGAGGATCATCGCCCTGGGGTCGTTGACCCGCCGGCCGTTCTCGTCCCGCCGGTTGAAGGCGGACACGATCTTCAGCCGCTTGATGGCCTTCTGCTTGCGCTGGGCCGACAGGGGGCGCTTGCCCTCGCCCGGGTCGATGGCCTCGCGGAGCTTGACCTCCTCCTCGTCGAGGTCGATGCGGTCGATGAGCTGGGCGATCGCCTCGGCGCCCATGCCGCCCTCGAAGTAGTCGCCGTAGCGGTCCTTGAGCTCCCGCCACAGCAGCTCGTCCTCGATGATCTTGCGGGGGTAGAGGTCGCGGAACTCGTCGAAGGCGCGGCGCACCAGGTCGATCTCCGCCTGGGCCCTCTCCCGCAGGGTGGAGATCTCCTTCTCGCCCGCCTTCTGGCGGGCCTTGATCTCGGCGTCGCGGGCGCCCTGCTTCTCGAGGTCGGCCACCTCGGACTCGAGGCCCTTGAATCGCTTGTCGATCTCGAGATCACGCTGGCGCTCGATGTCGGCCAGCTCCTCGGTCAGCTCGGCCTCGAGGTTGGGTAGGTCCCCGTGGCGCTTCTCCTCGTCGACCCAGGTGACCAGGTTGGCGGCGAAGTAGATGACCTTCTCCAGCTGCTTGGCCTTGAGCTCCTCGCGGGCCTCGGTGCCCATGAGCAGATAGGCCAGCCACGACCGGGTGCCGCGCAGGTACCAGATGTGCACGACCGGGGCGGCCAGCTCGATGTGGCCCATGCGCTCCCGCCGGACCTTCGAACGGGTCACCTCGACACCGCAGCGCTCGCAGATGATGCCGCGGAAGCGGACCCGCTTGTACTTGCCGCAGTAGCACTCCCAGTCCTTGGTGGGACCGAAGATCTTCTCGCAGAAGAGCCCGTCCTTCTCCGGGCGCAGGGTGCGGTAGTTGATCGTTTCGGGCTTCTTGACCTCCCCGTGGGACCACGTGCGGATGGAGTCCGCCGTGGCCAGGCCGATTCGGAGCCGGTCGAAGTTGTTGACGTCTAGCACTTAGAAGCTCCTCTCGCGGGCCCGCCGTTCGTCTTCCTCGTCCGATCCGCGCTCGGGTCGACTGATGTCGATCCCGAGCTCCTCGGCCGCCCGGAAGACGTCCTCATCGAGCTCACGCATCTCGATTTCCTCGCCTGTGGTCGAGAGGACCTCGACGTTCAAGCAGAGCGACTGCATCTCCTTGATGAGAACCTTGAAGCTCTCAGGGATCCCCGGTTCGGGGATGTTCTCGCCCTTGACGATGGCCTCGTAGACCTTGACCCGGCCGAGGACGTCGTCGGACTTGATGGTCAGAAGCTCCTGCAGGGCGTAGGCGGCGCCGTACGCCTCCAGCGCCCACACCTCCATCTCACCGAAGCGCTGCCCCCCGAACTGTGCCTTGCCGCCCAGGGGCTGCTGGGTGATCATCGAGTAGGGGCCGGTCGAACGGGCGTGGATCTTGTCGTCGACCAGGTGGGCCAGCTTCAGGATGTAGACGTAGCCGACGCTGATCGGATTGTCGTAGACCTCGCCGGTCCGCCCGTTGAAGAGGGTCGCCTTGCCGTCCGAGCCGATCAGACGCTCACCGTCCACCCCGTCGGCGTGGAGGTTCTCGAAGATCGACTTGATGGTCGGGTGGCGGCCGGCGTCGTCGGCTTCGTCCCAGTGGGCCCCGTCGAACACCGGGGTCGAGATCCACACCGCCGGCTCGGTGCGGGGGCGGGTCTTGCGGGCGTTCTCCTCGGAGTCCCTGCCGTTGGCGCCGCTCCCGTTGGCTCCACTGCCGTTGGAGCCACTGCCGTTGCGGGCCGCGTCCCAGCCCCAGCGGGAGGCGTAGCCAAGGTGCGACTCGAGCACCTGGCCCACGTTCATCCGGCTGGGCACGCCCAGGGGGTTGAGGATGATGTCGACCGGGGTCCCGTCGGCCAGGTACGGCATGTCCTCGACCGGCAGGATCTTGGAGATGACGCCCTTGTTGCCGTGCCGTCCGGCCAGCTTGTCGCCCTCGGAGATCTTGCGCTTCTGGGCGACGTAGACCCGGACCAGCTGGTTGACCCCGGGCGGCAGCTCGTGGGCGTCCTCCCGCGAGAACACCCGGACGTCGATGACCTTGCCGGACTCCCCGTGGGGGACCTTGAGGCTGGTGTCGCGCACCTCGCGCGCCTTCTCGCCGAAGATGGCCCGAAGCAGGCGCTCCTCGGGGGTGAGCTCCGTCTCGCCCTTGGGGGTGACCTTGCCCACCAGCACGTCGCCGGGGCCCACCTCGGCCCCGATGCGGATGATGCCCCGCTCGTCGAGGTCCTTGAGGATCTCCTCCGACAGGTTGGGGATGTCGCGGGTGATCTCCTCGGCGCCGAGCTTGGTGTCGCGGGCGTCCACCTCGTGCCCCTCGATGTGGATCGAGGTGAGCACGTCGTCGCGCACCAGGCGCTCGGACAGGATGATGGCGTCCTCGAAGTTGTAGCCCTCCCACGGCATGAAGGCGACCAGCAGGTTCTTGCCCAGGGCCAGCTCGCCGTTGTGGGTGGAGGGCCCGTCGGCGAGGACGTCGCCTGCGGCGACCTTGTCGCCCTCGCTCACCAGGGACTTCTGGTTGATGCAGGTGTTCTGGTTGGAGCGGCGGAACTTGGCCAGCCGGTAGATCTTCCGGCCCAGCGGGTCGCCCCGCCAGTCCTTCTGGCCGGCGTTGTACTCGACGACGATCTGCTCACCGGTGACGTCGGTGACCGTGCCGGCGCCCTCGGAGAGGATGACATCGCCGGCATCCTGGGCCGCCCTGGCCTCCACCCCGGTGCCGATGAAGGGCGCCTCCGGCACCACCAGGGGCACGGCCTGCTTCTGCATGTTGGCGCCCATCAGGGCCCGGTTGGCGTCGTCGTGCTCGATGAAGGGGATCAGGGCGGTCGAGACGGACACGATCTGCTTGGGCGAGACGTCCATGAGGTCGACCTCGCTGGGAGGCACGTAGTCCACCTCGCTGGTGGTGCCGTAGGAGGTGGTGGTCGCCCCCACCCGCACGCCGGCACCCTGGGGACCCCGGCGTACCAGCACCCTGTCACCGACCAGGCGGCCGCTCTCGTCGAGGACGGCGTTGGCCTGGGCGATGACGTGCTCCTCCTCGTCGTCGGCGGCGAGGTACACCACGTTGCGGGGGTCGCGGTCGACCACCCCGTCGCGCACCGGGAAGTACGGGGTCTCGATGAAGCCGAACTTGTTCACCCGGGCATAGGTGGCCAGGGCCCCGATGAGGCCGATGTTCGGGCCCTCCGGGGTCTCGATTGGGCACATCCGGCCGTAGTGGCTGGTGTGGACGTCGCGGACCTCGAAGCCGGCCCGCTCGCGGGAGAGGCCGCCGGGGCCGAGGGCCGACAGCCGCCGCTTGTGGGCGAGGCCCGACAGGGGGTTGTTCTGGTCCATGAACTGGGAGAGCTGGCTGGTGCCGAAGAACTCCTTGATGGCGGCGACCACCGGGCGGATGTTGATCAGGGTCTGGGGCGTGATGGCCTCGACGTCCTGAGTGGTCATCCGCTCCCGCACCACCCGCTCCATGCGGGACAGGCCGACCCGGACCTGGTTCTGGATCAGCTCCCCGACCGAGCGGATGCGCCGGTTGGCGAAGTGGTCCTGGTCGTCGAGCCGGTATCCCGTCTCGCCGTTGGCCAGGTGGAGCAGGTAGCTGGCGGCGGCCAGCATCTCGCTGGGGCTGAGCACCCCCTGGTCGGGGGTGGGCCGCTCGAGGTCGGTGTCGAGGATCGAGGCGATCTTGTCGACCTCCGGACCGAGCTTCTTGTTGAGCTTGTGACGACCGACCTTGGTCAGGTCGTAGCGCTTCGGGTTGAAGAATGCGTTCTCGAAGTAGGCCCGGGCCGACTCCACCGAGGGGGGCTCGCCCGGGCGGGCCCGCTTGTAGATCTCGAGGAGGGCCTCTTCGCGGCTGGGAGCGATGTCGCGCTCCTTCTCCCACTGCCCCTCGAGGAAGTCGAAGTGGCGCACGAAGCGCGACAACAGCGCCTCGTCCTCGTAGCCCAGGGCCCGGAGGAGGACGAAGAGGCTGAGGCGGCGCTTGCGGGCCACCCGGGTGCCGGCGGTGATGTCCTTGCCCGGCTTGGCCTCGACGTCGAACTCGATCCATTCACCGCGATAGGGATGAATGGTGCCGGTGACGATGGTCTTGGCGTCCCGCCCCGGCTGGAAGATGACCCCGGGCGAGCGGACCAGCTGGCTGACCACCACCCGCTCGGTCCCGTTGACGATGAAGGTGCCCTTGTCCGTCATCATCGGGAAGTCCCCCATGAAGACGGTCTGCTCCTTGATCTCGCCGGTGGTGGCGTTCATGAACCGCGCCCGCACGAAGATCGGCGCGGCGTAGGTCATGTCCTTCTCCTTGCACTCCTCGACCGAGAACTTGGGCGGGGGACGCAGGTCGGGATCGCTGGGGTCGAACTCGAGCTCCAGCCGGAGGGTGCCGGTGAAGTCCTCGATGGGGCTTATGTCGGCGAAGGTTTCGGCGAGGCCCTCGTTCAGGAAGTCGTCGAAGGAGTCACGCTGGATGGCGACCAGGTCCGGCAGGGCCAGGACCTCGTCGAGGTTGGCGAAAGAGAAACGTTCCGGGGTCTTGGAACGGGAAGGCAAGGGCTACTCCTCGCTCGGGGACGGCTGTGGGCGGCCGGGGACAGCCAGGGCGCGCCGCGACGGACGCAGTGAAGCAAGTGTTGCGCGGGGGGCGGGCACGGCAACCTGCGATCATATACGCGGGCGTGCACAAACACAACCCTCCTTCGGAGGGCCCGGTGGCAGGGTAAGGCCCCGGGCCGGCGAGGTCAAGGTTTTCCGTGTCCCCCGCCGGCCCCCTCCGGGGCTCGACTACTTGAGCTCGACGCTGGCGCCGGCCTCTTCGAGCTGGGCCTTGGCCTTCTCGGCGTCCTCCTTGGACACCCGCTCGAGCACCGGCTTGGGCGCCCCGTCGACCAGGTCCTTGGCCTCCTTGAGACCGAGGCTGGTGAGGGCCCGGACCTCCTTGATGACCTGGATCTTCTTGTCGCCGGCGGCGGTCAGGACCACGTCGAACTCGTCCTTCTCCTCCTCGGCCGGAGCGGCCTCGCCGCCCCCGCCGCCCGCCGGGGCGACCCCGGCCACGGCGACCGGAGCAGCGGCGGTGACGCCGAACTTCTCCTCGAAGTCCTTGAGGAGCTCAGACAGCTCGAGGACGGTCATGTTGGAGATGGCGTCGAGGATCTCTTCCTTGGTGGCCATTGGTGGCTCTCCTTCTCTACTGCTCGGTTGCTTCGGGCTGGGACTGGTCGGAGTCGGCCGGGGCGTCGGCGGGGGGCTCAGCAGGGGTTTGGCTACTGGCCTCGGCGGACGCTTCGGAAGCGGCGTCGGCCGGGGCCTCGGCGGGGGCGTCGCTGACGGCGTCGATGCGGGGGGCGGCCGCCTCGGCGGCCTCGGCGGCCTCCTCGGTGGCGCTCCCGACGGATGGGGCAACGGCCTCGGGGGGCTCGGACGCCGGAGCGGGGGCTTCGGCGGAGGGGGCTTCGGCCGGGGCCGCCGGGGCACCGGGGGCCCCGGCCTTGTCGATCAGGGCCTTGAGTCCGTACGCCAGGTTCCGGGGCAGGGCCTGCAGGAGGCCGGCGAACTGCTGCATGGGGGCGGCCAGGGCCCCGGCCACCCGGGCCAGGAGCACCTCTCTCGAGGGCAGCTCGGCCAGGGCGGAGGCCCGGTCGGCGCCGATCACGTTGCCCCCGAGCAGGCCCCCCTTGACGACCAGGGCGGGGTTGGTCCTCGAGTAGTCCCGCAGGGCCTTGGCCACGGCAGCGGCGTCGCCGTCGACGAAGGCGATGGCGGTGGGTCCCTCGAGCAGGCCGACCAGCTCGTCGAGGCCGAGGTCGCGCGCCGCGAAGCGGACCAGGGTGTTCTTGTAGATCTTGTACTCGCCACCAACCTCACGCAGGTTCCGGCGCAACTGGGCCAGCTCGGCCACCTTGAGGCCTCGGTACTCGGTCAGGATGGCGCCGGAGGCGGAGTCGAGGCGCTGGCGCACCTCTTCGACCACCGCCACCTTCTCCGGCCTGGGGTTCTCCATCGGCTTCCTCGCTGGGAAAAACAGTCAGGGCGCCCGCCGCGTGCCGCGACGAACGCCCAGGAAAGGCCGGGAGTCCGCCTCGTCAGGCGGGTCCTGAGGGACCCCTTGGACGCCCGGTGGGCGCACCTGATGTCTACGGCGAGCTGAAACTCAGTTGTGAGCCGGCAACTCTACTACGCCACCGCCAGGTCCTCGTCGGTGAGGCGGATGCGGTTGGTGTCCACCTTCACCCCCGGCCCCATGGTCGAGGCCAGGGTGACGGACCGGATGTAGCGGCCCTTGGCGGCCGCCGGCTTGGCCCGCTGGAGCTCGTCGATGACGGCCCGGAAGTTCTCCAGCAGCCGGGTGCGGTCAAAGGACACCTTGCCCACGGGCACGTGGATGTTGCCGACCTTGTCGGTGCGGTACTCCACCCGGCCGCCCTTGAACTCGGTCACCGCCTTGCCCACGTCGGTGGTCACGGTGCCCGTCCGGGGGTTGGGCATGAGCCCGCGGGGGCCCAGCACCCGGCCCAGCCGCCCGACCTGACCCATCAGGTCGGGGGTGGCGATGGCCACGTCGAAGTCCAGGAAGCCGCCCTGGATCCGCTCGACCAGGTCGTCGGCCCCCACCACGTCGGCTCCCGCCGCCCGGGCCTCGGAGGCGGCGTCGCCGGCGGCGAAGACCGCCACCCGGACATCCTTGCCTGTTCCCGCCGGCAGGGCGACCGTGCCCCGCACGATCTGATCGGCCCGGCGGGGGTCGACCCCCAGGCGCACGGCCAGCTCGACAGTCTCGTCGAACTTGGCCGGGGCCAGGGCCTTGACCAGGTCAACTGCCTCCGCCGGCCCGTGGGTCCGGGTCGGGTCGTACTTGGCCAGGGCGTCGCTGTACTTCTTGCCTCGCTGCGGCATGTCGCCTCCCTCTCCTTCTGCGGGAACCGGTCCCGCTGTCGTCTCTGGGCGACCGGGCGAGGTCCTCCCGGCGCCGTTGGTGCTGGTGCCGGCTAGCCGGCGACGGTGATGCCCATCGACCGGGCGGTACCGGCGACCTGGGCCTTGGCCGCCTCCAGGTCGTTGGCGTTGAGGTCGGGCATCTTGGTCCGGGCGATGTCGGTCAGCTGGGCGTCGGTGATGGTCCCGACGCTCTCCTTCCCCGTCGACCCCGACCCCTTCTCCAAGCCGGCGGCCTGGCGGAGCAGCACCGGCGTGGGCGGGGTCTTGAGGATGAAGGTGAAGCTGCGGTCCTCGTAGATGGTGATCTCGACCGGCACGACCGTGCCCCGCTGGTTCTCGGTGGCGGCGTTGTACTGCTTGCAGAACTCCATCGTCTGGACCCCGTGGGGGCCCAGGGCGGTGCCCACCGGCGGGGCCGGGGTCGCCGCCCCAGCCGGGAGCTGGATCTTGACCACTGCGGTGACGCGTCTCTTCGCCATGTCTTTCTTTCCTGTTCCTGCGCTACCTGGGGGCCGAGCCTAAAGCTTGGCGACCTGGCTGAACTCGAGCTCGACCGGGGTCTCCCGCCCGAAGATGTTGACCAGGACCTTGAGCTTGAGCTGGTCCTCGTTGATTTCGGCGATCTGGCCGGAGAAGTCGGCGAAGGGCCCCTCCCGCACCCGGACCGACTCGCCCACCTCGTACTCGAGGCGGGGGCGGGTCTTCTTGGGCCCCCCGCCGGTGGCGGCCTCCTGCTTGACCTGCAGGATGTCCTCCACCTCCTTGCGGGACAGCGGGGTCGGCTTGGAGCCCAGGCCGACGAAGCCGGTCACGCCGGGGGTGTCCCTCACCACGTGCCAGGAGTCGTCATCCAGCTCGCACCGGACCAGGAGGTAGCCCGGGAAAACCTTCTTCTGGACGACCACCTTCTTGCCGGCCTTGAACTCGACCACGTCCTCCATGGGGATGACGACCTCGTAGATCCGCTCCTCCATGTTCATGGACAGGATGCGGCTCTCGAGGTTCGACTTCACCTTGTTCTCGTAGCCGGCGTAGGTATGGACCACGAACCACTGGCCGGGGCGGTCGTAGGGGCTTTCGAGTACGACCTCCTCCTCGACCTCCTCCTCGTCCAGGTCGAGCTCCTCGGATTCGGAGAACAGCGCCTCAGCGTCGATGACCTCGGCGCCGGTGACCTCGGCCGCGGCGGCGTCGCCCCCGACCGTGGCCAGGCCGCCGGCGGGACCGTCCCCGTCGGAGGAGGAGGCGGAGACCGGGGCCACCTCGTCGCCGGGCTGGACGAAGGAGTCGGCCTCGATGTCAGCGGAGGCGTCCTCGGACTCGGCCTGCTGGGCGGCGGTGTCTAGGTAGCCGGTGACCGGCTCCTCGGCCCTGACCTCGTCCTCCCAGGACTCGGACGACAGATCGCTCATGATGCGGCTCCCCTAGGTCCCGAACAGGGCCGATATGGCGTGGCTGAAGCCGAGGTTCAGCAGGAAGATGAACCCCACCAGCAGAACCAGGGTGAACAGCACGACCATGGAGTAGTTGGCCACCTCTTCGCGGGTCGGCCAGGCCACCCGGCGCAGCTCGCCCCGGACCTCCCGCAGGAACTCGGCCGGGGCGGTACGGGGGCCGGACGGCGTGCGGGCGGGAGCGGGCCGGGGGGCGTCGTCGGAGTCGGTCCGGGCCGTGGCCGGCGCGAAGGAGCCCTCGGGCTCCACCTGGCCCTGGCGCTGCATCATCCGCTTCATCTGTCGGTTCACGGCGTACCTGTGTCCGGCCTCGGCTCTTCTTGGGACTTCGAGCAGGGCAGGAGGGACTCGAACCCCCAACCGCCGGTTTTGGAGACCGGTGCTCTGCCAGTTGAGCTACTGCCCTAGGGGGGTCCCTCCGGGGGGTCCTGCCCGATCGAGGATAGCACCGGGCCTTCCGGCGGCCCCGGCGCCGGCGTCGGGACGGGCGCCGGCCGGGGCGGCCCAGGGCGGGGCGCGGCGGGGCCACGGCCGGGGGGGGTTCTCCGCCCGGTGGCCGGCCGGAGGGGCCGGCCCGAGGGTCTAGCGGGTCTCCTTGTGGACGGTGTGCTGGCGGTCCCAGCGGCAGTACTTCTTGAGCTCGATGCGCTCGCGGTCGTTCTGCTTGTTCTTGACAGTTATGTAGTTCCGCCGCTTGCACACCTCGCAGGCCAGGGTGACCTTGACCCGCTTCTCGTTCTTGGGCATCTCTGACTCCTCGTCTCCGGCCCTGGCGCTACTTGATGATCTTGGTGACCACGCCGGAGGCCACGGTGCGACCGCCCTCGCGGATGGCGAAGCGCAGGCCCTCGTCCATGGCGATGGGCTTCTGCAGCTCGACGGTGATGGTGGTGTTGTCCCCGGGCATGACCATCT
>DASRBO010000061.1:0-2061 GCA_035653595.1 Acidimicrobiales bacterium | reverse complement strand
GTAAATCACATTCGTGAGATTCTTTATCCCGCTCCACCGGCGGCCGTGGCCCGACGACAGGTTCGGGTTCGTGGTCAGTCGGGGTTACGTACAGCTCGTCCGCCATTCCGGCCGTCCGCCGGCCCATAGACCGGCTGCTCCACCGCTCCGGCCGGTGCCGGACGCCGAGTTCGAGGAGCCCGAGCCGAGAGCCGGCTGGGAGGAACTCGATGAGACAGAGGGGCCCGGCGAGGATCGGGACGGCGCCGGCACTGAGCTAACGGCGGGGCGCGGCGACAACGGCCAGAGCTCCCGGAGCCGGAACAACATGCGCCGGCTGTTCATGTCGCTCCCGTGGGAGCTGCTCGGGCCCCGCCCAGCCATGGTCTCGCTGACCTATCCCGGTGACTGGAAGCGCTGGGTGCCGAACGGGCGGGTGCTCGAGGCGCACCGCCGGGCGTTCGAGCGGAGATGGGTCCGCCGCTGGGGGGAGCCGCTGGTCGGCGTCTGGGTGAAGGAGTTCCAGGAGTCGGGCCGGCCGCACATGCACCTATACATCGGGCTGCCGTCGGCGCTGTCGGCCGAGGACTTCGAGGGGCTGCGGCAGCGGACCGTGATGAGGCACCGGCTCGAGGCGTCGCTGGGCCGCTACGGGGGCCGCGCCGCCCTGCCGGCCATAGGGATGGAGTACGGCGGCCAGTTCGCCATGTGGCTGAGGACGGCGTGGTCGGAGATCGTGGGGACCCAGGGTGTGAACAAGAAGCACCACGCCCGCGGCGTGGACGTGGCTGTCATGTTCTGGACGGACGAGGTCGCTGCGACAGCCGATCGGACCAAGGTGGCCGCCTACCTGGCCCGGGAGGCGTCTAAGTGGCGCCAGAAGCGTCCGCCCGAGGGCTTCGTCGGCATCGGGCAGTACTTCGGCCGGTGGGGCCGCAAGGTCGGCTTCAACCCGGTGGCCGAGGAGGTGGCGGTCAGCCGGGCGGTGGCCGAGGAGCTCGAGCGGCGGCTGGCCCGCTGGGTCGCCTGGAAGCTCCTCGTGGACAGCAAGGGAGCCAGCCGGACTCTGCATCCCAAGACGAGGATGATCCTGCGCCACTGGGGTGACGGGATCACCGCCTTTGGCTTGGGGCCCGAGCAGGCGGCGCGACTGCTGCGGTGGTCGGAGGCAGCCGCCGCCCGGAAGGCGGCGCGGAACTCGGCTCGGCGGTCGGGGTTGGAGGGTCCAGATTCCGACGGCATGGACGCCGCTTGGCTTCCGGGCGGCCCGGCGGCGCAGCCGGGAGGGCCGCCCGCCGGAGACCGGGGGAGCGATCCGGAGCTAGTCGAGGAAGTTGGCGGCCCGGTCCAGGACCTCGGTGCGCATGGGCTCGAGGTAGCTGCGCATGGTCGTGGCGGGGTCGCTGTGCCCGAGGACCCGCTGGATGTCGAGCAGGTCGAAGTGGTGGGCCCCGTCCGGGCTGACGGCGGAGTGGAGGATCCCGGCGGCGGTCCGCCGGAGGTCATGGGGCGCGACGTGGCCTAAGCCGGCCTGCTGCGCCCGGGCGGCCACCACCCTGGCCAGGGCGTCGTCGGAGAGGCCGACACCCCACCTGAGACCGGTGCTCCTCGGGCCCGGGTGACGCCGGCAGAGGATGGGATCGGCGTCGGTCACCGGCCGCCCGAGGCGGCGTTCGTACTCGGCTCCGTACCGGTCGAGGGCATCCACCAGGGCGGCTCCCGCGGTCACCGTCCGGGGCTTGCGTCCCTTGCCTGTAAAGGTGATTCGCCGAGTAACTCCGTCGAAGTCTCCCCAGGCGAGGTTCACGATCTCCGACAGGCGCATGCCGGAAAGGCCGAGGCGCAGCCCGATCTCGTCGCGTAGGCCGTGGACGGTCCCGTCCCGACAGGCGCCGATGAGAAGGTCGTAGGCCTCTTCGCGCGTGAGCCAGCGCCCGGGGTTCTTGGCCTGCACCTTGCCGTAGGTCTTGGGGTACTGGCGACGGAGAGGCGCCAGCTGCGGACCGAGGTCAGCGGCCAGTCCGGACCGGGAACACCAGGTCAGGAAGGTCCTCACGCTCGACAGGCGCTGCCGGACGGTGT
>DASRBO010000060.1:0-8047 GCA_035653595.1 Acidimicrobiales bacterium | reverse complement strand
GAGGCCGTGCGGAAAGCTGTCGGTCAGTGATGGAGTCTGCCGTCGCATACGACGGCCTGCCGATCTCCAGCGGCGGCGCGCACGGGCTCGGGCGGGCCTCTGCTAGGGACGCTCTCGCTGCCTGGCTCCGGTTCCTGGACGCGTGCACCGTCGCCTCCCCGATCGAGTCGTACTTCGACTTCCCGGCAACACCGGGCCTGATGGTCGAAGGTGAGGTCGCTCGGCTCATCGAGCACGAGTTCCCGAGGAGCTCCGGCCGCTTCGAGCGGTTCCCGGTCCCGCCGGAAGGGGTGGAGGCCGCCCTCGTCCTGTTGGAGTCGATCGAACCGCAACCTACGAACCAGTGGGGAATGGCACCCGTGTGGCTGTGGTTCGAAGCAGACTTCCGGCTCCGCTCCCCGCGAGGTCCAGGCCTATGGCCTGGCCAGGACCCCGACCTCTTCGGCCATTTTCACACCCCGAGCCGCGTGATTTTGGGGGCATCATCCACGCGGCTGATCCTCCAGGCGAAGCGTTCACTGGGTCTGAGCCTGAGCATCCCAGTGGCCACCGACGCTGATCTGGCCGTAATCGTGCCGTGGTTGCAGGCATCGCTGCCCATGGCTGTCCTCGAAGCATTGGACGCGCTGGACCCCCTGACTGACGACAAGCGGTCCTACCGAGGCATGAAGATCCGACCCGGCCGGGCGCCCGGATGAACCTCTCGCCCGCCCATCAAGTGCGGCTCCCTCCTTCCGTGGGTCCGACCACTCGGCAACTTCGCCCCGGGCGAGGTCGCTCGCCGCTACGGGGACTCGGCGTGTGGAGGGCGGCGCACGCGGACCAGACCAGTCAGCTATGCCGGGCGAAGCACCGGATTTCGCGCGGGTCGGAGCTACTCCGACCCGTCCGGAAAGTAGGTCTGTGTGAGTGAGTTGGCGACCCATCTCTGCCATTCGGTCGGACTCCAGCCCCGATCAGCGCAGAGGAGCCGGTAGGACTCCTCGCTTACCAGAGCGTAGAGAATGTCCGCAGCGGGGGCGGTGCCGAGTCGTCGGGCAAAGCCAGCCTTCGTGGCCAGGACCGCCACCAGCCCGCTCATCGTTTCGTGACGCCGCGCTCTGGTCCTGGACAGCAGCTCAGCGACCTCTAGATCGGCGGCGGCCTCCTGCATCCGGCGGTATATGGGAGCGGACCGGCCCACGACCCGGGCTCCCTCTCGCACCAACAGCTGAACGGCCCGAGGGCCATCGTCCTCTCGTTCGAGCGTCTTGACCCATTGGCGCTGCAGGACTGGCACGGGCTCGTCGTCCCCGGCGACGGCACGGTCCAGCACTGCGCCCAGGATCGCCATCTTGCTGCCCAAGGCCAGGTAGAGCGTCTGGACGGCAACTCCAGCCGCGGCGGCTATGTCGCCCATAGTCGTCGCCAGGTAGCCCCGCTCCAGGAAAAGACCCTCGGCCGCTTCGACCACCCGGCGAGTGGTCTCGCGCCGGCGCTCGGTGCGCGCCACCCACCGGCGCTGATGCTCAACGGAACCAGCTTCGACCATTGACAGTGATCATATCATCATGATGCAATATCGTTCTAGTCACCGCGTCCCCGGCGGGAGACAGCCCCGTGCTTCTCGATCCAGCCCAACGCAGCGGTGACCGCGGCATCATGGGCGGCGGCCGCCTCGGCCCGCACCCACGGGTCCTCGGTCAACGCCCACGTAACCGAGACGCTCTTGGGCGCCGAGAAGGTGGCGTCGAACGCCCGGGCAGAACGGTCCCCGAATCCCCGGCCCACCCGGCCGCCGCTGAGCGGGTGGCGCGCCCGAAGCATCCGGCCCAGCTGGTCGGCCTCCACCTCCCCGGCCAGCCCGACGGTCTCAGCCCCCCGGCCCCACCAGACGCCCGGTGGCTCGTGCTCATCCAGGTAGTAGTCCACCGGACCCCGCCCGGCCTTGCCTGCTGGCGGGCGGGCCAGGGCCTCGTAGTACTCCACGACGCGGGCAACCGTGTCCCCGGCGGCCTTGATCGTGATCACCCGCAGCACGGCGGGCGTCCCCCGGGACCCAATGCACCTGTCTGTTCAGGATGGCTATTGATGTGGAACTAGGCCGCTGGGGGTGGGGGATCTTCGCGGAGAAGTTTGGAAGTTGGTCGGATTTGGGGTTCTTGGCGAGGGGTCTGGGGTCAGGAGAAGGCTGATTGCGGTGCGGTTGAGCTGGCAATGTCCAGACCCGTCATGCGCGAAGTTTTCGTTCGGGCGCGGCCTAGTTGGGCATGTTGGCGAACCAGACAGAGGACCGAGGCCCGGCGAGACGGCGCGATGCGACAGCGGAGAAGCTGCTGTTCACTCCCGAGCAGGCGGCCGACATGTTGGGCCTCGGACGCACAAAGCTGTACGAGCTGCTGGCCGCCGGCTACCTGCGGTCGGTACGCATCGGCGCATGTAGGAGGATTCCCAGCTCGGCCCTGCACGACTTCGTCAACCGCCTGCTGGCTGAGGCCGATGCCGGCGCTCCTCGGCCCGTCGTCCGGAACGTCTCATGAGCATCACTCCGAAGAAGCGGCAGCGGGACGGCCGAATAATCTACGAGGTCCGGCTGCGGGACCCGGCCGGGCGGGAGTACAGCCGCACGTTCGAGAACCGCAAGGCTGCCGACGCCTATCAGGTCGACCAGCGCGCCCAACATATGCGGGGGACATGGGTCGACCCCCGTCGCGCGGAGGTGCCATTCGAGGAGGTCGCCGCCGCATGGTTGAAGGGCGGCGTGTCCAAGCGGGGCTCCGGCCTGGCCCGTGACGAGACCATCGTCCGGAACCACCTCCTGCCCGTCCTCGGGAAGCGACCGCTCGGCTCGATCATGCCGAGGGATGTCCAGTCGCTCGTTGCGGCATGGACCGAGCAGAAGGCGCCAAGGACGGTGCGGCGTCAATACGGCGTCCTCACCGCCATCCTGAACTACGCGGTGGCGACCGATCTGATCGCCCGCTCCCCGGCACGAGGAGTGCGTCTGCCATCCGTCACGCAGACCAAGGCCCGGCACGTCGTCTCGGCCGAGGAGCTGGCCGCCCTCGCCGATGCTCTCGGGGAGGGCTACGGCCCGATGGCCTACGTGGGAGCCGTCCTCGGACTGCGGTGGGCGGAGTGCGCCGGGCTCCGTGTCCGGCACCTGGACTTTCTGGCACGCACGATCAGCATCGAGGAGCAGCGCACCCGCGGCCTCGGCGGCCGGATGGTCGAGGGGCCACCCAAGTCCGCCGCAGGCCGGCGCACGCTAAGCGTCCCTCCACGGCTGATGGAATTACTTGCCCAACATCTTCAGCGCCGCCGTGTGACAGCGTCCGATCCGGACGCATACGTCTTCGTCGGCTCGCACGGCGGTCCGTTGGAGTACAGCGGCTTCCGCCAACGGGTCTGGGAACCTGCCTGCCGGCGGATCGGACTGCCCGACCTGGGCTTTCACGACCTCAGACGGGCCAATGCCACCGTTCTGGTCCGCTCCGGCGTCGATGTGAAGACGGCCCAGGCCCGGCTCGGTCACTCCGACCCACGGATGACCCTGGCGATCTACGCGCAGGCCACCACGGAGGCTGACCGGGCGGCGGCCAAGCGGTTGGGGGCGCCTCTCCTCGACGCCGAAGCCGCCGAAGCGGCGGGGCCTCTCCCGGTGAGCCCGGGCATCGAGGGCGCTACAGGAGCGTGTCGACCGCTTGCCCGGGTGTCAGCACGGCGACCGGTGGGTCATCAATATCGGTCAGGTCGCGGTCGCCACTGACGACCGCCCGGCAGTCCGTCACCTTCGCCAAGGCGAAGAGGTAGTCGTCGCTCGGATCCCGGCTGACCGGCGGCACCTCGGTCGGGTCGGGGACTCGCCGGGCCCGCCGCGCCACTTCCGCCACGAAGGCGTGGGCCTCCTCGATGGTCGTATGGCGGCGGAACTTGTCGCGCTCCAAGACCCCGGCCAGCTCCGCCAGCAGCTTCGGGCAGACGGCCAACTCGAGCCGGCGGTCGACTACGGCCCTCCAGAGGAGGGCGGGGTTGCCCTGCGGCGAGATCAGAGCGGAGATCAGGACGGCCGGGTCGGCGACGACCCTCTCCACCTAGGAAGCTGCCTTGCCGGACTCTCCGCGCTCGCGCCGCATCGCCTTCAACTCGTCGTAGGCAAGCGCCAGCGCTTCTTCCTCGCTCAGGGCATCGACCCTGGTCCTCGCCCAGACACCATCCACGACGCTGCCAGTCAACGACAGGTGCTCTCGGAGGGCATCCTCGATCACCTGGGCCTCGGACTGCCCGGTGCGCTCCGCCTCCGCCTCAGCGGCGCGGACGACGGCCTCGTCGAGCTCGACGGTCACGGGACGCTTCACCACGGGTCAATTCTGCCAGACGACCCCTCACGGTCACGCGGGCTAAACGCGGGATGATTCGGAGCCGGAGCAACGCAGCAGACGGCACCGCCCTGACCGGGGCGTCTGTGAGTCGGGAAGGCGGGATTGAACCCGCGACCTCAGCGTCCCGAACGCTGCGCGCTAACCAAGCTGCGCTACTTCCCGGCGGCCGGGTGGGGCCCGGCTTCGGCTGCGATGCTACCCGAAGGGGCCCGGACGACGACCTTGGCCACCCGGCGCCGGTCCATTTCGGCCACCCGGTACTGCCAGCCGTTGTGCTCGTAGGTCTCGCCCTCCTCGGGGATGTGGCCGAAACGGTCGAAGAGGAACCCGCCCAGGGTGACGTACTCGCCCTCGGGGATGGTGGCGCCGAGGTCCTCGTTGACGTCGTCCACCGGGCAGTCGCCCGCGACCAGCCAGCGACCGGCGTCCACCGCCACGATGGGGGCGTCCTCGGCCCGGTCGAACTCGTCGGGCAGCTCGCCCACCAGCTCCGACACCAGGTCCTTGACGGTGATGACCCCCTCAACCCCCCCGAACTCGTCCACCACGACGGCAAAGGCGTTGCGGCGCTGGCGCATCTCCGAAAGCACGTCGAGGACCCGGCGGCCCTCGGGGACCAGGTAGGGCCGGCGCAGCCGGGCCCGGGTGGCGCCGATCCCCCGCTCGGCCGCCGGCGCCGCCGGCACCAGCACCTGGGCCGGGTCGGTCAGCACCTGGTCGTTGGGCGCGGCCCGGAACAGGTCCTTGACGAACAGGACGCCGGCCAGCTGGTCGAGGTCCTCCTCGTAGACCGGGAAGCGGGAGTGCCCCGACTGGCGTATCGCCCTGGTCACGTCGCCGAGGGTGACGGGCGCCTTGAGGGCCACCACGTCGACCCTGGGGGTCATCACCTCGCGGGCGGTGGTGTCGCGCAGGGCCTCGAGGGCGGCGAGGATCTCCTGCTCGGTCTGGCTGGGCGGCTCCTCGGCCTGGGGGGTCGACCGCCGGCCCCGGCGGAACACCGGTCTCCTCAGGCCCCCGAGGGCCCGGTGCCGGGGACGGACACGACGATCGGCTCGGGGGCGTAGGAGCTGTCGTAGTAGGTGGAGCCGTCGAGCAGGGTCCGGATGGCCCGGCGCAGGCGGATGGGCCCCAGCGGCTTGACCAGCCAGCCTTCAGCGTCCACCCGGCGGGCCAGGAACACGTCCGCCCGGCGGTCCAGCAGCATCAGGACCGGTATGCGGTCGAGGCGGGCGGCGCCCTCCTCCAGCCTGATCTCCTGGCACACGGCCATCCCGCCCATGTTCCCGATCTGCAGGTCGAGTATGACCAGGTCGACGTCGTTTTCGGCCAGGTAGGGCAGCACGGCGGCCCCGTTGTCGAGGCAGACCACCTCGTTGTCGGGGTCAGACACGGCGGCGGTGACCTCGTCGACCACCCAGGGGGCGTCGGCGGCGAGCAGGATCCTCGTCACCGCCTCGAAGGTAGTCCCCTTCCGGGCCTGGGTACCATCCTGGCCTTGGTCCGCCGACCGCCCGACCTCTAAGGGGGCTTGGTTGCTCGACATCGAGATCGAGGAGGCCGACTCCTACACCGTCTGCCGCCCTCAGGGGGAACTGGACGCGTTCACCGTCAGCCAGTTCCGCGAGGCCCTGGCCGAGCTGGCCAACCGGGGCCGGCTGGTCATCGACCTCTCCGGGGTCCCCTTCATCGACTCCGCCGGCCTGGGGGCCCTCATCGGCGGCATCCGCCGCACCCGCGAGCAGGGGGGGGACGTGGCGGTGGCCTGCAACCGGGCCACCCTCATCCGCCTGCTGCGCACTACCGGCTTCGACCGGATCGTCACGGTGGCCGACACCGTGGCCGAGGCCGCCGCCGCCCTGTCGGCCAAGGCCGAAAACACCGGCTGACCAGCGGCCCCCTCCCCCGCCCCCTCCCGCCGGACGGCGGGACCGTCCGGCGAGCCGGGCCGGCCCGGTCACACCAGGTGCTCGCCCACCAGGGCCAGGCCGTCGAGGTCGTGGACGTCGGCGGGCAGGAAGGGCACCCGCACCACCGGTGCGGGCCGGACCCGCTGGGCCAGGTCGGCGAAGTGGATCTCCTCCCGTTCGGCCACCGCCTGCAGCTCGGCCAGGTTCTCCCCCAGGGCGCCGTCGGCAGCGGGGGCGCCGAGGGGCAGCTCGAAGCGGGGGTGGACCCGGTTGACCACCAGGGCGGCCACGGTGATGCCGGTCTCGCCCAGCTTGTCGACGAAGAAGCGGGCCTCCTCGACGGCGTCGCGGCGGGGGGAGGCGACCACAACGAAGCGGGTGCCGGGCTCGGCCAGCATGGCCTCGACCCGGGCGGCCCGGTCGCGGAAGCCCTGCTCCATGCCCTCGAAGGCTTGGAAGAACGCCACGGCGTCGTCCACCACCTCGGAGCCGACCACCCTGGACACGGTGCGGAGGAAGGCCTGGGTGGCCACGCTCACGGCCCGGAGGTAGGCCCGGGTCGGCATCATCAGCAGGCGGAAGATGCGGTTGTCGAGGAACCGCACCAGCCGGCGGGGGGCGTCGATGAAGTCGAGGGCGTTGCGGGTGGGCGGGGTGTCCACCACCACCACGTCGAAGCGGCTCTCCTCGTGCAGCTCGTAGAGCTTCTCCATGGCCATGTACTCCTGGGTGCCGGACAGGGCCTGGGAGAGGTTCCGGTAGAGGCGGTTGTCGAGGATGCTGTCGGCCTGGCCGGGGGCGGTGGAGTAGCGCCGGATGAGGTCGTCGAAGGTGCTCTTGGTGTCGAGCATCAGGGCCCACAGCTCCCCGGGCCACTCGCCGGCCACCTGGCTGGGCGTGTTGTGCAGCTCCTCCACCCCGAGGGCGTCGGCCAGCCGCTTGGCCGGGTCGATGGTCACCACGCAGGCCCGCCGGCCGAGGCGGGCCGCCTCGACGGCGATGGCGGCGGCGGCGGTGGTCTTGCCCACCCCGCCGGGCCCGCAGCACACGATGGTCGTCGCCCTCTCGATGAGGCCGCGCAGGGACTCGTCGGCCACCGCCGCCCCCTCAGGCCCGGGCCATCGGCATGGCCTCGATGGCCTCGGCCAAGCGGTCGGCCAGCACCGACAGCTCGCCGGGGCCGATGTCGGTGGTGAACAGGAACGGGAGGCGCAGCTGGGGCAGGGGCAGGGACTCGGTCAGCCGGCCCAGCTGCTCGGACTGCAGGCCCTGGCGGCCGAGGCGGAACCGGGCCGCCTCGGCCATCACCTTGCCTGCGGGGTCGTCGGGGGGACGGGCGGCCGCCTCCTCGAGGCCGGGGACCTCGGGATAGACGCCGTTGACTACCAGGGGGGCCAGCTTGATGCCGACCTGGTCCTCCAGCTTGAAGGCGGTCTCGACCACCTCGTTGACCGGGGTCTCCTCCGGCAGGGTGACCAGCATCACCTGGCAGCGCCGGCCGTCGTTGAGCAGCTCCACCACCTCGGCCGCCTGGGCCCGCACCGGGCCCACCCGGAAGGCGTCCAGCAGGCCCCGGGCGCTGGTCAGGAAGGTGACGGCGTGGCCGGCGGCGGGGGCGTCGAGCACGATCAGGTCGTCGGAGCCCGGGTGGGAGGCGGCGGCCTCCTCGAGGCCGGGAATCTCGGGATACAGGCCGTTCACCACCAGCGGCGCCAGCTTGATCCCCACCTGGTCCTCCAGCTTGAAGGCGGTCTCGACCACCTCGTTGACCGGGGT
>DASRBO010000059.1:0-3893 GCA_035653595.1 Acidimicrobiales bacterium | reverse complement strand
CCCCGATAGCGGTGATTCTTGCCTGGGTCGTTTCCAAGGCCCGGACAGTGGCCTCTACCTGGTTCCAAAACTTGGCAGAAACTTGCAGTTGCCCACAGTACGACTGAATTTGGGCTTGGTCCGTTGGACTTCCCAGATAAGCTCCCGCAATCGTCGCGACGGAGAGTCCCGGGTAGCGCTGACTCTCAAGCCAGAACTGGGCGTATTGCTGATCCGAAATACCAGGGATCTGCGAGCCATACGGCGACGGCTGGAGCCCGAGCGGATCTACGACGTTCACCGGATTGTCTCCGGCAACTGAAGTTCCCGACGCGAATTGGGCTCGCGGGTGGGCGCGATTGTGGCGCTGAGCTGGGAGGGTGACGTTGCCGGCGGGCTTGATTCGGGGGCGGAATTGGGCGGAAGGCGCGAACGCGTGTTTCGAGCACCCGCGGGGCCGCCGTGTGGTCCGCCGCCTCGTTTCCCCGGTCCGTTCCGCCATCGCCTCCAAGTCTCGCGCCACCGCACCCGCGGCGCTGTGACTCGGCAACGCTGCGACCTGGGAGGGTGACGTCGGCCCTGGACCAGGGTGACGTGCCGGCATGCCCGGGGTGACGTCGGTCCTGGACCGGGGTGACAAGCGGCTGAGGAAGAAACGGGCCGGGTCAATTGGCGGTCAGTCCGGCTGCTGGTCGGGGTGGTGGCAGGGACAGGCGCACCGGTTGGCGGGCTGGCGTCCTCGGGTGCAGTCCTGGTGGTGGTCGGCCTTGCACCAGAAGGAGACGAACAGGAGCACGTCCTCGCCCTCATAGGGGGCGGTGGTGGTCGGTGGTGGTGCCTCGGGGAGGTGGCAGGAACAGGCACACCTCGTTCCGGCATGTCCCTTGCCCCACCAGGCGGAGCAGTCCTCGTGTCGGTCCTCGGCACAGGCCTGGCCGGTGTAGGTGATCCCGAAGCTGTCGGGATGGTTGCTGGTGTGGTGGATCGGCATGGCTGGTTCTCCTTCGTCTCGGTGGTGAGCGACGTCTCTGCGTCGATCACCTGAAAGGCCCAATCGACACCAAAGGCGGGCGGTCAAGGGCGGCGAAGCCGTCACGTGTGATCCGGAGCGTCAGCGGAGGACCCTTGAGGGGCCGCCGGCGGTGGCGCACCCCCGCTACTCGTCGGGCTCGGTGGTCTCGTCCCGGCCGCTGGCGTCGTGGCTGCCGGCGAGGACCGCTCCGGGGTGGGTCGCTTTGTGGATGGCGGCCAGGCGCTCGGGGGCGACCCGGGTGTAGATGTGGGTCGAGTTGAGGTCCCGGTGGCCGAGCAGCTCCTGGACGTAGCGGATGTCGGCTCCCCGCTCCACCATGAGGGTGGCGGCCGTATGGCGGAACAGGTGGCAGCTCCCGGGCTTTCCCACCCCGGACCCTGCGATGTAGCGGTGGACCGCCCCGGTCAGCCACGTGGCCCCCAGGCGCTCGCCGTTGGTGGCGAGGAACACCGCACCGGGGTCCTCGCCCACCACCAGCTCCGGTCGGGCGTCGGCCAGGTAGCGCACCAGCCAGGCCGAGGCCCGCTCGCCCATGGGGACCACCCGGTCCCACCGGTTCTTGGTGTGCCGGAGCGTCAGCCATCCCCGGGCCAGGTCGACGTCGGGGAGGCTGAGGCCGACCACCTCACCGCGTCTCATCGCGGTGGCATAGAGCAGCTCCATCACCGTGCGATCACGCAGGCCGATCACCGTCTGGGTGTCGGGCACCGAGAGCACCATCTCCGCCTCTGCGTGGCTCAAGGTGGCAGATGGCAGCTTGTGGTCCTGTCTCGGCATCACCAGCTCGGAGGCCGGGTTGTAGGCGATGCGGCGAGACTTCGCACACCAGGAGAAGAACACCCGGAGGGGAATGAGGCACTTGGACTGGGTGGACCACGACAGCGGCGTGCCGTCCGACTTCCGGCGGAGGCTCACGTGGCGCTGGTAGGCCTCGAGGACCGGCAGGGTCACGTCACGCGGTCTCGAGACCCCCCGCAGCTCTGCCCAGGTGACGAACTTCGCCAGGTAGAAGCTCCGGTCGATGAGCGTGGCGTGCGCGTAGTTATGGGTGGCCAGCCACTCCAGCCAGCCGGCACCGGTAGCGGCGAAGCCCTCGGGGTCGGTCGGGTCCCCGGGGATGGCGAAGGTCTTCCGGCCGCCGCGTTTCGGCGCAGAGCGTCTCGGGCTCATGCGCCTATGACGACAGGCCGCTCGTCGTCTCCTGTCCCGCGCAGCGCCGCCAGACCCGGCCGATCGGCGTCGTTTTGGTCGTTCTTCCTGGAAGAGGCCGGATTCTCCGCCACCGGTGCCAACCGGCCGATACCGGCCGATAGATCGCCCTCGTCGCCGTCACCCTCGCTGACCTCGGACGACGGGCCTCCACCACTACGACGCGAAAACCGGCCGATACCCGGCCGATCACCTGTTTCGACCGGCCGATGGGTCGTAGAGCCCGGCCGATAGCCCTCTCCGACCGGCCGATCGGGGCTGTAGGCAGAGGGATCAGGGGCAGGCTCGGCAACTGAGGTGGCGGCGGCCACCAGCTCGTAGGAGGTGGCCGGTCCGGCCCGGTTGGCGGTGACGTACTCCAGGTCGACGAGACGGGCCAGGTGGACCTTCAGCTGGCTGTCGCCGAGGCCGGTGGCGTCACGCAGTGCCCGCCTTGTGAAGCGCGGCCCGTGGGTGGCGCTGAAGTCGACGACCGCCCCCAGCAGCCGGCGGGTGGAGGGCGACAGCTCGTCGGTGGTGGTGGAGAGCACCCCGGCACAGATCGACTCGGCGGCGGCCACGTCCGCCTCGGTGGCCTCGATGTAGGTGACGGCCTTCCCCTCCACCACCACCTGCTTTCGCTCCCGCTGGTGCTGGTGGGCCAGCGCTATGGCCCGGATGATCCCGAGGTACTTGGCGTTGTCCCGGCGGTTCCTGGTCGCCCGGTCGGCGAACGACAGCGACGGAGCGTGCGGGTTCACCACCGCGATGGGGCTGAGCAGCCGCTGCGCGTTGGCGAACAGCGTCACCACCTCGGCCCGCCGGGCCCTGGCCACGAGGCCCTCGAGGGTCTCCGCCTCCCGCTGGGCGGTATGCACCGCCCGGGTCTGGGCCCGCCCCTCGTCTGTGGCGAGGACCAACAATCGGTTGGCCAGCTCCTCGTCGATCTCCGGCGAGGTGGTGGTCATGAGCAGCGCCACGGGGCCTGCGACCTCGTAGGTGTTGGTGGTGAGACGACCGGTCACCGGGTCCTTCCCCGCTGCCGCGATCGAGAGCCTGCCCTCGGAGACGAGGAGCTTGAGCGCGTAGGAGGCGCGCGACGCACCCTCCTCCTCGGCGATGGCGAGGACCTTGTGGGCCAGGTCGGTCTCGCCCAGGTAGTAGAGCGCCTGGCCGGTCATGGCCGAATACGACACGCACTCCTCGGTCGGCATCAGAGACAAGGCGGCCTCCGCCAGGGTCGACTTGCCCGCTGACGAACTCGACTGGATCACCGCCCCGAGGGGGCGGTCCGACAGCCGGGAGGTGAGCACCAGCCAGGCCACCAGGGCGGAGGTCTGCTCGCCGACCACCCCGAGGGTGCGGTAGGCGTCGGTGACCGCGTCCAAGAGGTCGGGGCGGTGGAGCAGCGAAAGGGCGGCCTCCCGGTCGGCCCCGCTCACAGCCACCGGTCCGGCGTCGGCATCGGGGGCGCAAGCGGCCACCTGGGCGGTCTCGGTGGCGAGGAGGACCTGTCCGAGCTCGGCGGCCAGCTGGTCCCGGTCGGCGTGGAGTTCCTTCGCCGCGGACTCCACGAAGCCGGACCGCTGGCGCGCCGCGTAGAGGTCGAGGACGTCGACGTGGAACCGCTCGCCTGCTGCCACCATCACGTTCATCCGCAGGCTGCCCGGCGTGGGGGCCTTTGCGATCTGGC
>DASRBO010000058.1:0-24405 GCA_035653595.1 Acidimicrobiales bacterium | reverse complement strand
CCACGTCGAGGTGTTCGCCAAGTACCTCGACACCAAGCTGTCGGGCCACTATCCGATCAACGCCCACCTGCGCATGCTGCTCGACGACATCGTCAACGACAGCCGCTGGGACATGACCTACCTCGGCATGCAGATCATGGTCGAGGGCCTGGCCCTGGCCGCCTTCGGCCTCATGCACACCGTCACCCCGGAGCCGCTGCTCAAGCAGCTGCTGCGCTACGTCATGAGCGACGAGGCCCGCCACGTCGCCTTCGGCGTGCTGTCGCTGCAGGAGTACTACCGCGAGCTCTCCGACGCCGAGATGCGCGAGCGCCAGGAGTTCGCCTTCGAGGCGGCGGTGCGGATGCGCGACCGGTTCCTCCAGCAGGAGGTCTGGGAGCGGATGGGCGTCGACCCCAAGACCGCCATCCGCGCCATGCGCAGCCTGCCCCAGGACCCCGAGCAGGACCTGTTCAACCAGTTGCTGTTCGCCAAGATCGTGCCCAACTGCAAGAAGCTGGGCCTGCTCGACGCCGCCGGCGGCTGGTTGCGGGAGCGCTTCACGGAGATCAGCGTCATCCAGTTCGAGGACTGGGTCGACACCGGCGAGGAGTACGAGAACCTCGACGAGGTCGCCAAAGACCGCAGCGCCTGATCCCGCCTGCCGCCTGGAGGTCCCCCTCCGGGCGGAGATGGGGGGGTATGAATCAGGGGCCACCGGCGGTAGGGTGGGTCATGGCTGACCAGGCTGGCTTCGCCGACGCCGCCATGGCGCACATGCCGAACCTGTACTCGGCCGCCCTGCGCATGACCCGGAACCCGGCCGACGCCGAGGACCTGGTGCAGGAGACCTACCTCAAGGCCTATCGCGCCTACGGGTCCTTCCGGGAGGGCACCAACCTCAAGGCCTGGCTGTACAAGATCCTCACCAACACCTTCATCAACACCTACCGGGCCCGCAAGCGGCGCCCGGACGAGTCCGATATAGAGGACATCGAGGACCTGTACCTGTTCCGCCGCCTGGGCGGACTGGAGGCCTCGACGGTGGGGCGCAGCGCCGAGGACCAGGTCATGGATCTCTTCACCGACGTCGAGGTCAAGGAGGCGCTGGAGTCCCTGCCCGAGCAGTTCCGCCTGGCCGTGCTGCTGGCCGACGTCGAGGGATTCTCCTACCAGGAGATCGCCGACATCACGGACGTTCCCATCGGGACGGTCATGAGCCGGCTGCACCGCGGAAGAAAAGGGCTGCAGAAGGCGTTGCTCGAGTTTGGCCGGGAACGTGGCCTGGTCGGATGAGCCCGGTCAGGACCACCCTGGTCCCAGGCAGAGGTACGGTTTTGGCCCAGGGGGCGGACTAGAGGCATGACGGACGACGACTGCAACGAGGCCATCCAGCGCCTGTATGGCTTTCTCGACGGTGAGCTCACCGCCGAGCGCCGGTTGCAGATACAGGCCCACCTCGACGACTGCTCGCCCTGCCTGGAGGCCTTCGACTTCGAGGCCGAGCTCCGCATCATGATCGCCAGCAAGTGCCGCGACGAGGTGCCCGACTCCCTGCGCCTGCGCATCGCCACCGCCATCCACCAGGAGCACATCCGGCTCTACTCCGGCTCCGTCGGCTCCATCGGCTCCGTCGGCTCCATCGGCTCCATGGGCTCGGACGGATCCGGCCCAGGTCTGGGCCCGATGGGCCCCCCCGGCGGCGAAGCTTGAGCGACCCGGTCAACTGGGATCTGGCCGCCCGGGTGGCGGCCCGGGTGGCGGGCACCGAGCCGCTGGCCAGCTCCTACCACTACGACTCCCTGCAGGCCGACTTCGAGGAGGCCACCGCCAAGGCCGAGGGGCTGGTGGCCGAGGCGACCGGGCTGGTCTCCCTGGCCGGCCCCGCCCGGGCCCGGGTGACCGACCGGCCCGGCTGGACCAGGGCCAACGTGGCCTCCTTCCAGCGCCTGGTGGAGCCGTTGACCACCCGCATCGCCGAGCGCATGCCGGCAAGCCCCATCGGGGTGGTCGGCGGCCACGCCGCCGGGGCCCAGGTGGGGCTGCTGCTGGGCTGGATGTCCACCCGGGTGCTCGGCCAGTACGACCTCCTGCTGGTGGAGGAGGAGAGCCCCGAGGAGCAGGACCTGGTGTACTACGTGGGCCCCAACGTGCTGGCCCTCGAGAAGCGCTACGCCTTCCCGCCCCGCCAGTTCCGCCTGTGGCTGGCCCTGCACGAGGTGACCCACCGGGCCCAGTTCACCGGCATCTCCTGGATGCGGGACTACTTCGTGTCGCTGGTGGCCGAGGCCATGTCGGCCGTCGAGCCCGACCCCAAGCGGCTGCTGCAGGGCCTTCGCCGGACCCTCGAGGAGCTGCGCCTGGGCCACAACCCTCTCGCCGACGGAGGCATCCTCGGGCTGATCGCCGGCGACGAGCAGGCCGCCGTCCTGCGCAAGGTGCAGGCGCTGATGAGCCTGTTGGAGGGCCACGGCGACGTGACCATGGACCGGGCCGCCGTGGACGTGATCCCCGAGGCCGAGCGCTTCTCCCGCGTCCTGCGCCAGCGCCGCCAGGAGATGAGCGGGCCGGCCCGGATGCTGCAACAGCTGGTCGGGATCGAGGCCAAGCTGCGCCAGTACGAGCAGGGCGAGCGCTTCATCGCCGCCGTTGAGGCCGAAGGCGGCTCCGACGTGCTGAACCTGGCGTGGGAGGGGCCCGACCGCCTCCCCACCTACGAGGAGATCCGCCAGCCCCGCCTGTGGCTCGAAAGGGTGGGAAAGGCCCGCCAGGCCGTCTAAGTTCCCTGACAATGGGTCCCCGGGTACTGGTCGTCGACGACGAGCCGGACATCGCCTCGCTGGTCCGCATCACCCTCGAGGCCGACGGCTACGACGTGACCGTGGCCAACGACGGCGAGACGGCCCTGGCCAAGGTGGACGAGGGTGCCTTCGACGCCGTGATCCTCGACCTGACCATGCCCGGTATGGACGGTTTCGAGGTGCTCACGGCCCTCAAGTCCGACCCCGAGCCGTCGGTGTCGAGCATCCCGGTGATCATGCTCACCGCCCGGCGAGAGGAGATGGACCGCATCCGGGGCGGCATCGAAGGGGCGCTGTTCTACATCAACAAGCCCTTCTCGGCCGCCGATCTCAAGGCCCATCTGGGCCGGGCCCTGCGGGCCGGATCCGAGCCCGACCAGCGCCGGGCGGCCCAGCGGGCGGCCCTCGAGCAGCTGGCCCGGCTGGAGGCGGGCCGGGGGGGAGACGGCGGGGCGCCGGCCCGCCCCCGGCTGACCAGGCTGGACCGCCCCCCGGCGCCGACGCCGACCGGCCCGGCCCCGGTGTCGGTATCGCCCCAGGCGGTGGGCGCACTGTCCGATCGCCAGCGGGAGCTGCTGGCCGCCGTCGGCGGCACCTCGACGGTGCAGGACGCCGCCGACCGCCTTCAGGTCAGCCGGTCCAACGTCTATGCCAGCCTCCGGCGCATCGCCCGACGCCTATCGGTGCCGAGCGTGCCCGAGCTGGTGGCCCTGGCCCGCCAGGGGGGCATCCCCGACGCCGAGGCCTGAGCCGGTCGCCGGGGGGGCCGGTGCCACCCTGCTCGGCCGGTGCCGCTTCCCCCCGCCTGGCACCGAGGTGGCCTGCGCCGTCTCCGGGGGGGCGGACTCTCTGGCCCTGCTGGTCCTGGCGGTGGCGGCCGGGTGCCGGGCCACCGCCTACCACGTGGACCACGGCCTGCGGCCCGGATCGGCGGACGAGGCGGCGGTGGTGGCGGCGGCCGCCGACCGGCTGGGAGCCGGCTTCCGGGCCCTGTCGGTGAAGGTGGAGCCCGGTCCCAACCTCGAGGCCCGGGCCCGGGCGGCCCGGCGCTCGGCGCTGCCGGCCGACGCCGCCACCGGCCACACCGCCGACGACCAGGCCGAAACCGTCCTGCTCAACCTGCTGCGGGGGGCCGGCCTCGACGGCCTGGCCGGCATGCGGGGCGGTCCCCGCCACCCCATCCTCGCCCTGCGCCGGAGCGAGACCCGCCGGCTGTGCGCCGAGGCCGGTCTCTCCGTGGTGAGCGACCCCACCAACGTCGATCCTGCCTACCGCCGCAACCGCCTGCGCCACCAGGTGCTCCCCCTCCTGGAGGAGGTGGCCGAGCGGGACGTGGCGGCGGTCATCGCCAGGCAGGCCGAACTGCTCGCCGACGACGCCGAGCTCCTCGACCGGCTGGCGGTGGGCATCGATCCCACCTCGGTCGACGACCTGGCCCGGGCCCCGGCCCCCCTGGCCCGGCGGGCCCTGCGCAGCTGGCTGCGCAGCGCCGAGGGCCATCCCCCCTCCGCCGCCGCCGTTGAGCGGGTGATGGAGGTGGTCCGGCTGGAGGCCAGGGCGGCCGAGGTGGGCGGTGGGCTCCTGGTGCGCCGGACGGCCGGACGGCTGAGGCTGGAGGCCGCTCCGCCTTCCCCGCCCTGACCGGGCCGGGCGCCACGGGGGGCGGCAGGTATCTTTCTGGCGGCATGACCGTTCCGGAGGCCGACACCCTTGCCGGCGACGACCCGTTCCTCGGCGAGGTCGTGGTACCGGAGAAGGAGCTGACGGCCCGGGTGGCCGAGTTGGGGGCGGAGATCACCAGCGACTACGGCGACCGGCCCCCCCTTCTGGTCGGCGTGCTCAAGGGCGCCTTCATGTTCGTGGCCGACCTGTCGAGGGCCATCGGCCTGCCGGTCGAGTGCGACTTCATGGCGGTGGCGTCCTACGGCAGCGCCACCAAGACTAGCGGGGTGGTGCGGATCGTCAAGGACCTCGACACCGACCTCACCAACCGCCACGTCCTGGTGGTCGAGGACATCGTGGACAGCGGGCTCACCCTGTCCTACCTGCGCCGCAACCTCCTGGCCCGCAACCCCGCCAGCCTCGAGGTGTGCGCCCTGCTGGTCAAGGACGGCCAGCAGCGGGTCGACCCCGACCTGCGCTACGTCGGGTTCCGCATACCGGCCGACTTCGTCGTGGGCTACGGCCTCGACGTGGACGAGCGCTACCGCAACCTGGGCAGCATCCGGCTCTACAAGGGCCCGCTGGGGTAGGCGCCGTGCCGGTGGACAAGTCCCGCATCGAGGCGGCGGTGCGGGAGATCCTGGCCGCCATCGGGGAGGACCCCGACCGCGACGGTCTGGCCCGCACCCCGGCCCGGGTGGCCGCCATGTACGAGGACGTCTTCAGCGGGCTCCACGACGACCCCGACCGCCACCTGGCCGTCACCTTCGAGCTCGACCACGACGAGATCGTCATGGTGCGCGACATCCCGTGCCACAGCATCTGCGAGCACCATCTCCTGCCATTCATTGGGAAGGCGCACCTGGCCTACATCCCCAGCGACGACGGCAGGGTGACGGGGCTGTCGAAGCTGGCCCGGCTGGTCGACGGGTACTGCAGCCGGCCCCAGGTGCAGGAACGGCTCACCACCCAGATCGCCGACGCCCTGGTCCGCCGCCTGGATCCCAGGGGGGCCATGGTGGTCATAGAGGCCGAGCACCTGTGCATGTCGATCCGGGGGGTGCGCAAGCCGGGCACGGTGACGGTGACCTCTCAGGTGCGGGGGCTGTTCCGCACCAATCCGGCCACCAGGGCCGAAGCGATGCAGTTCCTGTCCGGTCGGCCGATCCGCTGACGGTTAAGTTGGCAGGGTGCCCGGCCTGCCCCTGGAGACGACACCGCCGGGGGGCCGCGCCCTGGTCATGGGGGCCCTCAACGTCACGCCGGACTCCTTCTCCGACGGCGGCGACTACTTCGAGACCGGGGCCGCCGTGGCCCGGGGGCTGGAGATGATCGCCGAGGGGGCCGACATCGTCGACGTCGGGGGGGAATCCAGCCGGCCGGGGGCCGAGCCGGTCGGCGAGGAGGAGGAGCTGCGCCGGGTCCTGCCCGTGGTCGAGGCCCTGGCCGGCCGGGTCCGGGTGTCGGTCGACACGGCCAAGGCGGGGGTGGCGCGGGCGGCGGTGGCTGCGGGGGCCAGCCTGATCAACGACATCACCGCCAGCCTGTGGCCGGTGGCGGCGGAGACCGGCGCCGGGTGGGTGGCCATGCACATGCGAGGGGTGCCGGCCACCATGCAGGCCGACCCCCGCTACGACGACGTGGTCGGCGAGGTGGCGGACTTCCTCGCCCGCCGGGCCGAGGCGGGGACCGAGGCGGGGGTGGGCGAGGTGTGGATCGACCCCGGCATCGGGTTCGGCAAGACGGCCGAGCACAACCTGGCCCTGCTGGCCGGCCTGTCCCGCCTGGCCGACCTGGGTTATCCGGTGCTGGTCGGAGCCAGCCGCAAGCGCTTCCTCGGGGTGATCGGGGCCGGTCCCGAGGGCTACCTGGCCGAAAGGGACCGGCTGGAGCCCTCCCTGGCGGTGGCCGTCTGGGCCTACGACAACGGCGCCGCCATGGTCCGGGCCCACGACGTGGCCGCCACGGCGGCGGCGGCCACCATCGTCACTGCCGGGGTGGCCTGGTGAGGGGCCGCTGGGCGGCCGGCATCCCGCCCCGCAACTTCGCCTGGGTGCTGGCCGGCCGGCTGGCGGTCAGCGAGCGGCCGGGCGGCTACGCCCGCAACCACCGCAAGGTCCGCCGCCAGGAGGAGATCATCTGGCTGCGGGAGCAGGGCTTCGTCCGGGTCGTGTCCCTGCTCGGCTCCCCCCACAACCTCTACGCGTATGAGGAGGAGGGCCTGCAGTGGTCGCACCTGCCCCTGCCCACCGCGGGGGACGTCTCCGAGCCGCTGGGGGAGCTGCTGGAGAGCATCGAGGGCTGGCTGGGGGCGGGCGAGAGGGTCCTGGTCCACCAGGAGGAGCTGGGCGACCGGGTCATGGGGGTGGTGGCCGGCTACCTGCTGTGGTCGGGGCGGCTGCCCGACGGCCCCCAGGCGGTGGCGGTGGTCGAGCGCATGCTTCACCGGCGGATGGGTCCATCGGGGCGGGAGCTGCTGACCATGCTCCCGCCGTCGCGGCCCGCCTCCCGGGCCTAGGCCGTGGGCGGCGACCGCATCGAGCTGCGGGGCCTGCGGGTGCTAGGCACCCACGGGGTCCTGCCCGAGGAGCAGTGGCGGCCCCAGCCCTTCGAGGTCGACCTGGTCCTCGGCCTCGACCTGGCCCCGGCGGCGGCCACCGACGACCTGGTCGACACCGTCGACTACGGGGCGCTGGTCGACCTGGTGACCCGGCTGGTCGGCAGCGGCCACTTCAGCCTGCTTGAGGCCCTGGCCGGCGCCATCGCCGACGCCGTGCTGTCCGATGCCCGGGTGGAGCAGGCCGAGGTGGCGGTGCGCAAGCTGCGGGCCCCCGTCCCCGCCGACATCGGCTCGGTCGGGGTGCGCCTGGTGCGCCGCCGCCCCGGTGGCTGAGGCGGGGCCGGCCAGGCGGGCCTTCCTCGGGCTGGGCTCGAACCTGGGCGACCGCCGGGCCCATCTCCGCCGGGCGGTCGAAGGGCTGCGCTCGGCCGACCACGTGGCGGCGGTCTCCTCGGTGTACGAGACCGACCCGGTGGGCGGGCCCGAGGGCCAGGGGCCCTACCTCAACGCCGTGGTGGAGCTGACCACGACCCGTACCCCCCGCCAGCTGCTGGAGCTGGCCCGGTCCCTGGAGGCGGCCGCCGGCCGGGTCAGGACCGAGCGCTGGGGGCCCCGCACCCTCGACGTCGACGTGCTGCTGGTGGGGGATCTGGAGCTGGACGAGGACGACCTGGTGGTCCCCCACCCCCGGATGTGGGAGCGGGGCTTCGTGTTGGTCCCCCTGGCCGAGCTGGCCCCCGAGCTGGTGCCCGAGGGCAGCGGGGGCAGGACTGGGGCCGGGGTGGAGCGAACCGGTAGTCTGTAGCGGTACGAACGGCACCCCCGGTGGGCCGGAACGTCAGGAGCTCCATCTTGAAGGTGGAAACCGCGGTCGCCGCCATGACGGCGACCCTCGAGGCTGAGCGGGCCACGGGCCGCCGGGTGGGCCTGGTCCCCACCATGGGCGCCCTGCACCCCGGCCATGCCGCCCTGATCCGCCGGGCGGCGGACGAGTGCGACGTGGTGGTGGTCAGCGTGTTCGTCAACCCGCTGCAGTTCGGCCCCACCGAGGACTTCGAGCGCTACCCCCGCGACCTGGACGCCGATGTGGCCCTGGCCGCCGCCGCCGGGGCCACCCATCTCTTCGCTCCGACCGTGGCCCAGATGTACCCCTCACCGGTGGCCACCACGGTTTCGGTGGCCGGGCTCACCGACACCATGGAGGGCGCCCACCGCCCCGGGCACTTCGACGGGGTCGCCACCGTGGTGGCCAAGCTGTTCGCCATCGCCGGGCCGTGCCGGGCCTACTTCGGCGAGAAGGACTACCAGCAGCTGCTGGTGGTCCGCCGGATGGCCGCCGACCTGTCCTTTCCCGTCGAGGTGGTCGCCTGCCCGACCGAGCGGGAGCCCGACGGCCTGGCCCGCTCCAGCCGCAACGCCTACCTCTCGCCGGCCGAGCGCCGGGCCGCCCCGGTCCTGCACCGGGCCCTGCAGGCCGCCGCCGAGGCCGCCGGGGCCGGCGTGTCCGACCCGGCCGGGCTCCGCCGGGTGATGGCCGAGGTGCTGGCCACCGAGCCCGATGTGGTCCTCGACTACGCCGAGGCGGTGGACGCCGGGTCCCTCGCCGTGCCGGACGGGGCGTTCCCCGCCGGCTCGGACATCCGTCTGCTGGTGGCGGCCCGCCTGGGTGCCACCCGCCTCATCGACAACCTGGCCGCCACGGTGGCGGCCGCGGGGGCGGCGCCGACCCACCCCCGCCCGACACGAAAGGCAGAGCCTGCATGCGCCGGCGCATGATGAAATCCAAGATCCACCGGGCCACCGTCACCGACGCCAACCTCAACTACGTCGGTTCCATCACCCTCGACACCGAGCTGATGGCGGCGGCGGACATCCTGGAGTGGGAGCAGGTGACCGTGCTCGACATCGACAACGGGGCCCGCTTCGAGACCTACGCCATACCGGGCGGGCCGGGCGAGATCTGCCTCAACGGCGCCGCCGCCAGGCTGGTGCACCCCGGCGACAAGGTGATCGTGATCACCTACGCCGACTACGAGGAGGCCGAGCTGGCGGGCTTCCAGCCCCGCATCGTGCACGTGGACGCCCGCAACCGGATGGTGGAGGCGGCCGTCACGGCCGCATAGCGTGCGGCGATGAGTGCCGCCGACCTCGACGTCCTGGTGGTGGGCAGCGGGGTGGCCGGCCTGTCGGCGGCGGTGCGGGCGGCGGCCCAGGAGGGCGTCCGGGTCGGGGTGTTGACCAAGGCCGAGCTGGCCCAGTCGGCCACCCGGTGGGCCCAGGGCGGCATCGCCGCCGTGCTGGGAGGCGACGAGGACTCCACCGACCTGCACCTGGCCGACACCCTGGCCGCCGGGGCGGGGCTGTGCGACAGCGAGGCCGTGCGGGTCCTGGTCGACGAGGGCCCGGCCCGGGTCAACGAGCTGATCGCCCTGGGGGCGGTGTTCGACCTGCAGCCGGGCGGGGGACTGGCCCTGGCCCGCGAGGGCGGTCACTCCATGGCCAGGGTGGTGCACGCCGGCGGGGCCGCCACCGGCGCCGAAATCGAACGGGCCCTGGTGGAAGCGGTCCGGGCCACGGCGGCGGCGCTGATGGAGGGGTGGTTCGCCCTCGACCTGCTCGTCGCCGGCGGCCGGTGCCTGGGGGTGGTCGCCCTCGATCCGGGCGGGGCCAGGCGGGAGGTGCGGGCGTCCCACGTGGTGCTGGCCAGCGGGGGGGCGGGCCAGATGTTCGCCGTAACCACCAACCCGGCCCAGTCGACCGGCGACGGGCTGGCCATGGCGCTGCGGGCCGGGGTGGCGGTGGCCGACGTCGAGTTCATGCAGTTCCACCCGACCGCCCTGCACCACCCGGCGATGCCCCGCCCCCTCCTCTCCGAGGCCCTGAGGGGCCACGGGGCGGTGCTGCGGGACGTGGACGGCGAGCGGTTCGTGGACGAGCTGTCGCCCCGGGACGTGGTGAGCCGGGCCATGACGGCCCGCATGCTGGCCGGCGGGGTCGATCACCTGTGGCTGGACGCCACCAGCCTCGAGCACTTCGGGGAGCGCTTCCCCACCATCGCCGCCTCGCTGGCCGAGGTGGGCCTCGATCCCAGCCGCGACTGGCTGCCCATCGCCCCCGCCGCCCACTACCTGTCGGGCGGGGTGGTGACCGACCTCGACGGGGCCTCGTCCCTGCCCGGGCTGTGGGCCTGCGGGGAGGCGGCCTGCACCGGGGTGCACGGGGCCAACCGGCTGGCGTCCAACTCGCTGCTCGAGGGCATGGTCTTCGCCCCCCGGGTCATCGAGGCCATCCTGGACGGGCGGGACACCCCCCGGCCCACCGGGGCCATGGCGGCGGTGCTCGGTCGCCCGGCGGAGATCGAGGCCCGCCCGGTCCGGCTGGGGCTGCCGCCGGCGGCGGCCGGCGCCGGTGAGGGGGCGGAGCACGACCTCGACGTCGACAAGGCGCGGGACCTCCTCCAGCGGACCATGACCGCCCAGGCCGGCGTGCTGCGCAGCGCCGAGTCGCTGGCCGATGCCGGCGGGGTGGTCGAGGAGGTGCTGACCGCCGGCGGCGGGGCCGCCGACCGCCGCCGGGGGGAGGTGGCCAACCTGGCCACCTCGGCCTGGGCCCTGGTGCAGGCCGCCGCCGCCCGGAGGGAGAGCAGGGGGGCCCACACCAGGACCGACTTCCCCGAAACCGACCCCGCCTTCCTGGTGCGACTGGTGCTGGGCGCGTGACCAGGGGGTCGGAGTTCGACCCGCCGGCGGCGGCGGTGGCGGCGGTCGTCGAGGCCGCCCTGGCCGAGGACCTGCTCCCCATGGGGGACATCACCGCCTCGCTGGTGCCGCCGGCGGCCGCCGCCGCGACCAGGCTGGTGGCCCGGGCCCCCGGCGTGCTGGCCGGCACCCTCGCCGCCGCCACGGCCTACGGCCAGCTGGACCCCTCGGTGTCGATCGACTGGCGCCTCGGCGACGGGGCGACCCTCGAAGCCGGATCGGTCATCGCCACCCTGTGCGGGCCCCTCCGCTCGGTGGTGACCGGCGAGCGCACCGCCCTCAACCTGCTGTGCCACCTCTCCGGGGTGGCCACCGCCACCCGGCGCCTGGTCGAGGCGGTGGAGGCGGCCAACCCGGCCTGCCGGGTGCGGGACACCCGCAAGACCACGCCAGGCCTGCGGGCCCTCGAGAAGGCGGCGGTGAGGGCCGGGGGCGGGGTCAACCACCGGGCCAACCTGTCCGAGGGCATCCTGCTCAAGGACAACCACCTGGGCGGCGTCGGCATCGCCGAGGCGGTGGCCCAGGCCCGCCGGCGCTGGCCCGGCCGCCACGTGGAGGTCGAGTGCGACCACCTCGGCCAGGCGATGGAGGCGGTGGAGGCGAAGGCCGACATGGTGATGTTCGACAACATGACCCCGGCCCAGGTGGGCGAGGCGGTGCTGGCCGTGCGGCGGGCGCCGGGGGGTGACCGGGTGCTGATCGAGGTGTCCGGCGGGGTGAGCCTGGAGACCGCCCCCGCCTATGCCGCCGCCGGGGTCGACTTCGTGTCGGTGGGCGCCATCACCCACTCAGCGCCGATCCTCGACATCGGTCTCGACCTGGGCTGATGCTGCTCGCCATCGACGTAGGCAACACCCAGACGGTGATCGGCCTCTACGAGGGGGCCGACCTGGTGCACCACTGGCGGGTGGCGACTGTGGACGCCCGCACCTCAGACGAGCAGGCCATGCTTTTGGCGCAGCTGCTCGACCTCGACGGCCGGCGAGCCGAGGAGCACGTCACGGGCATCGCCGTTTCGTCGGTGGTGCCCAGGGTCACCGCCGCCCTGCGGGAGATGGCCGGGCGCTGGTACAAGGTGCCAACGGTGATAGTGGAGCCGGGCACCCGCACCGGCATGTCGATCCTCTACGACAACCCGAGGGACCTGGGGGCCGACCGCATCGCCGACGCCGTGGGCGCCTACGACCTGTACGGCGGGCCGTGCATCGTGGTCGACTTCGGCACCGCCACCACCATCGACGCCGTGTCGGCCAAGGGCGAGTTCCTGGGCGGGGCCATCATCCCCGGGGTCCAGATCAGCCTGGACGCCCTCTTCGCCCAGGCTGCCGCCCTCCGGCGGGTGGAGCTGGCCGAGCCCCGCCGCCTCATCGGCCGCAGCACCACCGAGTCCATCCAGTCGGGGGCGGTGTACGGCTTCGCCGCCCAGGTCGACGGCCTGTGCCGGCGCATCGCCGACGAGATCGGGCCGGCCACCGTGGTGGCCACCGGGGGCCTGGCCGGCTTCGTGGCCCGCCTCTCCGAGGCGATCGACCACGTCGAGCCCTGGCTCACCCTCCACGGCCTGCGCATCCTCTTCGGCCGCAACGTCGAGCAGGACTGACGGGCCGGAGACCGCCGGTGGCCGGGCCCTACCTGCTGCCCGCCGGCGACGGGCTGGCGTCGCCGGCGGCGGCCCACGGCCCGAGCAGGCGAGCCACCCGGTCCCGACCCAGCGACAGCAGCAGGGTGGGCAGGCGGGGACCGGTGTCGGAGTGGGTGAGCAGGCGGTAGAGGACGGCGAAGAACTCGCGCTGCCTGCGCTTCATGGCCTCGTCGGGGGCGGCGTCGAGGTCCTGGCCGGCCATCAGCTTGGGCACCCCGTAGACCAGCCGGGTCAGCCCCTCGACGCTCCAGTGGGCCTCGAGGCCGTCCACCAGCAGGCACACCCCCCGGCGCAGCTCGGGGTCGAGGGCCACTTCGGAGGCGGTGGCCGGCTCGTCCCTCACCCGGGTCCGCTCGTCCTCGGGCTGGAAGGCCAGGGCGAACTCGATGGCGCAGGACAGGCGGGGCTCGGCCTCGCGGTCGAGCTCGGCGGCGCTCAGGTCCAGGCCGGTGTGCTCTCTCACGACGCGTAGCAGCTGGTCGCGGTGGCCCTGGGTGACGTCGGCGGCGGCGGCCAGCACCCGGAACGGGAGCGGGAGCACGGGGGCGGGGACGGCGCCGGCGGTGGTCGCCACGCTCCTCGCCCGGTAGTGGGCCTCGGCCGCCCCGGCCCGGCCCGACGCCACCCGCTCGCCCAGGCCGTCCCACTCGTCGTAGAGGCGGAGCACCTCGCTGCCGAAGGCGATGGTGAAGCTGTTGCGGGGCCGGCGGCGCAGGTACTGCCAGCGCAGGATCCCCGGCTCCAGCACCCGCAGGGCGGTGGCCGGGGTGGGGACCTCACCATGGGAGCCCGACATCTTGGATCGGCCCTCGATGCCGACGAACGAGTACCCCACGTACAGGGGGGCGGTGGCGCCGAACACCCGGTCCACCAGCTCGCGGCCCACCTCGTAGCTGCTGCCCGGAGAGGAGTGGTCGACCCCGCCGGGCTCGAAGTCCACCCCGTAGTGGGACCAGCGCATGGGCCAGTCGACCTTCCAGACCAGCTTGGCGGGGGCGTCGCCGCCTACGGTCCCGTCGTGGCCGCAGGCCTGGCAGTGGTAGGTCAGGCTGCCGGGCCCCTCGCCCTCGACGTCGGTGAAGTCGCGTCCGCAGCGGTGGCAGTAGACCCGCACCGGCCACACCCGGACGGCGTCGGTGGGGGAGGAGTCGGCCGTGTCCAGCTCGACCGGCTGGCGGGTCTGGTAGCGCCCCAGCACCTCGGCGATGAGGCCGCTGGCCTCGAGGGCCCTGTCCACCTCCACCCGGTACTCGCCGGCGCGGTAGGCGGCGGACTGGGAGATCTGCTCGGGCCGGATGCGCATCGCCTCGAGGGCGCCGTCGAACTCGGCCACGAAGTGGGCGGCGTAGGAGGCGTGGCAGTCGAAGGGGTCGGGCACCTCGCTCAGCGGGCGGCCGATGAACTCCTCGAGGCTCTCAGGCAGCGCCGCCGGCACCCGCCGGAAGCGGTCGTAGTCGTCCCAGAAGTGCAGGTGCCGCACCGCCCGGCCCCGGGCGGCCAGCTCCTCGGCCACGGCGTGGGCGACCATGACCTCACGCAGGTTGCCGAGGTGCACCGGCCCCGAGGGGCTGATGCCGGAGGCGCACACGATCGGCTGGTCCGCCGGCTTGCCCCGGCCGGTCACGTGGGCGATGACCTCGTCGGCCACCTCCTCCATCCACGTGCGCTGCTCGCTGGGCATCCGCTGAGAGTAGTGACCGGGGTTGGGGCCCCGTCCGGGGGCGGCGCAGCCGCCGGTGTCAGCCGAGCGGCAGGGAGTCGATCAGGTGGTGGCCGAGGCGGCCGAGGGCGGTGCCGACGCCGTCGCCGAAGGGCCTGGTCGCCTCCACCGCCTGGTCGGCATAGGTCCGGGCCGTTTCGACGGCGGCGGCCACTCCCGGTGACGAGCGCACGATCTGGCGGGCCTTGTCCCGCTCCGGGGGCGCCAGCGGGCAGCCCAGGATGGGCCGCAGCTCGGGGCCGCTGTCAGGGTCGGCGAGGGCCCGGATGACCGGCAGGGTGTAGACGCCGGCGGTCAGGTCGAGCCCGGCCGGCTTGCCCAGGGACTCGTCGGTGCCGACCAGGTCGAGGACGTCGTCGCAGATCTGGAAGGCCATGCCGAAGGCGGTCCCGAAGGCGGTCAGGGCCTCCAGCTCGTCCCGCCCGTGGCCGGCGGTGAGGCCGCCGATGCGGCAGGCGGCGGCCATCAGCGACGCCGTCTTGCCCGATATGGCGCTCAGGTAGGAGCTCTCGGACCGATCGACGTCGAATACGGCCTGGATCTCGACCGTCTGGCCCTGGCACAGCCGGGCGATGGTGGCCGCCAGCAGGCCGGCCACCTCGGTGCCCAGGCCGGCGGCGATCTCGGACGCCCGGGCCAGCAGGAAGTCGCCGGCCAGGATGGCCACCAGGTTGCCCCAGCGGGCGTTGACCGTCTCCACCCCCCGCCGGGTCACCGCCTCGTCGATCACGTCGTCGTGGCACAGGGAGCCGACGTGGACCAGCTCGACCGCGACCCCTCCGAGCAGGACTTCTGTGCTCGCTGGCCCCTCAGGTGCCCGTCCCACCGAGGCCGAGGCCAGGGCCAGGGCGGGCCGCAGCCGCTTGCCCCCGGCATCGACCAGATGGCGGGCCACCTGGGTGAGGAAGGCATCCTCGGCCGACACCGCCCTGCCCAGCTCGTGCTCGAGGAGCGAGAGATCGTCCTGGAGTCGGGGAAGGTCCAGGAGCCGCGAGACGTTCATCCAACCGGGAAAGCTAGGTCACCGGCCCGGGGGAGCCACAATCCAGTTCCCCGAGGGGGGGTGCCTAACGGACACCATCCCGAAGTAGAATCTTCAGCGAGCCACCAGGCACGCCAGGAGGCATCTTGTTCGAACGCTTCACCGACCGAGCCCGAAGGGTTCTCGTGCTGGCCCAGGAGGAGGCGCGCCTCCTCAACCACAACTTCATCGGGACCGAGCACATCCTCTTGGGCCTCATCCACGAGGGCGAGGGGGTCGCAGCCAAGGCGCTCGAGTCGCTGGGCATCTCTCTCGAGGCGGTAAGGGAGAAGGTGGAGGAGACGATCGGCCCGGCCGGGTCGACCACCACCGGCTCCCCGCCGTTCACGCCGAGGGCCAAGAAGGTCCTCGAGCTGTCGCTGAGGGAGGCCCTCCAGCTCGGCCACAACTACATCGGCACCGAGCACATGCTCCTCGGTCTCGTACGCGAGGGCGAGGGGGTGGCCGCCCAGGTGCTGGTCAACCTGGGTGCGGATCTCTCGCGGGTCCGCCAGCAGGTGATCCAGCTCCTGTCCGGCTACGGCAACAAGGAGGCTGCCGCCGCCGGCGCCTCCTCGAGCCAGGAGGTTCCCTCCGGCTCGCCGGTGCTCGACCAGTTCGGCCGCAACCTGACCACCCTCGCCCGCGAGAAGAAGCTCGACCCGGTCATCGGGCGCGAGCGGGAGATCGAGCGGGTCATGCAGGTCCTGTCCCGCAGGACCAAGAACAACCCGGTCCTCATCGGCGAACCCGGTGTCGGCAAGACGGCCATCGTCGAGGGCCTGTCCCAGAAGATCGTGGCCGACGACGTGCCGGAGACGCTCAAGGGCAAGCAGCTCTACACCCTCGACCTCGGCGCCCTGGTCGCCGGCTCCCGCTACCGCGGCGACTTCGAGGAGCGCCTCAAGAAGGTGCTCAAGGAGATCCGTACCCGGGGCGACATCATCCTGTTCATCGACGAGCTGCACACCCTGGTCGGCGCCGGCGCCGCCGAGGGAGCCATCGACGCGGCGTCGATCCTCAAGCCCATGCTGGCCCGCGGCGAGCTGCAGACCATCGGCGCCACCACCCTCGAGGAGTACCGCAAGCACCTCGAGAAGGACGCGGCCCTCGAGCGTCGGTTCCAGCCCATCAAGGTGGACGAGCCGTCGCTCACCCACACCATCGACATCCTGAAGGGCCTGCGGGACCGCTACGAGTCGCACCACTCGGTGACCATCACCGACCAGGCGCTGGTGGCGGCGGCCAACCTGGCCGACCGCTACATATCGGACCGCTTCCTGCCCGACAAGGCCATCGACCTCATCGACGAGGCCGGCAGCCGCCTGCGCATCCGGCGCATGGCCACCCCTCCTGACTACAAGAAGCTCGAGGAGGAGATCGGCCGGATCCGGCGCGACAAGGAGGCCGCCATCGAGCGGCAGGCCTTCGACCAGGCCAAGAAGTTGGCCGACCAGGAGAAGGAGAAGACCGAGCGCAAGACGGCCATGGAGGCCGAGTGGCGTTCGGAGGGCATGGACCTCTTCGACGTGGTCGACGAGGAGGTCATCGCCGAGGTGCTGGCCAACTGGACGGGCATCCCGGTGTACAAGCTCACCGAGGAGGAGACGGCCAAGCTCCTGCGGATGGAGGACGAGCTCCACAAGAGCGTCATCGGCCAGGAGGACGCCATCAAGGCGCTCTCGCGGGCCATCCGCCGCACCCGCGCCGGGCTCAAGGATCCCAAGCGCCCGTCGGGCTCGTTCATCTTCCTGGGCCCCACCGGGGTTGGAAAGACCGAGCTCGCCCGCACCCTGGCCGAGTTCCTGTTCGGCGACCGCGACGCGCTGATCCAGCTCGACATGTCCGAGTACATGGAGAAGCACACCGTCAGCCGGCTGGTCGGCTCGCCCCCTGGCTATGTCGGCTACGAGGAGGGCGGGCAGCTCACCGAGGCGGTGCGGCGCAAGCCGTTCAGCGTGGTGCTATTCGACGAGATCGAGAAGGCCCACCCGGATGTCTTCAACGCCCTGCTGCAGATCCTCGAGGACGGGCGCCTGACCGACTCCCAGGGCCGCTCGGTGGACTTCAAGAACACCGTGCTGATCATGACGTCGAACCTGGGCACGGCCGATCTGCGCAAGGCCTCGGTCGGCTTCGCCAAGACCACCAGCGCCGTCACCTACGAGAAGATGAAGGAGAAGGTGCACGAGGCCCTGAAGCAGCATTTCAGGCCCGAGTTCCTGAACCGCATCGACGAGGTCATCGTCTTCCACGAGCTCTCCCGCGAGGAGGTCACCGCCATCGTCGACCTGCTCATCCGCCGGGTGAGCGATCAGCTCGAGGGCCAGGGGCTGGGCTTCGAGCTCACCCCGGCCGCCAAGTCGCTGCTGGCCGACAAGGGCTACGACCCCACCCTGGGGGCGCGGCCTCTGCGTCGGGCCATCCAGCAGATGGTGGAGGACCCGCTTTCGGAGCGGATCCTCTGGAAGGAGTTCAGCGTCGGCGACACGATCATCGTGGATGCCGAGGGAGACGAGATCCTCTTCCGTTCCATCCAGGGCATCGAGCCCCCGCCGGTCGAGATGGCCGGAGCGGGACCCGCCACCGACTGACCCCGGTCTCGTTCTGAGCTGTCCAGGGCCGGGCTCCGCCCGGCCCTGGATCGTTTAACCGCCACGGTCCCCCGGCGCCGTCACAGCCCCAGGGCACAATCGGCGGATGGCGCGACCCCGGACGGTTCACCGCTGCACGGACTGCGGTGCCGCCGCCTCCCGCTGGTCGGGACGCTGCCCCGGCTGCGGGGCGTGGAACTCCCTGGTGGAGGAGGTGGATGCCCCCTCTCCGGCCCGGCGGGCGGAGCCGGCGGACAAGCCGGTGCCGATCGGCGAGGTCGACGGGTCCGCCCACCGCCCACTGCCCACCGGGGTGCAGGAGCTGGATCGTGTCCTGGGCGGAGGGCTGATGCCCGGTTCCGTCACCCTGGTGGGTGGCGAGCCGGGCATCGGCAAGTCGACCCTGTTGCTGCAGGCCCTGGGAGCGGTGGCCCGCAAGCGGCGTCGGGCCCTGCTGGTGTCGGCGGAGGAGTCCACCGCCCAGGTGCGGTCCCGGGCCGAGCGGCTGGGGGCGGTGGCCGAGTCCCTGTTCGTGATGTCTGAGACCTGCCTCCCCGCCGTGGTGGCCGGCCTGGCCGAGCTGGAGCCCGCCGTCTGCGTGGTGGACTCGGTCCAGATGCTCTACGACCCCGAGCTGGAGTCGGCCCCCGGCTCGGTGGCCCAGGTGCGGCACTGCGCCCACCGGCTGGTCGAGGCGGCCAAGGCATCGGGGTCGGCCGTGGTGCTGGTCGGCCACGTGACCAAGGAGGGCACCCTGGCCGGACCCCGGGTGCTCGAGCACGTCGTGGACACGGTCCTGTCCTTCGAGGGCGAGCGTCACCAGGGCCTCCGCCTGCTGCGGGCGATGAAGCACCGCTTCGGGGCCACCGGGGAGTTGGGTCTGTTCGAGATGACCGGTGCCGGGCTGGTGGGGGTGGACGATCCCAGCGCCTTCCTGCTCGGGGACCGCCACCCCGGCGCCAGCGGCTGCATCGTGGTGCCGGCCATGGAGGGTGGCCGCCCGCTGCTGGTCGAGGTCCAGGCCCTGGTGGTGAAGAACGGCAGCCCGGCCCCGCCCCGCCGGTCGGCCCAGGGCCTCGACCCCGGCCGGCTGGCGCTGTTGCTGGCGGTGCTTGACCGTCACGGGGGCCAGGGGACGCATTTCGGGGACCGCGACGTCTTCGCCTCGGTGGTGGGCGGGGTGAAGGTCACCGAGCCGGCCGCCGACCTCGCCGTGGCCATGGCCCTGGTGTCGGGCTACCACGACCGTCCCGTGCCCTCCGACACCGTGGCCTTCGGCGAGGTCGGCCTGGGCGGCGAGGTGAGGCAGGTGGTCAACACCGAGCGCCGGCTGTCAGAGGCGGCCAGGCTGGGCTTCCGTCGGGCGATCGTGGCCAGCTCCACCCCCCGCGCTCCGGCGGTCATCCGCGTCATCCGGGTCACCTCGGTGACCGAGGCCCTAGGCGCCCTGTCGATCACCTGCCAGGCCCCCCTGTCCGGGCCGATCTGCGACGTGGTGCGCCTGCGCCGGCCCTGATCGGGCGGCGCAGTTACTACCATCGGAGCCGTGCCGGCCCGTCGCAGCCAGGCGATGACCGAGGCCTTGAGGGCGGTCGCCCCGGGCACGCCTCTGCGCGAGGGCCTCGACCGCATCCTGCAGGCGAGCAAGGGCGCCCTGATCGTGATCGGTGACGATCCCGACGTGCTGGCCATTTGTTCCGGCGGGTTCCTCATGGACGCCGAGTTCTCGCCCCAGCGGGTGTCGGAGCTGGCCAAGATGGACGGGGCCATCATCCTGGCCCGCGACGCCAGCCGCATCGCCCGGGCCAACGTCCACCTGATGCCGGATCCGAGCGTTCCGACCGCGGAGACCGGCACCCGCCACCGCACCGCCGAGCGGGTGGCCCGCTCCCTCGACGTGCCGGTGTTGTCCGTGTCGGAGACGATGGCGGTGATCGCCGTCTACCGCAACGGCGAGAAGCATCCTCTCGAGCCGATCCCGCGGGTGATCGACCGGGCCAACCAGGCCCTCCAGACCCTCGAGCGCTACAAGAACCGGCTCGACGCCGTGTCCGGGGCCCTTTCCGCCCTCGAGGTCGAGGACCTGGTGACGGTGCGCGACGTGGTGACCATGCTGCAGCGCTCGGAGATGGTCCGCCGCATCGCCGAGGAGGTGCAGGACTACATAGTCGAGCTCGGCTCCGACGGCCGCCTGGTCCGCCTCCAGCTGGAGGAGCTGATGGGCGGGGTGGAGGACGAGCGCCATCTGGTGGTGCAGGACTACCTGCGTTCGGACACCGGTTGGCGCATCGACCATGCCGTGGACCGGCTGGCGGAGCTGTCCACCGAGGACCTGCTCGATCTCAAGACGGTGGCGTGGGTGCTGCACATACCGACCGACGTCGGCGGCCTCGACGCCGGCCTGCAGGCTCGCGGCTACCGGCTCCTCAAGCGCGTCCCCCGCCTGCCCGACGCCGTCATCCACCGGGTCATCAACCACTTCGGGGATCTGCAGAAGATCATGCGGGCGTCGGTGGACGAGCTGGACGACGTGGACGGGGTCGGCTCCGGCCGGGCCCGCCTGATCAAGGAGGGCCTGTCGAGATTGGCCGAGTCGAGCATCCTGGACCGTTACAGCTGATGCGGGAGCAGCTGCCGTCCGGCACTCCGGTGGAGGTCGCCGGCCCATCCGATGCCGCCTTCGGGCTGGTGGTCATACCCGACATCGGCGGCCTCCGGCCCCTCTTCGACGACCTGGTGGCGCGCCTGGCCGGCGAGCAGGGTTGGGCCGTGGCCGCGCCCGAGCCGTTTCCGGGGCGGGAGTCGATGACCCTCGAGGAGCGCTTCGCCGCCCTGTCGGAGGTCGACGACGCCCGGTTCCTGGGCGACGTGCGGGCGGCCGCCGATCGGACCGGCGCCCCAACGGTGGGGGTGCTCGGCTTCTGCATGGGCGGCATGTACAGCCTGAAGGCGGCCGGCACCGGTCGCTTCGCCGCCGCCGTGTCCTTCTACGGGATGATCCGGGTTCCCGAGCAATGGCGGGGCGCCGGTCAGGCCGACCCCATCGAGTTGCTCAGGCGGGAGCGGGCCTGTCCCGTGCTGGCCATCATCGGCGGACGGGACCAGTGGACCCCCGGTGGCGACGTCGAGGATCTGGCCGCGGTGGAGGGGGTGCAGGTGGAGATCTACCCCCAGGCCGAGCACGGCTTCGCCCACGACCCCTCTCGCCCCGCCCACCGGCCCGACGACGCCGCCGACGCCTGGTCCAAGGCCATCGCCTTCCTGCGGGCCCACGGCTCCTGATCCGCCGGCCGCCCCTAGCTCGGGTTTGGGGCCCGAGCGGGTTACGCCGCCCCGACCGGTTACTCAGCCGCCGGGTTACAGAGCCCGCTGGGCGAGCTTGGCCCGGTCGGTGATCCGGTAGTGGCGGTCGTCCTGGCGCAGCCAACCCAGGCGGCAGAAGGTGGAGATGGCCTTGTTCACCCGCTCGCGGGAGGCGCCCACGATGGTGGCCAGCTCCTCCTGGGTGACGGGTATCACGAAGTCGTCGGCGTCGCCGGCCAGCTCGAGGATGCGCTTGGCCGTCCGCCCGGTGACGTCGAGGAACATGGAGTCGGCCAGCGCCTCGTTGGTGGCCCGCAGCCGCTCGGTCAGGAGTGAGACCACCCCCCACAGGGCGCTGGGGTTGTCCTTGAGCTCCTGGCGCAGGGCCTCGTACGGCAGGCAGAGCAGGGTCGACGGCTCGAGCGCCTTGGCCTGGGCCGAGCGCTCCCGCCCGTCGAAGAGGGGCAGCTCCCCGAAGAGGTCCTCCTCCTCCATGATGGCCATGACCGATGACCTGCCGTCGGCGGAGCGCTTGGCGATGCTGACCCGGCCGGTGCAGACCAGGTAGAGGCAGTCGGCCTCGTCCCCCTGCTCGAAGACCACGTCCCCCCGGGCCAGGCTGAGGGGTCGGGAGGCCTCCGCCATCCGGGCGACCGCCTCCGGGCCCAGGTGGGCCAGAAGGCTTGACCGGCCCAGCATTTCGGTCGACTCCACGGCCAGAGAGTACCGACCGGTGGTGCTCGGCCGTCGTCCCAAGTTGTCTCCGAAGCGCTGTTCCCGTACCCTGGATATCTACCCCTCCGTTGTCTCATTCCTGGGAGTTCCATGTCCTTCGACGTAGGTGACAAGGTCGTCTACCCCCACCACGGGGCCGCTGTCATCGAAAAGCGGGAGAAGAAGGACGTGTTCGGCGAAAGCCGCGAATACCTGGTGCTACGCCTCGCCTACGGCGACCTGACCCTCATGGTGCCCGCCGACAACACCGACGAGGTGGGCCTGCGCGAGGTGATCAACGACGAGGAGGTCGAGGAGGTCTTCGCCGTCCTTCGCAAGAAGGAGGCGCGGATGCCGACCAACTGGTCGCGCCGTTACAAGAACCATGTCGAGAAGCTGAAGTCGGGCGACATCTACCAGGTGGCCGAGGTGGTCCGGAACCTGTCCATCCGCGACAAGGACAAGGGCCTGTCCGCCGGCGAGAAGCGCATGCTCACCCGGGCCCGTCAGATCCTCGTTTCCGAGCTGACCTTCGCCATCGGCGTGTCCGAGGACGAGGCGGAAAAGAAGCTCAACGAGGCCCTGCCCTAGCCGAACACCCCCAGTTACTTAAAGGGCGGCGCGGGGGGCGCCGACATTCCTGGGGCCATGTTCGTCGAGATCACGCGCCTGCTCATCGTCCTGGCGACGATGGCGCTGGGCGGCGTGATCGGCCACCGGGCCGGCTCGCCCAACCCGGCCCTCGCCGGCGCCGTGCTGGGCGCCTGCTTCGGCTACGTGATCGGCGGGATCGGCGCCCGGCTGGTGCGGGCCGGGCTCAACCTGGCCCAGAAGCGCCTGGAGGAGACCGCTCCGGCCCGGTTCCTCGCCGGCCTCCTCGGGGCGGCGGCGGTGGGCGGGCTGGGGGCGGTGCTCGGACTGCCTGCCCTCCTCGGGCTGCCCCGCACCGTCGCCCTGCCGGTGTTCCTGCTGCTGGTATGGCTGGGCGCCGCCGGCGGCTACGGGCTGGCGGCCAGCAAGAGCGTGGAGCTTCTGGCCATGGCCGGCCTCTCCACCCGTCCCTTGGTGCGGGCCACCCCCTACGGCGGCGAAGGCGACGCCGTGCTGGTCGACACCAGCGCCGTCATCGACGGGAGGCTCCTGCCTCTGGCCCGCTCCGGGTTCCTCACCGGACCGCTGCTCGTGCCCTGCTTCGTCGTCGACGAGGTCCAGCTGATCGCCGACTCGGCCGATCCGGCCCGCCGCCGGCGGGGCCGGCGGGGACTGGAGATCCTCGAGGCCCTCCGCCACCTACATGTGCCGGTGCACGTGCTCGAGGACGAGATGGTGGAGGTCGAGGCGGTGGACGCCAAGCTGGTCGCCCTGGCCCGCCGGCTGCGGGTGGGCCTGCTCACCCTCGACCACGCCCTGCAGAAGGTGGCCGAGCTGCAAGGGGTGCGCTGCCCCAACCTCGATGGACTGGCCGAGGGCCTGCGACCCTCCTACGTGGCCGGCGAGCCCCTGAGGTTGATGATCGAGCGCCCGGGGCGGGAGCCGGGTCAGGGGGTCGGCTTCTTGGAGGACGGCTCGATGGTGGTCGTGGCCGATGCCGCCGGCCACGTGGGGACCCAGGTGGCGGTCCGGGTCACCGGGCAGGTCCAGACCTCGATGGGACGGATGCTGTTCGCCTCCCTGGTCGGTGAGGAGATCGCCACCGGCTGAGGGGCGGTTAACGTCCCGGCCGTGAGGACGTGGGCCATCGTGGTGGCAGCCGGTGCCGGCGCCCGCTTCGGGGGTCCCAAGCAGCTCGAGCGTCTGGGGGACCGCCGGGTCCTCGACTGGTCGGTCGCCGCCGCCCGCTCGGTGGCCGAGGCGGTCGTGCTGGTGGTGGGCCCCGACCACGCCCCGTATCGGCCGGAGGGGGGCGGCGGCCCCGATGTCGTCGTCACCGGCGGGCTAACCCGCTCGGAATCGGTGCGGGCGGGCCTGGCGGCGGTTCCGGCCGAGGTGGACGTGGTCGTGGTGCACGACGCCGCCCGGCCCCTCGCCCCCACCTGCCTGTTCGAGGCGGTGGTGAGGGCGGTCGCCGGGGGGGCGGACGCCGCCGTGCCCGGCCTGCCCGTGCCCGACACCATCAAGGCGGTGGAGGCCGGCTGGGTGAGGGCGACGGTGCCCCGCGACGGCCTGGTGGCGGTCCAGACCCCCCAGGCGTTCCGGGCCGATGCCCTGCGCCGGGCCCACGCCGGGGGAGGCGAGGCCAGCGACGACGCCGCCCTGGTCGAGACGGGTGGAGGCCGGGTGGCGGTGGTGGCGGGCGAGCCGCTGGCGTTCAAGATCACCCGCCCCGAGGATCTGGTGCTGGCCCGGGCCCTGCTGGGGGAGGCCGGATGATCCGGGTGGGACTCGGCTTCGACGTCCACCCCTTCTCGAGCGATCCGGGCCGGGCCCTGCGGCTGGGAGGGGTGGAGATCGAGGGCGGGCCTGGCCTGGCCGGCCACAGCGACGCCGACGCCGTGGCCCACGCCGTGGCCGACGCCCTCCTGGGGGCGGCGGGCGCCCCTGACCTGGGCTCCCTGTTCCCCGACGGCGACCCCCGGTGGGCCGGGGCGGACAGCATCGACCTGCTGGCCCGGGCGGTGGCCCGGGTGCGGGAGGAGGGCTGGGGGGCGGTC
>DASRBO010000057.1:0-35375 GCA_035653595.1 Acidimicrobiales bacterium | reverse complement strand
TCGACGATCTTGCGCGCCTCGCGGGCCGCGGCGCCGAAGACCCGGTTGAGGATGAAGCCGTAGGTGCCCGGGGTGTCCCTGACCATCGAGACCACCTTGCCCATCTGCTCGGCCACCCGGCGGACGGTGGCGGTCGTCTGCTCGGAGGTGAGCGGGGTGTAGATGACCTCGCACATCTTCATCGCCGGCACCGGGCTGGCGAAGTGCATGCCGGCGAAACGGGCCTTGCGGTCGTCGCTCACCTCCTTGGCGATCTCCTCGATCACGAAGCCGGAGGTGTTGGAGGCGAAGATGGCTTCCGGCCGGACCAGGCCGTCCAGCTCGGCGAAGGCGGCCTGCTTGAGCGGGAGCTGCTCGGGGATCGCCTCGATGAGCAGGTCGACGTCGGCCAGGTCAGCCAGATCGGTGGTGTAGGCGAGGCGGTCGATGATGCGGGGCAGGTCCTCGGCCTCGATCTTGCCCAGCTCGACGCCCCGGCGCAGCCCGAAGCGGGTGTCCACGATCGTGGAACGGGTCTTCTCCAGCCTTTCGTCGTCGACGTCGCGGATGACCACGTCATAACCCACGGTCGCGGCTACCTGGCCGATGCCGCCTCCCATGACCCCGCCGCCGAGCACGCCGATGCGCCTGATCTCGACCGGTTCAGCTGTCACCATGACCTCCCCCGGACGGGTCCTACACCCGCTCGATGATCGTGCCCGTGCCCAGGCCGCCGCCGCAGCACATGGTGATGAGGGCGTTGGTGCCGTCGATGCGCTCCAGCTCGTGCAGAGCGGTGGTGATCAGGCGGGCCCCGGTGCACCCGACCGGGTGGCCCAGAGCGATGGCGCCGCCGTTGGGGTTCACCTTCTCCATGTCCGGATGGAACTCGCGCTCCCAAGCCAGGACAACCGAGGCGAACGCCTCGTTGATCTCGACCGTGTCCATGTCGGCGAGCTGGTGGCCGCTGCGCTCCATCACCTTGTTGGTGGCGTCGATGGGCCCGGTGAGCATGAGGACCGGATCGACCCCGACCAGGCACTGGCTCACGATCCGGGCCCGCGGCCGGACGCCTAGGGCCCTGGCCTTCTCCTCGGACATGAGCACCACTGCGGCGGCCCCGTCGGAGATCTGGGAGGAGGTCCCGGCGGTGTGGACCCCGTTCTCGCGGGCGACCGGCTTGAGAGTCGCCAGCTTCTCCAGCGAGGTCTCCCGCAGCCCCTCGTCCCGCTCGACCCGGTGGGCGGAGCCCGTCGGCTTGCCCTCCTCGTCGAGGTCGGGGGCGTCGATGGGCACGACCTCGCGTTCGAAGCGTCCCTCCGCCCAGGCCCGGGCAGCCCGCTGCTGCGAGGCGAGCCCCAAGGCATCGGTGTCCTGCCGGGTGATCCCCCACTTGTCGGCGATGCGCTCGGCCCCCTCGAACTGCGAGGTGAACTCGTAGTGACCGGCGTATGACCTGGGGATGGCACGGCCGGGGCCGTTGGCCATGCTGGCGCCGAGGGGCACGCGGCTCATGGCCTCGACCCCGCATGCGATCGCCACGTCGACCGCCCCGGAGGAGATGAGGCCGGCGGCCAGGCCGGTCGCCTGCTGGGACGAGCCGCACTGGCTGTCCACCGTGGTCGCCGCCACGGAGAGGGGCAGCCCGGCGGAGAGCCAGGCGGTGCGGGTGATGTTGAAGGACTGCTCGCCGGCCGTGGTCACGCAGCCACCGACCAACTGGCCCACCTCCGCCGGATCGATGCCCGCACGCCTGACGGCCTCGGTCAGCACCGCCCCCAACAGGTCGGCGGGGTGCATGGTGGAAAGCCCGCCACCGCGGCGGCCGATGGGGCTGCGGACGGCCTCGACGATCATCACTTCGCTCATGGGCGCAACCATAGGCAAGCCCGCCCGGGCCGGCCCAGGCCGCCCGTCCGGGCAGGGCGGCTGTGCCATGCTCGGGCCGTGTCAGCCGACCACGATGTGCGGCCGTGGGGCTCCTACACGGTCCTCGAGGAGGCCGCCGGGCACAAGGTGAAGAGGATCGTGGTCCTTCCGGGCAAGCGATTGAGCTACCAGCGCCACCGGCACCGCTCGGAGCACTGGTTCGTGCTGGCCGGCCGGGCGGTGGTCACCCTCGAGGGCGACGAGCATCGCCTCGGGGCCGGGCAGGCGATCGACATCCCCGCCGGCGGAGCCCACCGGATCGCCAACAGCGGGCCCGAGGAACTGGTGTTCATCGAGGTCCAGCACGGCAGCTACTTCGGGGAGGACGACATCGAGCGGCTGGACGACGACTTCGGCCGGGTGGTCGGGCCCCGGCCCCGGCAGGCCCCGGCGTAGCCGGGACCGGCCGGATCAGCTGGCGACGAGGTCGCTGAACTCCGGGTGGTCGTCGATGAAGGAGGCCACGTACCAGCACTGGGGTTCCACCCGGGCCCCGCTGGCCCGGACGTCCTCCAGGGCCCCCCGGACCAGAACCGCTCCCAGGCCCTGACCCCGGCGGCGGCCGTCGACCTCGGTGTGGGGCATGACGACCCTCTCCCCGTCCATCCGGTAGTCGGCGATGGCGGCCAGGTCGCCGTCGACGAACAGCTCGTAACGGGACCGGCCGGTGTTCTTGCGCACCTCGAAGCCCATGGAAGTTCCCTACCCGGCCATTGACCGCCGCCTCGAGAATAAATATTATTCAGGGATGGGAGAGCCGGCGCTCCACGACGACCCCCTGCGGGGCCAGCTCCTGGAGGCGGCAACCCGCGTCTTTGCCCGCGAGGGCTATGCCGGGGCCAAAATCCTCGACATCGTGCGCGAGGCCGGGCTCTCCACCGGAGCCGTCTACGGGCGGTTCCGCTCCAAGGAGCAGCTGCTGCGGGAGGCGGTGGTCTCTCGCTCCTCGCGGGTGGTCCACGTGCTGCCGGACCAGGTGGCCCGGGTGGCCGACCTCATCAACCGGGCGGTGGGCTGGCGCGAGGCCCCGCTGACCGACGACGAGGCCGTGCGCATCGAGGCCTTCGTCACCGCCCGGCGCGATCCGGAGGTGGCCGGGGCCATCGCCGAGGCTCAGGCCCGCTGGCGGAACGCCGTCCAGCCCCTGGTGGAGAAGGCCACTCACGACGGGACGGTGGCCGCCGGGGTGGACCCCGAGGCGGTGCTCTTCTTCGTCCAGACCATGCACCTGGGCCTGCTCGTCCAGCGCGGAGCGGGCACCACCGGCCCGGACCAGGACAGCTGGGCCGACCTGATCTCGCGAATCGTGGACAGCTTCGGCGACGCCGAAGCCCGCCACGCCGACCCGACGGCCGTCAGCGGCCACGTCCCTGACCGCCCTTGACCGCCTTGCCCATGGAGGTAGCCGAACCATGAAGAAGCATCTGACCGTCGACGACCTGGCCCGCGACCCCCGCTTCGTCCGGGTGGACTTCCAGGCCCAGTTCAACGACCCTCGCAACAACGGCGCCCGCCCCGGCGCCTACGGGCGGGACGCGGCCGATAAGGCCGACGAGGGCCGCAGCGGACGGCGGGGGCTGGCCCGGATGACCCCGGACGCCCCCAACGCCCCCGACGCCGCCCGCTCCCTGATGCACGGGATCTTCGTGGGCGAGATCCAGGCCCTCGAGGGCGCCGGGCGGACCTGCTACGACTTCGACCTGGGGGACGGGTCCGACCAGGTGCCCTACGCCCTCAAGCTGGACATGGCCAGGCAGTGCTGGGACGAGGCCCGCCACTGCGAGATATCCGTGAAGCTGAGCGAGTGGATGGGCACAGAGGTCGGTGAGTTCTCCGAGTCGCCGTTCCTCTTCCAGGCCGCCTGCAACCCTGACCCGGTCCTGCGCCTCACCGGGGTGAACCGGGCCCTCGAGGGACTGGCCATCGACGTGTTCAACACCATGCGCGACTTCGGGGACAAGTCCGGTGACCCGATCCTCGAGTTCTGCGAGGACTGGATGCTGGCCGACGAGGTGACCCATGTGAAGATGGGCTCGGACTGGCTGCGCCGGCTCACCGCCACCGACCCCGAGCGCCGGGCCCGCGCTCTCGAGTTCCAGTCGGTGGTCGACAAGCTCTTCTCGCTCGGCGGAGGCCGGGGGGACGAGGAGGACAGCCCCATCCGCTTGGCCCGTCGGTTCCGGCAGCTTGCCGGCTTCAGCGACGACGAGATCGACCAGATCGGGGAGGTCTCCCGCCAGGCCCGCGAGGAGGCCGCGGCCAGGCTGGCCGCCAGGGCGGCTTCCTAGGCCGGGCCGGGGGCCCCGGCGGCGCTGCGCCGACCACCACGTGCAGCGGTCCGGCGGCGGGGACGACTGTCACCCGCCCGCCGCCATCACCGTCGGTCGGGCGCAGGCTGCCTCGTAGAGCCGCTCGTAGCCGTCGACCATCGCCCGGCCCGAGCAGTGCCTGGCCGCCCGCTCACGGCAGGCGTGGGGGGAGATGCGCTCGACGTCGGCCACGGCCCGGGCCAGCTCATCCACCCCGTCGCGCAGATAGCCGGTCTCGCCGTCGGCCACGATCTCCTGGGCCGCTCCGAGCGGGCGGGTGACCACCGGGGTGCCGCAGGCCATCGCCTCCGCCATCACCAGGCCGAAGGGCTCGGGCCAGCGGATCGGGAAGACCATCGCCGTCGCCCCGGCCATCAGCGAGACGACCTCGTCGTGGGGGAGATCCTCCAGGATGGTTTCGGTTCCGGTAAGGACCGGTTCGACCTCGCTCTCCCAGTGGTGGACCTCGTGGGGCTCGGATCGCTTGAGGACCATGACCAGTCGGCGCCCGGCCCGCCTGGCCACCTCGACGGCGAGCTCAGGGCCCTTGTCGGCGTTGCAGCGACCCACGAATATCAGGTAGTCGTCCTTGTCGGCGCGGAACGGGTGGTTGTCCACGTCGATGCCGTTGGGCACCACCCCGGCGTAGCTGACCTCGGGATTGGCGTCCCGCTGGGTGACGCTGATGGCCACCAGCCCCACCCGCCCGTCGAGGCGCCGGTAGTAGGAGCGGGAGCTGTCGGTCCACGGACCTGCAGGGTGTGCAGCACCGGTCGTCGCCCGGTGGCGGCGGCCAGGGCCGTTCCGTGCACGGTGTGGTCGTGCACCACGTCGAAGCGGTCGGCCTCTCGATAGGCGTCGATGGCGTGGGACAGGGCGCTGAACTCGTCGGCCAGGGCGGTCTCCCCCGGCGCCTGGGCCAGCGGGCTCACGAGATCGGCCTCGGTGCGCGATCCGCCGCTGGCGAACAGAGTCACGTCGTGACCGCGCTCGGTCAGGCCGTCGGCCAGCAGGGCCACCACCTGTTCGATGCCCCCGTAACCCTGGGGAGGGACGGTCAGGAACGGAGGGGCGATGAGGGCGATCCGCATTGGCTGGTCCTTCCCCCTGCGGGCGCCGGCGCCACCCCCGGCGAGGCAGGCGGCCTCCGACCCCTCGGGGAACGCCCTGGTCAGCCTGGCCCCTTGATGGGGATGGCCGTGCGCTGGTTGAGGCTGATGGCCCTCGGCCACGGTCACCGCCGTTCCGTCCTGCTGCTGTGGGCCTGGACGGCCGTCCTCTCCGGCCTGGTCCTCTATCCCGCCTTCAGCGGCCGGGGCAACGCCGTGGTGCCGGTGGGGATCCTCGCCCTGGCCATCGGCCTGTACACCCTGTTCCATCCCCAGATCCGCCGCACCGGCCGCCGCCAGCGCGCCCTGGGCCGCCCGGCCGAGGCGCCGTCTCCGTCGCCGAACCGGTCGGCGGGCCCTGAGGCCCGAAGTGACCGAGACCGACGAGGCCCGCCGCACCCGCCGCCGCCAGCGGCTCCTCTTCGACGGGGTCGCCGCCCTGTACGACGCCACGCGGCAGTCCTATCCGGCCGAGGTCGTCGACGCCGTGGTCGCTACCGGCTCCCTTGCTGCCGGCGCCTCGGTGCTGGAGATCGGCTGCGGGACCGGCCAGTTGACCGGGAGCCTGGCCGGGCGGGGACTGGCGGTGACGGCGATAGACATCGGCGCGTCGATGATCGCCGCCGCCCGGTCCAACGTGGGGGACCCGATGGTGAGCGTCGCCGTCACCTCCTTCGAGGACTTCGCCGGCACCGGGCCGTTCGACCTGGTGGTGTCGGCCACCGCCTTCCACTGGATAGATCCCGAGGTGGGTCTGGCCAAGGCGGCGTCCCTACTGGCCCCCACCGGTTGGCTGGCCCTCCTCTCCATCGGCGAGAGGTACGACGAGCCGACCGCCGGCGCCCTCCGCCAGCTCTGGCTCCGCTACAACCGCAACCGCGAGTGGGCGCAGCGCGATCCTTGGGCCGATGCCATCGGACGTAGCGGGCGCTTTCGGCGAGACGGTCGAGCGCTATCACCGGCAGCGGCTCAGGCTTCCGGTGGAGACGGCGCTGGGGGTGGAGTGCACCCGGGCCACCTACCTCAGCTTCGATCCGGCCGATCAGGCCACTTTCGCCGACGAGCTGCGGGATCTGTTCGGACCGGGCCCCGACCTCGAGGTCACCCAGGAGACCTCCCTGGCCATGGCGCCGGTGAAGCCCGGGTAGGCGGGGCATACTGGCGACGATGTCCGGGGAGTGGGGCTGGTCTGGCGATGCCGACGAGCTGCCCGTCCCGTCGCTCACCAAGCAGGCCGAGCTGCAGCTGGAGGCGATGGAGCCGGCCGAGCAGGCCGAGGTCCGCCACGTCCTCGACGTGCTGCGCCGGCCGGGCGACGTCCACCGCTACGGGGGCCTGGTCGGCGACAGCCCGGCCGGCACGGTGTGGCGCATCCGGGCCGGGCGCATCGGGGTGTTCGTGGCCGTTGACGAGGACAGCCTGCTGGTGGTGGGCTTCGCCGTGCGCCGGGGTGGGTCCCTGGGCTGGTACCGCGAGTGGATGTGAGCCCGTCCCGGCCCGGCCGGTGACGCCTCAGCGGGCGTAGATGTAGTCGACCAGGGCCTGTCGGTCGGCCTCCAGCTCGTCCATGCGGCTCTTGACCACGTCGCCGATGCTGACGATCCCGACCAGGCTCCCGTCCCGCACGACGGGCACGTGGCGGATGCGGCGATTGGTCATCAGCGACACCAGCGACTCCACCTCCGCCTCGGGGGTGCAGGTGTGGACCTCGGAGGACATGATCTCCGAAACCGGTTCGGCCAGGGTGGCGGGGCCGTGGCTGTGCAGCCGGCGCACCACGTCCCGCTCGGACACGATGCCCTCGACCCGACTGCCGTCGGACGAGACGACCAGGGCGCCGATGTTGCGCTCGGCGAGGTGACCCAGTGCGTCGCCCACTGTCGCCGCCGGCGCGATGGTCGCCACCGACTGGCCCTTCCGCTGGAGCAGAGCGTCGATTCGCATGACACCTCCTGGCAGGCCTGGTGACCACAGTACCGCCGGAAGGCGTCCGTCGGTGCCCGCGGAGAGACCGAGCCGGTCAGCGGTAGGCGGCGGCCTGCAGCTCGAAGAGCCGGGCGTAGCGGCCCCCGAGTCCGATCAGCTCCTCGTGGGTCCCGAGCTCGGCGATCCGGCCGTCGCTGACCACGGCGATCCGGTCGGCGATGCGCACGGTGGAGAAGCGGTGGCTGATCACGATCCCCATGCGGCCCCGCAGGTTCTCCCGCAGCTCGGCGAATATGGCCGCCTCCGCCTCGGGGTCGAGCGAGGAGGTGGGCTCGTCGAGGATCCAGACGTCGGCGTCGCGGTAGAGCAGCCGGGCCAGCGCCAGGCGCTGCCACTCGCCGCCGGACAGGTCGTGGCCGCCGTCGAAGAGCCGTCCCACCTTCGAGTCGAGTCCCTGGCGCAGGCCCTTGATCACCGGAGCCGCCCGGGCGGCCTCTATGGCGTTCCAGACCTGTATCTCGTCGGCGGGGACTCCAGCCCGGCCGAACAGGATGTTCTCGCGGGCCGACAGCTCGTAGGTGGCGTAGTCCTGGAACAGCACCCCGATGCGGGATCGCAGCTCCACCGGGTCGCAGTGGCGCAGGTCGACGCCGCCCAGGCTCACCGATCCGCCGTCGGGGTCGTAGAAGCGCATCAGGAGCTTGACCACGCTGGTCTTGCCGGCGCCGTTCTCGCCGACCAGCGCCACCAGCTCCCCGGGCCGGATCCACAGCTCGAAGCCCTGCAGCGCCTTCTCGTCCGAGCCCGGGTAGCGGAAGTGGACGTCGGAGAACCTGATGCCCGCCTCCAGACCGGCGGGCAGGGGGATGGGGTCGGCCCGCACCTCGAGCAGCGGCGGCACGGCGAGGAAGGCGAAGTAGTCCTCGAGGAAGGCGGCGTTCTGGTCAAGCAGCGCCATGGAGGAGCTGATGAGGCTGATCTGCTGGCTGAGGGCGGCGAAGGCGGCGATGACGGCGGTGAGGTCGCCGGCGGTGAGCTGGCCGGCGACCCCCCGGTCGGCGACCAGGCCGTAGGCCAGGGCGATGGTCAGCCCGCTCACCACGCTGATGATCAGCGAGGTCGCCTCGTAGGCCCGGTAAAGGCGGCGCATCCGCTCGTACTGGCGCAAGCCGAGCCGGTTGTGACGGTCCTCGAGGTGGGGCCCCAGGTGGAAGCTGCGCAGCTCCTTGGCCGTGCGCGGGAGGTGGAGCAGCTCGCCGAGGTACACCCGCTCGCGGTCCTCGGGTGTCTCGTCCCACCAGAAGGCGTAGAGCCGGGCCGTCATGCGCTTCTGGATCAACACGTTGGGCACGACCGAGAAGGCGACCAGGGCCACGAGGAGCGGGTTGAGCGAGGCCAGGATGCCCAGCATCCCTATGGAGGTGACCAGGTTCCCGCCCACGTTGATGGCCGTCCAGGTCAGGTTGGCGGGGCGGTGGGACACGTCGCGCGAGGCCCGGGCGACCCGGTCGTGCCAGTCGGAGTCGTCGAAGTGGCCGAGGTCGACGGTGGCGGCCTGGGCGAGGAAGCGCCGCTCGGCCTCGAGGTAGACCCGGCGGGCGAAGAGCTCCTGGCGGGAGGCGAGGATGGAGTTGAGGCCCCGTTGCAGGGCGGTGAGCACGCCCAGGGCGACCACGGTGGGGACGAGGGCCGAGGCCGAGGTGCCCCGGAAGTGGGCCTCGGCCACCAGGTCGACCAGGTGCTTTCCCATCACGACCACCACCGGCGGGATGGCGGCCGGCACCAGGGCCAGCCCGATCATGAGGCAGAAGGACCCGGGGTCGGCCGACCAGGCCATCAGGATGGTGAGCCGTACGGTGCGCGCCAGGCGCGACCTCCTGCGCTTCGGGGCCCCCATCTGCTCCCACGCTACCGGGGGTTACGGGACGAAGGGGCCTGATTTCGGTGCGGGCGGGCCGCCACGGGCGCCCCGCCATTTGGTGGCGCCGGTCAGGAGTAGGAGGCGGCTTGCAACCGGTAGAGCTCGGCGTACTGGCCGCCTCGGCGGACCAGCTCGTCGTGGCGGCCCACCTCGGCCACCCCGCCGTGGTCGACCACCACGATGAGATCGGCCATCCGCACGGTGGCCAGCCGGTGGGTGACGAAGAGGGTGATGGCGCCGACCCGCTGGGACCCCAGGCGGGAGGCCGAGCGGTAGCCCTGGAAGATGGCCTCCTCGGCGGCGGCGTCGAGAGCGGCGGTGGGCTCGTCCAGCACCATGAGCAGAGGCTGGTCCCTCATCATCGCCCGGGCGAGGGCGAGCTTCTGCCACTGTCCCCCGGACAGCTCGGTCCCGTCGTCGAACAGCTTCCCCAGCTGGGTGTCGAGCCCGGCGGGCAGCCCGGCGACCAGATCGCCCGCCCCGGCCCGGATGAGCCCCCGCCCGATGGCGACGTCGTCGTCGATGGAGGACAGCTCACCAATCCCAACGCACTGGCGGGCGACGAACTCGAAGTGGGCGTGGTCCTGGAACCCGGCGGACATCCGCCGGCGCCATTCGGCCGGGTCGATATCGGCGAGGTCGACGCCGTCCACGGTGATGCGTCCGGCGGTGGGCTCGTACATCCGGCTGAGCAGCTTCACCAGTGTTGTCTTGCCTGCGCCGTTCGGGCCAACCAGGGCGACGGTGGATCCGGCCGGAAGGCTGAGGTTCACATCGTGCAGCACCGGCGCCTCGGTGCCGGGGTAGCTGAAGGACACCGACTCCATCTCGATGCCCTGCTCCAGCAGCGCCGGCGCAGGCACGACCGCACGGTGCCCCCGGGCATGGCGGGCCGATTCGCTCACCAGCCAGACGAAGCGTTCGGCCGTCTGCAGCCCCTGGCCTATGCCGGCGATGACGTTGGCCACCCCGGCCATCTGGGTGTTCATCTGGCCGGCCAGGCTGATGGCCAGGACGATCTCGCCCGGTCCCACGCGGTGGCTCACGGCGTCGTGGCCGACCAGCAGGAGGCCGGCGGCGAAGGCGGCTCCGAAGATCGCCCACCCCGCCGTCTGGATGGCGCTCGCCCGCCACAGCGCCGTGGTGATGATGGCGTTGGCCTCCTCGACGGAGTCGGAGAAGAGCCGCTGCACATGTCCCGCCCGGCCGAACACCCGCAGCTCGCGACCGCCCGGCTCCTCCGCTCCCAGGCGGAACAGCCCGAACTGGAGACGCCAGAGGTTGGCCGCCCGGTCCCAGGTGCGGAACAGCCGCTTCTGCAGGCTGAGGGTGCCGACGATCGACGGGATGGAGAACACCGGTAGGAGCAGCAGACGGGCGTCGATCGTTGCCAGGACCGCCACCGTGGCGAGGAGGCGCACCACCGCCCCAGTCAGCTGGGCCACCCAGTCCGGCAGCATGGCCAGCGTCTGGTGCTGTTGGCGCAGCAGCTCGAGCTTGTCGAGGTACTCGTGCCGCTCGAAGTGCTCGATGCCAGGGATCGTGGTGGCCGCCCGCCCGAGGTCGCTGTCGAGGGCGAGGGTGGTCCGCTCCACCATCTGGTGGCGAAGGACGAAGGCCACGTAGGAGCCGCCCTGGTTCCACAGACCCGATGCCGCCAGGACGGCGATCCCGACATAGGCGCGGCTGCGGTCGTGGCCGGTGACGCCGTCAACCACCACCCGCAGCCCGAAGGCGAAGCTCACCATGGCCAGCTGGCTGGAGGCCTGCATGCCCGCTGCTGCCAGCGGCCTCCACCAGCTGATGCGGAAGGGCATCCGCACCAGCACGACGAAGGCGGCCAGCTTGGCCCTCATTGCGGCTCCTCCGCCCCGGCCAGGAGGAAGCGCGACGCCTGCAGGCCGAACAGCTCGGCGTAGCGGCCGCCTGCCTCCACCAGCTCGTCGTGGGTCCCCGCCTCGGTTATCCGCCCTCCCGACAGCACCACGATCCGGTCGGCCCGGCGCACGGTGGAGAACCGGTGGGAGATGACCAGGGAGGTCCGCTGGCTGGTGATGTCCAGGAACCGCTCGTAGAAGGCAGCCTCCTGACGCACGTCGAGTTGGGCGGTCGGCTCGTCCATGACCAGCAGCGGGGCACCCCCCTCGGCGGCCGCCAGCGCCCGGGCCAGGGCCACCCTCTGCCACTGGCCCCCGGACAGGTCGGTGCCGCCGAACTCGCGACCGAGGATGGTGTCCCACCCCTCCGCCAGCCCCTCGACCAGGTCGAGGGCGCCGGCCTGGGAGGCGACCCGGGCCAGGACCTCGGGATCGAGGTCGGCGTCGGGGCTGACGTTGTCCCGCAGCGACAGCGGATAGCGGAGGAAGTCCTGGAAGATCACCGCCACCTGCTGCTGCCACCAGCGGGGATCGAGCTCCCGCAGGTCGACACCGTCGACGGTGATGCGGCCGCCGGCGGGGTCGTACAGCCGGGCCAGCAGCTTGACCAGGGTGGTCTTGCCAGCACCGTTGTCGCCGACGACGGCCAGGCTGGTGCCGACGGGAATGCTGAGGTCGAGTCGGTCGAAGATCGGCCTCGACTGGCCCGGGTAGGAGAACGAGACCTCCTCGAAGGCGATGACGGCGGTCGGGGGCCGCTCGAGGACCCGACAGCCGGGCAACGACAGCCGGGGGGCGGCCACCGCCGCCTCGAGGTCGGCCATGGCGTCGAGGGAGGACAGGCCCAGCTCCAGCCAGTTGTCCCACGGAGTCACCGAGGCGGCCGCCGGCGCCGCCAGCAGCGACTGCACCACCACCACCAGCCGGCCCGTCCCCACGACGCCGTGCAGGGCCTCTCCGACGGCGACGGCGGCGATGACGCCCACCACCACCGCCAGGGGCACGACCCCGAGCGCCCCCGCCGCCCAGATGCCCCTCCTCCGGGCCCAGACCTGTGTCATGGCGCCCAGCCACTCCTGGCGGAACCGACCCACCAGCCAGTCGCCCAGGCCGAAGACCCTGACCTCCTTGGCCGCGATGGGACCGAGCATGAGGAGGCGGATGTAGTCCGAGCGCCGCAGCACCTGGGTCTGGGCCGCCTGGGCCATGATCACACCGAGCACCTCGGAGCGGGTCCGGCGCAGCAGGTTCCACATGGCGGCCGTCAGCGCCAGCCCGGCCCACCACCGCCAAACGAACACGAGGCCGAGGGCGCCCAGACCACCGACGCGGATGACCCACTGGTTCACCAGACCCCGGAAGGCGGAGCGGGGCCCGTACTGGCCCGGGTTGGTCGCCCGGCTGACGAGATCCTTGAGCTCGGGCTCCTCGAGATGCGCCACCGTGCTGGGCCGGTCCAGCGCCACCAGCGTGCGCTCGAAGACCCGGCCGCGGACGCGGAGCCCGACCTGGTCGGCCAGGACGTCGTTGAGGGGCAGGACGGACTGCTGCACGGTGTAGAGCAGGCCGAGGACGCCCAGGCTCCAGTACAGATGGGAAGCGGCTCCGTGACCGTGGTGGCCGACGGCGGCGACGGCGGCGCTGACCGCCGCGCCGGTGGCGAGGATGAAGGCGGTGGGCAGCACGGCGGCAGCGAGCAGGAGCACCCCCTCCAGGACGACGGCGCCCGGTCCGCACGACCACGCCACCTCGAGCAGCAGCCGGCGGGAAGCCACGTAGGCGCCCCTGGCGCCGGCGCGACCCTCGAGGGGCAATGTCGTGCCACGGTTACGCCGACGCCACCGCATCAACCGGTCCCCCCAATCCGGAGCGACGCTACCCGGGGTGACGGCGGGGACCGGGGCGATTAAGCGGACGCGGCGGGGCCGAGCGTGGTCGCCAGCGGGTCGAGGAAGTCGAACAGGATCGACAGGCACAGCTCCGGGCGTTGCATGACCGAGCCGTGCCCCACCGCCTCCATCACCTCCAGCCGGGCACCCGGGATCATCTCCCGCAGGCGCCGGCTGGCCCCCAGGTTGGGGTCGAACTCGCCGGTGGCGATCAGCACCGGCATCGGGGACAGCGACTCGGCGTAGCGGGAGTGGTCGGGGTCGCGGTAGGCGGCGGCCAGGCTGACGCGGAGGGTCGCGTCGTCGTCGTGCTCGAACCAGGACCGGTCCCGCTCCACCTCCGCCAGGCCAAGCTCCGCCCGCCGGGCCTTGGCTTCGGCGGCGCCGTCGCGCTGGGCCTGGGCATCGGGGGCCTCCACCGAGGCGTCGTAGAGGGCCAGGGCGACCGTGCGCCCGCCGTGGCGGGCGCCGAAGGCGAGGGCCACCCTGGTCCCGAAGGCCATTCCCCAAACGAGGACCCGGTCGATCCCCAGGGCATCGAGCACGGCAGCGGCGTCGTCGGCGTAACGGTCGAGGCCGTACTCCGCCCCCTCGGCGGCCCGGCTGCGCCCGGTGCCCCGAATGTCGTGGCGCACTACCCGGAAGCGCTCGGTCAGGGCGGGCAGCACCGGGGTCCACATGCCCACGTTGCAGCGGGCGCCCGAGAAGAGGAGGAGGGTGGGAGCGCCGGGTGGCCCGTCCACCTCGACGTGGATATCGGCAGCGGGCACGGGGACGGTCTGGGCGGCCATGGCCCAATCCTGCCAGCCGGATCCCACGTGCTCCCCGTCCAGGCGCCGGCGGCGCCCCGCTCGAGACGGGGGGCTCTCGCCTCCGCCAGCCCCCTCGGGAGGCCTGCGGTTAGCCTGAGAGGGTGGCCGACGACCTCCTGCTCTTCGCCGGATCTGCGTCCCGCCGGCTGGGCCAGGCCGTGGCCGAGTACCTCGGCGAGCCGCTCGGGCACAGCGAGACGCTGCGCTTCTCCGAGGGGAACCTGTTCGTGCGGGTTCTGGAGAACGTCCGGGGCCGCGACACCTACATCCTCCAGGGCACGGCCTTTCCGGCCAACGACAACTTCATGGAGCTGCTGTTCTGGATCGACGCCCTGAAGCGCGCCAGCGCCGCCTCGGTCACCGCCGTCATTCCCTACTTCACCTACACCAAGGGTGACAAGAAGGACGAGCCCCGGGTCTCCATCCGAGCTCGGGTGTGCGCCGACGCGATCGAGGCGGCCGGAGCCGACCGGGTGGTGACGATGGACCTTCACGCTCCACAGGTCCAGGGCTTCTTCCGCCTGCCGGTCGACGACCTGCACGCCCTGCCCGTGCTGTGCGAGGCCATCGCCGCCAAGGACCTCGGGGACCTCGTCGTGGTGGCCCCCGACTCCGGCTTCGCCAAAAAGGCGCGGCTGTGGGCCAACCGCCTCGGGGTTCCGCTGGCGATCGCCGACAAGCGCCGGGTCGACCACACCGAGTCGGCCGAGGTCACCGAGCTGATCGGCTCGGTCGAGGGCTGCACCGCCCTGGTCGTGGACGACTTCACCATCTCAGGGGGCACCCTGATCGACGCCGCCCGGGTGCTTATGGACCGGGGCGCCGCCTCCGTCTACGCCGCCGTCAGCCACGGACTGCTCGCCCCGCCGGCGGCCGAGCGGTTGGCGGCCAGCCCGATCCAGAAGCTCTTCATGACCGACACGGTGGAGACCCAACCCGGCCCGCTGCCGGACAAGGTCGAAGTGGTGTCGGTGGCGGGCCTGTTCGGCGAGGCGATCCGCCGCATCGCCCGGCGAGAGAGCATCAGCGTCCTCTTCGAGTAGGACCCTCGGGCGTCCGGGCCTGGCCCTAGGCGCCTGTGGGAGCCTGGGGCGGTGCCGGCGAGAAGGGTTGCCCTGGTCGACCTGCTGGCGGCCCGCCAGCCCCCGGTGCCCGATCCCCTCGACGCCCTTTCCGAGGGCAGGGTGCTCGTCGACGGGGCGGTGGTGACCAACCCGGCGTCGTTGGTGCGCCGCGATGCCAGGGTGGTGGTGCACGAGCCCCGCCGACCGCGGGGGGTCGAGAAGCTGGGCCACTTCCTCGATTCGCAGTCCGTGTCCGTCGCCGGCCGCACCGCCCTCGACGTCGGCGCCTGCACGGGCGGGTTCACCCGGGCCCTGCTCGACCGGGGGGCGGTGAGGGTCTTCGCCGTCGACGTCGGCTACGGCCAGCTGCTCGGCTCCCTGCGCCAGGACCCCAGGGTGGTGAACCTCGAGCGCACCAACGCCTCGGCGGTGACCCCGGCGCTGCTCGGCACGACGGTCGATCTGATCGTGGTGGACGTCACCTACGTGCGCCTTGGCCTGATCGTGGCCGAGCTGACGGCCAACCTCGACCCCCCGGCGGGGGCCGAGCTGGTCGGGCTGGTCAAGCCCATGTTCGAACTGGAGCGGGGCGAGTTGCCGACCGATCCGGAGGAGATCGCCGAGGCCGGCCGGCGGGCCGCCGCCGACGCCGCCCGGGCGGGCTGGCAGGTGGTGGCGGTGGTGGACTCGCAGGTGGTCGGCAGCGGCGGGGCGCGGGAGCTGTTCCTGCACGCACGCCGTCCCTGACCGGGCGGCCGCCGTCACCCCCTATCGACGGGCGCTCTACCTGGCGGCGGCCAGCCCCCTCAACCAGCCGGCGACCTCCCGCCTCGAGGTCAGCACGACCACCTTGTCCCAGTAGGGCAGCAAGGTCTCGATGGTGCGGGACCGGCTGAGGGCCCCGTAGTCGGTCGGGCCCTCGGGCGGCCGGGGATCGTCGGTCCAGTAGCGGCCCGAGGTGCGGGCGAAGCTCCACAGCAGGCGCAGGCCGCGGTGACGGTTCCTCCGCCTGGCGCTGAGCCAGAAGTGGCGCACCACGATCCGGCGCACAGCGGTGCGGTGGGGCAGGTCGAGCCACACCACCGCGACGGCGGCGGAGAGCACCCGCTCGACGTCCCACAGGTAGATGCCCTCGGTGACCCAGCGGTCGGTGGCGAGGACGGAGTCGATGTCGATCCCGGCGTCCATCTCGTGGTGCTCGACGCCCAGGACCAGCGCCGCCCGCCGGGCCAGATAGGTCTTGCCTGTGCCCGGCCCGCCGATGACGTGGAGCCGGTCGATGCCAGCCCCTACAGCGACCTCCCGACGCGCACGACGCTCCGTCGGGTCAGCTGGCGCCGGCGCTGGAAGCGCCGGCCGGCCTCGGCCGCCTCCCCTTCGGTGGCCCGTACCGTCTGGCGTGACCTCTCCCACTCGGCCAGCGACCCGTACCGGGTGGCGAGCAGGGCGACGGTCAGGTCGGGGCCGTCGGCGTCGGCGCGGAACAGGCCCAGGACGGTGGCGTCGTTGACCGACTCGAAGACCGGCCAGGCCTCGGTGGAGAGCTCGACGAACTCGCCGAAGGCACCCGGTGCCACCTCGAACCAGCGCAGGGCCACCACCCCGTGCTCGACCGCTAGGGGCGCCGACGGGTCGACCGGTCGGCTGGTCGGGGTCAGCTCGATCGGGGCTCCGACGCCAGGCCCCGAAAGCGGCTGGCGGGCTATGAGCGCCGCCTGGTCGTCGTACCACCCGATGGAACCGGCGCCCCCCACGGCCAGCCAGATCGCCTCCCGATGGTCGGAGACCAGCCGGCGGGCGTCGTCCGGGGAGCCGGTGAAGTCCTGGTACACGAGCGGCACGGCGCCGAAGCTATCCGGGCGCCATCAGCCGATCGAGCACCTCGTCGACCGACGCCGGGGGTGAGCCCTTGAACCCGGCGAGGCGGGCGTACACCTCGGCGGCCGCCTCGGCGAAGCCGGACGGAAGGCCGGCCTCCGTCTGGGAGGCGGCGATCTCCTCCATCTCGCCCACGAAGCGCCACGCCTTGGCCGCCGAGCGGGCGCCGGCCGAGCAGCGGTCGACCAGGTCCGGTTGGGAGTGCGCCCACTCCCCGAGCAGGGCTTCCTCCACCCCGAGGGAGCGGGCCAGGGCCCGGGCGGTCAGCACCAGGGCGGAGGAGATCTTGGTCCAGCCGGCATAGGCCATCTTGAGCGACGAGGCCGCCATCGCCGGTCCCTCGAGCACGACGGGGCGGAGCTCCGGGGTGGCAACAGCGGCGGCGGCCCGCTCGGCCTGCGGTCCCGACAGATACAGGCGGGTCGGCGGGCGCCCGACGGCCGGCGGCCCGCCGATGATGTCGCCGTCGACGAAGGTCGCCCCCGCCGCCTCGAGGACGGCCGCCACCTGGTGGGCCCGCGCCGGGCTGATGGCGTTGGCGTCAACGACCAGCGGCCGCGCCCCGGCCCCGGCAACGGCCCGGGCCAGCTCCTCCGCCACCGCGTCGGCGGCTGACGGAGGAACGATCGACACCACGATCGACGCCGTGGACACCAGTGCCTCGAGGCTGTCGAGCGCTTCCATGCCCGCCGCCTGCGCCCGCTCGGCGCTGGCGCGGCTGCGCCCGTGCAGGACGGTCAGCACCCGGTGCCCGGCACCGGCCAGGCTGGCGGCCACCGCCGCGCCCATCTCGCCCGGGCTGACCACGCCCACGCAACCCGGGTCGGCGCCGGTGGCGCCCCCGACGTCAGAGCTGCTCACCGGCTGTCGGGGCCGGCGCCGGGGGCGTCGAAGACGACCGGGAACACCGAACCGGCCACCACCGCACCCGGTTCGGACTCGATGAACCGCTCCATGGGGTGGCCCTGGCTGGGATGGGCGTAAGTGGTGGCGTCGGTCATGTAGTGGATGGCGATGGCCCGACGGGGCCGGCTGGTCTGGTTCCCGTGGGAGCAGTGCCAGGTGAGGGCATGGTGGAAGTGGACGTGGCCGGCAGGGACCGGCCGCAGCATCAGCTCCAGCCGCTCGCCCGCCGGCGGCTCGAGGCTCAGGGTGCGCCGGTTGAGGATGTCGGTGATCCGGTTGCCCCACGTGTGCGATCCCCGGGCCATGGTCATGCACCCGTTGCGCTCGTCGGCGTCGTCGAGGGCGATCCACGCCGTCACCTGCGCGGGAGTTCCGTCGCCGGCCGCCCCGCACGGCGACAGGGGGGGCCACAAAGGGGCGTCCTGGTGCCAGCCGTTGGTGCCTCCGTGCCTCGGTGGCTTGAGCTGCACCTGGTCATGCCACACCCTCAGCACCCTGGCGCCGGTCAGGTCGGACACCGCCTCGACTATGGCCGGCTCCGCCAGGAGGCGTCGGAAGGCGTCGGACGCCGACCAGATGTTGACCACCTGCCACACCGGATGTTCGGTCCTGCCGCTCAGGTTGGTTATGAACGGCGGCTTGTCGGCGGCGTAGCTCGGCGGGTCGTCGCCGGCCTCGGCGATGACCCGGTCGATCTCGCCTCGCAGCTCCTCCATCCGGGCCCAGTCGAGCACGGCTTCCCCCAGGAGGAAGCCGTCGCGGTGGAAGTCGGCCACCGCCCCGGGCGTAAGCCGCCTGAAGGTCATCTCCTGCCCCATCGCTGCTCCTTCGCCCGGTGCCGGACACCAGCATCCTCCACCCGGCCGCCGGGCACCCCTCGCCGCCACAATAGGTTCAGGCTGCCGCGTGCCCCTGCCCCGGCGATCACGGCGCCGGCAGGCCGTCACGGCCGGAACCGGCCGCCGTAGCATCCGGTCGATGTCGAGCGAGGGGACCATCGAGCTGGTCGTACAGGGTGACGACTTCGGCATGTGCCACGCCGTCAACGAGGGGATCCGCGCCGCTTTCGTCGACGGGGTGCTGACCCAGGCGTCCTTCATGGCCGCCTGCCCCTGGGCCCAGGAGGCGCTGAGCCTGGCCCGCCAGCACGCCATCCCCCTGGGGCTGCACCAGACCTTGACCTGCGACTGGGAGAACTTCCGGTGGGGCCCGCTGACCAAGGGCCCGTCGCTGGCCGGCGAGGACGGCTCTTTCCCCTCGACGGTGGCCGAGGCGGCCGCCAGGGTCGACCCGCCCGACGCCGAGGCCGAGTTGCGCCGGCAGGCCGGCGTGGTGCAGCGGGCCGGGCTCCGCCTCGGCTATCTCGACGTGCACATGGGCATGGTGTGCCCGCCGGCCTACCAGCGATTGTCGGAGGAGCTCGGCCTCCCCTTCCTGTACCCCGGCCTCGCCACCTCGCTGAAATTCGCCTCCATCCGGGGCCTGTCCGAGCGCCCGGCGGGGGCGAAGAAGTCGTGGCTGCTCCACCACCTCGAGCGGCTCACCACCGGGGTGCACCTGCTCGTCACCCACCCGGGGGTGGCCGGACCCGAGCTGGCGTCGCTCACCACCTCAGCCTCCCCTGTCCACCGCTGGGCCGAGGATTACCGGGCGTCGGACCTCGAGACCCTTACCGACGCCGAGGTTGCGGCCGCCATCGAGTCGCTGGGCATCCGGCTGACCTCGGTCGTCGACGCCGTGGCTCTGGCGCCGGCCGCCGGGTGACCCGGCGCTGGATGCGCGCTGAGGCGGCGGGCGGCGCCTGGTCGCCTCAGCCGGGCGGGAGCGGGAAGCCGGTGCCTATTAGCGAGTTGCGGCTGACCAGGCCGGCGAGGCGTTCCTCGTCCCACCCGTCGGTGCCGGCCGGTCGGAGGGGCAGGACCAGGTAGCGCTGCTCGGCCGTCGAGTCGTGCACCCGGATCTCGATTCCTTCGGGGACCACGGTGCCGAACTCGGCCAGCACCGCCCGCGGCTCGCGGACCACCCTGCTGCGGTACTCGAAGCTCTTGTACCAGGTCGGCGGGTTCCCCAGCAGGCCGCTCGGATAGCACGAGCACAGGGTGCACACGATCACGTGGTGAACCGCCGGGGTGTCCTCAAGCACGGCGACGGGGATGCCCTGGGGCAGGTAGTCCTCCAGCGCCGAGGGGGCATCGGAGAGCAGCCTCGACCGGAACTCGGCGTCCACCCACGCCCGGGCCACCACCCTCGCCCCCAGGGCGGGGCTGGGCAGGTTGCCGCCGGCCGACTCGACCCGCGCCTCGCCGGAGCTGACCTCCTCGATGGGCAACAGCCCGTGGTCGTGCAGCTTCTCCTCGAGGGCGCGGATGCGGGCCTCGAGGTCGGCGTCGGTCATGGTCGCTCCAGCTCGCTCTCGCCCAGATCGGCGGTTACGACATGGTCGGCCGGCGGCCCGAACAGGTCGGCACCGGCGAAGGCGATGGTGTACACGAGCTCCGCCTCCCCGTAGGTGCCGCTGGCGGCCGAACTGGTCGGGTTGGGCCAGGCCAGGGCGACCTTCTCCACCCGCCCTACCGCTCGGCGCAGGTAGCGGGGGACCCGGGTGTGCCCGGGGGTGACCGGGTTGGCGACCCGCACGGCATCACCTGCGGCGAAGCGGCCGGCCCGGCGGGGGATGTGCGCCGAGGGAAACGAGCTTGACCCCCCGGCCACCACGGGGTCGTCGGCCAGCCGCTCGGCCGCCCACAGCCAGCGCCGGTAGTAGCTGGAGGTGAGGTACTCCGCCGCCGGCATCTGCTCGATGGTGTACCGGAAGCGGTCGATGGTGGTCCGGCGCACCAGGGCGCCGCTCAGGCGGGCCACCCTGGCCTCCCACGGGGCGTGGAAGGCGGGCTCGTCGGCCTCGATGGTCAGGGGCCCGAAGCCGTGCATGCCACCCATGTCGTGCACCCCGTCCACGACCGGATCCTCGCGCGCCGCGGCGCCATCAGGGTCGGCCCAGCACCGCCAGGCGGATCCCCGGCCCGGCCTCCGGGACGCCGACCGCTTCGGCGTAGCCCGAGAAGGACCCGTACCTGTCGGCGAGCCCGGCCAGGAACCCCTCCATGATCGTGGCCTCGACGGCCCCCAGGGCGGCGAGCTGGGCCGGCCGGGGCGGTTCGGGACCGGTCCTCACCAGGCGCTCGACCATGACCTCGACCGCCGGGGCGCTCTGGACGTAGTCGGCGACGATGTCCTCGGTGCCCACACCCAGCAGCCCGAGGACCAGGGCCGCGACCACGCCGGTGCGGTCCTTCCCGACGGCACAGTGGAACAGCACCGGGTAGGTGGCCGGTTCGCACAACAGGCCCAGACAGCGGGCCAGCGATGCCGCCCCCTCCTCCAGCATGTCGAGGTAGTCGAGGCTGACGGCGGCCGGGTCGGCCCAGGCCAGGTAGGTGTCCGGATCCGGCAGCGTCTCGTGAATGGGGAGGTGGTGGGCCAGCCAGGGCGCCCTCGGAGGTCCCGGCAGACGCTCGAGCTCGTCGTGGCTGCGCAGGTCGATAACCGTCGCCAGGCCCATCTCGCCGAGGGCGGCGGTGTCGGCGTCGGTCAGCCGGTGGAGGGCGTCGGAGCGGCACAGGGTGCGCCAGGGGACGGACCGACCCCCGGCGGCCGGATATCCCCCCAGGTCGCGGAAGTTGAGGCATCCCTCCAGCGCCAGCGGTGGCGTCGCGGGCCGAATCACCGGCCCCCCTGGGACTGCAGCCACCGCCAGGCCTCGGCGGCCAGGCGCTCGGCCGGATCCGGTTGGGACCGGCAGACCGCCCCCGTCCGGGGCTCGGGCCACCAGGGATCGCCAGGCATGGCGCTGCAGCCGGTGTCGGGCGGCCACCACCCGTCGGGGGCGAAGGCCGAGCCGGCTCCGAGCCACGAGCGCACCGAGCCGGCCAACCAGGTCCGCAGCCGGGCGGTCCTGGCCCTCGACGGGTCGGCGCTCATCCTCCGATATTGGCCAGAACCGGGGGCGGCCTGGCTCACCGCGGTGGAACTCTGGGTGTCGGTTCGGAAAACACTTGGCGGCAACGCCCGTCTGATAGCGGCCATCCCGCGTTCAGGGGAGACACAGGAGGTCGTCGACGTCGACCGGCAGGCCGGTCTCCATGGACCGGTTGGCCGCCATCCCGACCAGGATGGCGGCGGCCCCGTCGAGGTGGGACGCCGCCCGACCGAAGGGGTCCGGGGGCGGATCGGGGGAGAAGAGGTGCTCGAGAAGCACCGTGTCACCGCCACCGTGGCCGCCGGCCGCCTCGGGGATGGCGACCGGACGGGGGGCGGAGAACATCGGGAAGTGCCACAGCTGCTGGGTCGCCCCCAGCGACTGCTCCTCGGCGAGCTCCTCGTCGTCCTGGCCCCGGATGATGTGGGAGCCGTGGCGCTCGAAGAGCTCCACCCGCCCCCGGTCGCCGGTGATGGCGACCCGCAGTCCCTCCCAGGGCGAGTAGGCCACCAGACAGTAGCTGAGCAGCGCCCCGCTCCGGTAGCGGGCGGTGACGGCCATGGTGTCCTCGATGGTGACTCCCTCGCCGAACACGTTCTGGTCCCGCCGGTAGCCGCTGTCCGCCTCGGCGTCGAGGTACAGGCCGGTGAGGGCGCGATGGCTGCGCAGCGACAGGGCGAACGGGTCGCCCGCCGCCTGGGGCTGGTCGGTGTAGCGGTCGTAGTCGTAGCGCTCGCCGCGGGCGGCGGCGCTGGCCGCCCCGTAGAAGGCGAGATCCCCGAGGGCGAACACCCGGTCCGGCCACGATCCGATCCACCAGTTCACCAGGTCGAAGTGGTGGCTGGCCTTGTGCACCAGCAGCCCGCCGGAGTTCTGCTTCTGGCGATGCCAGCGGCGGAAGTAGTCCGCCCCGTGGCTGGTGTCGAGCATCCAGGAGAAGTCCACCAGCCGGGGCGTGCCCACCGCCCCTTCCATCACCAGCTGCCGCAGCCGGGTGTAGGCGGAGGCGTAGCGGTAGTTGAACGTCACCCGCAGGGCGTGGCCGGTGCGCTCGATGGCGTCGAAGATGGCCCGGGCCGCCTCGGGGAGGACCGTCATGGGCTTCTCGGTCAGCACGTCGCAACCCAGCTCCATGGCCCGGATGATGTAGTGGTGGTGGGTTCCGTCGACGGTGGTGACGATCACCGCGTCGGGCCGGGTGTCGGCAATCATGCGGTCGAAGTCGGAGGCCAGATACTGCGGCCGCGGCTCGGTGCTGAACTTGTGGGCCAGGCGGCTGTTGTGGAACGCCATCCTGGTCGGGCTGTTGTCGCACAGGGCGACCAGCTCGTTCGACTCGGCGTAGGTGCCGCACAGGGCGTCGACGTACATGATCGCCCGCCCACCGGTTCCGACGATGGCGTAGCGGCGCCGCACCCGGGAACATTAGGCAGAAGGACCCCGGCGTTCCGCCGGCGGGCCGGCCCTATGCTCGCCGCCGTGGCCGGGGTCGGGGCGGTGGTGATCGCCAGCACCAACGGCGCGGTGGGCATCGATGCCGCCTGGGAGGTGCTGGCCGGTGGCGGGAGCGCCCTCGACGCCGTCGAGGCCGGCGTCAGGCAGGTGGAGGCCAACCGCGACGACCACACCGTTGGGCTCGGGGGGTATCCCAACCTGCTCGGGCAGGTCGAGCTCGACGCCTCGATCATGGACGGCGCCACCCGGGCCGCCGGGGCGGTGGGGGCCCTGCGGGGCCACGTCCACGCCGTCACCGTCGCCCGGGCGGTCATGGAGAGGCTGCCCCATGTGCTGGTGGTCGGAGACGGCGCCGCCCGGCTGGCCCGCCAGCTCGGCTTGGCCGAGGAGGACCTGCTCACCGCCGAGGCGGAGTCGGTCTGGCGGGACGGGGTCGAGGGCCGCCGGCCGGGGGGAGCGGCGGTGGGGGACCTGCTGGCCCGGGTGGCCGAGCTGACGGCCGACCCCGAGCGGCCGGGCCACGTCGCCGGCACCGTCGACTTCATCGCCCGCGACCGGGCTGGCCACCTGGCCAGCGCGGTCAGCACCAGCGGGTGGGCCTGGAAGTTCCCCGGCCGTCTGGGCGACTCCCCGCTGGTCGGGGCAGGCAACTACTGCGACGACCGCCACGGAGCCGCCGCCTGCACCGGATGGGGTGAGCTGGCCATCCGGGCCGGTACGGCCCGCATGGTCGTGGCCGGCCTTCAGGCCGGTCGTGGCCTGCGGCGCTCGGTGGAGGAGGCCTTCGCCGACCTCACCGGGCTGGCCCCATCGGGCACGGTGCCGGTCATGGATCTGGTGGCCATGGACCCCGACGGCCACCACCTCGGTGCCTCCAGCCGGACCGGGGCCACCTATGTCCACCGGTCCGAGGACGATGCCGGCCCGGTGACCTCCCCCAAGCTCCACATCCCCATTCAGGGGTGAGAGCCCCTACAGCAGGATGCGGTCGACCGGGGCGGGGCGGTTTTCGAGGATCACCCGGTTGCCCGCCCGGGCGACCAGCAGCGCCTCGAGGGCGGCGGCCGGCATGGGCCGGGCCAGCAGGTAACCCTGGAGCAGGGGGCAGCCCAGCGACCGCAGGCGGTCGAGCTGGTCCTCGGTCTCCAACCCCTCGGCCACCGTGGTGGTGCCGATGGCGTCGGAGAGGCTGATGACGGCGGAGACGATGGCGGTGCTGATGGCGTCCTCGCCGAGCCGCTCCACGAAGCTGCGGTCGATCTTCACGACGTCGACGGGGAACTTGTTCAGGTACGCCAGCGAGGAGTAGCCGGTCCCGAAGTCGTCGATGGCGACCCGGACCCCGAGCTCCCGCAGGCCGGTCAGGACCTGGTGGGTGCGGCCGATGTCGTCGACGGCGACGCTCTCGGTGATCTCGAGGCACAGCTGATGAGGATCGACGCCGGTGCGGTGCAGGGTCTCGGCCACCTCCAGCTCCAGCCCCGAATGCTGGAACTGACGCCCGGAGAGGTTGACGCTGATCATCAGCTCCGCCCCGAGACTCTCCCTCCAGCGCCGGGCCCAGCGGCAGGCCTCCTCGAGCACGTGGCGGCCGAGGGGCAGGATGAGACCGCACTCCTCCGCCAGAGGCACGAACTCGCCGGGCAGGATCAGGCCCCGCTCCGGGTGGTGCCAGCGTATGAGGGCCTCGGCCCCCTCTATGCGGCCGGTGACCGACGAGTACACCGGCTGGAAGAAAACCTCGATCTCGTCGCGCTCGAGGGCCCGGCGTAGGGCCGCCTCGAGGTCGATGCGCTCGCTCGAGCGCACGCCCATCTGCTTGCCGTCGAATACCTGGTAGCCACCCATCCGTCCCCGCCGCTTGGCCGAGTACATGGCCACGTCGGCGTTGCGCAGGACGTCATCGGGGTTGTCGCCGGGATCGGTGAGGGCTATGCCGATGCTGACGGTGGCGACGACCTCGTGACCGTCGGCCAGGGTGATCGGCTCCGACAGACGCTCGGTCACCCGCTTCGCCACCGCGATCGACTCCCACTCCTCGTGCACGCCCTCGAGCAGAATGGTGAACTCGTCGCCGCCGAAGCGGGCGATTACGTCGCCGGGTCGCAGCACCGACTCCATGCAGCGGGCGATGGCGATCAGCAGCTGGTCTCCGGCCTGATGGCCGAGCCCGTCGTTGACCAGCTTGAAACGGTCGACGTCGGCGAAGAGGACCGCATGGCGTTCGCCGCTTCGCTCCGACCGGCCGAGGGCGTGGCGCAGGTGGTCCATGAACAGGCGGCGGTTGGCCAGTCCGGTGAGGGCGTCGTGGAAGGCGTGCTTGGACAGCTGCTCCTCGAAGCGCTTCCGCTCGGTTATGTCGCGGAAGACGATGACCGCCCCCTCGGCGCCGTCGGGGCCGGCGATGGGGGAGGCGGTGTAGGCGACGTCGACCGGGGCGCCGCCCCTTCGTTCGAACTGGCTGTCGTAGCTCACCACCCGGGCCATGGTCTCCATGGCCTTGACCGCCGGTATGAGCAGGAAGCTCGGCGCCAGGCCGCTCCCGCCCACCGGCAGCCCGCTGGGGGGATCCACCGTCCACCCGAGCATCTCGACCGCGGCCGGGTTCACGAAGGTGACGGCCCCGGAGGCGCTGATGGCGCACACCCCCTCGCCGAGGCTGGAGGTGATCGTGGCCAGCCGTTCCCGTTGGCGGTGGGTCTCCTGGTAGAGGGCGGCGTTGGACAGCGCCCCCGCGCCCACCGCGGCCAGAGCGTCGAGCAGCGCCTGGTCGGCCTCCTCGAAGGCGGCGGTGCCGGTCCGGCCGGCGACCGACAGCCACTGCTTGGCCCCGTTGACCACCACGGTGGCGCTCAGGCCCTCGGAGGGGGGGTGGTCGGCGAAGTCGGCCAGCGAGCAGTTGAGCTGACGGCGGGCGGCATCGGATACCACCCGGCGGATGCGGTCGGCGTCCGGTTGGCGGTGGGCCTCGAGGGTGGCGTCGAACAGGCCCCGCAGCCGGTTGCGGTCCTCGCGGGCCTTGAAGTGGCCCGACAGCACCCGGGGCAGGAGCCCGAAGGGGATGGCGGCCAGCGGTACCGACCACGGGTAGGCCTGCACGCACAGGGCGGCGATGAGGGCCACCACCACCCCTGCCCCCACCAGCAGCAGTCGGACCTCGAGCCCGTCCAGCAGGGCACGGCGGGCCGAGGTGCCCAGGGCGCCCATGATCGCCATGAAGGCGGCGCTGTTGACGGCGAAGTAGGCGGCGGCGCCGAGCACCGCTCCCACCAGATAGGCCGGGGTGATGGGGCCCGAGGCGGAACCGAACCGGTGGGCTACCACCAGGCCGGCACCAGTCGCCGCCAGCACCTGCCCGCTGTTGAAGGCCATCTTGACCAGCGGCCGGCGCCGGATGACCTGGGCCACCACGGTGGTGGAGGCGAAGGCCAGCAGCACGGTCCAGGACGGCAGCAGCAGGACCATCAGGATGAAGAAGCCCTCGTCGACGTGCAGCGCCTCGGAGTGCCCGTCGCGGTAGATGCGGAGAGGCCACAGCCAGGCGGCCATCAGCGCCAACCCGAACACCCACCAGACCGAGGCCTGGGCCAGGCTGAGATGGGCGTCCCGGTAGCTGTCCAGGGCGGCCCAGGCCACCATGGCCAGCCCGGCCCCCGCCGCCAGGCCGATCACCAGGCGGGCCCGAAGTGGTAGCCCGGTCATCCCTCGACGCCGGTGCTGTGCCGGTTCAGTCCCAGGCCGATCCATCCCAGGCCGATCCGTCCCACGCCGAGCCGTCCCACGCCGAGCCATCCCATGCCGATCCGTCCCAGGCCGAGCCGTCCCACGCCGATCCGTCCCAGGCGGATCCGGTCCAGTAGCCGCTGTCCCACGCCGATCCGTCCCAGGCCGATCCGTCCCAGGCCGAGCCGTCCCACGCCGAGCCATCCCATGCCGATCCGTCCCAGGCGGAGCCGTCCCATGCCGATCCGTTCCAGCCCGCTCCGCTCCAGTTCGAGTTGTCCCAGGCCGATCCGGCCCAGCTGGTCTGCAGCGAGACGGTCGCGCCCATCTGCGTCGGTGCGGACGGGGCGTTCTGGGTCAGCGAGTAGCCGGCCTTCACCGCCCCCCAGGCGTTGAGGGCGCCCATGCCATCGACGAAGGGGTTGCCCACAGGGCCGGGGTTGGTGCTGCCCAGCAGCCGCCCTTTGACCGTGTCGGGTTTGGCCGACGGCGCCGATTGGACCACCAGGGCGGCCGCGCCGCTGGTGATGGCGGCACTGAACGACGTGCCCGAGCCCACGAAGTTGCCCGAGCCGATGAGCGCCGAGGGGTTGTTGTTGTAGACCGTCGACCCCGGTGCGGCCAGGCTGACCACCGACCGACCGGAGGTCACCAGGTCGGGCTTGATCCACCCGTCGGGATTGGTCGGCCCGACCGAGGAGAACCGGGTCATGGTGTCGTCGCTGCTGGAGGCGGTGCCGTTGTCGTCGAGGCCGCCGGCCGTCACGACGAGAGGGTCGTCACCAGGCGAGAGGATGGTTCCGTTGAACGGACCGGCGTTGCCGGCCGCTGCCACCACCACCACTCCGGAGTTCCATGCCGTCTCCACCGCCCGGTCGAGCGGGTTCTTCACCGTGGAGCTCTGGGGCTGGGCTCCCAGGGAGAGGTTGAGGACCCTGATGTTGTAGGTCTGGCGGTGGGAGACCACCCACTGGATCCCCTTGATCACCGTCACCAGGTCGGTGCTGCCCGAGGCGCCGGCTACCTTGACCGATATCAGGGTGGCGCCGGGGGCCTCACCGGTGTACTGCCCATTGGACGAGGCGCCGTTGCCGGCGATGAGCCCGGCGACGAAGGTGCCGTGGCCGTAGCTGTCATGCAGGGGGTTGTTCTCGCCCGACAGGTCGACGCCGCCGACCAGCCGGCCGGAGAAGTCGGGCAGGTTGTCGATGCCGGTGTCGACGACCGCCACCCCGACGCCGGCGCCGTTGTCACCGGCGGCCCAGGCCTGGATGGCTCCGGTCGACTGGGGGAAGACCGCCGCCGGCGCCCGGCTGGACGACGTGGTCGTTGACGAGACCGAAACGGCGAAGTCGTTGGTGACGACCACCCCGACCGTGGCCTGCAGGGCGGATACCTCGGTGGGGGTCAGGCTGGCGGCGACCCCGTTGGCCACGCTGAGGTCGGCGAGCACCGTCCCGCCGATGGCGAGGACGTCCGAGGTGGCCAGCGCCGAGCCGACGGCGTTGAGGGTGGAGACGACATAGGTGGCACTGGGGGGCGGGGCCGGGAGCAGGGAGGCCTGTGCCGCCCCGCTCAGGCCGAACATCCCCAACGCGCTGGCGACCAGCGCCGCCGCCGCCGGGCGAGCCCATGACGTCCTCATCGCTATCCGACCCTTCCGCTCCTGGTCTGGCCAAGGGTTCCGATCTCCCCAGCGACCCCGGATGGCGGGTCAGGCTCGCTCCCTCTTCGTGAACATACGGCTACCGGAGGTAATTGCCAATGACCCCCCGGGGCCATATTCGGACTAGAAGAAGCGGACTAAGCCCCCTGCTGACCGCCCCCTGTGGATCCCGCCACGGCGGTCACCACTAAGGGGGGTCCCGCTCGCCGCCGCTGGTGGGCCAACCCGTCCTGACCGGGCGTTTCGCCCCGAGCGCGCCTATCCACCCTGATGGGACCAGATGGGGCCAGTAGCCCCGGATGCCCGAGGGCTTGGGGGCGCGGTTGTGGGCGGTGATCGGTCGTCTCGAGATCGTCGTCATGCTCGTGGTCGATCTGATCGTCCCTCCGAAGCGGACCTGACCGCCGGCTTCGCCGTCGCCGGCATGATCACCGCCCTCGGTGCCGGTCCGGGGGCGGTGGCCGCAACCGGGGCGCTCGCTACGGCGGCGGCGGTGGCCACCAACCTGGTGCTGACGGGCACCGTGGCCGAGCGGCTGGTGCGGATCGGATTCGTGGCGGTGGGCTCGACCCTGGCGGTGCTCGCCGCCTCGGTGCGCCAGCGTCGTCACGCCGACGTCGGCCGCGCCGCCCGGCTGGCGGTGGTCGCCCAGCGGGTCATGGCTCCGCCCACCCGCGCCGGGTGAATACCGGTTGGCCGTCCGCTACCGGTCGGCAAGCAGCGCCGTGAACCTGGGGGCGACTTCTTCGATGTGGCCTTCCATCCCAGCGGGCCGGTGGTGGCCGTCCTCGGCGACGTCCAGGGACACGGCTACGACGCCGTCGAGACGGCGGCGGCGGTGCTGGCGGCGTTCCGCGTGGCCGTCTTCGCCAGCGCGGGCCCGAGCAGCTGGTCGGCCGTATCGACCAGGCGATTTCGGCTGGCCGGCCGGAGGAAGTTCATATCGCTGCTGGTCATGTGGCTGCACCCGGGCGCCACGGTGACAGCCCTCACCCTGGGCCATCCCCGCCCGTGTGTGGTCTCACCGGTCGGTCTGCGGGAGCTGGTCGAGCTCGATCCGTCGCCGCCACCGGGCCTGCCCCAGTCGGTCTCCCCCACGCCGATCGTCCTGGGTCAGTGGGACTCGATCGTGGCCTACACCGACGGCCTGACCGAGGCCCGCGACGCCGAAGGGCGCTTCTTCCCGGCCGAGCAGGTCCTGGCCTCGCTGCTTGGCCACCCGATCGAGGCCCAGCTCGACGGTCTGCTGGGAGCGGCCGCCAGCTTCGCCGGAGGCGAGCTCAGCGACGATGTCGCCCTGCTGGCGATCAGGTTCTCCCCCAGCATCCCCGGTTCGCGGGAACGGCCGTCCCGTCCCGACGGGCGGACGAGCGACCGTGGCATGCAGACGGATCCTCTCCGGGCCGATCCTGGCAACCAGGCCCACGGCGGCCCGGGCCGGGTGGGCCCGGCCGCCCGCATCTCGCAGGCCGTGCCCTGCTGAGGGTGACGGCGCTCGCCGTGGCTGCCGGCCAACCCTACTGATGGTGGGTCGTGCCCTCCGGGGGCGCTACTGGTTGATGCCGCAGTACAGGCTGAGCTTCAAGGCCGCCTGGGCCACCGCCTGGCTCTCGAGAAGGGCGCCGTTGTTCGAGCTGACCGCCGAGCGCGCCGTGGACAGCAGAGTCTGGGCGGCGGTCTGCACGTCGGACGGCAGGCTGGGGATGGCGGCGGCGAACGAGTCGAGGTCGGACCGGTGGGCGGCGAGGAACGACACCGCTCCGGCCGGGTCAGCGGCGCTGCCTATCCCGCTGCTCAGCGTCGAGTCGGTGGCGCACAGGGCCGACCCGCGGCCTTGCCCGAAGTCGGCCGGCAGCGGAGCGCCGTTGCTGTCGACGCCGCAGTAGGTGTCGAGGTCGGCTCCGTACTGCGAGAGGTTGTGGGCATTGAGGCTGCTCACGTCGTTGGCCGCGATCGCCTTCCGGACCGCCGTCACCAGCTGCCTGGCCTCGTTGCCGATCGTGCCGCCGGGGTAGTGGCGGCTCAGGTCGTCGATTGTCGACCGGTTGGCCTTGAGGGTAGGGAGCGCCTGGTTGAGGTCGGTGATGGCCGACGTGGCCCGGTCCAGCTTGACGTTGTCGGCGCAGAAGGCCGCCTTCGTCGACGTGGCGCTGGGAGCCGGCGCCGAGCCACCCCCGCATCCGGCCGCGGCGGCGGCCAATGCGCACAACGCCACCGCCGCTGCCCAAGATCGGCCCATCCATCGTCTCCCTAACTTGGTCTGCGCCCGGCACCGTAGCTGGAGGGGGTGGTCACAGCCAGGATCCGGCGTCCGAGTCCAGGGGCTCGGGGGCGCTTGGATCCCCGGCTTTGAGGTCCTCCTCACCCGGCGGTCCTCGGCGCCGGGGCGGGGCGGGCCCGGCGTTCAGCCGTCGGTCACGCCCGGGCCCAGGCGCAGGCGGGCGGTCACCTCGGCCCACAGGGCCGCATAGGCCCGGGTGGCAGCGCCGGCCGGGGACGCCAGGGGGAGCGGCTGGCGGAGCACTCCCATGCGCTCGATGTCGGTCATCGAAGGGATCGCGGTCCGCAGGATCGACGGGTGGCGCTCGGGCAGTTCCTCGGCCAGCTGGCAGTGCAGACGCTTGCGCCGGTCGACCATGGAGAGGAAGGCCAGGATGGCCGGGGGATGGTCGACCCGGGAGGACACGAAGTCCACCAGCTGCTCGAAGCTGCGCACGGCGAGGCTGGTCGGAACCAACGGGACGAGCAGGGCGTCGGCCCCCTCGAAGACGCTCTCCGACACCAGTGAGATGGATGGCGGACAGTCGAGGACAGCCACCTCGTAGTCCTGCTCGAGCGGGGCAAGCACCCGGCGGAGCCGGGCGGTCGGGTTCTTGGTGTCGTCCAGCACCAGGTCGAGGTGGCGGTAGGAGAAGTCCGCCGGCAGCAGATCGAGGCCGGGCACGTCGGTGCCCCTGAGCAGCTCGGCCACCTCGGACCGGCCCCGCACCAGCTTGCGGGCCCCGCCCCTGACCTTGGGCCGAACCCGGAACAGGAAGGTGGCCGACCCCTGCGGATCCAGATCCCAGATCAGGGTGGCCAAGCCGTCCATGGCCGACAGGGATGCCATGTTCACCGCGGCCGAGGTCTTCCCCACGCCGCCTTTGAGGTTGTAGGTGGCGAGGACCTTCAAGGCAGGACCGCCGGCGGCCGGCCGCCGGCGTCGGCGCCCGGGCCGAAGGTGCGCCGGACGAGCCGGCGGTTGGCCGGGGCGGCGAAGGCGGAGAAGCGCTCGGCGAAGCCGGCCCGCGCCTGCCGCTGGCTGCGCCCCAGCCCGTCGATCACGAAGCCCAGGGCGATGACCGAGTCGGTGCCGCCGGGCAACCCGGCCAGGTCGGGCGCCAGCTGGCGCAGCTCACCGATCTGGATCTGGTCGTCCTGGAAGTGGCCGAGCACGTCCTGGAGGCCCTTGAGCGCTCCCACCAGCGCCTTGACCGTTTCGGCCGGCCAGAGCGAGCCGAACAGCTCGAGGAGGTATCGCAGCTCCTTGCCCCGCTTGCGCAGGTCGTGCAGGGCCTCGGGGGCGGAGGCGTCGTCGATGCGGCGACCGGAGCGCACCATGCTCTCGTACACCGCCACCACCCGGTCCCCCGCCAGCCGGGCGATCGGCTCAGCGGCCCGGGGCCCGGCCTGAGCCCATCCGGCCGCCTCGGAGTCGATCACCCCCCGCCAGCCCGACCAGACCTCGTTGAAGCGCCGACCTCCGAGCTGCCGGCGGAGCCGGACGAAGGCCTCCTGGCGGCGCCGCTCCAGCAGCTCATGGAGGGGGGCGAGGTCAGCGCGCATGGCCGTCGGCACGGGCTCCACCATGGCGGGCCAGTCAGCCAGCAGCACATCGAAGTCGCGCGTCGGCCCGGTGATCTCCTGGATCCACCGCAGGTCCTGGCGGGCCTGCGCCGTCGCCTCGGACGGGAGCACCCCCTTCATCTCCTTGAGGACCGAGCGGCTGCGCCGCACCGCCACTCGCAGGTCGTGGAGGAACTCGGGGTCGAGGTCCTGGACCGCACCGGGCAGGTTGGCCTCGACCATGGCCGCCAGCCGGCGGCACACCAGCAGGGTGGCCTGGTCGGCTCGCATGCCGGCATCCAGGGCCAGGTCGAGGCCGGACGAGGCCCCGCCCGGCTCCACCCCGCCTGCCCTCATGGCCTCGTCGGCCAGCGGCTCGGCCGCCGCCGCCAGCCCCACCCTGGTCGCCAGCAGGTCGAGCACGCGGGAGAAGTGCCGGTCGTAGCCCAGGACCCCGTTGACGTGCAGCCTCCGGCCGAGGGCCACCGGCTGGCCCCCCGCCTCCACCAGGGAGGGCTCCTCGATGGCCACACGCACCACCGCCTTGCCCCGGTGGTTGCGCACGTCGGCGCTGCGCAGGCGGCTGCGGACCCGGGCCCGGTCGAGGAGAGCCCGGTCGCCCACGGCGGCCCGCAGGCGATCGCCGACCGGGCCGGGCGGGAGCTCAGCCGGACGCAGGTGCCCCCGCCGCGAGGGCCGGCACCGGGCGGCCAGCGGGGGGTGGCCGGGCTGCTCGAGGGCGAGGGCGACGGTCCCGTCCCGGCCGGCCCTGGCGTCGCGCCACAGCCGCCAGCCCCGAGCGTGCAGGCGGCCGTCGAAGGTGTCCATCGCCACCCGGTCGGTCACCCTGGCCGTCCCCAGGTCTCCCGCGGCCATCTGGCCGAGGGCGGCCATGACCGAATCGGAGGCGACCTGGTCGGGCACCCCCAGGACCGACGACGGCGGGAGGGGCACCGAGGCATTCTTCCAGAGCCGGCAGCGGCCCGGAACTGATCCGTGCAGCGCGTCCCGATCGGGGTCGCCGTCGCCGGGCGGTGGCGCCGGCAGCGCACAGTTCGCTGGGGATTCGCTCCATCTTCGCCTGGCCGTAAGCACCCGTTAAGTCTCCGCCGCGAGGATCGCCGGGCTTCGAGCTTCCGACTCGGGCCAAGGAGGGATCCATGTCGGACCGACGAGCGGGCGGGAGCCGCCTGGCCCGGATGGCGGCGGCGGCCACGGCCGTGGCCGCCCCGGCGGTGGTGCTAGGACCGGGGACGGCGCGGGCGGCGTCGCCCACCACCCCGATCCAGCACGTGGTGGTGATCTTCCAGGAGAACGTCTCCTTTGACCACTACTTCGGCACCTACCCGTTGGCCACCAACACGTCCGGCTGGGCGTTCACCCCCAGCCCGGGCACCCCGGCCGTCGACGGTCTGCTGCCGGCCACGGGGGCGTCGCTCCCGCCGGCCATGCGCCACGGCGGCAACCTGACGACCTCGAACCCGAACGGGGTGCTGCCCCACCGTTACGACCCGTCAAGCCCGGCCGACCTGGTCACCTGCGACCAGGACCACGACTACTCGGCCGAGCAGAAGGCGTTCGACTCCGGGAAGCTGGACAGGTTCCCTTCGAGCGTGGGCAACTCGAGCTCGAAGGTGCCGACCAACCCCGCCCAGAAGTGCAACGCCAACGACGTCATGAACTACTACGACGGGAACTCGACCACCGCCCTGTGGGAGTACGCCCAGCACTACGCCATGAGCGACAACTCCTTCGGGACCACCTTCGGACCCTCCGCCCCCGGTGCCATCAACCTGGTCGCCGGCACCACCGGCGGGGTGGACCCCGGCCACGTGTCGGACAACAACAACAACGCCAACAGCCCGCTGACCAACGGGGACACTGTCGGCGACGGCGAGGGCGGCTACAGCCTCATCAGCGACGCCCAGCCGTACTACGACGACTGCACCACCCGCGACGCAGCGGCCCTCAGCGGCCAGAACGTCGGTGACCTGCTCAACGCCGCCGGGCTCAGCTGGGGCTGGTTCCAGGGGGGGTTCCGACCGACCACCACCTTCTCCTCGGCCGCCCCCGGACAGCCGAGCTCCACCTTCACCCCGGACCAGTTCGCCGGTGCCACCTACTACAAGTCGGTCACCGGCGCCTCCAACCAGGGTCTGTGCAACGCCGACCACCCGATCGGCGCCGCCCTGGGAGCCACCGGGCAGTGGGGCTACAAGGACGACTACATTCCCCACCACGAGCCGTTCCAGTACTACGCCAGCACGGCGAACCCCCACCACCTGATGGTGGCCACCGATGCGTCCGGGCACGACACCATGGCGGGGCTGGCGGGCATCGGCACCGACACCCAGTCCTACTCCGGGGGCGCTCCACAATTCGACACCCCCAACCACCAGTACGACACGAGCGACTTCGACCAGCTCGTGGCAGCGATCGACGCCGGGTCCCTGCCGCCGACCGCCCTGCCTGCGGTCAGCTTCCTCAAGGCCTCCGGGTACCAGGACGGCCACGCCGGTTACTCGGATCCCGTCGACGAGCAGGCGTTCCTCGTCAACGAGGTCAACAGCATCATGCGCAGCCCCGACTGGCCGTCTACGGCGATCGTCATCAGCTACGACGACTCGGACGGCTGGTACGACCACGTCTACGGCGGGGTGGCCAACCCGTCCCAGACGGCGGCCGACTTCCTGACCGGAACGGGGGAGTGCGGGACCGGCGCTCCGCTGGCCGGCCAGCAGGGCCGCTGCGGGCCGGGGCCCCGCCTTCCGCTACTGGTCATCTCGCCCTACGCCCGTCAGAACTTCGTCGACCACGCAGCCAGCAACCAGACCTCGATCACCAGGTTCATCGAGGACAACTGGAGCCTGGGCCGCATCGCCGGCTCGGCCGATGCCACCGCAGGGAGCCTCGACACGCTGTTCGACTTCTCCGGTGGCCGCCCGGCGCCGGCGGCGGTGCTGGACCCGACAACCGGGTCGGTGCCCGGTGGCTACCGGATGGCGGCCGCCGACGGCGGGGTGTTCAGCCTTTCGGGGGCGCCGTACTACGGGTCGCTCGGCGGTCGCCACCTCAACGCCCCGGTCGTCGCCATGGCATCCACTCCCACCAACCACGGCTACTGGCTC